>NZ_JBEZEC010000003.1:0-637983 GCF_040648595.1 Micromonospora sp. NPDC049107
GCGCGGGGCGCGCGGCGGCGCGGGGCGCGGGGAGGGCCCGGTGCCCAAGATCTGCGCAACTTCGGGGATGTTGCTGCCTCTCGCGCGTCGGAATCAGCAATATCCCCGAAGTTGCGTGGATATTGGCGGGCGCTGGGCAGGGCTGGGCAGGGAAAAGCCGACCGGAGGCACCCCGTGTGGGGTACCTCCGGTCGGCTATGTCGGTCGCGGACTTAGTTCGCCATCAGATCGGCGCCACGCCAGGTGAACTCGGGGTCCGTCGCGAACCGAACGGTGATCTTCACGAGATCCTCCGCGTACTTGTTCGCGTGGTGCCCACAGAACACCAACTCGCTCCCACCCGAGAGAGAGATACGGAGCTTGCCGGCAGCATTGCAGCGGTCGCACCGTTCATCGGCGGCTGGGGGAGCCACCGTCTCGGGCGGCGGCGTGAGGGTCGGGGTCATCGCCTTCCTCCTCTGGTCGTCACCGATGAACAATCTCTTCGGTCGTTGCTCACCTATCGTGCAACACCCGTGCTGGGCCTTGCCTTCCCTGTGTGCCCGCGGGGGACCGAGGTCACACATGGCAGGGACAGTGTGCCGTGAACCCAGGGTGCCACGTCAACGATCACATTCGTGTATCCGGACGATCACCACCTGGCGTTGCACGCCAGGTGGTCAAAACGACACGTTCGGTTGACGAAACAGGCTCAGTCCAGGTAATCCCGGAGAACCTGTGACCGGGACGGGTGTCGCAGCTTGGACATCGTCTTGGACTCGATTTGGCGGATCCGCTCCCGGGTCACCCCGTAGACCTGCCCGATCTCGTCCAGCGTCCGCGGCTGACCGTCGGTCAGGCCGAAGCGCAGCCGTACGACGCCCGCCTCACGCTCGGAGAGCGTCTGCAGCACCTGCTGGAGCTGGTCCTGCAGGAGCGAGAACGAGACGGCGTCGACGGCGACCACGGCCTCGGAGTCCTCGATGAAGTCACCGAGCTGACTGTCGCCCTCGTCGCCGATGGTCTGGTCCAGCGAGATGGGCTCCCGAGCGTACTGCTGGATCTCCAGCACCTTCTCGGGTGTGATGTCCATCTCCTTGGCCAGTTCCTCCGGAGTGGGCTCGCGGCCCAGGTCCTGGAGCAGCTCACGCTGTATGCGGCCGAGCTTGTTGATGACCTCGACCATGTGCACCGGGATACGGATGGTGCGGGCCTGGTCGGCCATGGCGCGGGTGATGGCCTGCCGGATCCACCAGGTGGCGTACGTGGAGAACTTGTAGCCCTTGGTGTAGTCGAACTTCTCGACCGCCCGGATGAGACCGAGGTTGCCCTCCTGGATGAGGTCGAGGAAGGCCATGCCGCGTCCCGTGTACCGCTTGGCCAGGGACACGACCAGACGGAGGTTCGCCTCGAGCAGGTGGTTCTTGGCGCGCTCGCCGTCGCGGGAGATCCAGCCCAGGTCGCGGACCATCTCCCGGGCGAGCTTCTCCTCGCCCTCGTCGGCCGCGCGCAGCTGCTCGGCGGCGTAGAGCCCGGCCTCGATCCGCTTGGCCAGCTCCACCTCCTGCTCGGCGTTGAGCAGCGGGACCTTGCCGATCTGCTTCAGGTACGCCCGCACGGAGTCGGCGGAGGCGGTCAGCTCGGCGTCGCGCCGAGCCTGCTTGAGCGCCTCGGACTCCTCGTCGTCCCACTCGAAGTCGTTGTCGGTGGCCGACGCGGCGGCGTCGGTCTCGGCGGCCTGGGCCAGCTCGGCCGGCTCCTCGACCACCACGTCCTCGATGGTGGCGGCGAGCTCCTCCGGGTCGATTTCACCCTCGGCGCCCTCGCCCTTGCCGGCTGCCTTGACCGGCTTGGCGCCGGCCGCCGCGGCCACGGTGGCCTTGGTCGCGCGGGTGGACTTGGTCGCCTTGGCCGGGGTGGCTGCCGCGGCGGCGACCCCGGCGGTCTTGCGAGCGGCCACCTTGCGCGGGGCGGGCGTCGCCGCCGCCTCGTCGGAGGCGGGCGCCTGCTTCGGGGCGGGCGCGGCGGCCTTCTTGGTCGTCTTGGCGGTGGTGGCTCGGGACGCCGGGGTCGTCGAGCGAGCTGCGGCGACCCGGCGGCGGGTGCTGGCCGAGCCGTCCACCACCACGGTCACTCCCGCCTCGGAGAGCGCCCGCAGGATCTTCTTGGCCTGGGCCGGAGTCACCTCGGCGGTCTCGACGGTGCGCGCGAGCTGAGCCGACGTGAGCTGACCGCCAGCGCTCTGCGCATGGGCGATCAGGGTGTCGGTGAGCGAGCGAACGTCGGCGCCGGGCTGGCGGGGTTCTGTCACGAATGACCTTCCGGAGGCGAAGAGCGGGCACGGCCGGGTCGTCCGGCACGGCGGGTCAACCGGGCCGGGCGATGTGGTTGAGGAACCCCCGTGTCCCGGGCCGGCCGGTGGTCTCGGCGGCCCGCGGCGCGTGGGTAGGGGTGAATTGTAACGCCGTCTGCGGCGATCATCCTGCGCCGCACGGCGTAACGGCGGCGGGACCGCCGATTCGGCGCAGATGTGGACTTTGTAAGGATGATACTCGCGCACGGCCCGCAACGCCCCGGTCGTGCCGGAAGGGGACCCTGGAATGGACCGTTCGGCACCGTTAACGCGGGAATTGTTGGCGATCGCGATCGAGGTGGCGCGGGACGCCGCGTCGACCGCGTACCGGATGCGGGTCGAGGGAGTTTCCGTGGCGGCGACCAAGAGCACGGTCACCGACGTGGTCACGGCCGCCGACCGGGCCGTCGAGCGCCAGGTCCTCGACGCCCTGCGCCGGCTGCGACCGGGGGACGCGGTCCTCGGCGAGGAGTACGGCACGACGGACACCGGTCCGGTGGCACCGGGCGGGGTGCGGTGGATCGTCGACCCGATCGACGGCACCGTGAACTACCTCTACGGGTTGCCGTACAGCGCGGTGTCGCTGGCCGCCGAGGTGGACGGGACGGTGGTCGCCGGCGTGGTGCGCAACGTGCACACCGGTGAGGAGTGGACCGCCACGGCCGGCGGCGGGGCGTGGCGCGACGGTGTCCGGCTGCGCTGCTCGGGTGAGACCGACCTGGGGCAGGCGCTGGTCGGCACCGGTTTCGGCTACGACGCCGGCCGTCGGGCGCACCAGGCGTCGGTGGTGGCCGGACTGATCGCCTCGGTACGTGACATCCGTCGCCTCGGCGCCGCCGCGCTGGACCTCTGCATGGTCGCGGAGGGGCGGCTGGACGCGTACTTCGAGAAGGGGTTGTCGGCCTGGGACCAGGCCGCCGGAGGCCTGGTCGCCGCCGAGGCGGGCGCCCGGGTGGCCGGCCTGGCCGGTCGCCCGGCGGGCCCGGACCTGGTGATCGCGGCCCCGCCGGCCCTCTTCGCCGGGCTGCACGACCGGCTGGCCGCCCTGGACGCCTCCGGCGGCCCCTAAGGTGGGACTGCCGGTCAGGCCGTCACTTCTTGGGGCCGGGGGACGGGCAGGAACCCGGCGGCGCGACCGGCGGGCCCAGGTCGCCGAGGGACTGGTTGACCTCGGTGGTGGTGGCGAGCTGCTGGAAGCCGTTGCCCAACACCACGTCCACGGTGTCGTCGGTGCGCTTGGGGTCGTAGACCGGATCGGCGTTGTCCAGGAAGTACGCCTTCAGCAGGTGGGCGGAGCTGACACCCTTGGGGCCGAACTTCAGCACGGCCACGTCGTCGATGCCCTTGGGCGCGTTGCCGACCTTCTTGACCTGGAACTTGCGGTTCCGGAAGTCGTCGGCGACGGCGCTCGCCCGGCCCGGCTCGTCGGTCGCGTTCAGGACGTTGATCTTGACGTCCTTGGTCTCGTGCAGGGTGACGTCGGCCAGCGGCCAGCCGTCCGGGCAGCTGCCCGCCGCCCCGGCCTTGCCCTGGCTGTCCCGGACGATCGCGGTGATCACGAACGCCAGCGCCAGGACCCCCAGCAGGCCGACGACGACGAGTGCTCGCACTCGCGCAAAACTCATCTGGGCGCTCCCCGGAGCTGAGGTGGGTGGTGGCGGCCGCCAACGATCGCGCTGACCGCCGGCCGTCGAATACGCCGCTGAGGTTAACGGTTGTCCGGCCGTCGCGTGGAAACAGTCCGACATGCCGGCGCGCCGACCGCGAACCGGGTACTACTACCCCTATCTTCGTGTCGCCTGAATCACATTGGGAACAACTTCGCGTGCGGGGGCGTACATCTCAGCCGCAAGGGCGGTATACATGCCTCGCCCAAGGGGGGGTAAGGTTCCGCGCTCGCAGGGGAGTGGCCCCAGCGGTCCCGACCCGTACGGTCCGCGGGTCGGGTGCCCGACACAAGTGGTTGCCGGCCAGCGGAACCGAAACAGCGTCGTCCGGCGTTACAACCGGAAGCGACAACATCGATATGGGAGAGTGACATCCGATGGCCACCGACTACGACGCCCCGCGTCGCGACGAGGTCGACCTCGGCGAGGACAGCCTGGAAGAGCTCAAGGCCCGGCGCGTCGACTCACAGTCGGGCGCGGTGGACGTCGACGAGGCCGAGGTCGCCGAGAGCTTCGAGCTGCCCGGTGCCGACCTGGCCGACGAGGAGCTCACTGTCAAGGTGCTACCGATGCAGCAGGACGAGTTCCGTTGTGCCCGCTGCTTCCTGGTCCACCATCGCAGCCAGCTGGCGGTCGAGCGCAACGGCGAGCTGATCTGCCGAGAGTGCGTCTGACACGCACGACACCGGCGGCGGCCTCCTGATCGGGGCCGCCGCTACCGGTGTAGGCGTGCGACGCCGGTGGGTACCTGCTTGACTCGTAGCGGGTAGCCACAGCACCGGGAGGTTCCACCCATGAGCGATCGAGGCGACACCACCGACGGCGGCGCGGACGACCTCGGCGCCACCGTCGCGGCGTTGACCGAGGACGACATCGCGCCAGCCCGGCGACGCCAACTACTCACCCGGATGGTGTCCCAGGCCCGCAGCCGGGGCATCTCCGACCTGTTCAAGCCCCGTGCCGCGGTGCGCTGGATGGTCGACACGGTGGCCGAGATAGCCCCGCACGTGCCGGTCCGGGACCTGGCCACCCTGCGTCGACACTTCCCCGGCCTGGACGACGCCGCCCTGGCCGAGCGACTGATCCGCAACGCCTCCCGCACCACGGCCGGGATCGGCGCGGCCGGCGGGGGAGTCGCCGCCGTCGAGTGGACGGTGGCGCCCACGCTGCTCTCCGCGCCCGTGCTGCTCGCCGCCGAGACCGTCGCCGTTGTGGCGGTGGAGCTGAAACTGATCGGTGAGCTGCACGAGATCCACGGCGTGTCGTTGCCCGACGCCGGCAGTCAGCGGGCGGTGGCCCTGGTGCACTCCTGGGCCACTCAGCGCGGGGTCAACCCGATGGTGCCCGGCGTGGGGGTCGGCGCGGTGCTCGGCACCGCCGCCCGCAAGGAGATGCGGGACATGCTGCTGCGGCGCTTCGGCCGCAACCTCACCACCCTCGGGCCGTTCCTCACGGGCGCGGCGGTGGCCAGCTTCCTGAACCGCCGGGCCACCCGCCAGATGGCCGACCAGCTCCAGGCGGACCTGCGTCGTCGCGGCATCGCCCGGCCGGCGTCACCGCCGGCCCTGCCCGGCCCGCCCACGGGCACCTGAGCGGGCCCTGGGCGGCGTTCAGCCCGGCTCGCCGGCCGTGGTGTCGGCGGGCCTGGTGTCGGCGGGCCTGGCGGCGTCCCGCGCGGCCAGCAGCGCCTCGGCCAACTCGACCGGACGCCGGCTGCTCACCACCCAGAACGGGGTCGGGTCGGCCGGGTCGTCGAGCACCACCTGCACCGCGCCGCTGATCCACGGCCGCTGCACCACGAAGGCGAGCGGGTCCGCGCCCACGCCCAGCACCTCACGACGCCCGGAGGCGTCCAACGGGACCACGTCGCCCACGAAGCGCGCCGGCAGCCGGGCGTCATCCACCCGCAGCTCACCGTCGACGACCGCCACCCCGATCCGGCCCAGCCACCACAGCCCGACGGCGGTGACCGGCAGCAGCACGGCGAAGGGCACCCAGGCGCGGGCGCCGGAGCCACCCATCCAGATCTCGACCGCCAGCAGTCCGGCGGCCACCAGGCTGATCAGCCACAGCCACCAGGGCAGGTCCAGCCGTTCGGCGTACGCCGGGCGGGCCGGAACCCCTGGCCGATCGGCGGACGGGGAGGGCGACATGCTCACTCCTGCGAGGGTACGGCGCACGGCGGGCCGGCCAACCGGCAGGATGGCAGGGTCACCGGAGACAACCGGACCGAAGAGGGGACCCGTGACCGACGTCGTACCCGTGCCCGTACGGCTGCTCGATGCCGAGCTGCCGATGCCCACGTACGCCCATCCCGGCGATGCCGGGGCCGACCTGGTGGCCGCCGCGGACGTGGAGCTGCCGCCCGGCGGCCGCGCCCTGGTGCCCACCGGCGTGGCCGTCGCCCTGCCGGACGGCTACGTGGGCCTGGTCCATCCCCGGTCCGGCCTGGCGGCCAGGCTCGGCGTGACGGTGCTCAACGCGCCCGGTACGGTCGACGCCGGCTATCGGGGTGAGATCATGGTCAACCTGATCAACCATGATCGGGACACGCCCGCGAAGATCTCTCGCGGGGACCGGATCGCCCAGCTCGTGATCCAGCGCGTGGCACGGGCGCGGTTCGAGCCGGTGGCCGAGCTGCCCGGGTCCACGCGTGGTACCGGCGGGCACGGTTCGACCGGTGGGCACGCTCAGCTGGTGCCGTCGCCGGCCGGCGGGCAGACGGAAGAAGTGGCAGGGTGATCGTGAACAGCGGAGGGTGGGCGCAGTGATCTTCTCCCGAAAGCGGGCCGACGCCGGGCGGCACACCCGCGACGAGCGGGGCACCGAGGTCCTCGACGAGGGCGGCGCGGCGGCGGCGCTGGTGCGCGGGCCGTACGACATCTCCGAGGTTGACGACGAGGTGCAGCGGCTCGACCTGGGCAGCCTGCACATTCCGGCGGTCGCCGAGGTGGAGGTGCGGGTGCAGGCCGACCCGCAGGGCGTGATCCAGCAGGTCGTGCTGGTGCACGGGGACAACGCGTTGCAGCTCGGCGTCTTCGCGGCCCCCCGGTCCGAGGGGATCTGGGACGAGGTGCGCGAGGAGATCCGGCAGTCGCTGCTGCGGGACGGCGCCTCCGCGCAGGAGGTCGACGGCGAGTACGGCACGGAGTTGCACGCCCAGGTACGGACCCCGGACGGCCCGACCAACCTGCGGTTCGTCGGCGTCGACGGGCCGCGCTGGATGGTCCGTGGCGTCTTCCAGGGGCCGGCGGCCACCGATTCGGCCAGCTCGGGCCCGCTCGCCGAGTGCCTGGAAGGCCTGGTGGTCGACCGTGGCCAGGAGGCGAAGCCGGTCCGTGAGCCGTTGCCGCTGCGACTGCCCCGCGAGATGGCCGACCAGGCCGAGGACGCGTCCAGCGAGCCCCGCCAGGTCTGAACGACCGCGTCCCGGCCCGCCGGAACCGACCCCGTCGGCGTACGCTGGCGGGACGGTTCCGGCGTCGCCGGAGCCGGGCTGGTCCCGGCGAGCGTGGAGAGGGTGACGCGGAGGTCATGACGACCGACGAGAGCAAGGTGTCGCTGCGGCGCATCCTGCAACGGTTCACCGCCAGCGAGGCCGAGATCGACGCGCAGGAGCTGCGGCAGGAGAGCGCCGAGTGCGGTGGCGTCCTGGCCCAGCAGTGCTCCCGGGGTCAACTGGTCTCGGTCGCCGGTCGGCTGCGCACCGTGGTCTACACGCCGCGCACCAACCTGCCCACCCTGGAGGCCGACCTGTACGACGGCAGCGACGTCGTCACCCTGGTCTGGCTGGGCCGGCGGCACATCTCCGGGATCGAGCCGGGGCGGCACCTGACCGCTCGTGGCCGGGTGGCGATGCGCGACGACCGCAAGGTCATCTACAACCCGTACTACGAGCTGGACTCGCCGAAGTGACGGCGCCGGGGACGGAAGGCCGGTCATGACGACGGGACAGGACCGGGCGGCACAGCCGGAGACTCCTGCCGAGGACGACGAGGCGCTGCCGACGATCGCCGAGCAGATGGCCGACCAGCTCGGCGGCTGGCGTGGGCTGGTCGAGTCGAGCATCCCGGTGGTCGTCTTCGTGGTCGCCAACATCATCGGTGACCTGCGGCCCGCCGTGATCGCCTCGGTGGCCGTCGCGCTGCTGATCGCCGGGTTGCGGCTGGCCCAGCGCCGGCCGATCCGACATGCGGTCAACGGTCTGTTCGGCGTCGGCATCGGCGCCGCCATCGCGTGGCGTACCGGCGATGAGCGCGACTTCTACCTGCCCGGCATCCTGTACGGCATCGGCTACGGCATCGCCCTGCTGATCTCGGCGGCCGTCCGACAGCCCCTCGTCGGTTGGATCTGGTCGGTGCTGGTCGCCAAGGGCCGTTCCGAGTGGCGGACCGACCCGAAGTTGGTCCGCATCTTCACCCGGCTGACCGTGCTCTGGGGCGTGGTGTGGCTCGCCAAGGTGGGCGTGCAGGCCGGGCTCTACCTGGCCCACCAGGACACCGCGCTGGGCGTGGCCCGGTTGGCGCTGGGCTATCCGCCGTACGCGCTGTTGCTGCTCATCACCGTCTGGACGGTGCGCCGGGTCACCCGGGAGCCGCAGCCCACCCCGCTGCCCGGCGCCTGAGCAGGGCCGGCGCCGGGGACGGCTCAGCGTGAGCCGCGGGTCCGCTCGACGCTGTCCGGGCCGAGGATGACCGCGCGCACGTCGTCCTCCACCTCGGCCGTACAAACGAAGATCAACTCGTCGCCGGCCTCGATGGGGTCGTCCGGGCTGGGCACCAGGACACGCTTGCCGCGCAGGATCGCCACCAGGGCGGAGTCGCGGGGCAGCGGCACCGCGTGCAGGGGCTGACCGACGTACGGGGCGGTCGGCGGCAGGGTGATCTCGACCAGGTTGGCCTCGCCCTGCCGGAACGTCATGAGCCGGACCAGGTCGCCGACGGTGACCGCCTCCTCGACCAGGGCGGCCATCACCCGGGGCTTGCTCACCGCGACGTCGACGCCCCACTGCTCGGTGAAGAGCCACTCGTTCTCCGCCCGGTTGACCCGGGCGACCACGCGGGGCACCGCGAACTCGGTCTTGGCCAGCAGCGACAGCACCAGGTTGGTCTTGTCGTCGCCGGTGGCGGCGACCACCACGTCACAGCCGGCGACGTTCGCCTCCTCCAGGCTGGCCACCTCGCACGCGTCGGCGAGCACCCACTCGGCGGCGGGCACCCGGTCCGGTCGGAGCATCTTCGGTTGACGCTCGATCAGCATCACCTGGTGGCCGTTCTCGATCAGCTCCTGGGCGATCGAACGGCCCACGTTGCCGGCGCCGGCGATGGCGATCCGCATGGCTCAGTGCCCTCCTTCCGGCGGCGTTGCCGCCACCGCCGTGACCGCGGCCACGATGTCGTCGCTGACCAGCATGAACACCTGGTCACCCTCCTGCACGAGGGTGGACGCGGTGGGCAGCGTTCCGATGCCGAAGCGGATCAGGTAGGCGACCCGCGCACCCGAGGACTGCTCCAGCACGTGCACCGGGTGACCGATCCACTCCCGGTGCACCGGGACCTCGACGATCGACACGGTGCTGGTCGGGTCGCGGAAGATCTCCACGTTGCCCTCGGGCACCAGGTGCCGCAGCATCCGGTCGGCCGTCCACCGCACCGTTGCCACGGTGGGGATGCCGAGGCGCTCGTACACCTGCGCCCGGCGCTGGTCGTAGATCCGGGCCGCGACCCGGGACACGCCGAAGGTCTCGCGGGCCAGGCGGGCCGAGATGATGTTGGAGTTGTCGCCGCTGGAGACCGCCGCGAAGGCGTCCGCCCGCTCGATGCCGGCCTGGCGCAGCACCTCGCCGTCGAAGCCCGCCCCGGTCACCGTGATGCCGGCGAAGTCGGGGCCGAGCCGGCGGAAGGCGTCGGCGTCCTGATCGATCACCGCCACCGAGTGTCCCCGGGACTCCAGGCTGTGGGCGAGGGTCGACCCGACCCGCCCACATCCCATGATCACGACGTGCACGCTGTCCCTCCCAAGGTGCGTACCGTTCCCGCTACCGGTGGCCTTCGAGTGCGAGCCTGCCACGTCCCGGTCGAGAGCGGGGACCGACCGTACCCCGCCGCCGTGCACGGCGATGATCGCCCACCCCCGCGTTCGCACCGTGGTGGTCGTACTCTTGGCGTTCGTGGCCAGTCCCACCTCGCTGCTGAAGCGGCTGCTCCTCGGTCGACCGTTCCGGTCCGACCGCCTGCAGCACACCCTCCTGCCGAAGCGCATCGCGCTGCCCGTGTTCGCCTCCGACGCGCTGTCCAGCGTCGCGTACGCGCCTGACGAGATCCTGCTGACCCTGTCGATCGCCGGGGCGTCGGCGTTCGTGTTCTCCCCGTGGATCGCCTTCGCGGTCGTCGTGGTGATGCTCACGGTGGTGGCCAGCTACCGGCAGAACGTGCACGCCTACCCCTCCGGCGGCGGCGACTACGAGGTGGCCACGGTCAACCTCGGCCCCAAGTTCGGCATCGGCGTGGCCAGCGCCCTGCTGGTCGACTACGTGCTCACGGTGGCCGTGTCCGTCTCCTCGGGGGTGGCCAACCTCGGCTCGGTGGTCCCGTTCGTGGCCACCCACAAGGTCATGATCGCGGTCCTCGCGGTGATCCTGCTGACCGCCGTCAACCTGCGCGGGCTGCGCGAGTCGGGTACCGCCTTCGCCATCCCCACCTACGGCTTCGTGATCGTGATGGGCGGAATGCTGCTCACCGGGCTGTTCCGCGTCTTCGTCCTGGGCGACGACCTCCGCGCGCCCAGCGCCGACCTGGTCATCCAGGCCGAGCACAGCGTGACCGGCTTCGCGCTGATCTTCCTGCTGCTGCGGACGTTCAGCTCGGGCGCGGCCGCGCTCACCGGCGTCGAGGCGATCTCCAACGGCGTCCCCGCGTTCAAGGCGCCGAAGAGCCGCAACGCCGCCACCACACTGCTGCTGCTGGGCGCGATCGCGGTGAGCCTGCTCGTCGGGATCATCTGGCTGGCCCGGCTGACCCACCTGCAGTTCGTCGAGGACCCCGCCCTGCAGATCGTCTCGGGCCCCGAGGGGTACGTGCAGAAGACGGTCACCACCCAGCTCGGCGAGACGGTCTTCGGCGCCGGCTCGATCCTGCTCTACGTGGTGGCCGGGATGACCGCGCTCATCCTCTTCCTGGCCGCGAACACCGCGTTCAACGGCTTTCCGGTGCTCGGCTCGATCCTCGCCCAGGACCGCTACCTGCCCCGCCAGTTCCACACCCGGGGCGACCGGCTGGCCTTCTCCAACGGCATCACGTTCCTCGCCCTCTTCGCGATCGTCCTGATCGTCGGCTTCCAGGCCGAGGTGACCCGGCTCATCCAGCTCTACATCGTCGGGGTGTTCGTCTCGTTCACCGTCTCCCAGGCCGGCATGATCCGGCACTGGAACCGGCGGCTGCGCACCGAGCGGGACCCGGAGGCCCGCAAGCGGATGCACCGCTCCCGGGCCATCAACACGTTCGGCATGGGCCTGACCGGCACGGTGCTGGTGATCGTCCTGATCACCAAGTTCCTGCTCGGCGCGTGGATCGCGATCGCCGCGATGGCGGTGATCTACGCGCTGATGCTGGCCATCCGCCGGCACTACGACCGGGTCGCCGCCGAACTGACCCCGCCGGACGAGAGCCGGGGCGTGCTGCCCGCCCGCAACCACGCGATCGTGCTGGTCAGCAAGCTGCACCAGCCGACGTTGCGGGCCATCGCGTACGCCCGGGCCACCCGCCCGGACACGTTGACCGCGGTGACCGTCAACGTGGACGAGAAGGACACCCGCGACCTGCAGGCCGACTGGGAACGGCGGGAGATGGCGATCCCGCTCACCGTCGTCGACTCGCCGTACCGGGAGATCACCCGACCGATCCTGGACTTCGTCGCCTCCACCCGCCGTACGTCGCCGCGCGACGTGGTCACCGTCTTCATCCCCGAGTACGTGGTGGGTCGCTGGTGGGAGAACCTGCTGCACAACCAGAGCGCGCTGCGCCTCAAGGGCCGGCTGCTCTTCGAACCGGGGGTCATGGTGGTCAGCGTGCCGTGGCAGCTCGCCTCGACCGCCAGCAAGAACCTGGACCGGCTCGACGCCACGCTCTCCAACACGCCGGCGCGTGGACCCCGGGGCACCGTGCCGGCGGCGGTGGCCGCGCCGCCGCCCGGCGAGGCCACCCCGGCGGGCGGCGAGACGCTGGGAGAGAGCCGTGACTGAGCGTACGACCGCGGGTGCGGCTGCGGCTGCGGCCACGGCCCCGGCCCCGGCCTCGGCATCGGCATCGGCCTCGGCCTCGGTTTCGACGGCCGAGCGGGGCCTCGGCGAGGCGGAGCGGGTCGAACTGACCGTCGACGCGGTGGCCCCCGGCGGGCACTGTGTCGCCCGGGTGGACGGGCAGGTGGTGTTCGTCCGCCACGCGCTGCCCGGGGAACGGGTGATCGCCGAGGTCACCGAGGTGCACCGGGGGTTCGTCCGGGCCGACGCCGTGACCGTGCTGGACCCCTCGCCGGACCGGGTGCAGCCGCCCTGCCCGTACGCGAAGCCGGGCGCCTGCGGCGGGTGCGACCTGCAACACGTCGCCCCGGCCGCGCAGTTGGCCTGGAAGACCGCCGTGGTGCGGGAGCAGTTGGCCCGTCTCGGCGGGCTCACCGACGTCGAGCTGGATCGGCTCGGCGTGCAGGTGGAGGCGCTCCCGGGCGGACCGCTCGGCTGGCGTACCCGGGTCCGCTACGCGGTTGACGCCGCCGACCGGGCGGGCCTGCTCAAACACCGCTCGCACGAGGTCGTGCCGATCGACCGTTGCCGCATCGCCCACCCGGCCATCCAGCAGCTTGCGGTGCTCAGTCCGGCCGGTGCGCGCTGGCCGGCAGCGGAGGCGGTGGAGACCGTCGTCAGCGGCGGCGGGGACGTGAGCGTCGCCGAGGTCCGCGACGGGGTCGTCACCCCGGTGAGCGGGCCCACCGAGGTCCGTGAGGTGGCCGCCGGGCGGGACTGGGCGCTGCCCGCGTCCGCGTTCTGGCAGGTGCACCCGGCGGCGGCCGACACGCTGAACACGGCCGTGCTGGAGCTTCTGGACCCCCGACCGGGCGAGGTCGCCTGGGACCTCTACGGGGGCGCCGGGCTGTTCGCCGCCGGGCTGGCCGCCCGCGTCGGCGCGTCCGGTCGGGTGACGTTGGTGGAGGCCTCCGCGCAGGGTGTCGCCGCCGCCCGGGAGAACCTGGCCGACCTGCCCCGCGTCGAGGTCGTGTCGGCGCGGGTGGAGACCGCGCTGGCCCGCCGACGGATCACCGGCCCGGTCGACGTGGTGGTGCTCGACCCGCCGCGCTCCGGCGCCGGCGCCCCGGTGGTGCGCGCCCTGGCCGCCGCCGGTCCACGGGCGGTCGCGTACGTGGCGTGTGATCCGGCCGCCTTCGCCCGGGACGTCCGCACCTTCGCCGAGATGGGCTGGCGGCTGACGGCGCTGCGCGGCTTCGACCTGTTCCCGATGACCCAGCACGTCGAGTGCGTCGGACTGCTGCTGCCGCCAGCCTGACCAGGTGCTCAGCGGGCTGCTCCGCGGCAAGCGGCTCGGGCCAGGCTGCGGAGTACCGGGCGGCCGATAGACTCTCCGGTCATGAGCGTTGAAGAGGACACGGCCAACCACGGTCGGCTGCTGGAGACGGTCCGAGGTCCGCAGGACGTCAAGCGGATGTCCGGCGAGGAGCTGGATGTGCTCGCCGCCGAGATCCGGGACTTCCTGATCGCCAAGGTCTCCCGCACCGGCGGGCACGTCGGGCCTAACCTCGGCGTGGTCGAGCTGACGCTGGCCATGCACCGCGTCTTCGACTCCCCCCGGGACCGGCTCCTGTTCGACACGGGCCACCAGGCGTACGTGCACAAGATCCTCACCGGGCGGCAGGCCGGCTTCGACAAGCTCCGCCAGCGCGGTGGCCTCTCCGGCTACCCCAGCCAGGCCGAGAGCGAGCACGACCTCATCGAGAACTCGCACGCCTCCACCGCGCTCTCCTACGCCGACGGGCTGGCCAAGGCGTACGCCCTGCGCGGTGAGCAGCGCAGCGTCGTGGCCGTGGTCGGCGACGGCGCGCTCACCGGCGGCATGTGCTGGGAGGCGCTGAACAACATCGCCACCGCCGGCAACTCGCTGGTCATCGTGGTCAACGACAACGGCCGGTCCTACTCGCCCACCATCGGCGGGCTGGCCGACCACCTCTCCTCGCTGCGACTCAACCCGGGCTACGAGAAGGTCCTCGACACGGTCAAGGACGCCCTCGGCTCCACCCCGTTGGTCGGCAAGCCGATGTACGAGGTGCTGCACGCGGTCAAGAAGGGCATCAAGGACGCGGTCGCCCCGCAGGCCATGTTCGAGGACCTGGGCATCAAGTACGTCGGCCCGGTGGACGGGCACGACGTAGCGGCCGTCGAGTCGGCCCTGCGCGCGGCGAAGAACTTCGGCGGCCCGGTGATCGTGCACGCCGTGACCCGCAAGGGGTACGGCTACCGTCCGGCCGAGGAGGACGAGGCGGACTGCCTGCACGGCCCGAGCAGCGCCTTCGACGTGGAGACCGGCACGCTGCTGGCCGCACCCTCGGTGAAGTGGACCCACGTCTTCGCCGACGAGCTGCTGGCCATCGCCGACGATCGGCCCGACGTGGTGGGCATCACCGCCGCCATGGCCGAGCCGACCGGCATCGCCAAGCTGGCCCGCAAGTACCCCGAGCGGGTGTACGACGTGGGCATCGCCGAGCAGCACGCCGCCACCTCGGCGGCCGGCCTGGCGCTCGGTGGCCTGCACCCGGTGGTCGCCGTCTACGCCACGTTCCTCAACCGTGCCTTCGACCAGGTCCTGCTGGACGTGGCGATGCACAAGCTGCCGGTGACCTTCGTGCTGGACCGGGCGGGCATCACCGGCCCGGACGGCCCCAGCCACTACGGCATCTGGGACATGTCGGTCTTCGGGGTGGTGCCCGGTCTGCGGATCGCCGCTCCCCGTGACGCCGTCACCCTCCGCGAGGAGCTGCGCGAGGCGGTCGCCACCGACGACGGCCCGACGGTCCTGCGCTTCCCGACCGGCGCGGTCGCCGCGGACCTTCCGGCGCTGCGCCGGGTCGGCACCGTCGACGTGCTGGCCGAGTCGGCGCGTACCGACGTGCTTCTCGTCGCCGTCGGTTCCTTCGGCCAGATGGGCATGGAGGTCGCCGCCCGGGTCGCCGAGCACGGCTACGGCGTCACCGTGGTCGACCCCCGCTGGGTGCGTCCGGTCCCGGCCGAGCTGGTCGACATGGCCGCCCGCCACCGCCTGGTGGTCACCGTCGAGGACGGCGTCCGCGTCGGCGGTGTCGGCGACGCTATCGGCCAGGCGATGCGCGACGCCGACGTCCGGGTGCCGCTCAAGGACCTGGGCGTACCGGCCGACTGGCACCCGCACGGCACCCGCGCGCAGATCCTCGCCGACCTCGGCCTGACCGCGCAGGACGTGGCCCGTGACGTCACCGGCTGGATCTCCCGCCTGGACGCCACCCCGGACCACCTGACCCCCACCAGCAACACGGCCGCCCAGAACTAGCCCCGGCTCCACCGACGGCGGGCGCCCCCAGGGGCTGCCCGCCGTCGTGCGTCCGCGCCACCCCGGCCGCGTCCCCGCGCGACCTCCCGCCCTCCCGCCACCCTCCCGCCCTCTCGCCGCGCGCCGATCTTGCACTTTCGGTTGTCGAAGCGCACCCTTTTGCGCCTTATGTCGCAGCAGAAAGTGCAAGATCGCCGGGCCGGGCCGGGCCGGGGCGGGCCGGGTGGGGTGGGGTGGGGTGGGGGTTAGCGGTGAGGGCTTACTGAGCGGTAGTGGGTTTTGTCGGTGTTGGCGAGGCTGTAGGTCTGGGTGTGGGACGGCTCCGGCACGACCACCAGGCCGGGGCGTTCCACCAGCAGCGGGGTGCCCGGCGGCACGGAGAGCGAGCTGTCCCGGGTGGCCCGCCAGCTGAGCACCAGCAGCGGCTGGTTGGGGATCGGAAGCTGGTACGTCTGCAACGGGGTGGCCCGGTCGGCCGGCGACACCACCGGGGCGCTCCCGTCCGCCGGCCGGTAGACGACGGCGGTCATCGTGCCGGCGTCGGTGTCCCAGCTGAGCTGCTGCAACTCGGCCGGCTCGCCGCCGCCGAGCGCCACCTCGCCGAGCGACCGGACCGAGAGCTTCGCCATCGGCCAGGACGTCGGTACCGACTTCGGCGCGTCCCGGTCGCCGATCCGGCGCGGAATGCTGCCGAAGGGGCCCCGCTCGCCGGCCAGCACACAGGTGTCCAGGCCGGTGAGCGCCCGCCGGCCGGCGCCGGACTCGTCCCGTACCAGCGGATAACGCGGGTCGGTCGTGCCGGTGCCCAGATCGAGCAGCCGGTCGGCGGCCCGCCCCCGGGGCAGTGACTCGGTGGCGCGCAGGGTCGCCGTCACGCCGACCGCGGTGCAGGCTGGCACGTCGACCGGGGCGCTGAGGCCGTCGGTGACGGCCAACGCCCGACCCTGCGGCCCGAGCAACTGCTGCACCCGGGCCGAGACCAGGTAGCGCCGACCGCCGGGCGTCTGGACCGGCAGCACGTCGGAGTAGACAAGGTAGCCGGGGTCGGTGTACTCGGTGGCGCGGCTGATCGCGTACCGGCCGCCGTCACCGGTGAGTTGCAGCAGCCAGGACGCGCTCTCGCCCGGCACGTCGGCCGCGACCAGGGCAACCGGGGTCCCGTCGACGCGTCCGGAGAAGAGGATGCCGGACGATGGCAGGTGCGCCCGGTCGTCGTCCGGTGACCGCCAGTCGCGTACCGCCTCGGTGACCGCCGTCGTCGCTGCGGCGTCGCCGGACAGATCGCCCCGGGGCGGCCACACGGCCAGCGTGCCGTCGAGGCTGTCGTACCCCACCCGCAGGTCGCGAGGCGCGCGGTCCGCGACGGGACCGCACGCGGTGCTGACCAACAACGCCGTCAGCAGGGCGGCGAGCATCCTGCCGTGCCGGCGGCCCGGAGTCACCTGATCCGCCCCCGATCGCCTCGCCGTCGCTGTCGGAAAGCGCCATAGTACGAGATGTCCGATGCGACGCCGCCGCTGGCCGGTTCCTCGTCCGCCACAATGGACATCACCGGGGCTTTAGTGCCCTTTTCGCCACTCGGGTAGACTCCGCCGACTGTGACGCCTGCCGAGTCCCGCGCCCTCGCTTCCCGGGCCAGGTCCGTCGGGGCGCCCGGCGACTCCGCCGCCCTGACCGACCGGGTCGACACCGCCCCGGCCCCGGTGACCTCGACCGCGCCCGAAACAACCGCGCCGGCCCAGGCCGTGCCGCACGAGGTCGCGGTGGACCAGGCCGCGCCGGCCCAGGCCGCGCCGGCCCAGGTCGCGCTGGACCAGGTCGTGCCGCACGAGGTCGACCGGGACGAGACCGGGGCGGCGACCACCGCGCCGGACGGGACGGTCCCGGCGTCCGGGCCGAGGCGGAGCCGTTGGGCCCGCTGGACCCGACGGCGGCAACACCTGGCGGTCGGGGCGCTGTTCCTGCTCGCCGCCCTCTGGGTGACCAGCCGGCTCTGGCTGGACCCGGCCGGCCGGGTGGCGTCGCTCTACACCGGTGACCCCGCTCAGGTGCAGTTCTTCCTCGCCCACTCGGTACGGGTGGTGCTGCACGGTGAGTACCCGTTCTACACCGAGCAGTTCAACTACCCCGACGGCGTCAACCTGATGGCCAACACGGCGGTGCTGGCGCTGGGCATCCCGATGGTGCCGGTGACCCTGCTGTTCGGTCCGGCGGTGTCCTTCGTGGTGCTGGTGACGCTCGGCCTCGCCGGCACCGCCATGGCCTGGTATCTCGTGCTCCGCCGCCACCTCGTGCGTACGCCGCTCGCGGCGGCCGTCGGTGGCTGGTTCTGCGGCTTCTCCCCGGCGATGCTCTCGCACGCGAGTTGGCACCCGAACATCATCAGCCAGTTCCTGCTGCCGTTCATCGTCTGGCGGGTCCTGGTGTTGACCCGTTCGCGCCGGCCGGTCCGCGACGGCGCCCTGCTGGCTCTGCTCGTCACCGCGCAGGCGTTCATCAACGAGGAGATCCTGCTCTTCACGGCGCTGGCCTGCGGGATCTTCCTGATCGCTGTGGTGGTCCAGGAGCCGGACCGTTGGCGGGCGGCGTGGCGACCGCTGGCCGCCGGTCTCGCCGCCTGCGCGCTGCTGGCCGGGGCCCTGCTGGCGTACCCCCTGTACGTGCAGTTCGTCGGGCCGATGGCGTACCACGGGCTCAGCGACGCGGTGCAGGACTACGGCAACGACATCGCCGCCTTCTTCGCGCCCGGCTCGGCCACTCTCGGCGGCAACCAGCGGGCCAACGTCAATCTGGCGCCCAACTACTCGGAGGAGAACGCCTTCTTCGGCTGGAGCCTGTCGATGCTCGCCGTCGGCGTCGTGGTCTGGCTGCGTCGGGAGATGCTCGTCCGGGCGCTCGCCGCGACCGGCGCGTTCTTCGCCCTGCTCTCGCTCGGTGAGCAGATCTCCTGGTGGGACCGGGACCTGGTCACCGGGCCGTGGGAGCTGCTGGTGCACCTGCCCCTGCTGGACGCGGTGGTGCCCACCCGGTTCGGTCTGATCACCACGGTGGTCATCGGTCTGCTGCTCGCGATCGCCGTCGAGCGGGCCTGGGCGCTGCGGCCGGCCGACCGACGTACCGTCCGGACGCTCACCGCCGCCGGCCTGGCGTTTGCGCTGCTGCCGATCGCTCCGATGCCGCTGCGGATGGTCTCCCGGCCCCCGGTGCCGGAGTTCATCACCGCCGACCGGTGGCGGGCGTACGTCGGTCCGGACCAGACGCTCGTGCCGATCCCGGTGCCCAGCATGGGCAACACGCACGGCATGCGCTGGGCGGCGGCCACCAACCTCGACTTCAAGATCCCGGGTGGCTACTTCCTCGCCCCCCGCAACGGCAACACCGGTGACCCTGGCCGGTTCGGCGGACGACCCAGCGGAGTGGGCCAACTGCTGGAGGAGGTGGCGACCACCGGTCGTACCTCCAAACTGGACGACCGGCAGCGCCGGCGCTTCACGGACGAGCTGCGGCACTGGCGGGCGGCGATCCTCGTACTCCCGGTCCGTCAGCAGAACGCCGAGCCGTTGCGGCGTACCGTCGAAGAGCTGGTCGGCCCCGGCCGCCAGGAGTTGGACGTCTGGGTGTGGGATGTCCGGACGCTGACCGACCGCTCGGTCTGATGACCACGGGAACGGCGCCGTCGACGACGCCGGCCGATTCCCCGACCGCGCGCCCGCCACGAGCGGCGTGGCTGCCGGACGCGCTGGTGGTCGCGGGCTACCTGGCGCTGGCCGCGGTGCTGACCAGCCGGCAGTGGGGTCATCCTCAGCGGCTCTTCCACCAGGCCGGTGACCAGGTGCTCTTCGAGTGGATGCTGGCCCACGCGGCGCACGCCGTGGTCGCGGGGGAGAACCCGCTCTTCAGCGCCGCCCTGAACGCGCCGTACGGCGTCAACCTGATGGCGAACACGTCGGTGCTCGGCCTGGGCGTGCCGCTGGCCCCGGTCACGCTGCTGTTCGGCTCGCAGGTGGCGTTCTGTGTGGCGGTGGTCGGCTGCCTCGCCGGCACCGCCACGGCCTGGTACGCGCTGCTGCGCCGTCGGCTCGTCTCCGCCCGTTCCGCGGCGGCGCTCGGCGGGCTGGTCTGTGGATTCGCCCCCGGCATGGTCGCCCAGGCCGGCGCGCACCTGCACGTGGCCGCCCAGTTCCTGCTGCCGGCGATCCTCGCCCTGGTGTTCCGGGCGGGCACCGGCCGGTCGGCGGTGTGGCGGCCCGGTGTCGGCCTCGGGCTGCTGCTCGTCTGGCAGGTCTTCATCGGCGAGGAGGTGCTGGTCTTCCTGGCGCTCGCCGCCGGGGTGTTCGCGCTGGGCTACGCCCTGGCCGATCGGGCCGCGGCCCGTCGTCTCGCGCCGGCCCTCCTCGGCCGGCTCGCGGTGGCGGCGGTGGTCGGCGCGGTGCTGCTGGCGTACCCGCTGTGGTTCCAGTTCCACGGCCCGCAGCACTACACCGGGATGGCCTTCGCCGCGCACGGCTTCCAGCTCGACGCGGCGTCGTTCACCGCCTCGGCCCGGCAGACGGTGCTCGGGGACGACTGGCTGCCGGGTCTGCTCTCACCGAACCCGACGGAGGAGAACTCGTTCTTCGGACCCGGGCTGCTGGTCCTCGCCGTCGTGGTCGTGGTCTGGCTGTGGCGACGACCGCTGGTCCGCGCCCTGGCCGGCTGCGGTGTGGTCTTCGCCCTGCTGTCGCTCGGCACCGACCTGCGGGTGGACGGCAGCGCCACCGGGATCCCGGGCCCGTACCGGCTCGTCGCCGGGCTGCCGCTGCTCGACCTGGCGGTGCCGGCCCGGTTCGCGCTGGTCTGCGTGCCGGTGCTCGGCGTCCTGGTGGCGCTCTTCGTGGACCGCGTCGCCGGGGCCCGCCGGACGGCCGTGCCGGGCCTGCCGGTACGGCTGGTGTGGGCGTCGGCGGTGGCCGCCGCGTTGCTGCCGCTGACGCCGACACCGATCCGGGTTGTTCCGGTCCCGCCGGTGCCGGCCTTCGTCGCCGAGGGCCGATGGCGGACGCTGGTGCCGCCCGGACGGACCGTGGTGGGCCTGCCTCCGGTCACCGGCGCCGCGCTGAGCCCGGTCATGCTCTGGTCGGCGCGCGCCGGGCTGTCGTTCGACGCCCCCGGCGGGTACTTCATCGGGCCGAGCGGGCCGGACGACCCGGCGGCCCGCTGGGGCGCCCCGGACCGGCCCACCGCCCTGCTGCTGCGCCGGGTCGCCGAGACCGGCCTGACACCGGTGCTGAGCGCGGCCGACCGCCGCCAGGCCGTCGAGGATCTGCGGCACTGGCGAGCGGCGGTCGTGGTACTCGGCCGGCTGCCCAACGGCGACGCCGTCCGGCGGACGGTCGACGACCTGATCGGCGCGGGCCGCCCGGTCGACGGCGGGTGGATGTGGGACGTGCGGCCCCTCGTCGGTTGATCAGCCCACCAGGGCGCGGACGTCCCAGACCCAGACGTCGTCGACCCGCTGCGGCGGCCCGAGCAGCGCGGTGACCAGCTCGCGCAGCACCGCCTCGCGCGGGTGGGCGCCGAGCACCACCACCGACGCCCGCCAGAACCGCAGGTCCTCGACGGCCTGCCGCCGGTTCTCGTCGGTGAGCGGGGGCAGGACTCCCGCGTCCATGGTGGAGTAGATGAGGCTGCTGGTCGGTCGGTTCGGCGCGCCGAAGACACCTTCACCCAACTCGTTCGGGCCGATGAAGTAGCCGCCCGGAATGGGGAACTCCTGCTCGGTCAGGGCACTCCAGCGCAGCGTCGGCAGACCGTGCACGTTGCTCGGGATCGGCACCGGCACGAGGGTCCGGCCCGCCGGCACGTACGGTCGCCAGCCGCCCGCGGTGATGAAGTGCGGCGGCGGGTCGATCTGCTGCGCGGGCAGCGGCCGGGGGAACAGCGGCAGCAGGGCGACGGCGACCGCCGCGTACCCCAGGGGTCGCAGCCACCGTCGGCGCGGCGCGACCGGCGCGGCGGCCGGCTCCCCGGCGCGCGGGGCCGGCGCGAGGCCCGCGCGGGCCTGCCGGGCCGCCGCGTCGCAGAACAGCGCCAGCAGTACGCCCACCGCGGCGGCGACCACCAGCGCCAGCCGGGTCGGCATCATCATCTCGACCAGCGGCAGATCGTCCGACACGTACGACCACGGGCCGGGGATGTCGGTCTCCACCCCGTCGAAGCGCACCCACGGCCCGATCGAGGCCACGGTGAACACCACGACGAGCACCGCGACGACCCGGGCGGCGAGCGAGCGGCGTACCAGCAGCGCCAGGGCCACCAGCGAGAGCAGTACCAGCGGCCAGCCGAACCAGGTGTTCTGCTCGGTCAGCCCGATCGTCTTCTCGATCGCCGGGTCACCCGCCCAGGTGTCCCGGGCGAAGGAGACGAAGGCGACCAGATCCTCGCCCCAGTTGTGGAAGACGCCACCCTGCAGGCCCCGGTAGGACTGGGGGCCGTCGAACTGGAACCAGATCGGGTACGCCGTGAGCGTCAGGGCCAGCCCACCGGCCACCCCCATCCCGGCCAGGAACGTCCCGGCCATGGCGCGGGTGGCCCGGGGCCGCTGTACCGCGTACGCCAGCACGACGACGAGGCAGGCCAGCGCGGTGAGGAGCAGCATCTCCTCGTTGATGAAGATCTGGTACGCCACCAGCGCGCCGAGCGCCAGCCCGTTGCGCCGCCACCGGCCCGGCTCGCCGAGGCGCAGCACCCGCACCACGATCAGCGGGAGCAGGAAGTTGGAGACGAAGTTGGGTTGGCCGTTGGCGTGGTGGATGATGCCCGGCGCGAAACCGAGGAAGGCCCCGCCCACGAAGGCCGCCGCCCGCGAGCGCACCAGGTGCCGCGAGAGCATCCAGTACGCGGTGCCGGCGGTGGCGGCCAGGGCCCCGCCCAGGTAGAGGGCGTACATCACCTGCGGGCCGAGCAGCATGGTGAGCGGGGCCAGCGGCAGCGTCACCCCGAGCAGCGAGGTGTTGGCCATCATGTTCACCCCGTCCGGGGCGTTCTGCCGGGCCGTGAACAGCGGGTTCTCCAGGTGCCGCAGCGAGTACGCGCCGTGCGCGAACAGCCACTCGAACCAACTGTGGTCGGTGGGCAGGTGCGACGAGACCCGACCGGTCACGTCCCCCCAGTAGTTGAGGCAGACGAAGACGCCCAGCACCACATAGGCTCCGAGGGCCAACAGGTCGGCTCGGGCCGGGCGACGTCGAGGCCGCCGTGTCGGCTCGACCTCGGCCGACGTGGGGTCGGTCACGGAATTCAGCGAGGGGTCTACCACCGGCACAGCCACGACGCGCCATCGTACAGGCGAGGGTGCGTCGCTTTTGCCGGGCCGGTACGCCCACGGCCGGTTTGCCGGGCCGCACCCGGTCGGTTGCGCCGGCGATGGAGGGACGGTCCTTGTCGATCATCGAGCTGGGCGAGATCCGGGACGAGCCTCCGTCGCTGCCGCCGGTCCGCCCGCCGCGCGCCGCCGGCCGCCCCCTGCGTACCGTGGCCGTGCTGCTGCTTGCCCTGGTCACCCTCGCTGGCGCGACACCGGTCCGGCACCGTGCCGTCACGTCGGTGCCGACCGCGCCGGGCGCCTCGGCGTACCTCACCGAGGATGGCGTCGTGGTGGTCGACGCGTCCACGCCCACCGGGGACCGGTACCTGAGCGTCTACGACCAGGCCGGGCCGGCGGGCGGAGACGGCGTACGGCGTCGGTGGCGCGCGGCGCTGGATCGCAGCGGTGACTACGTGACCGTGTGGATCCAACGCGGAATGCTGCTGGCGGTGGGTGTCAGCGTCGCCAGCGGTGTGTTGGAGACCACCGCCTACGACGCGCAGACCGGCCAGCGGCGCTGGCGTCACCCGGGGATCGCCCAGCGGGCGACCGACGGGGGCATGCTCCTCGCCAACGACACGGGCGACGCGCTGGGCACGGTGAGTCGGGTGACGCCCGACACCGGCCGGCTCCTGTGGTCGGTGCCGGTTCCGTTCGGTGGCACCGAATTCCACCGGCGGGGCGGGCAGGTCGACCAGATCGTGTTCGTCCAGCCGACCGGTGAGGTGCAGGTGTACGACGCCGACACCGGGGACCTGCGACACAGCGTCGACACGTTGCCCGGTGATCGCTCGGCGTTCCAGCGGGTGCAGGTCGTGGACGACCTGGTGCTGCTCGTACCACCCGGCAGCACCGAGCTGGTCGCCTTCCGGCTGCCCGCGATGGAGCGGGCCTGGACATCGCCGGTGCCGCTGGTGGCCTGGGCGGTACCGTGCGCGGATCTGCTGTGCGCGGTCCAGCAGACCGGCGGCATCCAGACCATCGAGCCCGCCACCGGCGCGGTCCGCTGGTCGGACCCGGGGCCGGACATGCTGGTGGACGTCCGGCGGGACAGGCTGCTGGTGGCCACGTCCGAGCAGCAGTACGCGGTGCGCGACGCGCGGACCGGACGGGAACGCGCCGAGTTGGGCCGGTGGCAGCTCGTGAACCAGGTACGCAGGGAGGACGCGCTGCTCGGCGTACACCCGACGTCCGACGGTCGGCTCGTCGTGGCCGAGCTGGACCTCACCGCCGGCCGGACGCGGATTCTGGACGTCCTGCCGGAGGTGGCGGGCGGGTGTCAGTCGGCGCGGCCCGTCCTGCTCTGCCGACGGCTCGACGGCTCGACGGCACTCTGGAGGTTGTCCCGGTGAGCGATGCGGTGATCGACCTCGGGGAGCTGCGGGACGGGTCGGACCCCGATCCGCTGCCCCGCCCACCGTGGAGGAGGGGGCGTCGGACCCGCACCGCGCTCGTCGCGCTGCTGGTGCTCGTCGGCCTCGCCGCGTCGACGCCGACCGCCCCGCGTGAGGTGGTGACGCTGCCGGCCGGGCCGGGCGCCGACGCGCTGGTCACTGACGATCTGCTCGTCCTCGTGGAACCGCTGTCCGAGCCGGGACAGCGGCAGGTCCGGGCCACCCGCCTGCCCGGCGGCGAGCTGGCCTGGCGGGCGTCCCTACCGACCGAGGGCCGGTACTGGGGGGTCGCGCAGCAGGGCGAGACGCTGCTGGTCACCGGCCACGAGGTCGGCGCGGACGGGCAGGGGACGCTCACCATCGCGTTGGACCGCCAGACCGGGGCGTACCGGTGGCAGCAGCCCGGCAACGCCACCGGGCTCTCCGACGGCGCTCTGCTGCTGTGGTCGGCGGGCGAGAACGGGGGTGCGCTGCGCGCCGTCGATCCGTGCTGCGGCACGGTGCGCTGGCAGATGTCCGTCGATCCCGGCGTCGACCTGTCGTTCCACGAGGGTGGGTACGGGGTGGACCGTCTGGTGCTGCGCCACCCCGACGGGCCGACCGAGATCCGCGAGGCGGCCACCGGCGTCGTCCTGGCCCGTGCCGACGTCCGCCCGCCCGGCGGTTCGGGCGCCGTGTCCGTGCAGCCGCTGGGCGACCTGCTCGTCACCATCGGTGGCCGTACCGCCATGATCACCGCGTACGGCCTTGACGACCTGCGGCAGCGCTGGAGCGTCCCGTCCGGCGAGGCGATGTTCGCCAGCGACTGCGGTGTCGTCATCTGCGTGCAGACCCGCTCCGGCGGCGTACGGACGATCGACGCCGCGACCGGTGTGCCGCGCTGGAGCGACGACCGCTGGGGATGGGTCTGGCCGTCCGCCGGTCGGCTGCTCGCCAGTTCGGTGGGCAGCTCCCCGCCGGGCGTCGAGAATCTCGTCGTGCTCGACGCGCCGACCGGCCGGGTGCTCGCGGAGCTGGGACGGTGGGAGGTGGCGCAGTACGCCTCCGACGGTCCTCTGATCGGTGTACGCCGACACCCCGGCGGCGGGCTGCTCGTCGCCCGGCTGGACGTCCGTGCCGGGACCGTGCGCACGTTGGACGTGCTGCCGGGGGCGGGCGGGGAGTGTCAGACCCTCACCGGTCAACTGCTCTGCCGGCGGCGGGACGGCGACTTCGGGTTGTGGCGGCTGCCAAGCTGACCACCGGCGGCCCCACGAGGGAGGATTGCTTGCCCGCCGGCACTAGGTTGTCGGTGGTCAGCAGCGAGGAGGCCGGGATGCGGGTACTGGTGGTCGAGGACGAACGCAACCTCGCCGACGCGATCGCGCGCGGGTTACGCAAGCGGGGCATGGCGGTCGACGTGGCGTACGACGGTGACGCCGGCCACGAGGCGGCGTTCGTCACCCGGTACGACGTGGTGGTCCTCGACCGCGACCTGCCCGGTGTGCACGGCGACCAGATCTGCGCCGACCTCGCCGCCTCCGGGGCGCTGACCCGGGTGCTCATGCTGACGGCGAGCGGCACCGTGGCCGACCGGGTGGAGGGGCTGCAACTCGGCGCGGACGACTACCTGCCCAAGCCGTTCGCGTTCGACGAGCTGGTCGCCCGGGTGCAGGCGCTGGGTCGGCGGGCCACCCCGGCCGCGCCGCCGGTGCTCGAACTGGCCGACCTGGTGCTCGACCCGGCCCGCCGGGTCGCCACCCGCGCCGGTGTGCCGGTGGACCTGACGAACAAGGAGTTCGGCGTGCTCAGCGAGCTGCTCAAGGCCCGCGGCGCGGTGGTGTCCAGCGAGGAGCTGCTGGAGCGGGTCTGGGACGCCAACACCGACCCGTTCACCACCATCGTCCGGGTGACCGTCATGACCTTGCGCAAGAAGCTCGGCGATCCGCCGTTGATCGAGACGGTGGTGGGGGCGGGCTACCGCACCGCCGAGGTGCTGCCGTGAGCCGGCCGGCACGGCTGCGGCCCACCCTGCGGCTGCGGTTGACGCTGCTCAACGGCGTACTGCTGGTCGGCGCGGGCGCGATCCTGGTGCTGCTGGCCTGGCTGCTGGTGCGCGACGCGCTGCGGCCCACCGATGAACTGCTGCCCGGCACGACCGTGCTGCTTGCCGACGGCGGCGAGTTGGACGCCGCCCAGTGGCAGCGTCAACTCGTCGACTCCGCCTCCGGGGAGTTGCTGGCCAAGGGCCTGGTCGCGCTGTTGGCGATCAGCGTGGTGGGGGTCGCTGGCGCGTACGCGGTGGCCGGCCGGGCGCTGCGACCCCTGCACCAGGTCACCGCGACCGCCCAGCGGCTCGGTGAGGCGACCCTGGACCAGCGCATCGGCTACTCGGGCGCGGACGACGAGGTGGCCGAGCTGGCGAAGACGTTCGACGCGATGCTGGACCGGATCGCGTCCGCGTTCGAGGCGCAGAAGCGATTCGTGGCGAACGCCTCGCACGAGCTGCGTACCCCGCTCGCCGTCATGCGGACCGAGATCGACGTGACGCTCAGCGACGACGACGCGGACGCCGCCGAGTACCGCCGGATGGCGACCGTGGTGCGGGACGCCTCGGAGCGCGCGAACAGCCTGGTGGACGCGCTGCTGGTGCTGGCCCGCAGCGAGGCCCAGGCCGGGGGTCGGCTGGGCCGGCGCAGCGAGTGCGACCTGGCCACGGGCACCGCCAACGCGCTGTCCGCGATGCGCCGCGAGGTCGACCGGATCGGCCTGCGGGTGCAGACGTCACTGGAGTCCGCCCCGGTGGTCGGCGACCCGGGGCTGCTGGACCGGTTGGCCGGCAACCTGATTGAGAACGCCGTCCGCTACAACCACCTGCACGGCCGGCTGTGGGTACGGACGGGCACCGACGGCGACCGCTCGTGGCTGGTGGTGGGCAACACCGGTTTCGAGGTGGACCAGGCCGACGTGCCGGGGCTGTTCGAGCCGTTCCGGCGCGGCGGCCGGGAACGTACCGGCGCGCGCGGCTCCGGCCTGGGGCTGTCCATCGTCCGCGCGGTCTGTCAGGCGCACGGTGGAACGGTCCGGGTGGTCGCCCAGCCCGGTGGCGGCCTGGAGGTGACCGTCACCCTGCCGGCGGTGGACGCCCCGGCGGTACCGGGCCCGGTGGCCATCAGCGGCTGAGCGACGATTGCGCGACATCACCCTCGTGGAGGACCACTGTGAGTTCGACGATCCACAACATCAGCATCGACTGTGCCGACACGTACGCCCTGGCCGGCTTCTGGTCGAAGGTCTTCGACTGCCCGATGCAGCCGGACGACCTTCCCGGCGACCCGGAGGCGATGCTGCTGCCGCCGGGCGGCCCGGAGGTGCTGTTCATCGCCGTGCCCGAGGGCAAGGCGGTGAAGAACCGGCTGCACCTGGACCTGCAACCCGCCGACCGGACCCGGGCCGAGGAGGTTGAGCGACTGCTCGGCATCGGCGCGACCCTCGTCGACGATCAGACCAGGCCGGACGGCGCCGGCTGGGTGGTGCTCGCCGACCCGGAGGGCAACGAGTTCTGCGTGCTGCGCAGCGCCGCCGAGCGGGCGGCGACCCCGGCGGGGCCGGCGGGCTAGACGCCGTCGGCCTGGTGCCGTACGGCGGGACGCCGCAGTCGCGACGCCCCGCCGTACCCATGCCGGCGCGTCAGCGCCGGGGCACCGAGAAGTCCTCGGTCGGAGTGGTGTCGCTGGCGCCGTCCGTACTCGCGTGCAGGCCCATGCCACGCGCGGCGAAGACCCGCCAGATCTCCCGCTGCCCGCGACCGTGGTTCACCACCCGGTCCGCCAGCAGGATCGCGTCGCGCATGTCCAGGTAGGACGGGTCCGACGGCGACAGCTCCATCGCCCGGGTGATCAGCGAGCGGGCCAGGCGGCTGCCGATCGCGGCACGCAGGTCCCAGAGCGTCTGTGCCCAGATCTCACCGTCGGCGTGGATCTCCGGCTCGGTGGTCCCCGGCACGGTCGACGAGTTGCGGATCTTGCCGTAGTCGCCGTAGGTGTAGCCGCCCGTGCCCGCGGCGGGGTTGCCGGCACACACCGGCTCGGTGCTGTGCACCGGGCAGTCCATCGCCTCGCTACGCACCGAACGACCGCCCAGGATGTAGTCGCCCTCGCGGACGTCACCGTCGACGGCGTCGTCCCGCTCAAGACCGCTGTCGACCAGGTAGTCCAGGCCGTACCAGTCGCTCCACGCCTCGTACATCGCCTGCGCCTGGGCGCTGATGAGGGTCGAGTTGCCGTTGGCGTCGACCACCAGCCGGTCGGACAGTCCGTGGGTGTACTCGTGGTAGAGGATGTCCGCGGTGTCTCCCGAGTTGCCGGCGAGAACGCTTGCCGACTTGACGAACAGGTACATCTGCATGCGCGGCGCCATGCCGTCCGGCGGGGTCGTCATGTTGGCGTTGTTGGCGTGCTTGCTGTCCGGCAGGCCGTTGGCGGTGTCCGCGCCGTCCATCGCCTCGGCGACGACCGCATCGCCGTCGACCGCCTCGAAGTTGCCGGCCGCCCGGGTGAAGCCGATCGGTGCGGCCGCGAGGTGGTCGTGCCAGGTGCCGAGGAAGGAGAAGAGCTGCGCGGCGTTCTGCTCGCGGTTGGTCTGCCAGGAGTACGGCACCGCCGGATTCCACGAGCACTGCCGTTGCGCCGAACACGGTGCGCCGACCTGGTCGGAGAAGTTCGTGAACGGGAAATCGAAGCTGCTCGCGGCGTTCGGCGCGACCTCTTCCGACGCCTGGGCGACGTTGTCGGCGTTCACGTCGGAGTAGACGTGCCCGACGTTGCCCTCCAGCCGGGTCGCGTTCGGTGGCAACCACCTGTTCAGGTCGACCGTGCGCTGGCTTCCGCCGACCGGGGCGCCCGGGTAGTTCTGCCACGTCGTCGCGTGGTGGTTGGCGACCATGCTCCGCTGGAAGAGAACGCTGCCGTCGGCCGCGTCCACCACGCTGAGGTAGCCCCCGGCCATGTCGATCACCTCCCAGGCCAGTCTCGGGCCGGCCTTCGTGTTGAAGACGACCTGGCGGGCGCGATCGCCGTCGGAGAAGGTCGCGGACGACGTGGTCCGGGAGCGCACGGCCGCGGCCGGCACGCCCGACACGGTGCGTACCGCGGCTCGGTGGGCGGCGACGGCGTCCACGCGCGCCGCGCCGAGCGTGGCGGGCAGCCCGGCCAGCGGCACGCCGTCGACCGCGATCAGCCGGCCGTCCCTGGTGACATGCGCCTTGAGGCCGTTGCCGACGACGTCGACCCCGTTCACGTGCTGTACGAAGCTCAGATGATGGGTGCCTTCGATGTCGACGTAGTCCTTGCGCAGCCGCAGGGCGGCGATCTCGGCGGCGGTCAGGCCGACAGCCGAGCGATGGGCCGCCAGATACTCGCGGGCGATCCGCTCGGGAGCGGCAGCGCTCGGCCCGGTCAGGTAACCGTCGAGCCGGGCCAGCCGCCGCAGCGTCGCGGTGTCGCGGTCGATCTCGACGATGCCCTCCGCGCCGAGACTCGCCCGCAGCGAGTTCGCCGCCTCGGCGACCCTGGCGCCGGGGGGAGCGGCCTGCGCGTTGATCGGCAGCAGCGCGGACGCGAGCAGGACGCCCGCCGCCGCGGCGACACCGCGTCGGATGATGGTTGAGCCCACTCTCGTACTCCAATACTTATGCAGGCATCAATGACGCGACAGACGCTAAAGGTCCGTAATGGACATCCACTTGATCGGCGATCATGGCAGTGGCGGGGTGCGCGCCCGGTGCTGTTAGATGAGCGGCCACAGCAGGGTGAAGGGTGTGTGGCGGATGGATACGACGGCGATGGAGCCGGTGCAGGCGTACCTCACCGCGACCGGTGACCGGCTGCGGGCCGACGGTTGCGAGGTGCGGATCGAGGACTGGGGTGGCACGCCGGTGCTGATCGGCTACCGGGGCGACTTCAGGATGCGGTGGATGGCCACCAAGCTGCACCTGTTCACGATCGCCGCGCCGACGATGCGGGTGACGGCCGACGTCCTGGAGGCGTTCAGCACCTCGGCGATGGATTACGTGCTGGCGCGCAAGGGGCAACTGCGGGGCTTCCAGAACGGGGTGGCGGTGCTCCCCGCCGTGGTCGGCCTTGAGGTCGAGCCGGCAGCCGCGGCGTGGGCCCAGGAGAAGCAGCGGCTGAAGTTCGCCGCGCTGGCCCGTCCGGTGGCCGTGGACGCCCGTACCGGCGTCGCCGCCGCCTTCCGAGGGAGCCCCACGCTCGGCTTCATCTACGCGGCTCACCTACGCGGCAAGCTCGACGCGTACTTCCCGGTCGCCTGACGGCGGTACGGCGGGGCCCCGGTCACCCTCGGGTGGCCGGGGCCCGGTCGTGCGTTCGTTCAGGATCGCTGCTCGATCTGACCCCGGACGCCGACGAACTCCGCCTTGGCCTCTGCGGCGGTCTTGAAGTACATGACCACCAGGCCCACGCTGCCCCGGTCGGCCCAGACGCAGACGCCGAGGGGGACGCTCTCGGCCTTGCCGTCGCCGCAGCGCGCGTCGCCACCCAGCGGCCCCGCCTCGACCGCCGCCATGTTGGTCACCGACAGCTGGCTGGCGAGCCCGGTCACCGCCTCGTCCAGCTCCTTCTTCGGGTCGGCCATCACGCCGGACACCGCGGCGATCAGGACGAGGTCCTGCTTGGTCGGATCGCCGTAGAACGCGCCGACCGTGCTGGTCTCGTTCTGCACCTCGGTCTTCATCTGGGTGACCATCTGGTCGGCGACCGTCTGCAACTGCGGGTCGGTGTTCTTGGCCCGGCCGGCGAGGGCGGCCGGCGCGACGACCCGGGTCTTGGTGGCGTCGACGACGTCGCCCACCTCGTCCTTGACCGCGAACCAGGTGATCGCCGCGCCGCCGAGGCAGAGCACGAGCACGACGGCCAGCACGATCAGGAGGATCTTGCCGACGTTCGACTTCTTCGGCGGCGGGCCGGCCAGGTGCGGGCCCCCGTAGGGCTGCCCCGGCTGCGGGGGCGGGAAGCCCTGCTGCTGCGGCCAGCCACCGGGCTGCTGCGGGGGCGGGAAGCCCTGCTGCTGCGGCCAACCGGGCTGCGGCGGGCCGGGCTGCTGCGGCGCTGCCGGCTGGTACGGCTGGCCCGGTTGGTACGGCGCTGCCGGCTGGCCCGGCTGTTGCGGCGGGACGGGGGAGTCGTGCGGCGGCGGCCCGAAGGGGTTGGCCGGTGGCTGGGACATCAGTCAGCTCCAGGATGGGGTGCGAAACGCGTGATCGTAACCCGGTCAGGGCACCCGTGCGGTACCGACCGGGTCCCGCGGGCCACCACGACCGCCCGCAAACGGTCGCGGTGACCGGCCCGGTCCACGAGGGACGGTCCGGCCACCGCGACGGAGGAGCTGATCGGTCAGGCGGGCAGGCTCGCCGCCCCGCGCGGCAGGAACCGCCGGCCGGTGACCCGCTCGGAGGTGCCGGTGCGGTCCAGGTACGGCGTGACACCGCCCAGGTGGAACGGCCAGCCGGCGCCCAGGATCATGCACAGGTCGATGTCCTGTGCCTCGGCGACCACACCCTCGTCCAGCATGAGCCGGATCTCCTGTGCGAGCGCGTCGAGCGCGTTCTGCCGTACCTGCTCGGCGGTCAGCGGCTCATCGCCCACCACCAGCAGCTTCGCGACCTCAGCGTTGATCTGGTCGTCGACGACGAGCGGCTGACCCGAGTCGGCGATCCGCTTCAGGTTCTCGCTGACGTCGTACCGGTCCGGGTACGCGGCGTGCAGGGTGCCGCCCACGTGGTACGCCACGGCCGGCCCGACGAGCTGGAGCAGGGCGAGCGGTCGCATCGGCAGGCCCAGCGGGTCCAGGGCGCTGTCCGCGACGTCCAGCGGGGTGCCGGCGTCCACGGCGGCGAAGACGGTACCCAGGAAGCGGGTGAGCAGCCGGTTCACCACGAACGCCGGGGCGTCCTTGACGAGCACGCTCGACTTCTTGAGCTGCTTGCCGACCGCGAACGCGGTGGCCAGGGTGGCGTCGTCGGTGCGCTCGCCCCGGACGATCTCCAGCAGCGGCAGCACCGCCACCGGGTTGAAGAAGTGGAAGCCGACCACCCGCTCCGGGTGCTCCAACTCCGCCGCCATCTCGGTGATCGACAGCGAGCTGGTGTTGGTGGCGAGCACCGCCTCCGGGGAGACGATCTTCTCCAGCTCGGCCCACACCTGCTTCTTGACGCCCAAGTCCTCGAAGACCGCCTCGATGACGAAGTCCGCATCGCTGAAGGCGCTCTTGTCGACCGTGCCGCTGACCAGGCCGTACAGCTTGGCGGCCGTGCCCTTGTCCATCCGGCCCTTGGTGACGGCCTTCTCGATCTGGGTGTGCACGTAGCCGACGCCCTTGTCCACCCGGGCCTGGTCGAGGTCGGACATCACCACCGGCACCTGGAGGCGGCGGGCGAACAGCAGCGCCAACTGACTGGCCATCAGGCCGGCCCCGACGATGCCGACCTTGGTGATCGTGCGAGCAAGGCCCTTGTCCGGTGCGCCGGCCGGGCGCTTGGCCCGCCGCTGCACCAGGTCGAAGGCGTACAGACCGCTGCGCAGCTCCTCGGAGAAGACCAGGTCCGCGAGGGCCTCGTCCTCGGCGGCGGTGCCGGCGGCGAAGTCGCCGTCCTTCGCGGTCTCCAGCAGGTCCAACGCCTTGTACGCGGCCGGGACCGCGCCGTGCAGCCGCTGGTTCAGCGTCTCCCGGGCGAAGTAGAGCACGCCCGCCCACATGTCCCTGTCGACCTCGGGCCGGGTCACCGTGACCTGGCCGCGCACCACACCGGCGGCCCACTCGAGCGAGCGCTCCAGGAAGTCGGCCGGTTCCAGCAGCACGTCCGCGATGCCCAGCTCGGCGGCCTGCTTCGGCTTGAGCATCTTGTTCTGCATCAGCGGGTTCTGGATGATCACCTGCGTGGCGGCGGGGATGCCGATCAGGTTCGGCAGCAGTTGCGTGCCGCCCCAGCCGGGCACCAGACCGAGGGAGACCTCGGGCAGGGCCAGCGCGGCAGCGCCGCCGGAGAGCGTCCGGTAGTGGCAGTGCAGCGCCAACTCCAGGCCGCCACCCATCGCCGCGCCGTTGACGAACGCGAACGTGGGCACGCTGCTGTCCTTGAGCCGGGCGAAGACCCGGTGACCGAGCCGACCGATCTCCAGCGCCTGCGCGCGGTCGGCGAGCTGCGGCAGGCCGACGATGTCCGCGCCCACGCAGAAGATGTACGGCTTACCGGTGACCGCGATGAACGCCGGGTCGGCGGCGAGCGCGGCGCTGATCGCCTCGTCCAGGCTGGCCAGCCCACCAGGGCCGAACGTGTTCGGCTTGGTGTGGTCGAAGCCGTTGTCCAGGGTGATCAGGGCGGCCGGACGGTCCAGCCCCGGCACGCTCACCTGGCGCAGCAGCGCCCTGGTGACGACCTCGTTCGGTGCCTTCACTTGTCGCCACCTTCCCAGTTCGGGTTCTCCCAGATGACCGTGCCGCCCATGCCGATGCCGATGCACATCGCGGTCACGCCGTAGCGGACCTCGGGGTGCTCGGCGAACTGGCGGGCCAGCTGCGTCATCAGCCGTACGCCGGACGAGGCGAGCGGGTGGCCGATGGCGATCGCGCCGCCCCACGGGTTGACCCGCGGGTCGTCGTCGGCGATGCCGAAGTGGTCGAGGAAGGCGAGCACCTGTACGGCGAACGCCTCGTTCAGCTCGAACAGGCCGATGTCGTCGATGGTGAGCCCGGCCAGGCGCAGGGCCTTCTCGGTCGACGGGATCGGGCCGACGCCCATCACCTCCGGCTCCACCCCGACGAAGCCGAATGACACCAGCCGCATGGCGACCGGCAGGCCCAGCTCGCGGGCGGTCGCCTCGTCGGCGAGCAGGCTCGCGGTGGCGCCGTCGTTCAGGCCGGCCGCGTTGCCGGCGGTGACCTTGCCGTGCGGGCGGAACGGGGTCTTCAGGGTGGCGAGCTTCTCCATCGAGGTGTCCCGGGGAGCCTCGTCCACTCCGGCCAGACCCCAGCCGCCCTCGGCGTCGCGGATGGACATCGACACCAGGTCGTCCTGGAGCTTGCCGTTGGCGTACGCCTTGGCGGTCTTCTGCTGCGAGGCGAGCGCGAACGCGTCGGTGCGTTCCTTGGTGATGTGCGGGACCAGGTCGTGCAGGTTCTCCGCGGTCGCGCCCATGACCAGCGCCGACGGGTCGACCAGCTTCTCGGCGATGATGCGCGGGTTGGGGTCGACGCCCTCACCCATCGGGTGGCGGCCCATGTGCTCGACGCCGCCGGCGATGGCGACGTCGTACGCGCCCATGGCGATGCCGCTGGCCACGGTGGTCACGGCGGTCATCGCGCCGGCGCACATCCGGTCGATGGCGAAGCCGGGAACGGTCTTGGGCAGGCCGGCCAGCAGCGCGGCCGTACGGCCGATGGTGAGGCCCTGGTCGCCGATCTGGGTGGTGGCAGCGATGGCGACCTCCTCGACCCGCTCCGGCGGGAGCTGCGGGTTGCGGCGCAGCAGTTCCCGGATGCAGCGGATCACCAGGTCGTCGGCGCGGGTGTTGGCATACATGCCACCCGCCTTGCCGAATGGGGTACGGACGCCGTCGACGAAGACGACATCCCGAACTTCACGGGGCACTTGAGCCTCCTAATCGACCACAATTCGGCCTCCGCACCGCTGGGCGGCGCTCCGGACCGAACGAGCGTCGGCCGGGCGGGGCACGTCACCCCGAATGCTACTCGCCAGTAACCAACCCCGTCCCCACGCCCCACTGTGGCCCACCCCACACCCCCCGTCCCACCTCGCTGCTCATGAAGTTGTTGTCACGACACGCCGATGGCGATGGCGATAACTTCATGATCAACGGCGGGGGGAGGGGGTGGGTCAGGGGATGGGGTTGGGGGCCAGGGCCTCGGTCAGGTGTGCGTTGAGCAGGCCAATCTGCCACTCGCGGGCGTTGAAGCCGCGGAGCGCCTCTGCCACCGTGGCCTCGGTGATCTCCTCCGGAGGAGTCCAGGCCAGCCGACGTACCGAATCCGGGGTGATCAGATTTTCCGGGGGCAGGTTGTGCTCGCCCGCGAGACGGACCACCACCTCCCGGCAGCGGGCCAGGCGACCGGCCGCCACCGGGTCCCGCTCGGCCCAGCGGTGCGGTGGGGGTGGCCCCTCCACCGTCGGGGTGACCGGCAGGGCGTCGTCCGGCAGCTCCCGGGCGTCGTCGAGCGCGGCCAGCCAGGTACGGGCCAGCCGGCGGACCGATCGGCCGCCGAAACCGGGCAGTGTCAGCAGCGTCTTCTCGTCCTTCGGGTCCAGCTCGGCCGCCGCGACGATGGCCGAGTCGGGCAGCACCCGACCGGGCGCGGCGTCCCGTCGGGCGGCGATCTGGTCCCGGGCGTACCACAGGGAGCGGACCCGGGCCTGAGCCCGCGCCCCTCGCACGCGGTGGATGCCGGACGTGCGCCGCCAGGGCTCGGCACGCACCCGGGGCGGGCGTGCGCCGGTACGGACCAGGGCGGCGAACTCCTCGGCGGCCCAGGCCGACTTGCCCTGCCGTGCCAGTTCGGCGTCGAGCGCGTCGCGCAGATCGGTGAGCATCTCCACGTCGAGCGCGGCGTAGGTCAGCCACGACTCGGGCAGCGGGCGATTTGACCAGTCGGCCGCCGAGTGGTGCTTCTCCAGGGTGTAGCCGAGTAGCTGCTCGGTCAGCGCGGCCAGGCCGACCCGCTCGAACCCGGCCAGCCGTGCGGCCAGTTCCGTGTCGAACAGCCGGCGTGGGCGCAGCCCCACCTCGGCCAGACACGGCAGATCCTGGCTGGCCGCGTGGAGCACCCACTCGGCGTCGCCGATCGCCGCGTCCAGCGTGCTGAGGTCGGGCAGCGGCAGCGGGTCGATCAGCGCCGTGCCGGCGCCCGCGCGGCGTAGCTGCACGAGGTACGCGCGTTGGCTGTAGCGGTAGCCCGAGGCGCGTTCGGCATCGAGGGCAACCGGGCCGGTGCCCGCCGCGAAACGGGCCACGACCTCGGCGAGTTCGGCCGGGGCGGCCACCGGTTCGGGGGTGCCGTCACGCGGTGCGGTCAGCGGAACGGGCCCACCGTCGGTCGGGTCGGGCCCCTCGCCCGCCGGCTGCGGCTGGGCCGACGGCGGGTGCTGGGGTGCGTGTCCCGGAGGTTCTGCGGTGGGCCGACGGCGCAGGGGTGGTTCGTCGGTCACCTGCCAACCCTAGTGCGCGCACCGATCCCGCGTGCGCAGCCGGTCCGGCGTGTGTCGACCAGGTGTCCGCAAGGCGTCCTTTCGGATGCCGGACATCGGGGGAGACAAAGCCCGTTCGCGCAGGTACGGTCCATCGAGCCGTCGGCCCCGATCGGGTGGACATCCGGGATGACGGCCGCACGGGGAGATCACGGGGAAGGGCAAGACGATCATGACGGCTGGTTTCGGTGCGGGCGACGGGCGACCGATGGGCGCCGACCCGGACGGCATGAGCGGTTCAGCCGCCGAACGGCCCGGTCCGCTGCCCCCGCGCATCGAACCGCATCCACCGGTCGGCGCCACCTGGTCCGGCACGCCAGGCGGCACCGAGCAACCCATGGCCGTCCCGACGCCCCGCGCCGGTTGGTCGGCGCCGCCCAACAGCGGGCAGTGGGGTCAGGGTCCGGTTCCGGCCGGCCCGCCCGCCGCGCCGCCGGGACAAGCGCCCTACCCGGCGGGGCCCGCGCCGTACGCCCCGGTCGCTCCCGCGTCGTACGGCGGTGGTTACCCGCCGGCCGGAGACCTGGCCAGCGCGCCGCCGTACCCCGCCGGCCAGCCCGGTTGGCCGGGTGTCACCCCGCCGCCGGTGCGACCCACCCGACGCCGCTGGCCGGTCGTGCTGGCCACGGTGCTCGTCGTCGCGTTGGCCGCCGTGGTCGGTATGCAGGCGTACCAGCTCGACCGCCTCGGTGACCGGCTCGCCGCCACCGACGGCCGGCTGGCGCAGGCCCAGGACGGCGACGGCGCCCGCCTCGACGGCCTTGAGAAGCGCGCCGACGCCCTGGAGAAGCAGGCCGGCGCCGCGTTCAACCCGGAGGCGGTGGCCAGCGCCGTACTGCCCAGCGTGTTCCGGGTACGCGCCGGCCAGTTCACCGGCAGCGCGTTCGCGGTGGGCAAGCCGGCGGCCGGCGGCGGCACCAACCTGTTCACCAACTTCCACGTGGTCGAGTCGGTGTGGGAGGGCGGCGGACGCGAGGTCTTCCTGGAGCGCACGGACCAGCGCTTCCCGGCGACCATCGTCAAGGTCGACAAGACCAACGATGTGGCGCACCTGCGTACCACCGGCAAGTTCACCGGCCTGGTCACCGCGCCCACCGCCGTGAAGTCCGGCCAGCAGATCGTCGTCGTCGGCGCTCCGCTCGGCCTGGAAGACAGTGTCACCACCGGTGTGGTGAGCGCGTTGCGCGCCGCCCAGGGTGGCTCCGGCCCGGCCATCCAGTTCGACGCGCCGATCAACCCCGGCAACTCCGGCGGCCCGGTGATCAACGGCAGCAAGCAGGTGGTCGGCATCGCCACCGCCAAGGCTCGCGACGCCGAGGGCATCGGGCTGGCCGTACCGATCAAGGTCGCCTGCGACGGTTTCAAGATCTGCTGACCCGCGGCCTCGGCCGCTCGCGCCACCCCACGGCCCTCCGGGCCGTCCCCAACCCCGTCCGGGTCCTCGGCCCCGGACGATCCCGACGCTGCATCCGGTCCGTCGCGCCCACCAGCGGAGGACCCGCTCACCTGGAGGAAGAAACATGTCCCAGCCACCGACCGGCCCGGAGGGCACCCCGCCCGCCGCGCCGACGCCGCCGGCCGCCACCCCGCCGGCCGGTGCGCCCGACGCCGACGCGACGGTGCCGCACGCGGCGGTGCCCCAGCCGACCGGCACCGAACCGACCGCGCAGTACCCGACCGGTCAGCCCGCCCCGCAGCAGTACGCCCCGGGCCAGGCGATGCCGCCGCAGCAGTACGCGCCGGGCCAGGCCGCCCCGCAGTACGGCGCCGGCCAGACGACCGCCTACCCGGCCAGCGCCCCGCCGTACGCCGGGCAGCCCATGTCGGCCCCGCCGGTCTCCGGCCCGGCGTACGGGCAGCCCATGTCGGCCCCGCCGGTCTCCGGCCCGGCGTACGGGCAGCCCATGTCGGGCCCGCCGGTCTCCGGTCCCGCGTACGGGCAGCCCATGTCGGGCCCGCCCGGTATGGCGCCGTACGGCGCTGCGCCGGCCCCGCGGCGCAGCCGCGCCGTGCTGGTGCTGGCTCTGGTGGCCACGCTGCTCTTCCTCGTAAGCGGGGTGATGACCGGGCTGTTCGTGACCAAGAACAACGAGCTGAACCGGACCGAGAAGCGCCTCAACGCCCAGGTCAGCCAGCGCGACGGCACCATCGCGGCCAACACCACCGAGATCGGTCGGCTCAAGACCGAACTGCAGGTCATGCAGGACAAGCTCGACAACACCGAGCAGGATCTGACCGGTACCCGGAACGACCGTGACGAGCAGACCCGGCAGAAGAAGGTCATCGCCAGTTGCCTGGACAAGCTGACCACGGCGCTGGGCGCGGCGGCCGCCGGCAACAAGAGCAAGTACGACGCGGCGATGAAGGGCCTCGACAAGGTCTGCGACGAGGCGGAGAACTACCTCTGATCCGCCGCGCCGCCCGCCGCCACCCCCGCCCTCAGGCGGTGGCGGCCGGGCGGCGGTCGGCGAGCGCGGTGACCCCGGGCGGGGGCAGACCGGCCGTCGAGGCGAGCAGGGTGCACCACCCGAGCAGGTGGGGGGCCAGGTTGTCGTCGACGGGTGTCCAGGAGGCGCGGATCTCGATGTCGCCGGCCGTCGGTGGGCCGGCCAGGTCACCGAACCGGGTCGACATGGTCTGGGTGACCGTTCCGCCGATCGCGCGGTGACGGGCGTCCTGCGTGTCGAGGGCGTCGGTCAGCCACGTCCAGCCGACCCCGGGTAGCAGCGGGTCGGCGGCGAGGTCGACCTCCAACTCGGCCGTCACATAGGTGACTAACCGCAGGGTGCCCTGCCACGCCTCGTGCCCGGCGGGATCGTGCAGCAGGATCAGCCGCCCGGTGGCCACCTCGTCGCCGTCGCGCAGCACCGTCGCGGAGAGCGCGAACGTGTACGGCGCGAGTCGTTGGGGCGCGCCGACCTCCTCCAGGGTGATCTCCGGCCGGGGCGCCGGCGACCGGAGCCCGGCGACCGCGCGGGCGAAGGTCTCCGGGAGCGCGATCGGGGGGGCCATGTCGGCAGCCTATGCCGCCGTGTGGTCGCCCGCTTCGACGGCGCGCCGACACTCGCGAGAGGCGTCCGGGTGTGGAACGTGCCCTTCCTCTCACCCCCACCCGGTCCGAGGTGGGCGGCGTGGCACGATTGCGGCGATGACCACGGATACCACGGGCACTGCCGCCCGAGACGGACACCCGCGCCCCGGCGGCCCGGCCGACTCGCCCTTCGTCCGGGCGTGCCGGCGTCGGCCCGGCCCGCACACCCCGGTCTGGTTCATGCGCCAGGCGGGACGCTCCCTTCCGGAGTACCGGGAGATCCGGGCCAACGTGCCGATGCTGGAGTCGTGCCGCCGCCCGGAGCTGGTCACCGAGATCACCCTCCAGCCGGTTCGCCGGCACGGGGTGGACGCGGCCATCCTGTTCAGCGACATCGTGGTGCCCGTCGCCGCGGCCGGGGTCGACCTGGACATCGTGCCGGGCACCGGCCCGGTGGTCGCCGAGCCGATCCGTACCGCCGGCGACGTCGAGCGGATCCGTCCGATCAGCCGCGACGACGTCCCGTACGTGGACGAGGCCGTCCGGCAGCTCGTGGTCGAGCTGGGCGACACCCCGCTGATCGGCTTCGCCGGGGCGCCGTTCACGCTGGCCAGCTACCTCGTCGAGGGTGGCCCGTCGCGGACCCACGCCAAGACCAAGGCCCTGATGTACGGCGACCCCGAGCTGTGGCACGCGCTCTGCGCCCGGCTGGCCGAGGTGACCCTGGCCTTCCTGCGGGTGCAGATCGAGGCCGGGGTGTCCGCCGTACAGCTCTTCGACTCGTGGGCCGGCGCGCTCTCCGAGGCCGACTACCGCCGTTACGTGCTGCCGCACTCGACGGAGGTGCTCAGCGGGTTGGCGGACGCCGGTGTGCCGCGCATCCACTTCGGGGTGGGCACCGCCGAGCTGCTGGGCGCGATGGGTGAGGCCGGCGCGGACGTGGTCGGCGTCGACTGGCGTACGCCACTGGATGTGGCCACCGGCCGGATCGGGCCGGACCGGGCGGTGCAGGGCAACCTGGACCCGGCCGTGCTGCTCGCGCCGTGGCCGGTGGTCGAGGCCGAGGTACGCCGCATCGTCGAGCAGGGCCGGGCCGCCCCCGGGCACGTGTTCAACCTCGGCCACGGTGTGCTGCCGGAGGTCGACCCGGACGTGTTGACCCGGGTGGTCGCGCTGGTGCACGAGGTGTCCAGCCGCCGGGCCGACCAGGGCTGAGAAGGCGATGCGGCAGCCCTGGCGGGTGGCGGTGGTCGGCGGCGGGATCGCCGGGTTGGCCGCCGCGGTCCGCTTGCGCGACCGCGCGCCGGAGGGCGCCGAGATCACCGTGTACGAGCAGTCCGGCGCGCTCGGTGGCAAGCTGCGCACCGGCACGCTGGCCGGTGGACCGGTGGAGTTCGGCGCCGAGTCGTTCCTGATGCGCGACCCCACCGGGGCCGAGAGCGCGGCGGTGGCGCTGGCCCGCCGGCTCGGGCTGGCCGAGAAGATCGTGCACCCCACCGTCGGGCAGGCCGCGTTGGTGGTCGACGGGGGGCTGCGCCCCATCCCGGGCGGGACGCTGGTGGGCGTACCCGGGGATCTGGATCGGGTGGCGGCGGTCGCCCGGCCGGCGGCGGACGCCGACCTCGACGGCGGTCGGCCGCTGGTCGGGCCCGACGCGGACGTCTCGGTGGGCGCGCTGGTCCGCTCCCGCTTCGGTGACGAGGTGGTCGACCGGCTGGTCGACCCGATGCTCGGCGGCGTGTACGCGGGCCGCGCCGACGACCTGTCCCTGGTCACCACGATGCCGGCGCTGGCCCGCGCGGCGCGGGTGGAGCACACCCTGGTCGGCGCGGTCCGGGCCGCGCAGGCCGCCGCCCCGCGCGCACCCGGCGCCCCGGTCTTCGGCACCCTGGCCGGCGGGCTGGGCACCCTCATCGAGGCGGCGGTGACGGCCAGCGGCGCGACGATCCGACGGGACGCCGCCGTGCGCGAGGTGACCCGGACCGACAGTGGCTGGCGGCTCACCGTCGGCCCGACCCGCGATCCGCAGAGCGTCGACGTGGACGCCGTGGTGCTGGCGGTGCCGGCCCGGCCGGCGGCCCGCCTGCTCGCCGGCCCGGCCCCGCAGGCCGCGTCGGTCGTCGGCGAGCTGGACTACGCGAGCGTCGCGCTGGTCACCCTGGCGCTGCCGCAGCCGCCGCTGCCCGAGCTGTCCGGCTTCCTGGTGCCGAGCACCGAGGGGCTGCTGATCAAGGCGGCGACGTTCTTCACCACGAAGTGGGGGCACCTGCGGCGGCCGGACGGGCTGGCGCTGGTGCGCGCCTCGGTGGGCCGCTACGGCGAGGAGGCGCAGCTCCAGCGCCCGGACGCCGACCTGGCCGCGACGGTGCACCGGGAGCTGTCGGCCGTGCTCGACACCCCGCTGCCCGCCCCGGTCGACGGGCACGTGCAGCGGTGGGGCGGCGCGCTGCCGCAGTACACCCCGGGGCACGCCGACCGGGTTGCCGCCGCGCGGACGGCGCTGCGGGCCGCGCACCCCACCCTGGTCCTCGCCGGCGCCGGCTACGACGGTGTCGGCATACCGGTCTGCGTCCGCTCCGGCGAGACGGCGGCCGACGAGATCATCACAGCACTGGGAGGATCGGCGAGATGAGCGAGCAGACCAACGCGGCCCGGCTACGCGAGCTGAACGACAGCATCCGCTACACGATGTGGTCGGTGTTCCGGGCCAGCGGAACGCTGCCGTCGCTGCGGGACAACGTCACCGGTGAGGTCGAGTCCCTCTTCGACGAGCTGGCCGGCAAGGACGTGGTGATCCGGGGCGTGTACGACGTGGCCGGCCTGCGCGCCGACGCGGACGTGATGATCTGGTGGCACTCGGCGTCGAGCGACGCCCTCCAGGACGCGTACCTGCGGTTCCGGCGCACGACGCTGGGCCGGGCGCTGACCCCGGTGTGGTCGCAGATGGCGCTGCACCGGCCGGCCGAGTTCAACAAGAGCCACATCCCGGCGTTCCTGGCCGGCGAGGAGGCCCGCCCCTACCTGTGCGTCTACCCGTTCGTGCGCTCGTACGAGTGGTACCTGCTGCCCGACGCCGAGCGGCGTGAGCTGCTGGCCGAGCACGGGAAGATGGCACGCGGCTACCCGGACGTACGCGCCAACACGGTCGCCTCGTTCGCGCTTGGCGACTACGAGTGGATGCTCGCGTTCGAGGCCGACGAGCTGCACCGGATCGTCGACCTGATGCGGGACCTGCGCGCCTCCGGGGCCCGCCGGCACGTCCGCGAGGAGGTCCCGTTCTACACGGGCCGCCGCCGCTCGGTCGCCGAGATCGTCAACTGCCTGGTCTGACCCTCGCCGCCCGCCGCCCTCACCCCCGCCCGGGTGCGCCCACCCCAGCCCTGCCCCCCTGCCCCCCTGCCCCCTGCCCCCCTGCCCTGCCCTGCCCCGCCCCCTGCCCTGCCCCGCGATCTTGCACTTTCTGTCGCGACGAAAGGGGCATAGGCCGCGATCTGGCAACCGAAAGTGCAAGATCGCCGCACCGGCTGCCCGATCTCGTCGATCATGGGGTCGTGGTGCCTGGTTTGCCCGCCCGTGGGTGCTTTGTCGACCACCACAACTCCATGATCGACGCGGCGGGACGGGGGGTGACGGGGCGGCGCGGGGTGACGGGGCGGCGCGGGGGCGCGGCGGGCGCGGGGTGACGGGGGTTGTTGGTTAGTGCGAGGGGGTGGGGCGGAGGGGGCGGAGCATGATCTGTTCTCGGCGTATGCCGTCGGGCATGAGGTCACCCGGCTCGTCGGTCAAGCGGAAGCCGGCGCGGCGGTAGAGGGACTTGGCGCGCGCGTTGTCCACCCTGACGCAGAGCCGTAGCCGCTCCGCGCCGCGCTTCTGGGCCCAGTGCGCCACCTCGTTCACCAGGCGGTCGCCGACACCGCTGCCGCGAGCGTCGGGATGCACCCACATCGAGATCAGGTCCAGCGTCAGCGGGTCCGACGTGGGTACGCCGCTCGACATCCCGACCGGACGCCCGGCCAGGGCGGCCATCAGGTTGAGTGAGCCGGGGATGCTCAACCGGTCGCGCCAGCGCTGCTCGCGATCGCCGTCACCCTGCCAGTCGGCGAGCCGTGAGCCGAACGCGTCCGGCGCCTCGGCGAGGGCGGCCAGCCGTAGCTCCCGCCAGGTGGGCCAGTCGTCGGGGGTGAGCACCAAGATGTCGATCATGCGGAGATGGTGCCCGGACGGATCGCCGGGCACCACCGCATTCCCGCCGTCCGGCGCCGCGCCCCCGCCCGGGTGCGGCACCGGACGGGGATCAACTGGTCGCCGTGCAGGAGACCAGCGGAACCGGGTTGCTGCCGTTCCACGAGCCGAGCAGACCGAATGTCGTACTCGCTCCGGCAGCCAGCGTGCCGTTGTAGTTGACGTTGCGCGCGGTGACCAGCGTGCCGTTCGTGGTGACGGTGGCGCTCCACGACGAGGCGACCTGCTGGCCGTTGTTGTAGTTCCAGCTCACCGACCAGCCCTTGGTGGGTGAGCCACCGGCGGTGACCTTCACCTCGGCCTGGAAGCCGCCGGACCACTGCCCGGTGATCTGGTACGTCGCCGTGCAGGCCCCGGCCGGCGGCGGGGTGCTCGGCGGGGGAGTCGTCGGCGGGGGCGTGGTGGGCGGCGGAGTCGTCGGCGGGGGCGTGGTGGGCGGCGGAGTCGTCGGCGGCGGTGTGGTGGGCGGCGGGGTGCTGGTGCCGCCACCGAAGTCCACGTCACTGCACAGGTAGTACGACTGGTCCAGGTGGCTCGCCTGCCAGATGGTGTAGACGATGTGCCGCCCGGTCCGTCCCGGTGCGCTCACCGGGATCTGGATGGAGACGCCGCCGGTGTCCTTGTCCCACTGCGACGCCGGGGTGTTGCCGATCTGACCGGCCAACTCCAGGTCGTTCCAGCCCAGCGGCTGGGTGGCCGAGTTGAAGCCCTGCTTCGTCACGTACACCCGGATGTAGTCGGCGCCGTGGCTGGCCTGATCGAAGAAGCGCAGCCGGAAGTTGTTCGCCACCGAGGTGGTCTTCCAGGCGCCGACCGTGTCCATGGCGTTGTAGCGGCCGTTCTGGGTCCGTCCGCCGCTGCACAGTTGGCCGTTCGGGATCGCGCCCTGGTGGTTGCCGGCCACACCCTCCCGGAACAGGCCGTTCCAGTTCCACATGGCCTGCGGGTCGGCCTGCCAGGCCTGCCAGCACATCGGGTCCTCGGTGGCCATGCGCGGGTTCTGGAAGTCACCACCCCAGCGCTGCCAGCAGCTGTAGTTACGCGAGGGTGGGTCGACGACCGAGCCGTGCGCGGAGGCGGATGGGACCAGCGAGACGCTCAGCGCCGTGGTCAGCAGGAGCGTGGCGGCTGCCGCGATGGCGAGCGGCCGGAGCACGCGTGGTGTTCGGGCGATTGTGGACATGGAGCCCCCGGGGGGATGAGGTCGGACGACGACACCCGGACTGCCGGGAGTTGCCCGCTCCCGTGCCTACTCGCTGGCTCCCGCGATGGCTCTATCCGGCACGATGCCAGTTTGATCGTCAGACGTCAATGGCTGCCGGTCGCGCGTCTCGGCGCATCGGGGTGTGCGGGATGCCGTCCTCGACGTACTCCGGGCCGCTGACCGTGAAGCCGTGTCGGGCGTAGAACGCGACCAGGTGCGACTGGGCCTCCAGCACGCATGGCTGGTCGCCGACCAGGTCGAGCGCCGCCGCCATCAGCCGGCCGGCGTGCCCGCCACCACGGGCCGCCGGGGCCACCACCACCCGGCCGATCCGGGCGACGCCGTCCGGGTCGGCCAGGATCCGCAGGTACGCCATCAGAGCGTCGCCGTCGGTCAGCCAGACGTGTCGGGTACCCGGCTCGACGTCACGCCCGTCGAGTTCCGGGTACGGGCAGTTCTGCTCCACCACGAACACATCGATGCGCAGCTTGAGCAGGTCGTGAAGGGTGCGGGCGTCCAGGTCGGCGAAGAGCGCGGTTCGGATCTCGGTGGTCTGCTGGGGCATCCACCGATGGTAGGTCGGGCTGGTTCACCCGATGTTCGCGCGCTCGGGTGCGAGGTAGGTGGCGGCCACGGCGGTGAGCAGCAGAACACCGCCGACGATCACCGGCCGGGGGAGCGGTTCGTGCAGCAGCGCCACCGACAGGGCGGCGGCGGTGAGCGGTTCGAGCAGGGTCAGCACGGCCGCGACGCTGCCCGGCGTGGTGCGCAGCCCGGCGTAGAACAACGCGTACGCAACCGCGGTGGTGACCACGCCGAGGTGCAGCAGCAGTGCCACGGTGTCGAGGCGTACCGGCACGCTGACCCCGGCGACCAGGGCGAACGGCGCCAGGGTCAGCGCACCGACCACGGTGGAGATGGTGGTGAGTGTCATCGGCGCGGCGCGCTGCGACACCTGGCGGCTGATCAGGGTGGTCACCGCGTACCCGAGGCCGGAGCCGGCCGCCGCGAGCAGGCCGAGCAGCGGGGCGGGCGCCGCCGTGCCGGGCTGCTCGGTGGCGGCGGTGATCAGGACGAGGCCGGCCACCGCCGCGACGAGCGTGCCGAGTCGCAGCGGCCCGGGGAGCCGACGGGCGCGCGCCGACTCCCAGGCCGCGGCGAGCACCGGGGCCAGGCCCAGACTGACGATGGTGGCCACGCTGACTCCGGCCAGCGCCACGGCGGCGAAGTAGAGCGCCTGGTAGACGCCGAGGCCGACGCCGGTGAGCAGCAGCGGTACGGGTGCGACGCGCAGGGTGGCCGCGATCGTGCGGAGCCGGCCGGCGGCGCACGCCAGCAGCACGAGCGCGGCGATGGCGAGGCGGTGAAAGCCGATGCTCACCGGGCTGAGCCCGGTGCCCTCGCGCAGGAGTTGCACCGCCACGCCGGTGGTGCCCCACAGCACGCCGGTGACGGTGATCTGGAGCAGGCCGCTGCGGGCGGCCGAGGCGGCCGGCAACAGGGTGCGGGTGGTGGACACGGGAGCGCTCCGAAGGGTGAGCCGTTGACGGGACGACGTCGACGGAGCGCGTACGACAGAGTGGCCGAGCGGGGTCAGGTCACCCGGTCGGCGAGAGGCGCGGCGCTCCGCTCAGGAGCGCGGCGGGGGCAGGACGCCCAGGAATGGCCGCATGGCGACGACCGTACCCCAGCTTGGCGGTCCGGTTGGCCCACGGCCGGGCCGACCCGATCAGGCCGACCCGGGTCAGGCCGGGCGCGCGCCGACGGCGTCGCGGATCTCGGCGCCCTCGGCGCCCTCGACCGCTCGGGCGCAGTGCCCGCAGCAGAAGAATCGCCCGTTGACCTCGACGCCGTGTCCGACGATCTTGACCTGGCAGTGTTCGCAGATGGGCGCCATGCGGTGGATCGCGCACTCGAAGGAGTCGAAGGTGTGCACGTCACCGCTGACGGTGTGCACCTCGAACGCCATCCAGTAGTCGTTGCCGCAGACCTCGCACGTTGCCACAGGAACCCCCCGTATCAGGACATGTGTTACCACACTGCCTCAGGGTGGGGCGGCGACGGGCGAATTACCGCCAGCCGGCCTCGCCGGATGGCGTGTCGGCGTCGGCGTGTCCTGCGTTAGGCCAGGTGAACCGCCGTGACCCCCGGAGGATCACCATGATCAAGCGCAACAAGCTCTTCGGCAGCCAGACCCGGGTGACCTTCTGCCTCCCGCGAGACGCGCCACCCGGTCCGGTGAGCGTCGTGGGCTCGTTCAACGGCTGGGAGCCCGGTCGGCACGAGCTGGTGGCGCGGCGCGACGGCACCCGCACGGTGACCGTGAAGCTCGGTCCGGGGGAGTACCGCTTCCGCTACCTCGCCACCGGCGGCGTCTGGCTCGACGACGAGAGCGCCGACGGCGTCGACGACAACGGCAGCCTGCTGCGACTGTGAGAGGTCAACTCGTCACCATCGATGTATTTATCGATGACGCTCTTTACTGTTAATAAAGTTTAAATTACCTTGGGGGCACCTCACCGCACCTGCCGAAGGAGCTGCCCCCATGCGCCGAAGAATCACCGTCCCGCTGGTGGCGGCGGGCGCTGTCGCCGCCACCCTCACCGTCGCCGCGCCAGCCCAGGCGCACGGCTACGTCTCCGCCCCGCCCAGCCGGCAGGCGCTCTGCGCGCAGGGCAAGGTGCCCGACTGCGGGCAGATCAAGTACGAGCCGCAGAGCGTCGAAGGGCCCAAGGGCCTCAAGAGCTGCAACGCCGGCATCACCCAGTTCGCCGTCCTCAACGACGACAGCCGGGGCTGGCCGGCCACGTCGGTCGGTAGCTCGCTGACCTTCACCTGGTTCAACACGGCCCGGCACGCCACCAGCAACTGGGAGTACTGGATCGGCAACACCCGCGTCGGCGTGGTCAACGGCAACGGGCAGCAGCCCGGCGCGACGGTCTCGCACACCGTCAACCTGGGCGGTTTCTCCGGGCGGCAGAAGATCCTCGCCGTGTGGAACATCTCCGACACCGCGAACGCCTTCTACTCCTGCATCGACGTGCAGATCGGTGGCGGCGGGTCGACCCCCACCCCGACGCCGACCACCTCACCCACGCCGCGACCGACGACCAGCCCCACCGCCGCGCCGACGACCCCGCCCCCGGCGGGCGGCAGTTGGACGGCCGGCCGGGCTTACCAGGTCGGCGACCAGGTCACCTACGGCGGCCGGACGTACCGCTGCCGGCAGGCGCACACCGCGATCGCCGGCTGGGAGCCGCCGAACGTACCGGCGCTCTGGCAACAGGTCTGACCGCGCGGGTGCGGTCCCGGCCGCACCCGCGTCGCCACCCCCACCCGATCGGAGCCCCGGCATGCCCCGCGCAACCCACCTGGCGTGGTTGGTCGCCGCGTCGCTGCTCGCCGGCTGCGCCGGGCCGTCCCCGCGCCCGCCGGCTCCCGCGTCCCCGGTGGTGGCCGACTCCGCGCCGGCCGCCGCCGAGCTGAGCGGCATCGACGTGGTGTTCCTGAGCACCATGGCCGGGCACAGCGAGCGCACCCTCCAGATCGTCCGGCTCGCCCGGGACCGGCTACGCGACGACGCGCTGAAGACACTGGCCGCCGCCATCGAGGTGACCGAGGCCGACGAGCTGTCGACCATGCGCGGCTGGCTGCCGACAACCGGACCGGGCGTCAGCGCCGCCGCCGGGCACGACCACGCCGGGCACGGCGACGACGCGGCGCTCGACCGGCTGCGGGCCGCGTCGGACTCCGACGTCGACCGGGTGCTGCGCGAGGTCCTCGCCGACCACCAGCGAGCCGCCGCCGACCTGGCCCGGGCCCAGGTCGGCGTCGGCCGCGACGAGCGGGTCCGCGACCTGGCCCGGCGGATCGAACAGTCCCGGTCCGCCGAGGTCCAGCTGCTCAGCGGGTACGACGATCAGGTCAGCGGGGTTCCAGGCGCACCGAGATCGAGTTGACGCAGTGCCGGGTGTCCTTCGGCGTGAAACCCTCGCCGTGGAACACGTGCCCGAGGTGACTGTCGCAGCGGGCGCAGCGGATCTCCGTACGGGCCATGCCGAGGCTGCGATCCTCGATCTCCTTGACCCGGCCCGGGATGGCGTCGTCGAAGCTCGGCCACCCGCAGTGCGAGTCGAACTTCGTGTCACTGGAGAAGAGTTCCAGACCGCAGGCCCGGCAGTGGTAGACGCCCGACGTCTTGGTGTCCACGTACTCGCCGGTCCACGGACGTTCCGTTCCGTGCTCCCGCAGGACGTGGAACTCCTCCGGGGTCAGGCGGACGCGCCACTCGTCCTCGGTCTTGGGCAGGTTGTTGTCGTCAAGACTCACCCGTCAACGGTACGTCGAACGTCGGGGGCGTGGCATAAGGTCGCGGGATGGGTGGCACCAAGGCAGTCGCCGAGGTCGAGGTGGCCGGGCACACCGTACGACTCAGCAGCCCCGACCGGGTGATCTTCCCCCAGCGGGGCTTCACCAAGGCGGACGTCTTCCACTACTACCTCGCCGTCGGCGACGGGATCATGCGCGCCCTGCGGGACCGGCCCACCACGCTGCAACGCTTCCCCGAGGGCGTCGAGGGTGAGGCGTTCTTCCAGAAGCGGGTGCCCACCCGGGGCGTGCCGCCCTGGATCACCACCGCCGACATCACCTTTCCGAGCGGTCGCGGCGCGGCCGAGCTGTGCCCGGCCGACCTGGCCCACGTGGCCTGGGCGGCGCAGATGGGCACGATCGTGTTCCACCCGTGGCCGGTGCGCGCCGCCGACACCGACCGCCCCGACGAACTGCGCATCGACCTCGACCCGCAGCCCGGCACCGACTTCGCCGACGCCGGCCGGGCCGCCGCCGAGGTGCGCGCTGTCCTCGACGAGCTGGGCGCGATCGGCTGGCCGAAGACCTCCGGCGGGCGCGGCGTTCACGTCTACCTGCGCATCCAACCCCGCTGGACGTTCACCGAGGTCCGTCGCGCCACCATCGCCCTGGCCCGTGAGGTCGAACGCCGCAACCCCGACCTGGTGACCACCGCCTGGTGGAAGGAGGAGCGCGGCAGTCGGGTCTTCGTCGACTACAACCAGATGGCCCGGGACCGGACGATCGCCTGCGCGTACTCGCTGCGCGCCAACGCCCGGGCCACCGTCTCCACTCCGGTCACCTGGGACGAGCTGCCCGACGTCGACCCGGACGACTTCGACCTGCGGACCGTGCCGGCCCGGCTCGCCGAGCGCGGCGACCCGCACGCCGGCATCGACGACGCCCCGTGGGACATCACGCCCCTGCTGGAGTGGGCCGACCGCGACGCCGCCGCCGGCCAGGGCGACCTGCCGTACCCGCCGGACCACCCGAAGATGCCCGGCGAACCCAAGCGGGTGCAGCCCAGCCGCGCCAAGCGCACGCCATAGCGCCGTCTCACTCGGGCGGCCGAGCCGTCCACGCCACAAACCTGTCGAACAGCTCCCGAGGGTCGGGTACCGCGTCCGGGTTCAGCTTGAGCAGGTCGGCCGTCGCCTCGAACAACTGGCTCGCCAGGTAGACCGACAACCCCACCCGATCCCGCCGGTACTGCATCGTCAGCAGCAGTCGGGCCGGCGGGCCGGCCAGGCGGCCGCGCAGACGCGGCACAACCACAGCGGGCGCATCGGCGTGTGCGGGCGGATCGCTCTCCGCTGGGCGTACGGGACCGGCGGCTCGTTCGGCGAAGGCATACCTCCTACGGTGACCGGTAAGTTGACCAGGGTCAAGGAGTCGGGTCAACTGATTACCGTCCGCCATATGGATCTGGTGGGCGCTGCGGAGATTCGCGCGATGCTTGGCGGCATCAGCAAGCAGCGCGTTTACGTGATCACCAGCCACCGGAACTTCCCGGAGCCGGTGGCTGATCTGGTGCAGGGCAAGGTCTGGCGCAAGTCGGACGTGGTGGCCTGGATTCGAGAGCACCGTCCGGAGTTGGCCGAGGGCTGACCGCGCCCGAACGGTTGGTTCGCAGTGCTCGGCGTGGCCGATTCTTGTCGTACACCTGTTCTAGAATTTGCCTGGGCTCGATGAGCTGGCACAGGCGGACCGGGCGGTGGCGGCGTGCGCCGACACCGCCGTCTGGGCCCTCGCTGACCACGATCTGATCGCGGCGCTCGACGCCAGCCACCGGCTGACGCAGCGTCTGGCGGCGGTGCAGTTGGCGGCGATCCGTGAGTTGGACGGTCGGGGCACGGCTGTCGCGCAGGGGCGTCCTCGACGGCGGTGTGGCTGCGTGAGCGGCTGCGACTCGACGTCGGCGCCGCGCGCCGGCTGGTCGCCCTCGCGGCCTCGGTCGACGTCGCGCCGCCAGGTGTGCGCCAGGCACTGGCGGACGGCACGGTCAGCGTGGAGCAGGCCCGGGTCATCGCCGACACGGCCGCCACGGTGTCAGCCGTGGCGGGCGCGGAGGTGGCCGACAAGGCGGTCGGGGTGCTCGTCGAGTGGGCAGGGCAGTTCGATCCGACGCTGCTGCGGCGGATGGGCACCCGGATCCTCGATCACGTCGCTCCCGGTCTTGCCGACGCCGCCGACGCGGCAGCCCTGGCCGCCGAGGACGCCCGGGCGGCCCTCGACCGGCACGTCACCGTCTCCGAGCAGACCGGCGGACGGCTCCGGCTCAGCGGCATCCTCGACGCCGAGGCCGCCGCGCTGCTCCGCGCCGCCATCGACCCGCTGAGCGCGCCCGCCGGGCCGGACGACAACCGCTGCGCTGGTCAGCGTCGCCACGATGCCCTCGCGGACGTGTGCCGGCTGGCGCTGCGTACCGGTGAGCTGCCCGAGACCGGTGGTGACCCCGCGCAGCTCGTCGTCACCACCAGCTTCGACGGGCTGACCCGGCAGTTGGGCGCGGGCACGCTCGACGTTGGCCTGCGGCTCACCCCCGACACGGTGCGCCGGCTCGCCTGCGACGCCGCCATCCTGCCGGCCGTGCTCGGCCGCGGCGGTCAGGTCCTCGATGTCGGCCGGCAACGACGACTCGTCACCGGGCCGCTGCGCCGGGCACTGGTGCTGCGCGACGGGGGCTGCGCGTTCCCGGGCTGCGACCGGCCGCCGCGCTGGTGCGCCGCCCACCACATCCGCCACTGGGCCGACGGCGGGCCGACCAGCCTCGACAACGCCGTCCTGCTCTGCGGCCACCACCACCGGCACGTCCACCAGACCGACTGGGTGGTGCGACTCGGCGACGACGGCCACCCGGAGTTCGTGCCGCCGGCCTGGCTCGACCCCGACCAGCTCCCACGCCGCAACGAATTCCACCGCCGCACATAGTCCGCAGGGTGGCATCCGCACCGGCCGAGCCAGTTGACATTGTCGATACCCTGCAAGGCGCTGGTCGGGGGAGAGGTGGCTGATGCTCACGGATGTCACGTCGGTACGGGTGCTCGCCTACTTCCCGTGTCAGCTCTCCGCGCCGGCCCCGGCCGAGGGTGACGTGCCCACGGGGTGGAGCGTCACCGACGGCCTCGACGACCTGGCGTTGCAGCCCTACGGTCAACGGCTCCTCGACGACCTGCTCGGCAGCATGCCCCGGCCCACGATGGAGATCAGCGGTGGCGCGGAGGTCCTGCGGACCGCCGGGCAGGAGATCGATCCCGCGCTGTCGCCCACCACGGAATCCGGCGCGTGGCAGGTGGTCTCGGCCCGGATCAGCCTCTGGAACGTCGACTGTGGCCTGGTCTGCGTCACCTACCAACTGCCGGACGGCATCGTCAGCGGCGTCGGCGACGTGGTTGCCGAGGTCGCCCCGCCGGTGCAGCGGATGCTGCCCGCGGTGACGCGGCTCCTGCGTGCCGTCCTGCCGGCGCCGGCCGGTACCGACGAGGTGTTCGTCCTTTGGGCCAACACCACCTTCGCCGTCCGGGTCGATCCGGACTGCGATCCGGCACGCCGACGGGCCATCGCCGAGCGGTTCAGCCCGGACGGCGTGGACTGCACGCCCGACGGCATCTCCGATGGCGTGTTGCGGGTCGGCTCGCACACCACGGCCGTGGTCAGTGACTTCGGGTCGCGCCCGGCCCTGCTGTTGGCCCGGCTGACCGGGGTGCATCACGTCTGCTGGGCGGCGGCCCTGCGCTACGACGCGGTGCTCTCGGCGGAGCTGTCCCAGATTGACCCCGGGCGTGGCGGCCTGTCCATGAGCGCTCTGGAAGACCAGGCCAAGCGCATTCTCGGCGGCTACCACCGCATCCGCCTGTTCCGGCTCGGCTATTCGTCGGTGGAGGCGCACCTCGACGCGGCCGGCGGCACCGTGTGGAACGCGCTGGAGCAGCAGTGGAAGTTCCGGCTCGTCCTCACCACGCTGGACGAGCGGCTCGACTTCGTCCGGACGCTGCACCAGCAACTGGTCGGCCGCCTCCAGGACCGCCGGTCCCGCCTCCTCAACGAACTGGTGCTGGCCTTCACCTTCCTGAACATCTTCGCCATCGTGCTCGCCGCCCTGACTTTCGTCGCGCTGCCGAGCCTCGACGTCGGGCTCCTGGCCTCGGCGATCGGAGTGGTGATGCTGCTGGCGAACCTGACCGCGTACCTCGCGTTCCGTCGCCAGATGAACGACCCGGGTCGGGCCTCCGGCGCGTGACCGGCGGTCGACCTGAATAGGGCTGCATAGGGCGCGCGAGCATCGATAGCATCGCCGCCATGGCGACGCGGCTTGTGCAGATCAACATGAAGGCTCGGGACGAGGTGGCGCTCGGCGAGTTCTGGGCCGAGGTGCTCGGCTGGGAGATGTCCAGCGAGGGGCCCGGTGTGACCAACCTCGAACCGAAGGGCATCGGCTATCCCGATCCCGTCGCCGTCTTTATCGACATCGTCGTCTCCGACGAGCCCAAGACGGGAAAGAACCGCGTACACGTGGACCTGGCGACGACCTCGACGGCGCACCAGGCCGAGGTCGTCGCGCGCCTGAAGGATCTCGGCGCGACGCCCGTCGACGTGGGTCAGGGGGACGTGTCGTGGATCGTCCTGGCCGACCCGGAGGGCAACGAGTTCTGCGTGCTGGACTGGCACGACCCGGACCAGGACACCGGCCCGATCGCCTCCGTGGTGGTCGACTGCGCGGACCCGAGAGCCATGGCCCGTTTCTGGGGCGAGGCGACGGACTGGACCGTGCACAAGGTGACCGACGACAGCGCGGTCCTGCGCTCGTCCCGAGGCGTGGGTCCGTACCTGCAGTTTCTGCGGACGCCCGACGTGAAAACGGGGTGGAACCGTGTCCACCTCGACGTGCGCCCGTACCCGAACGACGAGATGGAGGCCGAGGCGGCGCGACTGCTGGCTCTCGGCGCGACCCCGATCGACCTGGGCGACAGCACCATCCCGTGGAAGGTCTTCGCCGATCCGGAGGGCAACGAGTTCTGTCTCCTCACCCCGATGTGATCCGCGTGGCACCGCCGCACGTCAATCGTCGTACCGATTGACTTTCGATAGGTTACGAGCGAAACTCGATGCATGCTTGTTGAACGTCGAGCGGTGTCCGCTCTCCGAGTGTTCCTCCTGGTGCTGTTCGGGGTCCTGGTCCTCTTCCAGACCCTCTCGCTGCCGGGGCAGTTCGCGCACATGGCGCAGGAGTCGCCACAGGACGCGTACCTCCGGTGGCCGGCGACGATCGTGACGGTCTTCTGGGTGCTCTGCGTCCAGGTGGTGATCGTCGCGACGTGGCAGCTGCTCAGCCTGGTCAAGAACGACCGCATCTTCACCGAGGCGTCGCTGAAGTGGGTGGACGCCATCGTCTGGGCCATCGCCGCCGCGTGGCTGGTGCTGGTGGGCGTCTTCCTCTACGTCGGGTTCAACGCCGACGACCCCGGACTGCCGCTCCTGCTGTTCCTGCTGACCGTGGGCGTCACCGTGCTGGGCCTCCTCATGGTGGTCATGCGCGCCCTGCTGCGGCAGGCCACCACGCTACGGACCGACATGGAAGCGGTGATCTGATGCCCATCGTCGTCCGGATCGACGTCGAGTTGGCCAAGCGCAAGATGAGCGTCGGCGAGTTCGCCGAGCGCGTCGGGCTCACCCCGGCGAACGTGGCGGTGCTCAAGAACGGCCGCGCCAAGGCCGTCCGCTTCAGCACCCTCGAAGCGATGTGCCGGGTGCTCGAATGCCAGCCCGGAGACCTCCTCGAATGGGTCGAGGAGGAGACCGCGTGAGGTACGTCGTCGCCATCGCGGCCGTCGCCCTCGGCGTCACCGCCGTCGTGTACGGAGGGGCCGACGACTCGCCGGGCCTCCAGCTCATCGGCGCATTGCTCGTCGTGGGCGCGATCGCCTTCGCCGTACGGGCGGCCCGACGCGGCGCGTGACCGCGCCGGCCGTTCTCGTAATAACGATCATGTAACGGGCGCGAACCTTTCCCCGTAGGTGACCTGTCTTGAAGGTCGTCGGCCCACCAGGGCCAGGGGAGGCGTCGGATGAAGCTGGTGTGGAGGCGGGCCCGCGAGGCGCGGGGACTGCTGTTTGCCGCGGTGCTCGCCGCCTTGGTCGCCGTAGCGTTGGTCACCGGCCTGTCGGACTACAACCGACGCGCGGTGGACGCCGGACAACGCGCGTTGGTCGCGGCGTCGCCGGTCGAGGAACGCGGCCTGTTGGTCAGTGGGTCCGGCGGCCGCGACGCCGCCGAGTTCGCCAAGCGTGACGGGGCGGCGCGGGCACAGTTCGCCGACGGGCTCGCCGGAGTGCCGGTCGCCGTCTCCGCCGCGCGGTACGGCACCGGCCGGGAACTGACCGGCGATCTCGGCTCGGTGCCGCGCAAGGGCACCGATCCCATCTTCGCGAACCTGGCCACTCTCGAGGGCCTGACCGCGCACGCCGAGCTGACCAACGGGGCCTGGCCCCGCGCCGGAGCGAAGCCGGCCCAGGTGAGCCTGCCGGAGCGGGTCGCCACGACACTCGGCCTGACCGTCGGCGCGCGGATTCCGCTGCGGGACCGCGCCACCGAGAAGGCCAGCGCGGTGGTGCTCGCCGGCACCTGGCGGCCCCGCGACCCGACCGAGGCGTACTGGCTGCTGGCCCCCGGTGTGGGTACGGGCAGCGTCGGGTCCGGTACCTCGTACGGGCCGTTCGCGCTGGACCCGGCCGACTTCACCACCCTCTTTCCGGGCTCGGTGACGGCGTCCTGGCTGGCCGAACCGGACCTCGGCGGTGTCGACGCCGCCGACCTGCCCGCCGTACGGGCCGCCGTCAGCGCGGCCGCGGTCACGGTGCCCGAGGCCGCCGAACTGGGCAGCTCGGGGCAGGTCACCACGAAGATCGACCAACTGCTGGACCGGATCGCCCGAGCCGACCTGGTGGGCCGCTCCGCGTTGGCTACCCCGCTGCTGCTCATCCTGGTGCTCGGCGGCTACGCGCTGGTGCTGGTCGCCGCGCTCCTGCACGAGGACCGTCGTCCGCAGACCGCGCTGCTGCGCGCCCGTGGCGCCGCCCGCCGCCAACTGGCCGGCCTGGCCGCCCGCGAGGCGACCCTGGTCGTGGCCCCGGCCGCCCTGCTCGGGCCGGTGATCGCCGGAGAGGCGCTGCGGTTCGTCCGGCCCGGCGGCGCGGCGGAACTCTCCACCGCCGGCGGTAACACCACCCTGATCTGGGCCGCGGCCGCCGCGACGGCCGCCGGCTGCCTGGTCGCCATGGTCGCGCCGACGCTGCGGGGCTCCGGCACGTACGTGGCCGACATGGCCGCCCGATCCCGCCCGAACCGGTCGGCGAGCATCCAGCGCGCGAGCGTCGACCTGGTGCTCGTGGCACTCGCCGTGCTCGCCTGGGTGCAGCTCCGCCGGTACGCCTCGCCGCTCGCCGGCTCGAACGGCCGACTCGGACTGGACCCGCTGCTGGTCGCCGCCCCGACCCTGGGCGTGCTGGCCGGGGCGGTGCTGGCACTGCGGGTGCTCCCGCCGCTCACCCGGTTCGCCGAACGGTTCGTCGACCGGCGACCGTGGACCGCCACCATGCTGGGCATGTGGCAGGCCGGCCGGCGTCCCCACGCCGGGCCGGTGCTGCTGCTCGCCCTCGCCGTCGGCGGCAGCACGCTCGCCTGGTCCCTGGTCAGCACCGGGGAACGGTCCCAGGTCGAGCAGGCCGGCCACACGGTCGGCGCGGACCTGCGGGTGACCGAGCGCGGCGGCGCCGCCCCGGTGACCCGGGCCGGTGAACTCGCCGCGCTGCCGGGCGTGCGCCGGGCGCTGCCGGTGTGGCGCGACGAGATGCGCGTCGGTCGCGGCGACCTGCCCGTCACCGTGATCGGCTTCGACGCGGCCGGCGCGGGGGGCGTCGTCCGGCTCGCCGACCGGCTGAGCGCCGATCCGGCGTCGACGCAGTACCAGCGGATGATCGCGGCCCGGGGCGCTCCCGGCGGCCTCGAACTGCCCGCCGGCACCCGAGCGATCACCGGTACGGCTCGCACGCCCGTCAACGGGCTCTCCCGCCCGCTGAAGGTCACCGTGTCGCTGCTGGTCACCAGCAGCGACGGGTCGGCCTACCGGCTGCCGGCCGTCGACGCCACCAGCGACGGACGGGAGACGCCGTTCACCGTGCGGCTACCCGACGTGGGAGACGCGCGACTGCGACTGGCCGGATTCGAGGCCGACGGCGGAGCGGACGCCGGGAACTCGTACCGGCTCCAGGTGGACGGGTTGACGTTGGTCGGCGCGGACGGCGCCAAGCGGCCCGCCGAGCTGACCGGGGCCTGGAACACCACCGCCGGCGGTAACCCGCCCATCCCGGCCCGGTCCAGCGCGCGGGGCGTCGTCGCCGACTATCCGGTGGACTCGATTCCCGATGGACAGTACGCATTCCATCCGCCCACCCGTTTCGCCATTGTGCCCGCCGGGCAGATCGCGCCCGTTCCGGTCCTCATGACGCCCGCTGTGCGCGACGCGATGAGCCTGCACACCGGCGACACCTTCACCCTGGCCCTTGCCGGCGCGTCCGTGCCGGCCCGGCTGATCGGTGAGCTGAGCTCCGTGCCGACCACCTCGGGGGAGGGCGTACTGCTCGACCTGCCCGCAGCGGTCGAGGCGCTGGTCCGCGGTGGTGGAACCGTCCGGAACACCCCCGAGTGGTGGATCGGCGCCGACGACCCGGCGGCCGCCACCCGCGCCGCCGGTGAACTGGCCGGCGTCACCGTCCTCGACCGGCGCGCCGAGATCGCGGCCGCCGCCGACGACCCGTACTGGCGGGGCTCACGCACCGGAATGCTCGCCGCCGCGCTCGGCGCGGTACTGCTCGCCCTGGTGGGCCTCATGGTCGACGTGTGGGCCACCGCACGGCGTCGGCTGAGCGAGTTCGCGGTGCTGACCACCCTCGGCGCGACGCCCCGGCTGCTGGCCCGGGCGCTGCTGGCCGAGCAGACCTTCCTGGCCGGTATCGGCGTCGGCGTCGGGCTGCTGCTCGGCGCCGTGGTCGGGGCCACCATGGCTCCGCTGGTCATCCTCACTCCGGCCGCCGGCCGGCCGGTGCCCCCGGCGGCGTTCGCGCTGCCCTGGGTGCCCATCGGCCTGACCGCGGTCGGCCTGCTGCTGGCGGCGCTCGCCTTCAGCGCGTTCATCGCCACCGGCATCCGACAGCGGGTGGCGGCGGTGCAGCTGCGAATCGGGGGAGAACGATGAGCGTCGGCGCGGCCGCCCGCCGGGTCCGGGCGTACGGCGGGCAGTTCCTGCTTCTGGCGGTGCTGACCCTGGTGGTCACGCTGCTGGTCAGCGGGGTGCCCCGACTGGTCAACCGGCTCGCCGAAGAGGGCCTGCGGGCGCAGCTCAACAGCGAGTCGGCTGACCGCCGGGATCTCAACTACGCCACCGGGGAGGTCGACACCGCTGCGGCACCGGTCATGCCCGGAGCCCGCAAGCAGTTCGACAGCCTGGTCGAGGAGATGCCACCGCAGCTACGGTCCGCCGTCACCGAGCGCTGGTTCAGCGTGGACACCACGCCGAACCTGGTGGTCGGTCCCGACCTGAAGGCCCGCAACCTGCTGGTCCACCTCGGTCTGCGCGCCATGCCCGGCATCCAGCAGGAGAGCACCCTCGTCGAGGGCGCCTGGCCGAACGAGACCTACGTCGCCGGCCGACCCATCGAGCTGGCTCTCGACGCGGACGTGGCGCGCAAGCTCAACCTGCGCGTCGGTAGCCGACTCGACCTGGGTCAGCCCGACGACGGCGGCAAACCGACACCCATGGTGGTGGCCGGGCTGTTCCGACCGGTCGACCGCGCGAGTGGCGCCTGGGGCGGTCTGCCGCAGGTGCTCCAGGTCGTCGAACCGGAGGGCGACGGCCAGCCCTTCATCGGCGTCGGCGTGGTCGCCCCGGTGGTCCTCGACAAGGGGGCCGCGGCCGGCTGGCCGGTGCGTACGCAGTGGCGTTACCGGCTCGGCGTGGATCGGATCAGCGCGCGCCAGCTCGACCAGATGATCGAGGGCCTGCAACAGTTGCAGCGACACGTTCCGCCCGGTCTCACGTTGACGCAGGCGGTCGACATCCCGCTGCGCGCGTTCGCCGCCCAGGTGAACTCCGCCCGGACCCTGCTCGCGGTGGTCGGTGCGGGCGTCCTGGCCACCCTGGCCGGGCTGATCCTGCTCGCGGCGACCCTGTCCACCCGCCGACGCCGCTCGGAGTTCGCCCTCATCCGGGCCCGTGGCGGCGCGGCCACCGCCGGCGCGCGCCGCAGCCTCGCCGAGTCACTGCTGGTGGTGCCGGTCGCCGCGGCGGTCGGCTGGTGGTTGGGCACCCTCTTCCCCGGTACGCCCGACCCGACCGCGCCGTACGCCGCCGTGGTGACCCTGCTGGTCACCCTGGCCCTGCCGTTGGCGACGCTGACGGTGCAGGGTGTCGGCGCGGCCCGCCGGGACCTGGTCCGGATGCGTCCGTCGACTCGCCGGCTGACCGTCGAGGTCTTCCTGCTGGTGCTGGCCGGGCTCGCCGCCGTGCTGCTGCGCCGGCGCGGGCTCACCCTCGGCGAGGTCGACCCGCTGCTCGTGTCGGTGCCGGTGCTGCTCGCGGTCGCCGCGGCGGTGCTCGCGCTGCGTGCGTACCCGTGGCCGTTGTTGCTGGTCAGTCGGCTCGCCGCGCGTACCCGCGGCAGCGTGACCTTCCTCGGCACCGCACGGGCCGGCCGGTCGGCGGTCGCCGCGCCGCTGGTCGTCGTGGTGCTGGCGATCGGCACGGCGGCCTTCTGCGCGGTCGTCGCCGGCGGCGTCGACGCGAGCCGGGGCCGGGCCGCCGAACAGGTCGTTCCCGCCGACGCGCTGATCCGGGGGGAACGCTTCGCCCCGGACACGGTCGACGCGCTGAACGGTCTGCCCGGCGTCCAGGCCGCCACACCGGTGCTCATCGAGCCGGACCAGCGGCTGGCGGCCGACGAGGTCGGCACCGACGCGCGGATCGGCCAGACCACCGTGCTGCTCGTCGACGGTCCCGGTCTGGCCACCGTGACCGGCGAGTCCGGGGTGGACGTGCGGGTGCCGGAGCCGTTGCGCACCGCCCACGCCGAGGCGGGGGCGCTGCCCGCGATCGTGTCACCGGCCGTCGCCGCGGACCTGGCGCGGACGGGTCTGCGGGACTCGGCGTTCGTCTCGGTGCAGGGCCAGCGGTACGAGTTCCGGGTGGCCGGCGCGCAGGACGGTTTCCCCCTGCTGCCGGCGAGCACCAGCCGGTTCGTGATCCTGCCCTGGCAGGCGCTGCCGCAGCGGGCCACCCAACCGGCGCCGACCAGCCTGCTCGTCGCCGGCGACCGGCTCGACGCGGAGGCGCTACGGCAGGCCGGTGACGAGGGTCAGTTGCGCTTCCAGCAGCAGGGGGCGGTCACCGGTCGGGCACGGCCACTGGGAGTCACCGTCGACACCCGGGCGGGTGTACGACACCAGCTCGCGGACGGTGGCGCGAACGGCGTCCTGGCCTTCGGGTTCGTGGGCGGCGCCGCCGGCGGGACGGTCCTCGGCCTGCTGGCCATCGCGTTCACCGTGCTGGCCGGGGCGCGGGCCCGGGGGCAGGTGCTGTCCCGGCTGCGCACCCTCGGGCTGTCCCGCCGGCAGTGGCGGGGGCTGCTGCTGGTCGAGCTGACCCCGCTGGTCGGGGTGTCGGTGCTGACCGGAGCGCTGGTCGGCGCGGTGCTCCCCCTGGTGCTCAATCCGGTGCTCGGCCTGTCCGCGTTCACCGGCGGAGTGCCGGTCCGGGTGGCGTTCGAACCCGGGCTGGTCGTCGCGGTGGTCGCGCTCGGCGCGATCGCCCTTGGCTTCGCGGTCGCCGTCGAGGCCCTGAACAACCGCCGGTTGCGCCTCGGCGAGGTGCTCCGGCTCGGAGAGGAGAGCTGAGATGACCGTTACCGCCCAGAGTGCCCTGGTGCCCGATCTGGCTTCCCTGCAGCAGCGGGCCGCGCAACGCGCCGCCGAGCGGGCCGGCGGGCAGGACCGCCTGCGTGGCCACATCGTCTGCGACGGTCTGGTGCGCATCTTCAAGACCGAGGGGGTGGAGGTGGTCGCCCTACAGGGGCTCGACCTGGTCATCGACCGGGGTGAGCTGGTGGCGATCGTCGGCGCGTCCGGCTCGGGCAAGTCGACCCTGCTCAACATCCTCTCCGGCCTCGACACGCCGACCGCCGGCATCGCCCGGGTGGCCGACTACGACCTGCTCTCGCTCTCCGCGAAGCGTCGGTTGAGCTACCGACGGCAGTTGGTCGGGTTCGTCTGGCAGCAGACCGGCCGCAACCTGCTGCCGTACCTCACCGCGCAGGAGAACGTCGAACTGCCGATGCAGTTGGCGGGCAAGCGTTCGGCGCGGGCCCGCCGGGAACGGGCCCGGGAACTGCTCGACCTGGTCGGCGTGGGCTACGGCGCGCAGCGGCGGCCCGGTCAGCTCAGCGGCGGCGAGCAGCAGCGGGTGGCGGTGGCGGTGGCCGTGGCCAACGACCCCGAGGTGCTCTTCGCCGACGAGCCGACCGGTGAGCTGGACGAGGCCACCGGCGCGGAGGTCTTCGGGGCGCTGCGCACGATCAACGCCGAGCTGGGCGTGACCATCGTGGTCGTCACCCACGACCACGCCGTCGCCACCCAGGTCCGCCGGACCGTCGCGATCCGCGACGGTCGAACCGCTTCCGAGGTACGCCGGACCGCGCGCGTCGACGCGGACGGCAACACCGAACTGGTCAGCGAGGAGTACGCGGTGCTGGACCGCAACGGCCGGATGCAACTGCCGGCCGCGTTCGTCGACGCGCTGTCGCTGAAGGAGCGGGTCCGGCTCGATCTGGAGCCCGACCATGTGCAGGTACGGCCCGGTGACCGGGTCTCGGAGGAGCGGGAGGCACGGGCGTGAACTATCAGGACATGGCGGTCGCGGGAGCGGCCTCGACTGCTGGCGGGCCGGGTGTGCCGCCCGCCGAGGTGGTCCGGGTCAGCGGGGTGAGCCGCACCTTCGGCCGTGGTGAGCACGCCGTGCACGCGGTGCGGGACGTCTCGTTCACCGCCAACCGCGGCGAGCTGATCGCCATCCGCGGTCGCTCGGGTGCCGGCAAGACCACGTTGCTGAACCTCATCGGCGGGCTGGACCGGCCGGACAGCGGCCAGGTGGTGGTGGCCGGGCACGAGGTGACCTCGGCCGGGGAGGCCGAGTTGTTGCGGCTGCGCCGGGGCACGGTCGGGTTCGTCTTCCAGACCTTCGGGCTGGTGCCGATCCTCTCCGCCGCCGAGAACGTCGGCGTGCCGTTGCGGCTGGCGCAGGTGCCGGCCGCCGAGCGCGAGGAGCGCGTCGCGGTGCTGCTCGAACTGGTGGGCCTGGGTGGGCACGCCGCCCAGCGCCCGTACGAGCTCTCCGGCGGCCAGCAGCAGCGGGTCGCCCTCGCCCGTGCGCTCGCCAACGAACCGGACCTGCTCATCGCCGACGAGCCCACCGGTCAGCTCGACTCGGAGACGGGACGGTCCATCATGGACCTGCTTCGCGCGGTGGTGCACGCGCGAGGCATGACAGCCCTGGTCGCCACGCACGACCCGGCCCTGATCGACCTCGCCGACCGGGTCCTCGTCCTGCGCGACGGCCGGCTAGTCGACGGCTGACCAACGCCCGCCGCCCGCAACGGCCTGCTGAGCGGCGGTCTGAGCCGGCCGCCGGTGGCCGGTGGCTGGCCGCCGCTGGCCGGTGCCTGGTCGCCGGTGCGCTGGGCCGTCGACTCGGTCAGGGCGGACCACTAGGTCTGTCCGCTCCCTGTCGAGCTGCCCCAGAAATGGGGCGCGCGGTTGGCGTGCGGCGGGTGCCTGTGCCAGCCGGTGTGCGTCAGCGGGTGTTGTATCGGCGGTTGATGTGGTTGGCGTCGGTGGTTGTTGTGCCAGGCCGTTGGCGTCAGCGGGTGCCGGGTCGGCCGTTGATGTGGCTGGCGTTGGTGGGTGCTGTGTCGGCGGTTGATGTGGTTGGCGTTGGTCGGTGCTGTGCCAGGCCGTTGGCGTCAGCGGGTGTTGTGCCAGGCGGTTGATGTGGTTGGCCTAGGTGGGTGTCGGGCCAGGCCGTCGGCGTGGATCGCTGCGCCCCACATCTGGGGCAGCTCGACAGGCGTCCAGTGGCAACCTGGGGCCCGAGCCGTCGACCACCTGTCAGGGGCCGCGGCGCTACCGGCGGGCCGGCGTAGGCGGGCGGCCCGGCGTCTCGGGCGGGTCAGAGCGGAAGCTTCATGCCTTCGTGGCTGGCTCTGAAGCCGAGGCCCAGATAGAAGCGGTGCGCGTCGGTACGGGACTTGTCGGTGGTGAGCTGGACCAGGGCGCAGCCCCGCCGCCGGGCCTGGTCGATGACCCAGGCCATCATCTGCCGGCCGAGCCCTTGCCCGCGCCGGTCGGAGCGCACCCGGACCGACTCGATGAGGGAGCGCTCGGCACCGTGCCGGCCCAGCCCCGGGATGTAGGTGATCTGTAGGCACCCGACCAGGTCGCCGTCCTGCTCGGCGACGATCAGGAAGTTGCGCGGGTCGGCGCTGATGTCGGCGAACGCCCGTTCGTACGCCTCGTCGACCTGGGTGAAGTCACGAGCCTTGCCCAGGACGTCGTCGGCGAGCAGGGCGATGACGGCGGGCAGGTCCGCGCGGACAGCCTCCCGGAAGATCATGTCGCTCATACCGGTCAGCCTGGCACAACGTCACTTGGCCGGGCAGCGCAGGCCCTCGCGGGGAACGGTCAGGTCGAGCAGGTACGCGTCGACGGCCTGGGTGATGCAGGAGGTCTGCGGGTACGCGGTGTGCCCCTCGCCCTCCCACGTGAGCACCCGGCCCACGCCCAGCATCGAGGCGAGCCGGCCGGTCTGCTCGTACGGCGTCGCGGGGTCGCCGGTCGTGCCGACCACCACGATCGGTGGCGCGCCGTTGGCCCGCCCGGTCGGGTACGGGTCCCGGCCGCCCGGCCACTCGACGCAGCTCAGCATGCCGACGGCGAGCGCCGGACCGAACAGCGGGTACTTCGCGCGCCACTGCGACTGCAACTGGCGGATCTGCTCCCGGCTCGGCTTCTCGGTCTCGTCTGCGCAGTTGATGGCGAGGTTGGCGTCGAACAGGTTCGAGTAGTGCCCGTCGCTTTCCCGCCCGGCGTACGAGTCGGCGAGCCGGAACACGTCCTTCGGGTCGCCCTCGGCCAGCCGGTCGATGGCCCGTGCCAGCTCCTGCCAGCCGGACTCCGTGTAGAGGGACGAGATGACCGCGTAGAAGACCCAGCCCGCGGTGGCCTCCCGCCCGTCGTCGCCCCGGACGGGGGAGACCTTGGCCTTGTCGATGGCCGAGGTCACGGCGGCGCGGGCGTCGGGAGCGATCGGGCAGCGCGGGGCGTTGGCGGCGCACCATCGGGTGAAGTTGTCGAACGCCCGCTCGAACCCGCGGGCCTGGCTCTCCGAGCCGGCCACCAACCGCTGCTGCGGGTCGACGGCGCCGTCGAGCACCAACGCGCGTACCCGCTGCGGGTAGAGCTGGGCGTAGATGGCGCCGAGCAGCGTGCCGTAGGAGTAGCCCAGGTAGGTCAGCTTGTCGTCACCGACGGCGGCGCGGACGGCATCCATGTCCCGGGCGGCCTGCTCACTGCCGTACAGGGGCAACTGGTCGCCGTAGCGGTCCCCGCAACCACGCCCGATCCGCTGGCTCAACCCGGCGAAGCCGTCGAACGACGCCTGGCTCTGCGGGTCGGGGTCGTAGCCGAAGCTCGTGTCCAGGTCGGCGTCGGAGATGCACTTGACCGGACTGGAGCGGGAAACGCCGCGCGGGTCGAAGCCGACGATGTCGAAGCGCTCGGTGACCGAGGTGGGCAGCCCACCGAACTGGGTGCCGAACGAGAGGTAGACGGCGGTGTCCACACCGGAGCCGCCCGGTCCGCCGGGGTTGACCACCAGTGAGCCGATGCGGTCGCGCTGCCGGGTGGACCGGGCCCGCAGCAGAGCGATCTCGAAGGTCTGCCCGGCGCCGGGTCCGGCGGTGGCCCCGCTGCCGGTGCCCCAGTCCCGGGGAACGGCGATCCGCGCGCACTCGTAGCGCATGTCCGGTGCGCCCCGCCCCACCAGATCGTCGGCCACCTCCGGGCACGGCCGCCAGGTGGCCGACGAGCCGGCCGGGGCCGCCTCACCCTGCACCTCGGTGCGCGGCGCGAACGCCGGTAGCGTGCAGCCGGCGGTGAGCAGGGCCGCCACGGCGAAGGCGACGAAACGGTGACGGACCCGGCGACCGGGTGCCATCCGAGGGTGGTCGGCGGTGCGGCTCACGTGATCCTCCGGAGTCGGGTCGACGGCCAGGCTACGCCGGACCGGTGGCGGCCCGATCCAGGGTGACCGCCGGATCGCCGCGCAGCACCTGGTCCACGTCGAAGCGGATCGGACGGTCGAGCTGGTCGTAGCGGCAGGAGCGGGGATCGCGGTCGGGTCGCCACCGGACGAACTGGGCGGTGTGCCGGAAGCGGTCGCCCTCCATCGCGTCGTAGCCCACCTCGACGACCAGTTCCGGGCGCAGCGGCTCCCACTCCAGGTTCTTGGTGCCGGTCCACCGGCTCACCCCGCCCGGGATGCGCTGACCGCGTTCGTGGTCGCCGTGCACCCACGGGTGCTCGCCGCCGGTGTCCCGGTAGGGGGCCAACTCGTCGAGCAACTCGGCCCGGCGGGCCATGCTGAACGACGCGCTCACCCCGACGTGGTGCAGGACGCCCTCGTCGTCGTAGAGGCCGAGCAGCAGCGAGCCGACCACCGGGCCGGACTTGTGCCAGCGGAAGCCGGCCACCACCGCGTCGGCGGTGCGGGCGTGCTTGACCTTGAACATCAACCGCTTGCCCGGCTCGTACGTCAGGTCGGCCGGCTTGACGATCAGGCCGTCCAGCCCCGCGCCCTCGAAGACGTCGAACCAGCGGCGGGCGGTCTCCGGGTCGGTGGTGACCTGGGTGACGTGCACCGGCGGGCGCACCTCGGCCAGGGCCTGGACCAGCCGCTCCCGGCGGCGCGGGTACGGCTGGTCGAGCAACGCCTCGTCACCGACGGCCAGCAGGTCGAAGGCGACGAAGTCGGCGGGCGTGGTCTCGGCCAGCAGCTTGACCCGCGATGCCGCCGGGTGGATGCGCTGGGCCAGCAGCTCGAAGTCCAGCCTCGGCTGACCGGACGGCCCGTCCCGCCGGATCACGATCAGCTCGCCGTCGACCGCGCACCGCTCGGGCAGCTGCCGGCGGGCCTGCTCGACCACCTCGGGGAAGTAGCGGGTCATCGACTTGCCGCCCCGGCTGGCCAGCTCGACCTCGTCGCCGTCGCGGAACACGATGCACCGGAACCCGTCCCACTTGGGCTCGTACGTCACACCGGGCGTGGTGGGTAGCTTGGCGACGCTCTTGGCCAGCATCGGCTCGACCGGAGGGTTGATCGGCAGGTCCACGGCGACCAGTCAATCAGACGGCACCGACAGCCGTGAGGCAGATCACCGCTGGTGCGGCGGTGGCGTGTCCGCCCGCGCGCCCCTCGTCCCCCGCGGGCGAATCAGATAACCGCAGGTCAGAGCTAGTTTCGCGGGATGGCCGAGTGGGTCTGTGACTGCTGCGGGCGGTGGCGGGTCAGCGTCGAGCTGGTCCGGGGCCGCTACCGCTACCGGCTGACCCGTCGATATCCACAGCGGTTCGGTGGCGGCCGGGACGTGCTCGGCGAGGTCGCCACGGTGTCCGAGCTGGAAGAGCTGCTGCGGCGTCGTACCCCGTTGAGCCTGGCCGACCTGCGCGAAGCCGCCTGATCCCGCGCGGCCGGCGGACCCACGGCCCGATCGATGATCGGACCGCCCGGTGGATGCCGCGGTGACGGTCCGCCGGGCAGCGTCGTCGGCAGGAGGTGGCGGAGCCGGACGGCGCCACCGGGGGAGGGGACGCGATGCGGTTCGCAGCGAACAGCGAGATCGGCGCCGACGCCGAGCGGGTCTGGGCGGTGCTGGTGGACGTGGAACGGTGGCCGGAGTGGACCGCCTCGGTGACCCGGGCCGAGCGGGGTGAGCCGGGGCCCCTCGCGGTCGGCGCGACCGCCCGCCTGACCCAGCCGAAACTGCGCCCGGCGGTGTGGCGGGTCGTCGAGCTGACCGAGGGGCGGGAATTCACCTGGGTCTCCGACGTCCCGGGTGTGCACACCCGTGGCGAGCACCGGTTGGTGCCGTTGCCCGACGGACGTACCCGGGTCGACGTGGCCATCGACCAGAGCGGACCGCTGGCCGGTCTGATCGGCCGGCTGTACGGCGGCCTGCTGCGCCGCTACGTCGGGCTGGAGGCCGACGGGCTCAGGCGTCGCTGTGAGCGGAGCTGACGGCCGGTTTCTCCAGCACGGCCAGCGGGGTGCCGTTCGGGTCCGGACGGTGCGCCACGACCCGGTAGCCGTACCGCTGGTAGAGCGCGAGGGTGCGGGCGCTGTCCGCGCCGGTGAAGAGGGTGAACCGGGCCGCGCGGCCGGCGCAGGCCTCCTCGATCGCGACCAGCAGTCGCGCCCCGAGACCCCGCCCCTGCTGGTCGGGGGCGACCGAGAGGCGTCCGACCTGTGCGGTGTCGCCGGCCAGGTGGGCGCGCACCGAGCCGACCAGCCGGTGCCCCGAGCGGGCGACGAGCACGATATCCGGGCCGGCCAGCACGGCCGCGACCTCGTCCAGGGTCTCGGTCAACGGCGGCAGGAAGGGCTCGCCGTAGTGTTGCGCCTCGCTCAGGTACGCGGCGCGCTGGACGGTCAGGATCTCGCCGGCGTCCGCGACAACCGCCGCAACGATGCTCACCTCGACGCTCATCGGGGCAGCACAACACAGCCGGCGTTGCCGAACCCGGGCGGCCCGGCCGCTGCCCGGCAGCCGGGAAACGCTCAGAAGCGGGCGAACGAGCGGATCGGCGCGCGCGGGCCGTACTTCGGCGCCTGGATACCGGCGGCCTCCAGCAGCACACACACCCGACCCCGATGCCCCCGGAACGGCTCCAGCAGGGTCAGCATCCGCGCGTCGTCGCCCCTCGGTTCGCCGGCCAGGGCCCAGGACACGGTGTTCGGGATGTGGTAGTCGCCGACGCTCACCGCGTCGGGGTCGCCGTACGCGATCCGGACCACCTCGGCAGCGGTCCACGGCCCGATGCCCGCGATGGCGGTCAGCCGGCGGGTCGCCTCCGCCGCGTCGACGCAGCGCTCCAGACGGTCGGCCAGCGCGGCGGCCCGGCGCAGCGTGTCGGCCCGGCGCTGCTCCACGCCGAACGGGTGGAACACCCAGTACGGGGTGGCGGCCACCGCGGCGGCCTCGGGTGGCAGCAGCAGCGGCTGAAGCGGGCCGGGAGCCGGCTCGCGGAAGTGCCGCACGGTCGCCGCGTACGCCCGGTACGCCTCCTTGCCGGTGACCTTCTGCTCGAAGACCGCCCGCAGCAGTCGGGGGAAGACCTGCCCGGTGGTGGGCATGCGCAATCCCCGGTGCTCCCGGGCCAGCCGGGCGACGAGCGGGTGCGCCGCCGCCAACTCGGCGAAGCCGGTGAGGTCGTCGCGCAGCCCGGCGATCCCGTCGGCGTGTGCCACCACATGCTCGGCGCCCGGCCCGTACCCCTCGGCGAGCAGATCACCGCCCGTCGGTCGCAGCGCGAGGGTGGCCGGTCCCTGCGGGGTGCGGGTCGCCCACCAGAAGGTGCCGGCGGCGATCCGCGCGCACGGGTCGTACGGGCTGAAGGTCAGCGCGCGGACCGACGCGGCCAGCCGGTATCCGACCGGCGGGTGCAGCACCCGGGTCGCGGCGGGTTCGGTCTCGGTCACCCTGCCACTCTGCCAGGTCACGCGGCGGTGCCGGTCGCCGCCGTCCGCCGACGTGCCACCGGGTACGACGGTGGCCGGTCGCGCCCGCTGCGGCTGCGACCGGCCACCGTCGTACCCCGGCGGTGCCGGGATCAGTACGAGTAGCCCGAGCCTCCGGCGTCGCTCGACCCGCTGTCCGCCGGCGGCGCGACGGCCTTCGGCGTCGAGGTGGGCAGGCAGGTCAGGTTCTTCTTGCCGTTCTGGTCGACCACGAACCAGGTGCCGCCGACGGCCTGACCCTTCCACTGGCCGGGCTTCTTGTCGCCGATGTAGCGGTAGACCGGCCAGCCGCCGATCGTGAGCTGGCGGGTGCCGTCCTGGCGGGTGACGCTGCCGACCTTGTCGTCGGAGAGGCCGGTGAGCTGGGGGTTCCCGTCGGTCAGCGCGGGCGGCCACACCTGCGCGCACTTGTCGACGCAGTTCGACGCGGGCGGGTCGGCGGTGTCCTTGTCGAAGCGGTACAGGACCCAGCCGTCCTGGTCCGTCACGACGTTGCCCATCCGGGCGATCTTCTTGCCGATCAACTGCTCGGTCAGGTCGACGTCCGCGGCCGGCGGCGCGTCGGCGACCGGCGCCTCCGCGGATGCCGACGCCTCGGGCTCCGCCGACGCGCTGGGCTCGGCCGCGGCGACGGCGACCGGCTCGGCCGCGCTCGAGTTCGCCCCGTCGTAACCCGCGGGAGCGCAGGCCGTTAGTGCGACCATCGCGCTCGCGACGATGACGGTCCGCTTCATCTGTGCCACGTGCCCTCCTCATTCTTGGCAGTTCACCCATAGGTACGGCGAGCGGGCTGTCAAGGTTGAAGAAGTAACAGTGGTCAATTTCACGGGTTTTGATTGAACCGTAGCGAACGATGATGCGTACGGCCCCACGCGGAACTTTCGACGGAAACAAAAATCGACGCCGGCCATTGGACAATGGCCGGCGTCGACGATGGTACGCGACCCTACATGGGCACCGTGACCAGCGGGCTCGCCACACCGTTACGGTCCACCGACTGCACCTGGAGCTGTTTGATGTCGCGCGTCAACGCCGACGTCGACGCGCTCAGCTCAAGACCCTGCGGGCGGCTGTTGGTGCCGTAACCACCCTCGGGCACCGACCACGTCGAAATCACCTCCGTGGTGGCGTTGTCGCGCACCACCACCAGTCGGCAGGTCCGCGGGCCGGGCAGTTTCCGCAGGCTGAAGTTGATGCGGGTGCCGTACTCCCGCTCAAGGAGGAACATCGTCGTCTGGACGCCGGTCGTCGGGTCGGTGGCGTCGACCTGGTCGCCCTCCTCCTCGGTGCCGCCGACGCCCGGTCCGCTCGGCGGCGCGGTCGGCGCGCTCGTCGGCGGGTCGTTGACGCCGGCGCTCGTCGACGGCTCCGCGAGATTGCCCGGCGTCTCGTCCCCGGCCACACTCACGAAGCCGTAACCCGTCAACCCGCCGAAGACCACCACCGCCGCGGCGGTCGCGAGCAGCTGACGAAACCTGGTGCGCCGCCGGTCGGCCCGGACCGCGACCAATGTCCGGTCCAGCAGCGCCGGATCCGTGGCGGTCTGCTCCAGGGCCATCATCGTCTCGCCGTCGATGCCGGAGAGCAGGCCCACCACCGGCACCATCGTCTCCAGCTCGGCCGCGCACGCCCAGCAAGCGGCGAGATGCTCCTCGAACCGCTCGGTGTCCTGCTCGTCAAGCACGCCGAGCGCGTACGCGGCGACGTCCATGTGGTCCGGCCGGCTCATTCTGTCACCCCCCGCTCCTGCAGAGCCGTGCGCAAGGCGCGCAGCGCGTAGTAGACCCGCGACTTGGCGGTGCCCAACGGAAGCCCCAGCTCCTCCGCCGCCTCCGGCACCGTCCGCCCCCGGAAGTACGTCGCGATCAGGATCTCCCGATGCGACTGACTCAGCGTACGCAGCGCGTCCGCCACCGTCATCGTGCGCAGCACCCGGTCGGTGCTGTCCGCCTCGGCGAACGCCGTCAGGTCCCGGTCGTACGTCTCCGGCGGCCGGGCCTCCTGGCTGCGGTGCTCGTCGATGGCGATCCGACGCGCCACGGTGACCAGCCACGGCCGCAGGGAACCCTGCCCCTGTGCGCCGAGGCGGTGCGCGTTGCGCCAGGCCCGCAGCAGCGTCTCCTGGACGATGTCCTCCGCGCGCTGCCGGTCCCCCCCGGTGAGCCGCATGACGAACATCAGCAACGGACCGGCGTGCTCGGCGTAGAGCAGCCGGATCAACTGGTCGGAGTGGCTGGCCTCGGTTGTCGTCGCCTGGTGGCGCCCGGGCGCCGGTCGGGGCGTCACCGGACCATTTTGGCGAGACGTGGCTCGGGCGTCGACCCCCCGGGCAGACGAGGTCGACCGTGACGACGACCGCGCGGACAACCAGTCCGCGCCAACCGCGTCGCCATGCCAACCGGCCGCCACCGCATGCATGCAGACCTCCGGGATGTCCGTGACCAACGCCGCCCCCACAAGGCGGGCCGCCCGGTGGTACGCAGCCACGCCCCGAGCGGATCAACGAACAACGAAAAAAACTTCGGCGGCGTCACCGGTGACCGGTCAGCGGCGGACGGAGAACAGCCCCGGCGGTGGTGGATCCGAGCCGGTGGCGTCGGCGTCGCGCACCACCGCCGCCCCGCCGGCGAAGCGGTCCAACTCGTCATCGGCCACCACCCGGCCGGGAAACCAGTCGCCGGCCGCCCGCCGGGTCAAGCCGGGCACCGGGGGAGTGGTCCGCCCGGCGACCAGCACCAGATTGCCGTACCGGCGACCACGCAGCACCCCCGCGTCGCCGACCAGGCACGCCTGCGGCAGCACCGAACGCACCGTGGCGACCTGACTGCGGGCGTACCGCAGCGGCGGGCCGTCGGCCAGGTTCGCCAGCAACCAGCCCGCCGGACGGAGCACCCGCGCGACCTCCGCGGCGTACTCGACCGACGTGAGGTGCGCCGGGGTGCGGGCACCGGCGAAGACGTCGGCGACCACCACGTCGTAGCTGGCGTCCCGCGTCGAGGTCAGCACGGCCCGCGCGTCCTGCACGCGGACCCGCAGCCGCGCGTCCGCAGGCCATGGCAGCACACGCCGCACCAGCTCCACCAGGGCGCCGTCCACCTCGGACACCCGCTGGGTCGAGCCGGGCCGGGTCGCCGACACGTACCGGGGCAGGGTCAACGCGCCGCCGCCCAGGTGCAGCACCCGCAGCGGCTCGCCCGGGGGCGCGATCAGGTCCAGCGCTGCGGCCAGCCGCCGGACGTACTCGAACTCCAGGTGGGTGGGGTCGCTCAGGTCGACGTGCGACTGCGGCGCGCCGTCCAACAGCAGCGTCCACGAACCGGGCCGGTCCGCCGACGGCACCAACTCGGCCAGACCGGTGTCCACCCGCTCGACCACCCGGTCACCCGCTCGTTTACGCCCCACCGCGACCCGCCCGCTCAGCGACCGACACGTGCCGCGGCGGTCAACGCGCGGTGCAGCAGCCGGGAGTCGCCGAGCAGCGCGCGTAGGCGGCGCTCCAGGCCGGCGATCGGGATGAGGTTCTGCGGCGCCCGTGGGTCCTTGTACGGTGTCGACGCGAACCGGGGCAGCGTGACCAGCGACAGGTCGGCCAGGTCGATCGCCGCCTCGACGGGCAACTCGGTGGAGCACTCCACCCGGACGATGCCGGCCCACGGCGCGCCCACGGCCACCGGCAGCCGCAGATACCACGACCAGCCGCCCCAGGGCGTGCGGAGCCGGAACACCGGCGACCGCTCGCCCGGCGCCAGGCCCGTCACCACCGCCGTCAGCCGGGCGTCCAGGTACTGGCTGTGCTGGGTCTTGATGTAGCCGAGCGTGCGCGGCAGATGGTGCCGACTGCGCAGCGGACCGTCCACCACCAACAGATCGCCGTCGACCCGGGCGGCGTCGGACACCGCCACCTCCAACGCGGTCAACGGGCCCTGCACGGCCGCCGGCAGCTTCGCCAGCTCGCCGGTGCCGCCCACCCGGTGCACCGGATAGCGGATCGCGCCCGCCACCACGTCCCGGGCCGACGGGCTCGCCGTGAACAGACCCCGGCCCACCTGCGTGCCGGCCAACTGCGCCGCGCCCCGACCCAGGTCGCAGCGCACCACCCCGGCCGCGTACGACGCCGCCAGCCCCGGAAACGACCCGCCGTCCTCCTCCGCCGTCCAGATGCTCGCGTCGACCCGGCGGACCCCGTCGACCAGGAGCACCACGTCCGGCGCCCGCACGTCGGCGCGTACGCCGATCGCCCGCCAGTCGACGGCCGGCAACTCCACGTCGACCTCGACCTGGGTGCTGCTCGGGGTGGCCGGCCCGGAGGCGGACGCCTCGAACGACGCCCCGTACGACGGGTCCCACGAGTCGACGAAGAACGCCGCGTCGCCCACGCTCACCGACCCGACCTTTCGTTCGCGACTGCGGGGCTCCGCTGCGCTGCACTCCTCGCGCTCACCGGCCGGACCTTTCGTTCGCGACTGCGGGGCTCCGCTGCGCTGCACTCCTCGCGCTCACCGGCCGGTCCGTTCGACGCGCGCCGAGCGGGCGTCCTTGCGTACCTCGAAGCGGACCGGGATCCGCTCGGCCAGCGCCGCGACGTGGGTGACCACGCCGACCATCCGGTCACCCCGGGCGGCCAGGTTCTCCAGCGTGGCGGCCACCGTGTCCAGGGTGGCCGCGTCCAGCGTGCCGAAACCCTCGTCCAGGACGATCGACTCCAGACTCGCCGCCGTCGTCGACATGCCGGCCAACTGCTCGGAGAGCGCCAACGCCAACGCCAGCGACGCCTGGAACGTCTCGCCGCCGGAGAGCGTCCGTACGCCCCGGCGCAGCCCGGCGTCGTGGTGGTCGACCACGAAGAACTCGCCCTTGTCGTGCACCAGCTCGTACTGACCCGAGGACAGTTCCCGCAGGATCCCGGACGCGCCGTCGACCAGCAGGTCCAGCGCCTCCGCCAGCAGCCACCGCTCGAAGTTGTTGGCGCGCAGGTGGCCCGCGAGGGCCCGCGCGACCTGCGCCTCGCGCTCGTGCCCGGCCCGCTGCTCGCGCAACGTGCCGGCCTGTTCGCGGCGCTCGTGCAGTCGGCGTCGGTCGGCCTCGGCCCGCTCGACGGCCACCGTCGCGGCGTGTACCGGATCGTCGCCGACCGGCACGTCGGCGGCGGCGAAGATGTCGGCGATCCGCCGCTGCACCTCGTCGGCCGCCGCCTCGGCCTCGGCGACGACGGTAACCCGGCCGGCCCGGTCAGCACGACGACGCTCCGCCTCGGCCGTCGCCCAGTCGGTCAACGCCGCCCAGGAGGCCGCCACGTCGTCCCGGTCGGCGGCCGGCGGCCCGAACCGGGCCAGCCCGTCGCGGGCGGTGTCGAAGCCCCGCCAGGTCGCCCGCAGCCGCTCCTGCGCCGCGTCCACCCCGGCGCGGGCCTGGCGGGCGCTTTCCCGGCCCGCCCGGACGGCGGTCGCCGCCTCGTCCAGAACCCGTCGCAGCCGGGCGTGCTCGGCCAGCTCCCGGCGCAGCACCGCGGGCTCGGCCGCGCCCGCGAGCTGCCCGTCCAGTTCGGCCAGCCGGGCGTCCACCTGCTCCTGCCGGGCGCGGGCCTGCACCAGCAGCCGTTCCAGGTCACGCGTTGCGGCGTCCCGCTGCTGCACCGCCGCCTGCGCCGCCTTGGTGGCGGCCCGCGCCGCCTTGCCGGCCGCCGTCGCGGCGGCCACCGCCGAATCCGCCGGGACGGCCGGCACCCGCGTCACCGGCTGCTCGCACACCGGGCAGGGCCTGCCCGGATGCAGGTGCGCCCGCAGGCCGACCGCCAGGTCGGTGGCCTTCGCCTCCTCGTGCGCCCGGAAGGCCGCCTCCAACTCGGCGTCGGCCCGCTCGGCCTCGGCGCGGGCGGCGGCCACCGCCGCCACCGCCGTCGTGTGCTCCTCGTCCGCCGTACGCACCGCCGCGCGGACCGTGTCGGCCTCGCCGGTCAGCCGATCCCGATCGTCGTACGCCCGCAGTTGCAGCCGCAGCGCGCTCTCGTCACCGGCGCCGGCCAACTCACCGCGCAGCTTCTCCTCCCGCTCCTCGGCCAGCGACACCGCCGCGACAGCCGCGTCGGCCTCGGCGCGCGCCGCGGCCACCGCGTGCGCCACCTCGGCCACCCCGCGCGGGGCGCGGACGGCGGACAGCACGCTCAGCTCGTCGTCGAGCGCGGTCAGGGCCACCGCCGCCTCCCGCGCGCGGTCCCGGGCCGCCGCCAACTCCGGCATGGCCCCGGTCACCGCGCCGGCCAGCTCAACCATCTCCTCGACGAGGGCGTCGGCCTCGGCCACCGCCTCGTCGTCCACCCCGGTCAGGCCGGCGAGCACCTGGTCGACCGCGTCCAGCTTGGCCTCCGCCTGCGCCGCGCGGGCCGTGGCCCTCTTCTGCACGTCCTCGTAGACGCCGAGGCCCAGCAGGTTGACCAGGATCTGCTGCCGGGTGGCCGGCTTGGCGTGCAGAAAGTCGGCGAACTGCCCCTGCGGCAGCACCACGCAGCTGGTGAACTGCTCGTACGGCAGCCCGACCGCCTCCAGCACCGCCTGCTCCATCTCGGCGGGCGTACCGGCGACCACCTCACCCAGGTCGTCCGGGCTCAACCCGGTGTCGAGCTTGGTCACGTCGAAGCCGGCCGGCATCACCTGCAACCCGGCGTTCGCGGTCTTCACGTTGCCCCGGCCGTCCCGGCGCACCACCCGGGTCGCCACGTACCGGGCGCCACCGGACTCGAAGACCAGCCGCACCCGGGCCTCGGTCGCCGACGGCGCGAGGGCGTTCGCCAACCCCCGCGCGCCACCCCAACGGGGGACCGTGCCGTAGAGGGCGAAGCAGATGGCGTCCAGCACTGTCGACTTGCCCGAACCGGTCGGCCCGATCAACGCGAAGAAGTCGGCGTCGGTGAAGTCGACCGTCGTGGAGTCCCGGAAGACCGTGAACCCGGCCATGTCGAGCCGCATCGGTCGCATCAGTGATCGACCTCCTCGAAGAGCTCGTCGAAGAGTTCCCGAACGCCCTCGTCGTCGTGGCCCCGGCTGTCCAGGTAGTCGCCGAACAGCTCCCGGGGGGAACGCCCCGACCGCTGCGCGATCCGGGTGCCGCTGCCCGGCGTCGCCAGCAACTCCGGGTCGATCCGGATCTCCAACGCGCGGGGGAGCAGCTCCTGGACCTCCTCGCGCAGGCCCGCGCGGGGGTGCTCCCGCACGAACACCCGCAGCCAGGCGTCCGGCGCCTCGATCTCGGCGAGCTGGGCCAGCGTGCCGCGGACCGTCCGCAGCGCGCTCGCCGCGGTCACCGGCACCTCCCGCACCCGGGCCGCCGTGCTGGCGGTCACCTCGACGACCGTCACCGACGGCACGTTCTCCTGCTCGCCGAAGTCGACGGCGAGCGGGCTGCCGCTGTACCGGACCGGGCAGGGGCCCTCGACGCGCTGCGCCCGGTGCAGGTGGCCCAGCGCCACGTAGTGCGCCGTCGCCGGGAAGACGGTGGCCGGCACCGCGTAGCCGAGCACCGTGTGCGCGTCCCGCTCGCCGCCGCCGGCCGCCGCGCCGATCACCGTCAGGTGGGCGGTTACCAGGTGCACCCGGTCCGGCTCCGAGAAACCCTCGGTGAGCCGGCCCAGCACCCGACCCAGGTGGTCGGCGTACGTCTGGTTGGCCTCGGCGGCGGTCAGCTCGTACATTTCCAGCGCGCGGATCGCGTACCGCTGGGACAGGAACGGCAGCGCGGCGAGCTGCCACCGCTCACCGCCGGCCGTGGTGCCGTCGATGACGTGCTCGGCCGGATTCTCGCGCACCCCGCCGCGCAGCGTGATGCCCGCGGCCTCGGCCCACGGGCGCAGCGCGTCCAGCGCGGGCCCGTTGTCGTGGTTGCCGCCGATGGCGACCACGTCCGCGCCGGTACGACGCAGCGCGGTCAACGCCCGGGTGACCAGCCGGGTCGCCTCCGAGGTCGGTGCGGCCGTGTCGTAGAGGTCACCGGCGACGATCACCAGGTCGGGCTGCTCGGCGCGGGCGATGTCGATCACCCCGGCCAGCACGGCCGTGTGTTCCTCGGCCCGGGACTGCCCCTTGAGCACCTTGCCCACGTGCCAGTCGGAGGTGTGCAGGATCTTCATAGGTGTGCCGGCCCCCTAGAACGGGATGTCGTCGTCGCTGCCGCCGCCGGAGCCCACCACGGCGAACGGGTCGGCGGACTGGGTGATCGAGCGCAGCGTCTCCGAGGGGGCCCGACCCGCCTCGGAGACCCGGGTGGCCCACGCCGGGAACGGGAACTCCAGGCAGAGCGGCACCGGGATGTCCGGCTGGTTGACGAACATGGTGCCCGGCTTGGCGAGCAGCGCCCGCTGTCGCTGGGCCGGCGGCAGGAAGCCGTACTCGGGGCGGGACGCCTCGGCCGGGTCGAGCCGGCCGACCACCCGGATCGCCGAGTTGGTGACGATGCGCCGCTCCACCTCGCTCGCCGTCTGCTGGGCCCCGATCAGGATGACCCCGAGCGAGCGGCCGCGCTCGGCGATGTCGAGCAGCACCTCCTTGATGGGGGAGGAGCCCTCCCGGGGGGCGTACTTGTTGAGCTCGTCGAGGACGACGAAGAGCAGCGGCTTGGCCGTGCCGGCCTTCTCCTTGCGCTCGAACTCGCTCTTGAGCGTCACACCCACCACGAACCGCTGCGCCCGGTCGGGGAGGTTGTGCAGGTCGACGACGGTCACCTGCGCCGACTCGCTGGTGTTGATCGAGTGCGGGCGACGGACGGCCAGGTCGCCGCGGATCAGCCGGGCCAGGTCCTTCTTGCTGCCGATCAGCCGGCGGGCGAACGCGTTGACGGTGCCCAGTCCGACCGCGCTGCCCGCCCAGTCGGAGCGGGTCTCGTCGTTGTTGAGCGCCTCGACGATGTGGTCGACCAGATCGCCGTAGGACCCGAGCCGCACCCCGTCGATGCTCACGCCCCCGTCGGCGGGCTGGGCGTACCGGGCCAGGTGCGCGGCCACCGAGTGGACCACCATCGTGTACTGCTGGCGCTCGTCGTCGGCGTCGGCGAAGACGTACGGCAGCAGGCGGTCGGAGCAGAACTCGCTCAGCGTCCAGTAGAAGGCGTCGACGCCGGTCAGCCGGCTGCTCACGTCCGGCGTGCCGGCCGCGTCACCGACCCGGGGCGGGGCGTACACCCGCACGTCGGGGAAGGCGCCGGCGCTGAGGCCCAGCTTCGCGTACGCCGCCCGGGTCGGCTCGTCGAGGCGCGTGTTGGGGTGGTCGAGGAACAGCAGGTCCTCGCCCTTGACGTTGAAGATGAGCGCCTTGCCGTTGACCGCGTCGCCGCCCAGGACGCCGGAGCGGAACACCGAGTAGAGCAGGAAGGTGGCGAAGCTCGTCTTGGTGGCGACCCCGGAGATGCCGGAGATCGAGACGTGCGCGCCCCGGCTGCCGTCGAGGAAGTCGGCATTCAGGTAGACCGGCACGCCGTCGCGGCCCATCCCCATCGGGATGCGCCGCTCCATCCGGTCGAAGTGCAGCGCGCGGGCCCGCGCGTCGCCCTCGGCCCGGTGCACCACGGCCCCCGGGGTCGGCGGCACGTACAGCTCCGGGTCGACCCGCGTGGTGGTGACCTCGGCCGCCTCCTGGACCTGGGCGGGCAGGGTGCCGTCGGCGATGGCGAAGACGTCCGAGTCGAACTGGGCGCCCTCGTGCCGGGCCCGGACCTGCGTGACCACACCGGCGATCGTCACCGGCTCGCGGTTGGGCAGCTCACGACGGGTGACCACCACGTCGTCGAGCTGGAGGTAGCTGCCGGGGGCCACCGCCGTCCAGAACTGCAACGGCGTGGCGTCGGCGGTGCCCAGCACCCGGCCGACCAGCTCGCCCGGGCTGTCGAGGTCGGCGTCGGTCATCGGACGACTCGGGTCGGGCGGGCAGCGCGGTCGGGAAGCATGAGGTGCATCCTGCCCGAGGAGTACGACAGGTCGCCACGCGACGCGGCGGACGACACCATGGTCGGTCACACCCGCGACGCTGGGTGGGTGACCGGGCAACGGCCCGTCACGCGTCGGTGAGTGGCGGGCCGCCTCCAGGGCGCGGCCGTCAGTCGCGGGCGTGGCGGAGTAGCAGGACGCCGTCGTCGGCGGCGAGCACGTGCCGCAGCGGCAGGTGCGTCGGCCCGGTGGCGTCGCCGGCGGTGATCCGCCCCGGCCCCGGCCCGGCGAGCAGCGGCGCGACCGTGAGGCAGAGCTCGTCCACCAGGCCGGCCGCGGTGAGCGCGCCGAGCAGGTGCGGGCCGCCCTCGCAGAGCAGCTGTGTCAGCCCGCGTCCGTGCAGCTCGGCCAGGGCGGCGGCGAGGTCGACCCGGCCGGTACCGCAGCGCAGCACGTCGGCGACGTCGGTGAGGCCGGGGGGTGGCTCGGCGTCGGAGTGGGTGAGCACGATCGGCCGGACCGGCGCGTCGGCGAACGCGGCCTGCGCCGGGTCCAGGTCGAGGGCGCCGGAGACGACCACCAACGTCGGGTACGCGGCCAGCCCGTTCGCCCTGCGCCAGGCGCGGCGGCCCTCGTCCAGGCGGACGGCCCGGTACCCCTCGTGCCGCAGGGTGCCGGCGGCCACCACGAGGGCGTCGCAGACCATCCGCAGCAGGCCGAACACCCGCTTGTCCGGTTCGCCCGACAGCCCGGCGGAGAAGCCGTCGACGGTGACCGCGCCGTCCAGGCTGGAGACGAAGTTGACCCGCAGTCGGGGCCGGTCGGCGCGGCCGTAGAGGGCGGTCAACGCCGCGTCGTCGAGGGGCTCGACGGACGGCTCGGGCCACAGCCGCCGGATCGGAATTCCGACCGTCATTCGCCGGCCGGACCGGTGACCGGAGGGGTCGGTTCAGCGGTACGGTGCTGGCAGTCGCACCAGTTCCGGCCCGGGCAGTCGTCGTGCCGCCGGGCCCGGCACGCTCGGCAGATCATGGTCGCAGCCTAAGCCGCGGGAGGACAGGACAGCATGCCGCGTCAGATCTTCCAGCTGAAGATGTCCCTCGCCGGCGTGCGCCCGATCATCTGGCGTCGGGTGCTCGTCCCGGCCGGCTACACGCTGGACCGACTGCACCGGGTCGCGCAGCACGCGATGGGCTGGCGGGACTGCCACCTGCACTCGTTCGAGATCGACACGGTGACCTACGGCGAACCCGTCCCGGACGAGGGCCTGGGGCTGCACGACGAGCTGGACGTCCGGCTGGACGCGGTGCTCGGCAAGGGCAGCAGGTTCTCCTACACGTACGACTTCGGCGACTGGTGGGAGCACGACCTGGTCGTCGAGGACGCACTCACCGCCGACCAGGACGAGCGGTACCCGGTCTGCCTGGACGGGGAGGGCGCCTGCCCGCCGGAGGGAATCGGTGGTCCACTGGGCTACCAGACGCTGCTGGCGGCCCTGGCCGATCCGGCTCATCCGGAGCGGGCTCTGCTGACCGGCTGGGTCACCGGCGGCTTCGACCCGGCGCTCTTCGATCCCGCCGTCGCGACCACGCTGCTGCGTCGCTTCTGCTGAACGGGCTGGTCAGGCTGGCGTCGATGCCTCGTGTGCCGGCCTGAAACAGGGCGGTAACGATCTGGGAACGCTCCCAATGGTCTATTGACACCCTGGTAGCGCCCCGGCAATCTCATGGGAGCGCTCCCGGGGGAGTGGCGGAAGTCTCCTTCACAGCTCTCCCCAGGCGTCCACGGCCACCGGCTGAGCGGCGCGGGGCGCTACAGCACCCCCCACCACGTACGACACACCAAGCCTCACCACTTGAGAGGGGTCAGGATGAGCGTCACCTCACGTCGCCGCTTTGCGGCGATCGCGCTCGCGTCCGTCGCCGTGCTTGCCGCGGCGACCGCCTGCGGCGACGGCGACTCGTCGTCCGATTCGGACGGCGGCAAGGTCACTCTGGTCGTCGACGTCTTCGGCGACCAGGGCTTCGGCTACGAAGATCTCTACAAGCAGTACCAGACGGAGCACCCGAACGTCACGATCCAGGAGCGCGGCAAGGGCCTCGGCCTCGGTGACTACAACACCCGGCTGACGCAGCAGATCACCGCCGGCGCCGGTGCCGGTGACGTCGTCGCCCTCGAAGAGGGCACGATCGTGCAGTTCTTCGCGCAGGCCGACAAGTTCGTGAACCTGGCCGACCACGGCGCCAACGACCTCAAGGGCAACTTCCTGCCGTGGAAGTGGGAGGGTGGCCTCACGCCGGACGGCAAGGTGCTCGGTCTCGGCACCGACGTCGGCGGCATGGCCGTCTGCTACCGCAGCGACCTCTTCAAGGCCGCCGGTCTGCCGACCGACCGCGAGCAGGTCGGCGCCCTCTGGCCGACGTGGGACGCGTTCATCGAGCAGGGCCAGAAGTTCACCGCCGCCGACAAGAAGCACAAGTTCGTCGACTCGGCCACCAACTTCTACAACATCGTGCTGATGCAGACGGCGGGCGCCGGCAACGGCTACACCTACTTCGACAAGAGCAACAAGCTCGTCGTCGGCGAGAACCCGGACGTGCAGACCGCGTTCCAGCAGACCACCAAGATGATCAGCGCGGGTCTGTCGAACAACCTGCGGAGCTTCTCGAACGAGTGGAACGCCGGCTTCAAGAACGGCAGCTTCGCCACCATCGGCTGCCCGGCCTGGATGACGGGTGTCATCAAGGGCCAGGCCGGTGACGCGGCGGCCGGCAAGTGGGACGTCGCCAAGGCGCCGGGCAACGGCGGCAACTGGGGCGGTTCCTGGCTGGCCGTGCCGAAGTCCAGCAAGCACCAGAAGGAAGCCGCTGAGCTGGCCAAGTTCCTGACCAGCGCCAAGAGCCAGACCGAGGCGTTCAAGAAGGTCGGCAACCTGCCCTCGTCGCCGCAGGCCCTCGAGGACCCGGCCGTGCTCGCCGCCACCAACGAGTACTTCAGCGGCGCGCCGATCGGCAAGATCTTCGCCGCTGGCGCCAAGGAGCTGAAGCCGGTCTACCTCGGCCCGAAGAACCAGGCGGTCCGGGACGCGGTCGAGAACGCGCTGCGCAGCATCGAGCAGGGTAAGGCCGCCGACGCCGCTTGGCAGGACGCGGTGAAGAACGGCCAGGCAGCAGGCAAGTAACGGCTGCGACGCGCTCACGGGTGGTGCCGCTCCGGCACCACCCGTGAACCCGCGTCAACACGCCCTGCCGCGGCGCCCCACGAGGCGCCGCCGAGTGTGAAGGACCGCTCATGAGCTCCCTGAAGACCCCCGCGCCACCGGACGCGTCGGCCCGCGGGCCGCGCCCGGCGCCACGGCACTCAACGGCGCGCCGCCGGCAGCTGAACCGGCTGGACCTGCGCTTCACCCCGTACGTCTTCGTCCTGCCGTTCTTCGTGCTCTTCGCGATCTTCGGCGTCTACCCGATCGTCTACACGTTCTGGATCGCGATGACCGACCGGTCACCGATGAACGCGACGATCAGCTTCGTCGGCCTGGACAACTTCGTCGAGCTGTTCACGAACGATCCGCAGTTCTGGAACGCGGTGGTGAACACCTTCGGGATGTTCGCGCTCTCCACCATCCCGCAGCTGCTCATCGCGCTGATGCTGGCCAACGCGTTGAACCGCCGCATCCGCGGCCAGATGTTCTTCCGGCTGGCCATCGCGATGCCGATCATCACCTCGACCGCCGTGGTGGCGCTCATCTTCTCGATGATCTACGCCCGGGACTTCGGCCTGATGAACTGGCTGCTCGACCTGGTCGGTCTCGGCCCCATCGACTGGCGGGCCAACCGCTTCGCCTCCTGGGTCGCCATCGCCACCATGGTCGACTGGCGGTGGGTGGGCTACAACGCCCTCATCTACCTCGCCGCGATGCAGTCGATCAGCAAGGACGTGTACGAGGCGGCCGCCCTCGACGGCGCCTCGCAACGCCGCCAGTTCTGGTCGATCACCATTCCGCAGCTGCGCCCCACCATCATCTTCACGCTGATCATCTCGACCATCGGCGGTCTGCAGCTCTTCACCGAGCCGCTGATGTTCACCAGCGGCTCGGGCGCGCTCTCCGGCGGCACGGAGGGGCAGTTCCAGACGATCACGATGTACCTGCTGGACGTCATGAACCAGCGGTTCCGGTGGGGGTACGCGGGCGCCGTCGCCCTGGTGCTGTTCCTGCTGATCGCGTCCGTCTCGTTCATCAACTACCTGCTGGCCCGCCGCATCAGCTCCGACAAGTGAGGGTGGCCCACCCATGACCAGTACCACTCTGCGACCGCCGTCGGTCCGGCCACCGGCCGAACGCAACGGCATCCGCCACAGCGCGGAGAAGCTCTGGACGGCCAGCCCGCTCACCTGGTTCGGGCTCGTCCTCGGCGTCATCCTGTCGCTCTTCCCGTTCTACTGGATGATCGTCATCGCCTCGCGGACCAGTGACGCCGCGAACTCCTGGCCCCCGCCGTTCCTGCCGGGCGGCAAGCTGGGCGAGAACATCCAGCGGGTGCTCGACAACGGCGACGCGAACATCGTCAAGGGCCTGATGAACTCGTTCCTGGTGTCGGGCACGATCACGGTGGCGACCGTGTTCTTCGGCTCGCTCGCCGGATTCGCGTTCGCCAAACTGCGTTTCCGCGGCAAGAACGCGCTGCTGCTCATCATCCTGGCCTCGATGATGATTCCCATCCAGCTCGGTGTGCTCCCGCTGTACATCCTCATGGCCAAGCTGGAATGGCTGAACACGATGCCGTCGGTGACGGTTCCGTTCCTGATCGGCGGCTTCGGCATCTTCATGATGCGCCAGTACGCCGAGCAGGCGGTGCCCAACGAGCTGATCGAGGCGGCCCGCGTCGACGGCTGCTCCACCTGGCGTGTCTACTGGCACGTGGTGGTGCCGGCGCTGCGGCCCGCGGCGGCCGTGCTCGGGCTGCTCACCTTCATGGAGCAGTGGAACCAGTTCTTCTGGCCCTTCGTGGTGCTCGCCGACCCGGCCAACCCGACCGTGCAGATCTCCCTGCGCAGTCTGAACACCGCGTACTTCGCGGACAATTCTCAGATTTTCGCGGGTACGCTCATCGCTACCCTTCCGCTGTTCATCGTCTTCGTTCTGTTCGGCCGCCAGATCATCGGCGGGATCATGGAAGGTGCCGTCAAGTCGTGAGCAACCCCGCCAGCCCATCCGCCGTCGACCTCGACGAGCGTTCCGGGCTGACCTTTCCACCCGGCTTCCTCTGGGGAGCCGCGACCGCGGCATACCAGATCGAGGGGGCGGCGGCCGAGGACGGCCGCACCCCGTCGATCTGGGACACCTTCAGCCACACCGAGGGCCTGGTGGTCAACGGGCACACCGGCGACGTGGCCTGCGACCACTACCACCGGCTCGGCGACGACGTCGCGTTGATGGCCGAGCTGGGCCTCAAGTCGTACCGTTTCTCGGTCTCCTGGCCCCGGGTGCAGCCCGGTGGCACGGGCGCGGCCAACCCGAAGGGCCTGGACTTCTACCGGCGGCTCGTGGACGAGCTGCTGGCCCACGACATCGAGCCGTGGCTCACCCTCTACCACTGGGACCTTCCCCAGGAGCTGGAGGACGCCGGTGGCTGGCCGTCGCGGGACACCGCCGCCCGCTTCGCCGACTACACGACGCTCGTCGCCGACGCGCTCGGCGACCGGGTGCGCTACTGGACCACCCTGAACGAGCCGTGGTGCTCGGCGTTCCTCGGGTACGGCTCCGGCGTACACGCCCCGGGCCGGTCCAACGGCGCGGACTCGGTGCGCGCCGGCCACCACCTGATGCTCGGGCACGGCCTGGCCGTGCAGGCCCTGCGGGCCGTCCGGCCCACGGCCGAGGTGGGCGTGACCGTCAACCTGTACCCGGTCGACGCGGCCACCGACGCTCCCGCCGACGTGGACGCGGCCCGCCGGATCGACGGGCTGGCCAACCGCTTCTTCCTCGACCCGCTGCTGCGTGGGTCGTACCCGGAGGATCTGGTGGCCGACCTGCGCGAGGTCACCGACTTCGACCACGTCCGCGAGGGTGACCTGGCGACCATCTCCACGCCGCTGGACCTGGTCGGGATCAACTACTACAGCCGGCACGTGGTCGCCGCGCCGATCGAGGGCGCCGAGCCCGAGCCGTACTGGCGGGCACCCTCCTGCTGGCCGGGCAGCGAGGACGTCCGGTTCGTCACCCGGGGCGTTCCGGTGACCGACATGGACTGGGAGATCGACGCCCCGGGCCTGGTGGAGACGCTGCGGCGGGTGCACGAGGAGTACACGGACCTGCCGCTGTACGTCACCGAGAACGGCTCCGCGTTCGTCGACACCGTCGTCGACGGGCAGGTCGACGACGTCGACCGGCTGGCCTACTTCGACGCGCACCTGCGGGCCTGCCACGAAGCGATCAACGCCGGCGTGCCCCTGCGGGGATACTTCGCCTGGTCATTGATGGATAATTTCGAGTGGGCCTGGGGTTACACCAAGCGCTTCGGCATGATCCACGTCGACTACGACAGCCAGCTTCGCATCCCCAAGTCCAGCGCCAGGTGGTACGCCTCGGTGATCCGACGCAACGGTCTGGCCGCACAATAGGCTCGGGCCAGCCATCAGGGCGGTCCCGGCGTCCACTCTCGCGTGGCGCCGGGTCCGCCCGCCGTCGGAGGAGCAGACGATGACAACGCAGCGCACCCGCTCGCTCGGGCGCCCGACCCTCGATGCGGTCGCGGCGCGCGCCGGCGTGGGTCGGGGCACGGTCTCGCGCGTGGTCAACGGCTCGCCCCAGGTCAGCCCGGAGGCCCGGGCCGCGGTCCAACAGGCGATCGCCGAGTTGGGGTACGTGCCGAACCGCGCCGCCCGCGCGCTGGTCACCCAGCGGACCGACTCCGTCGCCCTGGTGGTGTCCGAATCCGGGGAGCGGGTCTTCACCGAGCCGTTCTTCGCGGCGATCGTGCGGGGGATCAGCTCCGGCCTGCTGGAGACGCCCATGCAGCTCTGGCTGGCGATGGCCCAGTCGCCGGTCGAGCGTGAGCGCGTCGAGCACCACCTCACCAACCAGCACGTCGACGGCGTACTGCTGCTGTCGTTGCACGACTCCGACCCGCTGCCCACCCTGCTGGAGGAGCGCGGCCTGCCCGCGGTGCTCGGTGGCCGACCGGCCCGGATGCTGCAACCCGGGGCCCAGCCGGCGTGGTTCGTCGACGTGGACAACGTTGGCGGCGCACGGCAGGCGGTGGAGTACCTGACCAGCCAGGGGCGGCGACGCGTCGCCACCATCGCCGGACCGCAGGACATGGGCGCCGGCCTGGCCCGACTGGCCGGCTACACCGAGGCCGTCAAGGCCACCGGCGTCGGCGTCAACCCCGACCTGATCGCGTACGGCGACTTCAGCGAGAGCAGCGGGGCGACCGCCATGCGCCGGCTGCTGAACGCCTGCCCGGACCTGGACGCCGTCTTCGTCGCGTCCGACCTGATGGCGTTCGGCGCGTTGCGGACCCTGCGCGACGCCGGCCGGCGTGTCCCGGAGGACGTCGCCGTGATCGGCTTCGACGACGCGCCGGTCGCCCGCCAGGCGGACCCACCGTTGACGAGCGTGTTCCAGCCGGTCGAGGAGATGGGCCGGCAGATGGCCCGGCTGCTGGTCGCCCGCATCCGCGGCGACGACCTACCCGCCCCGCACATCCTTCTGGACACCCAACTCGTCCACCGAGCCAGCGCGTAACCACTCCCGCGCGCTCCCCGCCCCCTCTCCCGGCCGATCTTGCACTTGCTGTGGCGACATACGGGATATTCCGCGCGAACTGTCGACAGAAAGTGCAAGATCGCGTGCTGGGGGGCGGGCGCGGGGCGCGGGGCAGGGACGGGGTGGGGGGTTTTAGGGGAGCCAGCGGCGGAGTTCGCGTTTGGCCAGGGAGTTGCGGTGGACCTCGTCGGGACCGTCGGCGAGGCGAAGGGTGCGGGTCTGTGCCCAGAGGGCGGCCAGCGGGGTGTCCTGGCTGACGCCCGCGCCGCCGTACCCCTGGATGGCCTTGTCGATCACCCACTCCGCCATCGCCGGTGTGGCGATCTTGATGGCCTGGATCTCGGTGTGCGCGCCCTTGTTGCCGACGGTGTCCATCAGCCAGGCCGTCTTAAGCACCAGCAGGCGGGCCTGTTCGATGCGGACCCGCGATTCGGCGATCCACTCCCGCACGACGCCCTGCTCGGCGAGGGGGCGACCGAACGCGATCCGCTCGTTGGCCCGGCGACACAGCAGCTCCAGTGCCCGCTCGGCCATTCCGATCAACCGCATGCAGTGGTGGATGCGCCCCGGGCCGAGTCGCGCCTGGGCGATGGCGAAGCCGGTGCCCTCCGCGCCGATCAGATTGGCCGCCGGCACCCGTACGTCGGTGAAGTCGATCTCGGCGTGCCCGCCGTGCGTACCGTCGGAGTAGCCGAAGACGTGCATGCCCCGGCGGACGGTCACGCCCGGCGTGTCCCGGGGGACGAGCACCATGCTCTGCTGGCGGTGCCGGTCGGCGTCCGGGTCGGTCTTGCCCATCACGATGAGGATCTCGCAGCGCGGGTCCATGGCGCCGGACGACCACCACTTGCGGCCGTTGACGACGTACTCGTCGCCGTCGCGGGTGATCCGGGTGGCGATGTTGGTCGCGTCGGACGAGGCGACCTCCGGCTCGGTCATGCAGAAGGCCGAGCGGATCTCGCCCTCCAGCAGCGGCACGAGCCAGCGCTCGCGCTGGGCGTCCGAGCCGAACTCGGCCAGCAGCTCCATGTTGCCCGTGTCCGGGGCCGCGCAGTTGACCGCTTCGGGCGCCAGGTGCGGGCTGCGCCCGGTCAGCTCGGCGAGCGGCGCGTACTGGAGGTTGGTCAGGCCGGCGCCGTAGCGCGGATCGGGCAGGAAAAGGTTCCACAGGCCGCGCTTGCGGGCCTCGGCCTTCAGCTCGGCCAGCACCGGGGTACGCGACCACTCCTCGCCGGTGGCCGCCTGCTCGGCGTGCACCGGCTCGGCCGGGTAGACGTGCTCGGTCAGGAACCGGGTCAGCTCGTCGCGCAGCTCCTCGGTCCGGGCGTCGTACGCGAAGTCCATCACCGCTCCCTGGCGGCGGTCAGCCCGTGCGCGACCAGCGGTGCCACCATCTCGCCGATCCGGTCGAAGCCCTCGCCGAGCGTCTGCCCGAGCGTGTGACGGTAGTGGATGCCCTCGCAGATGACGGCGAGCTTGAAGCAGCCCAGCGCCACGTGCCAGTGCAGCGGCCCGACGTCGACGTCGCTGCGCCCGGCGTACCTGTCGATCAGCTCCGCGCCGGTGGGGAAGCCGGCGCGCGGGCCGAGGCCGTCGGCGACGGGATTGCCGGCGGCGGTGTCGCTGTCGCCCAGCACGTCCCAGTACGTCAGCAGCAGCCCCAGGTCGGCGAGGGGATCGCCGAGGGTGGCCATCTCCCAGTCGAGGACGGCGTGTACGGCCACCGGGTCGGCCGAGGCGAGGAGGTTGTCCAGCCGGTAGTCGCCGTGCAAGATGCGGCCGGCGTTCGCGCCCTCGGGGGCGGTCGCGGCGAGCAGGTCGCGCAGTTCGTCGATGCCGGGCAGGTCGCGGCTGCGCGAGCGGTCGAGCTGCCCGGCCCAGCGGCGGACCTGCCGGGCCAGGTAGCCCTCGGGGCGGCCGAAGTCGGCGAGCCCGACGGCGGCCGGCTCGACGGTGTGCAACGCGGCGAGGGTGTCCATCATCGCCATGGCGAGGGCCCGGCGTCGTTCGTCGCCCAGCGGGTCGGTCTGGGCGCGGGTGCGGAACACCTCGCCGGGCATCCGTTCCATCAGGTAGAACGGTGCGCCGAGAACCTCGGTGTCGGTGCAGAGCAGCAGCGCGCCGGGGACCGGCACCTCGGTGGGCGCCAGCGCCGAGATGACCCGGAACTCGCGGGCCATGTCGTGCGCGGTGGCCAGCACGTGCCCCAGCGGTGGGCGGCGTAGCACGACCTCCCGCTCGCCGAAGCGCAGCAGGTAGGTGAGGTTGGACTTGCCGCCCGCGATCAGGTGGGCGCGCAGCGGCCCGGCGGTCAGCTCGGGTCGGTGCGTCGCCAGGTAGCTCGCGAGGCGATCGAGGTCGATCCCGGCGGGGGCGGCCGGAACAGCGCCCGGCCGGAGCGCGCTGGCGGCCGGATCACTCATCCGACTAGTTGATGGCAGCCCGTTCACGTTGTCAAGGTCAGGTACGCCTGACGTGCCGTGGTCAGCGCTTCGGCCAGGTGAGGTGGCGTCGCCGGTGGTCGAGCCAGTCGACGGGCGATCTCCCCTTCTTGCGACATTTGCCCAGATATCGTCTTGACGGGCGGACCGCGGCAGTGGTCTCCGGAGCGGTGGGGGGCGATCGTGGCGAAGGCGAGCGAGGGTACGACGACGGTGGGCGAGCTGTTGCTCAGCCGGCTCTACGACCTCGGAGTACGCCATGTCTTCGGGCTGCCGGGCGACTACAACATGGACTTCCTCGATCAGATCGAGGCGTTCGACGGGATCGAGTGGGTCGGCAGTTGCAACGAGCTCAACGCCGGCTACAGCGCCGATGGATACGCCCGCCTCGCCGGTGTGGCCGCGATCCTCACGACGTTCGGTCCCGGCGAACTGTCGGCGGTCAACGCCCTCGCCGGGGCCATGGCGGAGTCGGTGCCGATCGTCTCGATCGTCGGCGGTCCGACCGCGGAGATCATGCGGCAGCGCACCTCCATGCACCACTCGCTCGCCGACGGCGACTTCGACCACTGGGTACGGGTGGCACGCGAGGTGACGGTCGCCCAGACCTCGCTGACGCCGCAGAACGCGCTGGACGAGGTCGACCGGGTGCTCACCGAGTGCTGGTCGCAGCAGCGTCCGGTCTACGTCCGGATGCCCGGCGACGTGGTCCACGCCGAGGTCGCCGAGCCGGGGCGACCGTTCACCCGCCCCGAGCCGGTCGTCTCACCCGGGCAACTCGACGCCTTCGCCACCGCCGCCCGGCGGCTGCTCGCCGGCGCCGAGCGGCCCGCCCTGCTGGTGGGAAACCTGCCGATCCGCCTGCACCTCGGCGCTGCCGTCACCGCCCTGGCCGCCGAACGGAACTGGCCGGTCGCCGCGCAGTCGCTGGGACGGGGACTGCTGGACGAGTCCGACCCGCACTACGTGGGCGCCTACAACGGCGGTGACAGCGTCGACGAGGTCCGCGCGGTCGTGGAGGACGCGGACGCGCTCGTCTGTGTGGGCGCCACGTTCTTCGACTGGGACGGCCTGTTCACCGCCGACATCAAGGTCGACCGGGTCATCAGCCTGCACCGCGACGCCGCCGTCGTCGGCGGCACCCGCTTCGCCCCGGTCGCCCTGCCGGCAGCGCTGCGGTGCCTGCACGAGATCGCCCCGAACCGTACGGCGCAGTGGTCACGCGCGCCGTTGCTCGCGGCCGACCCGCCCGCACTCGACCCGTCGAGCAACGAGCCGATCCGGCAGGCACGGCTCTGGCCGGCGATCCAGCGGATGCTGCGCGAGGGGGACATCTTCGTCCCGGAGACCGGCACCCCTTCCTTCGGCGCGGCGACGATGCGCCTGCCCGCCGACGTCACCGTCGTGTGGCCGCCCATCTGGGGCTCGATCGGCTACGCCACCCCGGCCGCCTTCGGAGCCGCGGTGGCGGCACCGGATCGACGGACGGTGCTGGTCACCGGCGACGGATCACTGCAGCTGACCGTGCAGGAGATCAGCCGGATGCTCGCCACGAACCAACGCCCGATCATCATCGTGGTCAACAACGGCGGCTACACCGTCGAGCGGGCGGTCGACGGGCGGCACCAGCCGTACAACGACATCGACAACTGGCGGTACACGGATCTGCCGGCGGTGTTCGGACGGGACCGGGGCTTCACCGCGCACGTCGCCCGTACCGAAGCCGAGCTGGCCGCCATCCTGGCCGGCATCGACGGCCCTCCGGCCCAGTTGACCCTGATCGAGGTGGAGACCGACCCACTGGACCTGCCCACCGGCATGCCCCAGTGGGGTCGGGAGACGTCCGCCGCCGACTACCACGCACAGCTCGCCTCCACGCCGGTCCTGCCCCTGGGTGGGCTCCCCTGAGCGTCAGCGTCCGGTTTCGCCCCGTAATCGGCCGCCGGAATTTCCGCTCGGGATATGCCTCTGCAACAGGGACGAAATGGTCACCCGGCAGGCTGTGAGCAGCCCGCCGGCCGTCGCCGGCCCGCCGAGCGGAGGGACAGACATGTTGCTGCGAGTTCGGGTCACCCTGCCGGACCGTCCGGGCACCCTCGGTCAGGTCGCCCGCACGCTGGGTGTCTCCGGCGCGGACATCGTGCAGGTCGTGGTCCTGGAGCGCCTCGGCGGGCGCGCGGTGGACGACTTCACGGTGGTGTGGCCCGGCGCGGCACGGGTCGAGCGTCTGCTGGCCGGTCTCGCGGCGATCCCGGGCGTACGGGTGGACGGTGTGTGGCGGGCGATCGGCGCGCCCACCACCACCGGCCAGGACGCGGAGCTGCTGGCCCAAGTCGCGGCGAACCCGGCCGACGGACTGGCGACCCTGGTGGACGCCGTACCGGGCCTGCTGGCGGCCGACTGGGCGGTGGCGGCCGTGGTCCCGGTGGACTGGGCGTCGCGTACGGGGGGTGGCGGGGCCACCGTCGGTCACGCGAGCTGGCGCGCTCCCGTACCGCCGCGGTTGCCGGAGGTGACTCCGCTGCGCGGGCGGTCGATGACCGCCCCCGACGGCACCCACTACGGGATCGCCCCGTTCGGGCGGGCGGGTCTGGTGCTGGTGGTGGCCCGCGAGCACAACGAGACCCTCTGCGCCGCGGGTTTCCACAGCACGGAGGTCGACCGGCTCACCCAACTCGTCCGGGCCAGCGCGGTCATCCTGGGCGACCGACTGGACCTGGTCGGTGCGCCTCCGGTGGTCGCCGGTCCCTGACCAGCGCGAGGAGTTCCCGGGTCGACACCGGCGAGCAACCGGGCGGCAACAGCCGCGGACGAGGCTCTGGGTGGGGAAGGGAGCCAACCCATGACGTTGTGGCGGATCCGAGCGACAGTGGACGACCGGCCCGGCTATCTGTCGGTCCTCACGGCGAGCCTCGCGCTGCGCGGGGTCAACATCCTCACGGTGCAGGTGCAGCCCACCGAGCATGGCGCGGTCGACGACTTCCTGGTGGACGCGCCGGACACGCTCGACGAGACCGAGCTGATCGCCGCCGTCGAACGAGGGCGCGGGCGGGACTGCTGGGTGGCGCGCAGCGAGGCGCGCGGCCTGGTCGACCAACCGACCCGGGTGCTCGGCCTGGCCAACCGGCTGGTGCGCGATCCGGACGCGACGGGTGAGGCGTTGCGTACGCTGCTCGGCGCCGACTCGGTGAGCTGGCGTCCGGCGGCGACCGGTACGGACCGGGGCAGCACCGGCACGAGCATGGTGCTGGCCGACCCGGCGGGCGGCACGTTCGCGCTGCGCCGGACGGCGCCCGCCTTCACTCCGGCGGAGTACGCCCGGGCACAGGCCCTGGTCGAGTTGGCCGCCACCGTGGCTCGGCGGGCCGCCGAGCAGGTGACCCTGGTGCTGCCGGACGGCGTCGAGGTGGCGGTGCGACCGGCGTGCGCGGACGACCTGGCGGGTGTGGTGGAGCTGCACGAGTCGTGCTCCCCGCGCAGTCGGGAACGGCGCTACCTGAGTGGGGCGGCGCTGCCGCGACCGGCCCGACTGCGTCGACTGTTGGAGCCGGTTCGGGGGCTCACCCTGGTCGCGACGACCACCGACACCGACGGCGCGGTGGTCGCCATGGCGAACCTGCTCGGCGAGGGCGACGAGGCCGAGGTGGCGCTTCTGGTCCGCGACGACTGGCAGCGGCGTGGGCTGGGCTCGGCCCTGCTGCGCCGGCTGGTGTCGCACGCCGACCGGGCCGCCTACGCGGCGTTGGTGTTGCACGTGCGGGCGGACAACGCGCCCATGCTGCGGACGCTGCGTCGACTGGACCGGCCCAGCTCGGTGCAGCGGGACGGCGGTCTGCTCGCGCTGACCGTACCGCTCGGGGTTCCGATGCCGTCCGAAACGACCACGACCGGCCACCGGGGGATGTCCGGGACCGACCGACGGCCTCGGTAGATCGGGCTGAGCTGGGACGACGTCTCGGACGGACCTGGCGGCCGGGTCGACTTTCCGCGCGGTGACACGCGTGTCGCCGTAACGTCGGCGAGCGCGATGGCGCTGTGGCGCGGCGTGGGCTTCCCATTCGACGTGGCGCACATTACATTGTCGGATATCCATGGGAGCGCTTCCATGCCCGTGGCCACACCGCCACCCCCGCTGTCGCCGGTGGCCGTGCCGCCCCCACGCCGTCCCGCGTCGGTGCGACCGCCGGCGGCGCCTGGCTAACAGGAGCCCTTCATGCGCCACCTGACCCGGCCGTCCACCGGCCACCCCGGCCGGTCGCCCGTCGACCAACCGTGGCCCCGGCGGCTGCTGGCCGCCGGCGTCGCCCTGCTCACCGGCGCGGCCCTCGCGGTCGCCGCGCCGACGCCCGGACCGGCGTCCGCCGCGCCCACCTTCAACTACGCCGAGGCGTTGCAGAAGTCGCTGCTGTTCTACGAGGCGCAGCAGTCCGGCCAACTGCCCGACTGGAACCGCGTCTCCTGGCGCGGCGACAGCGCGCTCACCGACGGCGCCGGTACGGGAGTCGATCTGACCGGCGGCTGGTACGACGCCGGCGACCACGTCAAGTTCGGCTTCCCGATGGCGTTCAGCGCCACCATGCTCGCCTGGGGCGCGGTGGAGTACCGCAGCGGCTACAGCGCCTCCGGCCAGTTGCCGCACCTGCTGAACAACCTGCGCTTCGTCAACGACTACTTCATCAAGGCGCACCCGTCGGCGAACGTCCTCTACGGACAGGTCGGCAAGGGCGACGACGACCACAAGTGGTGGGGCCCGGCCGAGGTGCTGCCGATGGCGCGGCCCGCGTACAAGATTGATGCGAGCTGTGGCGGCGCGGACCTGGCGGGGGAGACGGCGGCGGCGATGGCCGCGTCCTCGATGGTGTTCCGGCCCACCGACGCGACCTACGCGGACAAGCTGCTCACCCACGCCCGGCAGCTCTACACGTTCGCCGACACCGTGCGGAAGGCCTACAGCGAGTGCATCACCGACGCGGCCGCGTTCTACAAGTCGTGGAGCGGCTACCAGGACGAGCTGGTGTGGGCCACCATCTGGCTCTACCGGGCCACCGGCGACGCCAGCTACCTGACCAAGGCCGAGAGTGAGTACGACAAGCTCGGCACCGAGCCGCAGTCCACGACCCGTTCCTACAAGTGGACGATCGCCTGGGACAACAAGCAGTTCGGCGCGTACGTGCTGCTGGCGAACCTGACCGGCAAGCAGAAGTACGTCGACGACGCCAACCGCTGGCTGGACTACTGGACGGTCGGGGTGAACGGGCAGCGGGTGCCGTACTCGCCCGGTGGGATGGCGGTGCTCGACTCCTGGGGCGCACTGCGCTACGCGGCCAACACCTCCTTCGCCGCGCTGGTCTACAGCGACAAGACCACCGACACCACCCGCAAGGCGCGGTACCACGACTTCGCCGTCCGGCAGATCAACTACGCGCTCGGCGACAACCCGCGCAACTCCAGCTACGTCATCGGGTTCGGCGCCAACGCGCCGAAGAACCCGCACCACCGCACCGCGCACGGGTCCTGGTGGGACAGCCAGACCGTGCCCGTCGAGACCCGACACACCCTCTACGGCGCGCTGGTCGGCGGCCCGTCCTCGGCCAACGACGCGTACACCGACAGTCGGTCGGACTACGTGATGAACGAGGTGGCCACCGACTACAACGCCGGCTTCACGTCCGCGCTGGTCCGGCTGACCTCCGAGTACGGCGGCACCCCGCTGGCGAACTTCCCGGTCGCCGAGACGCCCGACATGGACGAGATGACCGTGGAGACCACCGTCATGCAGGCCGAGCCGCGGGCCACCGGGCTCAAGGCGATCGTCTACAACAAGTCGGCGTTCCCGGCCCGCGCGCTGACCAACGGCAAGTTCCGGTACTACTTCCGGCCCGACGGCAGCGGCCCGGTGCAGGTCACCTCCGGCTACACCCAGGGCTGCCCGTCGCCGACCACCGCCAAGCAGTACAGCGGCGACATCTGGTACGTCGAGGTGGACTGCACCGGCTACACCATCGCCCCGGCCGGACAGTCGGCACACCGGATGGAGGTCCAGTTCAAGATCGGTGTGCCGGAGGGCGGCACCTGGGATCCGACCAACGACCCGTCGTACCAGGCCACCGCCGGGCCGAACCGCAAGGTTCCGCTCTACGCCGGCAGCACCCGCGTCTGGGGTGACGAGCCGGGGCCGGTCGTGCCGGACACCACCGCGCCGAGCGTCCCGGGCAAGCCGGTGGCGTCCAATCTCGCGTCCCGCTCGGTGACCCTGACCTGGTCGGCGTCCACCGACAGCGGCGGTAGCGGGCTGGCCGGCTACAACGTCCGCGAGGTCCAGGTCAACAGCGACACGGTCGTCGTCCGGCCGGTCACCGGCACGACGCTGACCATCTCGACGCTGCTGCCGGCGACGTCGTACGAGTTCACCGTCGTGGCCCGCGACGGCGCGGGCAACACCTCGGCGGCCTCGCCGGTGCTCACCGTGACCACGCCGCCGACCGGCTCCACCGACACGACCGTGCCGAGCACGCCCGGCACGCCGGTCGCCTCGGCGGTCACCGCGACCGGCCTCACCCTGGCCTGGACACCGTCGACCGACAACGTGGGCGTCACCGGCTACCGGGTCTACCGCGAGGCCGGCGCGACCGACGCGCTCATCGGGTCGCCGACCGGCAGCACCCTCGCGGTGACCGGGCTGACCGCCTCCACGGCGTACCAGTTCTACGTGGTGGCCGTCGACGCGGCCGGCAACACCTCCGCGGCGTCCGCGCCGGTCTCGGTGACCACGGCGGCGCCGCCGGTCGGCGGCACCTGCTCGGTCGGGTACGCCACGACGGACTGGAACACCGGCTTCACCGCGACGGTGACGATCACCAACACCGGCACCGCCGCGATCAACGGCTGGACCCTGCGGTTCAGCTTCCCGGGCGGGCAGACCGTCAGCCAGGGCTGGTCGGCGACCGTCAGCCAGGCCGGCGCGGCGGTCACCGCGACGAACCTGTCCTACAACGGCACGATCGCGCCGGGCGCGTCGGTGAGCTTCGGCTTCAACGGCACGCACAGCGGCAGCAACCCGAAGCCGACCGCCTTCACCGTGAACAACACCACCTGCGCCGTCGCCTGACTCGTTGACGGGTCGTGGCGTGGCCGGCGCCGAACTCTGGCGACCGGCCACGCCGCGCAGGGCCAAAACATTTCCGAAACATTTCCGAAAACTCCATTGCCCGGACCGGTGCGTGGTTAGCATCGACTGAGTTAGATGTCTCAATCGATACATCCGGTCGTCCTCGCCCTCGGCGGCCCGGGTGTTGGCCCTTTAAGGAGGCCGAGATGGCAGTGCGCCCATCCGTTCATCGCGGCGGCACTCGGCGACGGCGATCGCCCGTCTTCCGAGCGCTGCTCGCCGGCGCGTTCAGCGTCGTGACCGTGGCCGCCGTCGCGGTCATGATGCCCTCGGCGAACGCCGCCGCGAGCACGCTCGGCGCGGCCGCCGCGCAGTCGGGCCGGTACTTCGGCACCGCCATCGCGGCGGGCCGGCTCAGCAACTCGCAGTACAGCACGATCGCGGCACAAGAGTTCAACATGATCACGGCCGAGAACGAGATGAAGCCGGAGTCGACGCAGCCCCAGCGGGGCCAGTTCAACTTCAACTCCGGTGACCAGATCTACAACTGGGCGACCCAGCGCGGCCTGAAGGTGCGTGGGCACACCCTGGCCTGGCACGCCCAACAGCCGGGGTGGATGCAGAGCCTGAGCGGCAGCGCCCTGCGTCAGGCGATGATCGACCACATCAACGGCGTGATGGGCCACTACCGGGGCAAGCTCGCCGCGTGGGACGTGGTCAACGAGGCGTTCAACGAGGACGGCAGCCGCCGCAGCTCCAACCTCCAGGGCACCGGCAACGACTGGATCGAGGTGGCGTTCCGCACCGCGCGGGCGGCCGACCCGTCGGTCAAGCTCTGCTACAACGACTACAACATCGAGAACTGGTCGTACGGCAAGACGCAGGGCGTCTACCGCATGATCCAGGACTTCAAGTCCCGCGGCGTGCCGATCGACTGCGTCGGGTTGCAGACCCACTTCACCGGTGGCAGCTCGCTGCCGAGCAACTTCCAGACCACGCTGTCCAGCTTCGCCGCGCTCGGCGTGGACGTGGCGCTGACCGAGGTCGACGTCACCAACGCCTCCACCACCCAGTACGCCGGGCTGACCCAGGCGTGCCTGAACGTGCCGCGCTGCATCGGCATCACCGTCTGGGGCGTACGCGACAGCGACTCCTGGCGCTCCAACGAGAGCCCGCTGCTCTTCGACGGCAACGGCAACAAGAAGGCCGCCTACAACTCCGTCCTCAACGCGCTCAACGCGGCCCCGCCGACCTCCAGCCCGACCGCGAGCCCGACGGTGAGCCCGACCGTGAGTCCGACGGTGAGTCCGACCACGAGCCCGCCGCCGAGCGGTGGCGCCGGCCGGATCGTCGGAGTGCAGTCGGGTCGGTGCATCGACGTGCCCAACTCCACGCAGACCAACGGCACCCGGGTCCAGCTCTACGACTGCCACAGTCAGTCGAACCAGCAGTGGACGTACACCAGTGGCAAGCAGTTGCGGGTCTACGGCAACAAGTGCCTGGACGCGAACGGCGCGGCCACCGCCAACGGCACCGCAATCATCATCTGGGACTGCGGCAGCGGGGCCAACCAGCAGTGGAACATCAACTCCAACGGCACCATCACCGGCGTGCAGTCCGGTCGCTGCCTGGACGTCTGGGGCACCGGCAACGGCCAGCAGGTCCAGCTGTACGACTGCCACGGGCAGACCAACCAGCAGTGGCGGACCGACTTCGGCGGCGGCACCACGCCGGCCCCCACCACGCCGGCCCCCACCACGCCGCCGCCAACCACCACGCCGCCGCCGAACAACGGCTGCGCGCTCCCGTCGACCTACCGGTGGTCGTCGACCGGCGCGCTGACGAGCCCGAAGAACGGCTGGCTCTCGCTCAAGGACTTCACCAACGTGGTCTACAACGGCCAGCACCTGGTCTACGGGTCATACGTCAACAGCAGCGGCCAGTACAGCTCGATGAACTTCGGCACGTTCACCAACTGGTCCGACATGGCCTCGGCCAGCCAGAACGGAATGAGCCAGGGCACCGTGGCGCCCACCCTGCTGTACTTCGCCCCGAAGAACATCTGGGTGCTGGCGTACCAGTGGGGACCGACCTCGTTCAGCTACAAGACGTCGAGCGACCCGACGAACGCCAACGGCTGGTCCTCGGCGCAGACGCTGTCCACGGCCACCCTCTCGGACGCGCCGTACGGTGTGATCGACCAGACCCTCATCGGTGACGACCAGAACATGTACCTGTTCTTCGCCGGGGACAACGGCAAGATCTACCGGTCGAGCATGCCGCTGGGGAACTTCCCGGGCAGCTTCGGCTCGAGCTACACGACGATCATGACCGACTCGTCCAACAACCTGTTCGAGGGCGTCGAGGTCTACAAGGTGGCGGGCCAGAACCAGTACCTGATGCTCGTCGAGGCGATCGGAAGCCAGGGGCAGCGCTACTTCCGGTCGTTCACGTCCACCAGCCTGGGCGGCTCGTGGACCCCGCAGGCCGCCACCGAGAGCAACCCGTTCGCCGGCAAGGCCAACAGCGGCGCCACGTGGACCAACGACATCAGCCACGGTGACCTGGTCCGCACCAACCCCGACCAGACCAAGACCGTCGACGCCTGCAACCTGCAGTTGCTGTACCAGGGCAAGGACCCCAACGCGAGCGGCGACTACAACCGGCTGCCGTGGCGGCCGGGTGTACTGACCCTCCAGCGCTAGGCGTCAGCCAGTTCGAGGAACGCGTGCCCGGCACCCGTGCGGTGCCGGGCACGCCCTTGGGTTCAGTCCGTCAGGTCGTCGGCGAGCAGGTCCATCAGCAGGGCGTCGTGCCAGCGGCCGTCCTCGCCGCGCTCGTACCGCCGCATGATGCCCACCGGGCGGAAGCCCACCTTCGCGTACGCCCGGATCGCGGCGGTGTTCGCCGCCGCCGGGTCGATGGTGAACCGGTGGTGGCCGTACTCGTCGATCAGGTGCCGGGCCAGGGTGCGGATGGCGTCGCCGCCGAGGCCCTCGCCACGGGACGCCGGATCGAGGAACACGTCCAGGCTGGCGTGTCGGTAGTCCGGGTCGGACTCGGCGTACCACTGGATCGCGCCGATCACCCGGCCGTCATGCTCGATGGCGTACAGCGTCAGGTCGTCGTCACCGAGGTCGGCGTGGACCGCGCCGGCCAGGTCGTCACCACCGCGCCACCACCGGCGTACCTCGGGGTGCGCCCGGATGGCCGCGAGGGCCGGCACGTCCGCGACCGTCGCCGGTCGCAGGGTCACCGCCCGCCCGCGCAGCATCGGCTCAGCCCCGGATCTCGCCGTGCTCGACGCAGACCGCCGACCAGCCGACCGGCAGGACCTGCACCTTCATCCGGCGTCGACAGCGCGAGCAGTAGCGCGGCGGCTCCAACTGCCGGGCCGCCGCGCAGCCCGGGTGGGGGCCGTCGGCAGCCGCCTCGCCGCACCTGTCGCACCAGGGCACGGCCGCCGACGCCGGGCCGCCGCTGCGGGTCGGTTCGGCGTCGGAGGTCGTCGTCATGGTCGTCACAGCGTGGCGGAGAGGGCCTTGACCGGCATCTTCAGCTCGTCCAGCAGGTCGAGGTCGGCGGTCGCCGGCCGGCCCAACGTGGTCAGGTAGTTGCCGACGATCACCGCGTTGATGCCGCCGAGCAGGCCGTCGCGGGTGCCCAGGTCACCGAGGGTGATCTCGCGGCCGCCCGCGTACCGCAGGATGGTGCGCGGCATGGCCAGCCGGAACGCGGCGATGGCCCGCAGCGCGTCCTTGCCCTCGACCACCGGGCGGTCGCCGAGCGGGGTGCCGGGGCGCGGGTTGAGGAAGTTCAGCGGCACCTCATGCGGGTCGAGTTCGGCGAGCTGCGCGGCGAACTCCGCCCGCTGCTCGACGGTCTCGCCCAGGCCGAGGATGCCGCCGCAGCACACCTCCATGCCGGAGTCGCGGACCATCCGCAGCGTCTCCCAGCGCTCCTCCCACGAGTGGGTGGTGACCACGTTGGGGAAGTACGACCGGCAGGTCTCCAGGTTGTGGTTGTAGCGGTGCACACCCATGTCGACCAGGTCGTCGACCTGCTCCTGGCTCAGCATACCCAGCGACGCGGCGACCTGGATGTCGACCTCGGCCTTGATGGCGGCGACGCCCTCGCGCATCTGCTTCATGAGCCGCGCGTCCGGGCCGCGCACGGCGGCCACGATGCAGAACTCGGTGGCCCCGGTCTTCGCGGTCTGCTTCGCGGCCTCGACCAGCGACGGGATGTCCAGCCAGACCGAGCGCACCGGCGAGGTGAACAGGCCCGACTGGGAGCAGAAGTGGCAGTCCTCCGGGCAGCCGCCGGTCTTCAGCGAGACGATGCCCTCGACCTCGACCTCGGGGCCGCACCACCGCATCCGCACCTCGTGGGCGAGTTGCAGGGCGGCGGGCAGGTGCTCGTCGGGCAGGGTGAGCACGGCGAGGACGCCGGCCTGGTCGAGGCCGACGCCGTCACCCAGGACCTGGGTGCGGGCCTGGTCGAGGATCTCTGGCATGGCTCGTACCCTACAAGGCCCCGGTCCGGCCGGGTACGACCTGCCGCCGGGGTCGACGCGAACCGGCGGGGCCGGGCCCGATCGCCGGCCGTGCGGGTCGGGCGACGCACCGCGCCTGCGGCAACCATCCGTGACGACGTTACGACGGTCCGTGGTGGCCGGTCTCGCTGCGGCTACGTTCGCCGCCGCCGTGCCTCGCGTACCGAATGGATTCGTCTGCTCGATGGTCGCGGGTGGTAATTTCGCCCGGCGGACGTCGGCGTGACCGGCGCGGACGGCGGTGAAGGGGTGACGGTGGCGGACTGGCTGGCGGCGCTCGATCGTCGCGCGCAGTTGAGGGCGAAGGCCGGATTGACCCGGCGGCTGCACCCGCGTCCCGCCGACGACCGGATGACCGACCTCGCCGGCAACGACTACCTCGGCCTGGCCACCCACCCGGAGGTCACGGCCGCGGCCACGGCGGCACTGTCCGCGTACGGGCTGGGCGCGACCGGTTCGCGTCTGGTGCGCGGCTCGACCGACGCGCACCACGCCCTGGAGGACGACCTGGCGCGGTGGCTGGGCACCGACCGGGCTCTCGTCTTCTCCTCCGGCTACCTGGCGAACCTGGGCGCGTTGCGGGCTCTCGTGCAGCCCCGGACCCTGCTCGTCTCCGACGCGCACAACCACGCGTCGCTCATCGACGGCTGCCGGATCTCGGGCGCCGAGACGGTGGTCAGCGCGCACGCCGACGTGACGGCGGTGGCCGCAGCGCTGGCCGTGGCGCCGGGACGCCCGGCGGTGGTGGTCACCGAGTCGGTCTTCTCGGTCGACGGCGACCTCGCACCGCTGGCCGAGTTGCACGCGGTGGCCCGCCGCTACGGCGCGCTACTGCTGGTCGACGACGCGCACGCGCTCGGCGTCACCGGTCCGTCCGGAGCGGGCGCGGTGGCCGCCGCCGGTCTGGCCGGTCAGCCGGACGTGGTGGTCACCGCCACCCTGTCCAAGGCGCTCGGCGGGGCGGGCGGGGTGGTCGCCGGTCCGGCCGAGTTCGTCCGGCACCTGGTCGAGACCGGCCGTACGTTCATCTTCGACACCGCGCTGCCGCCGGCCGTGGCGGCCGGGGTGCACGCCGCGCTGGGGCTGGCCCGAGCCGGTGACGACCTGCGCGCCGAGATCGCCGACCGGGTGACGCTGGCGGTCGGTCGACTGCGCGCGGCCGGGCTGACCGTCTCCGCGCCGGACGCGGCGGTGATCTCGGTGACGGCGCCCGGTCCGGAGGCCGCGACGGCCTGGGCGGCCGACTGCCGGGACCGGGGCGTCGCGGTGGGGTGCTTCCGGCCCCCGTCGACCCCGGACACCCGCTCCCGGCTGCGCCTCACCATCAGCGCGGGGGTGCCGCGGGCGGACTTCGAGCGGGCGCTGGACGTCATCGTGGACGGTGCCCCATGAGCGCGAGGAGTGAGCCGGTTTTGCGAGCCCCGCAGTCGCGTACAGAGCTGGTGCCGTGAGCGCGTGGGAGGGGCCGGTGCTGGTCACCGGCACCGACACCGAGGTGGGCAAGACGGTCGTCACGGCGGCGATCGCGGCGGCGGCGCAGGCCGCCGGCCTGCGGGTGGCGGTGGTCAAACCGGGCCAGACCGGCACGGCCAGTGGTGAGCCGGGTGACGTGGACGCGGTCAACCGGTTGGCGGCCCCGCTGACCGGTCGTACCCTGGCGAGCTTTCCGGACCCGCTCGCGCCGCTGGCCGCGGCCCGGGTCGCGGACCTGCCCCCGTTGGAGCTGTACACGGCGGTGGACGCCGTCCGCGCGGAGGCGGACAAGCACGACCTGGTCCTCGTCGAGGGGGCCGGCGGTCTGCTGGTGCCGATGGGGCTGCGCCCGTCCGGCGAGCCGTGGACGATGGCCGACCTGGCGGTGTCCCTCGGCGCGCCCGCGGTCGTGGTCGCCCGCGCCGGGCTGGGCACGCTCAACCACACGGCGTTGACCCTGGAGGCGCTGGACCGTCGGGCGGTACCGGCCGGAGTGGTGATCGGGGCCTGGCCGGCGTCGCCGGAGCTGGTGCACTGGACGAACCTGACCGACCTGGTGCCGAACCTGCTGGGCGCGGTGCCGGCCGGGGCGGGCGCGATCGATCCGGGGGTGTTCCGGCGGTCGGCGCCGGGGTGGCTCACTCCGGCGCTGCACGGGGTGCTCGACGACTGGCGCGTCTGGGCCGAGGAGAGCAGCTGAACACCTGACTTTCGTCGGTGTCCGGGCAGGTCGTGCGTGGGTAGCGTGGCCGCCGTGAGGATCCTGGAGCCGTCCGTGCCCGGGGCGCCCCGGTGGCGGCGTCCACTGCGGGACGTGTCGCTCTGGGCGCTGGTGGCCGCGCCGATCGCGGCCGCGCGGGTGACTCCGCCGTACCCGCGTTTCGGGGTGGCGCTGTTGTTCGGCTCGCTGGCGCTGCTCGCGGTCGCCGTCGCGTCGGCGCGACGGTGGCCGCTGGTGGGGTTGCTCCTGGTGGTGCTCGGTTCGCTGGTGGACGGCAACTTCGTCTTCGCCATCCCGGTGTTCAGCTATCTGAGCGGCCGGCGCAGCGCGACGGCGACGCCGGCGGCCGTGCTCTTCGGCGTGATCGCCGTCGGCGGCACGGTGCTGAACCTCGGGTTGCTCGGCACCGGGGCGGCGACCTGGTTCCTGTTGGCGTCGGTGCTGCTGTTCGGCGGGGTGTTCCCGTGGCTGGTGGGTCGGTACCGCCGGCAGCAGCAGGCGCTGACCGACGCCGGCCGCCGGCACGTCGAGGCGGTGGCGCGCGAGCGGCGTGGCGTCGCGGAGCGGATCCGGCTCCGCGAGCGGGCGCGGATCGCCGAGGAGATGCACGATTCGCTGGGTCACGATCTCAGTCTCATCGCGGTGCGGGCCGCCGCGTTGGAGCTGGCCGACGACCTCGCTCCGGCGCACCGGGCGGCGGTCGGGGAGCTGCGGGCCAGCGTGGCGGCGGCGGCCGAACGCCTGCACGACATCATCGGGGTGCTGCGGGAGGAGGGCGGCCCGGCCGCTGTCCGGCCGGTGGGGGAGACCGTCGTCGACCTCGTCACCGGGGCTCGTGAGGCCGGGATGGCGGTACGACTGGACGCGCCGCCGGACACCCTGCGCCTGCCCGGCATGACCGGGGCCGCCGCCCACCAGGTGGTGCGGGAGGCGCTCACCAACGCGGCCCGGTACGCCCCGGGCGCCCCGGTGACAGTGCGCCTGGCGTCCGACCTGGACGGGGTCGAGGTGCGGGTGCGCAACGCCCCGCCGCCGGCCGGTCCGCTGCCCCGACCGGCCTCCTCGGGTAGTGGTCTGGTCGCGCTCGCCGAGCGGGTACGCCTGGCCGGCGGCGTCCTGGACGCCGGCCCGGCCCCGGACGGCGGATTCGCGGTGCGGGCCCGGCTGCCGCTCGCCGCCGAACCGGGGCTGTCAGCGGTGGCCCCCGCCAGCGGGACGTTCGAGGACGTCCCCGCGTCCGGGGGCGTTTCGGAACGGCCGCTCGACGCCGAACGCCGGCTGCGCGAGGCTCGTCGCCGGGCTCGACGGAGCCTGCTGACTGCGCTCGCGGCTCCGGTCGGCTTCGGGCTGGCCCTGTCGCTGGTCTACTACCCGTTCGCCACGGCCGGCACGGTGCTCGACGAGTCGACGTACGACCAGATGCGGCCCGGCACGGCACGGGCCGACCTACCCGGGCTGCCCCGCCGGCAGCTCGCCCCGCCACTCGGTGTCGCGGCGCCGGGCTGCGAGTACTACACCGACGGCAACTTCCCCCTCGCCGAGGCGACGTGGCGGCTCTGCTTCACCGACGACCGACTGGTCAGCAAGGAGCGCATCGCGTAGTGGACACCGACACGGCACCGGCCGCGCCCGTCCGGGTGGTCCTGGCCGACGACGAGGCGATGATCCGGGCCGGGGTCCGGGCCATCCTCGCGGCCGACCCGGGTATCGAGGTCGTCGCCGAGGCCGCCGACGGCCGGGCGGCGGTGGAGCTGGTCCGCGCGCACCGGCCACGGGTGGCGTTGCTGGACATCCGGATGCCCCGCCTGGACGGCCTGGCCGCGGCGGCCGAGATCCACCGGTTGGCGCCGGCCACGGCGACGGTGATGCTGACCACCTTCGGTGAGGACGACCACGTGGCTCGGGCGCTCGGGCACGGCGCGAGCGGGTTCCTGCTCAAGGCCGGCGATCCACGGGAGTTGATCGCCGGGGTGCACGCGGTCGCCGACGGCGGGGCGTACCTGTCGCCGCGGGTGGCACGTCGGGTGATCGAGCTGGGCGCCGGGCGGTTGGCGCGCCGGCCCGCCGCGCGGGACCGGACGGCCGGGCTGACCGAACGGGAACGCGAGGTACTGGCGCTGGTCGGCGCGGGGCTGTCCAACGCGGAGATCGCTCGCCGGCTGCACCTGGTGGAGGGCACCGTGAAGAGCTATCTGACGAGCATCTTCACCCGGTTGGAGGTGCGCAACCGGGTGCAGGCGGCGATCCTCGCGTACGAGGCGGGGCTGGTCGAGCGGTGAGCGGGGGCCGGGAGAGCCCCCGCTCACCGCCTCAGGCGTCGCGACGGCGGAGCATGGCCCGACCGAGCAGCAGTGCGGCACCCGCCCACCCGGCGAGCAGCAGCAACCCGATCACACCGGGGTACGGGTCGGTGTCCCCGGCGAGGAAGTGCCCGCCGGCCACGCCGGGAAACACGTCGGCGATCCGGTTCAGGACGGTGATGTCCGGCTCCTGGAGCGACAGCGGCACGATCGTCAGGGTGGCGAAGAGCACGATGATCGTGAGCACCGCGCTGCGGAGTGCCGCGCCGAGGCCGAGCGCGAGGACGCCGACCAGGGCCAGGTAGGTGGCGACCGCCACGATGTCGCCGATCGTGTCGGCGGTGGGCGCGCTGCCCCAGTCGCCCAGCACCGGGCGGGCGACGAGGGCGCCGACACCGCCGAGCAGCAGCCCGAGGGCGAAGGTGACGGCGCCCGTCACGACGGCCTTGGCCAGCAGCACCCGACCGCGTGCCGGGGTGCACTGGAGGGCCGTCCGGATGGTGCCGCTGGTGAACTCGGTGGTGATGGCGAGCAGACCCACCGCCAGTACGGCGTACTGGGTCAGCTCGATCGCGTCGATCAACACGGTGCCGACGGTGACGATGCCGGCGTCGTCGGCGGGGTCGTCGTTGGTGTTGGAGTTGGCCGCGTAGATGGCCAGCTGTCCGGCGCTCGCGGCCATCACGAGCAGCCCGGCCACCATCGTCCACCAGGTGCTGCGTACCGAGAACAGCTTGGTCCACTCGGCGGCCAGCGCGCCGGGGAAGGGACGGGTAGGCGTGGCGGTCCGCGTGCTCATCGGGCGTCACCTCCGGTCGGCCCGCCGGCGTACTCGACGCTCTCGGCGGTCAGCTCCATGAACGCCTGCTCCAGCGACGCGCCGTGCGGGCTCAGCTCGTGCAACCGCACCCCCAGCTCGTACGCCAGGTCGCCGATCCGGTCCACGGTGCTGCCGGTGACGCTCAGCTCGTCCGGTCCGGCCCGCTCGACGGTGCCGCCGGTCGCGGCGAGACGGGCGGCGAGGGTGGCGAGCCCTTCGCGGTGCGGGCTGCGGACCCGTACGACGACCGCGCTGCTCGCGATCACGTCGCCGACCGGGGCGTCGGCGAGCAGCCGTCCCCGGCCGATCACGACGAGTTGGTCGGCGGTGAGCTGCATCTCGCTCATCAGGTGACTGGAGACGAAGACCGTCCGGCCCTCGTCGGCGAGCGAGCGCGTGAGCTGACGTACCCAGCGCACCCCGTCCGGGTCGAGACCGTTCACCGGCTCGTCGAACATCAGCACGGGCGGATCGCCGAGCAGCGCTCCGGCGATGCCGAGCCGCTGTCCCATGCCGAGGGAGAGGGCGCGACCCGGCTTGCCGGCGGCACGCCCGTCCAGCCCCACGGTGTCGAGCACCTCGTCGACGCGGCGGGCGGGGATGCCGTTGCTGCGGGCCATGGCCAGCAGGTGCGCCCGTCCGGACCGGGTGGGGTGGATGGCTCGGGCGTCGAGCAGGGCCCCCACCTCGTGCAACGGCCGTCGCAGTTCCCGGTACGACCGCCCGGCGACGAGCGCCTGCCCGGCGGTGGGCCGGTCCAGGCCGAGGATCATCCGCATGGTGGTGGACTTGCCGGCGCCGTTGGGGCCGAGAAAGCCGGTGACCCGGCCGGGCGCGACGTCGACGGTCAGGGCGTCGACCGCGACGGCCGACCCGAACCGTTTCGTTAACCCACGTAATGTGATCATGAGTTGACGCTAGGCGTCGGCCGCCCCGGCTCGCCGCGCCCGAACGGCACCCACCAGCACTGACTTTCGTCAGGTCGCCCCGGGTCAGCGGAGGTAGTCCTCCAGCAGCGCCGGGGTGAGTCCGGCCCGGTGGATGGCCTTCAACGCCGCCAGGAGGTCGTCCATCAGCGCCGGCCGGAAGTGCATCAGCAGCACGTCGCCGGGCTGGACCACCTTCTCCGCGGTCTGGTAGCGCACCTTGCCCTCGTGGACCGTCTCGGACCAGTGCAGGACCGCCTTCGCGCCGCAGTCCCGCGCGGCCCGGAGCGTGGTGCTGTCGTACTCGCCGAACGGTGGGCGGAACAGGGTCGCCCGCTGGCCGAACAGCGTCTCAAGTTTGTCCGCCGCTCCGCAGATCTCCTGCCTCTGGTAGTCGTACGACCGGCCGGCCAGCGAGTTGTGCCGGATGGTGTGGTTCTCGACGACCCCACCGGCGACCTGGATCTGGCGGAAGTAGACGTCGTGCTCCTGGGCCGCCGGTGAGTTCAGGAACATGGTGACCGGGATGTGCGCGCGGGCGATGAAGTCGGGCACCGCCGGCGGGCGGGCCAACCCGCCGTCGTCGATGGTGATGAAGGCGACCTTCTGGTCGGTCGGCAGACGGTGCCAGAACGGGATCGCACCGGTCACCGGCAGCGGCACCGGTTCCGGAGGTGGCGCTGCGGGGAAGGTCGGCGCCTGCGACACGTACCAGTCCAGGGTCCCGCGTGCCGGCGGGGCGGTCGGCGACGGCGAGGCCGACGGGGACGGCGTGGTGGACAGGATCGGTACGGCCGACGGGCTCGGCTGGGCCGCGATCTGCCGGGCGTGGAACGCGGGTCCGGCTGCGCAGGCACTCAGCGCCAGCAGGGCCAGAAGCGTTACCACTGCGGAGATGCGGCGCGGGTGGGCTGATGACACGCCCGGAAACATAGCGGGTCACGGTCGGGTTCCGCGTCCCGTGGCGATCTTCCCGGACGGTCTTGCCCGGCCGGCCTAGCCTCGGATCGAGTCGATTCGACCTGCGGAGGCGGCCCATGGCGCGGTGGATCCTGCAAGTGCTCGCCGTCGTCGGCTTCGGCGCGCTGCTGGGGTTCATCGGGCTGACGATGACCTGCAACCTGTTCGGGTTTGTCGACGCCGAGGCCCGCCGGTTGTCGAGGAACCTGTGGAATCGCCAGTGGGGGATTCCCGACCGTGATCCGGCTGAGTTACGGCACGGCGTCGGCTTCGCCGCCGTGCGGTTCCTCGTCGGCGGCGCCCTCCTGCTCCTCGGCGCCGCCGCGGTTATCGGGGGCATCGTGCTACTGGTCAGCGGGCCGCTCGACTGACCGCACCACGAAGGCGTCCGGCATCCGGAAGGTGAGATTGTCCGGGCACCACGGCGGACGGATCACCGTCACCCCGTCCAGCAGTGGCGCGGCCTCGGCCACCACGACGGCCGCCTCCATGCGGGCCAGAACGTCGCCGACGCACCGGTGCGCCCCCGCCCCGAACGCCAGGTGCCGCCGCGATCCGCGCTGCCCGGGAACGAAATCGTCCGGCGCGTCGACGACCGCCGGGTCGCGACCGGCGCGGGCCAGCCACAGCACGATGCTGGTGCCCGCCGGCACGGCCGTGTCGCCGAGAACGCCGTCCGCCGCAGCCACGCGCCGCCAGGTGACGATGGGCGGTTCGAGGCGCAGGCCCTCCTCGACGACGTCGGCCACCGCGACGTCACCGGCGCGCAGCGCGGCGCGTACCGCCGGTTCGCCGGCCAGCCGGTGCAGCAGCAGGGTGAGGAACTGCGAGGTGGTCTCCTGTCCGGCGACCAGCAGGAAGAAGAGCGCGCCGACCACCACGTCGGGCGGATGCCCGGCGGCGCGCAGCTCGGCGGCCAGGCCGCCGCCGGTGGCCGCGAACTCCCGCAGTACGTGGTGGAAGCGGCCCACCTCGGCGGCGAGCGCCACCTGCCGGTCGTCGTCCAGCGGCGCCCAGAACAGCTCCAGCGCCGCCCGCGCGAACTCCTTGACCGCGCCGACCGGCGCGTCCGGCAGGTCGACCAGCCGGGCCAGCACCAGCAGGGGCAGGTCGGCCGCGAGGTCCGCGTACAGGTCGACCGGCGCGCCGGCGTCGAGGGTGGCCCGTAGCCGGGCCACCCGCTCCCGGACCAGGGCCGTGAGCCAGGCGCGCTGCGCGGCGACCTTCGCGGGGTGCAGCGCGTCCGCCACGATGCCCCGGATCTGCGGATGGCTGGCTCCCGAGTTGTTCGCCAGGGTCGGCGGCAGCCGGAACCGGTGCCCGGCGAGCACCCGCAGCGCGGTCACCGGCATCGGGGTCACCGCATCCAGGGCGTTGTCCGGCCGGTAGCGCTCCGGGTCGGCGAGGACCTGGCGGACCAGCGCGTGGCGGGTGACGACGAGGTGGCGTACGCCGACGTGGTCGGTCACCTCGGCGACGTCCGGCCAGGGTGCCTCGACCGCGGACGCCGAGCCGGAGAAGAGCACGCCGACACGCTAGCCGGCGGCTCCGGGCAGGCCCGGGCGCAACCGCCAGACGGTGGTGCGCTTCACCCGTACGCTCTCCAGGGCCTCCGGCACCGGCACGTCGTAGCTGGCCAGCTCGTCGAAGCGATCCCGGGGCAGGAACGCCCGGCCGGGGTCACCGACCAGGGCCGGCGCCCCGGCCCGGGTGGCGCGCAGCAGGAACCGCAGCACCCGGCGGGCCATCGCGTCGCTGTAGAAGACGTCCCCGGCCAGCACCACCTCGGCGTCGCCCGCGTCGCCGTCGAGGATGTCGGCGAACTCGGCGTCGACGCGTACCCCGTTGGCTTCGGCATTGAGCGCGACGGCCGCGACCGCCAGTTCGTCGACCTCGACGGCGCGCACGGACGCCGCGCCGGCCTGGGCGGCGGCGATGGCCACCAGGCCGGAGCCGGAGGCGAGGTCGAGCACCCGCCGGCCGGCGACCAGCTCCGGATGGTCGGTGACGTAGCGGGCCAGCGCCTGCCCGCCGGCCCACGCGAAGGCCCAGAACGGCGGCGGCCGGTCGGTGGAGAACTGGCCCTCGGTCAACTCCCAGAGCCCGATCGGCTCATCCGCCTGATGCAGACGCACCTCGGGGACGAAGGGGACCGGGGTCAGCCGGGCGTGCAGCCGGACGAACGTGCTGGAGAGCTCGGACACCCGCCCGATTGTTCCAGCGACCCGACGCCCGGCGTGTCGCGGGGCAGTGGTGACGGGTTCACCACTGTCGGTGAAATGACCCCTCATCCTTGTCGTCCGGTGCGAAGACACCCCTCTGTGTGATCCGCCCGTTTCCTCCTAGCGTTTCCCTACAGGGACGAGAAGGAACGAGGTGGTGGTGATCGTGTGGCGGTACGCGCTGCGGCTCGGGGCGTTGGTTGCCGGCAGCGCCGGGGTGGTGCTCACCCTGGCGGCGCCGGCGCAGGCGGCGTTCGCCACCGAGATGGGCGGCCTGCCGGCCCGGTTCACCGCCGGCGACCAGGTGCGCACGATCTCCGCGGTGGTCTCGCAGACGGACCGGCGCGGCGGCTGCGCGAAGGTGCGCTGGTCGATGGTGCTCCGGGTGCAGGGCATCCGGCTCGACCAGGTGAAGATGGACCGGGTGGAGGAGAACGGCGACTTCCCGGTGGAGATCCGGACCGAGGGTGACGTGGCCCGGTTGACCGACCGGCAACTCGACCCGGGCACCCTCTGCCCGGGACGCACGGTGACCGCCCGCTACCGGGTGGCCTTCGCCGAGGACGTCACGCAGGGGCGGGTCACCCTCGCCGCCGAGGCGTACGACGCCAACCTGCGCCTGCTGGCCCGCCAGACCGCCACCCGATCGGTGGTGGGAGCGAGCGGCGCCGGCGCCCGTACGCCGACGCCGAGCCCGACCCCCGCGCGGCCGAGCGACCCACCGAGCGAACCGGCGCAGGAGGAGAGCACCCAGGCCGAGGAACCGGTCGCGGAGCAACCGGTCGACGCGGCGCCACCGTCGGCCGGCCGTCCGGTCGCGCAGACCGGCGGGTTCGGTGTGGTGCAGGCGGCGTTCCTGCTCGGCGGGTTGCTGCTCTCGCTCGGGGTGGGCCTGCTGCTGCGACTGCGCCACCTGACCCGCGCCGCGAACAAGGAGACCGAGGACCCGCCGCTGGACCGGCTCTGGGAGCGGCCCGCGCCGACCGGGCGCTGGCACCCGGCACGCCGCTGATCGGGGGTTGTCGGGGCCGGCGGGGAACCGCCGGCCCCGACGGTGTCACTTCGCGAACGCCTGGAACTCGGCGATCCTGACCTGGGCACGGGACGGGCTGGCCGTGGCGCAGTCCGTCGTCGTGGCCGGGTCGTCGTCCTGCTCACCGGCGTACTGCGGTCCGCCGGTGCACTGGCTGGCCAGCACCTCCAGGCGCAGGTGGGTGGCGACGGTGGTCGGCACCGCGAACGTGCGCAGGTTGATGTCGCGGCTGTACGCCCGGTACGCCCCGCCGGGGAACGCGTCGGCCGCGCTGGTGTAGATGCGCCGCCAGCGCGCCGGGTCGGCGCAGTCGGTGGTGGTCGCGTCGCAGGCGGACACGGCGAACAAGCGCAGCGCGCTGAGCGCGTTCTGACTGCCGGTGTCCGCGTCCCCGACGATCGCGGGCCGCAGCATCGCGCTGACGTTCACGCGCTTGACCACCTGCGGGGCGTCACCGGCCAGCGCCACGGTGAGCTGCTTGCCGGCCACCCCGTCCAGCGAGGCCCAGTTCGTCGCCTCGGTGTCGTCGGCGACCCGGTCCAGGTTGACCCCGTCACCGCTGATCGTCGCGCCGGACGCCGTGGACGCGAGGTTGCGGCTCATCCGCAGGTCCACGTAGCCAGCCTTGCCGGCGTCGGCGACCACGCTGAGCCGCTGGTGCCCGAAGCCGGGCGCGACGGCCAGCAGGTCGTACGTGCCGGCGACCATCTCCACCGTGTCCGGGATCGGCGTCGCCGGGTCGGTGTCGGCGATCGGTACGGCCCGCGCCTCGTACGCCCCGACGTACACCCGGATCGGCGCGTCGGCGCTGTCCCCACGGGGGCGCAGGGTGAGCGTCGCGTTGCCGCCCCGTGGCGAGGCGAAGCTCGGCGTCGGGTCGGTGTCCGCGGCGCCGTTGGTGGCGGCGTCCCGGCCCATCCCGGAGCGGGCGAACTCGGCCCAGATCAGGTCCTGGTTCGCGCCACCGAAGCGCAGCAGGTCGGCGGTGAGCATGTTGTCCCGCATGTCCAGCATGCTGACCTGGCTGGCCGCCTGGAGCAGGAACGAGTCGAAGACCAGTTGCGACCAGCGCCGGTTGCCCGGGCACCGGTCGGCCGGAACGGTGCCCTGCGCGCACTCCCGCTGCCGCTGCGGGGTGCCCAGGCCGTACCGCTTGACCAGCGCGGCACGTACCCGATAGTTGGTCGCGCCCCAGATCTCCCCGTCGGCGTGCACGGCCGGGCCGGCGGTGTTGTAGCCGATGTCGGAGTAGTTCAGCGGGCTGCGGCTCAGGTCGTAGTTGCGGATGCCGCTGACCAGGTTGCCGGTGACGTAGCCGCCGGTGACGAAGGGCGTTTCGCCGGGAGCGCGCAGGCCGTTCTGGTAGAGGTACTCCGCGGCCATCAGGTCGCCCCACGACTCGCCCATCGCGCCGCCCTGGTGGCCGCTGATCCCGCTGTCCGGGCCGGCGATCATCCGGTTGGTGATGGCGTGGGTGTACTCGTGGCCGATCACCGTCATGTCGTAGTCGCCGTCCACGCACGGCGGGTACGGGCCACCGGCCTGCGGCTGCCACAGGTACATGTTGGTGGTCGGCGGCAGACCGTCGCGCGGGGTGCCCTGGTTGGCGTTGTTGCGGTTGCCGGTCAGCGCGCCCTGCTGGGCGCGGCCCTGCTCGGCGTCGCCGCCGAGTCCGGACGGGGTGAGGTTGACCGCCTGGAGGTTCCACGCCGACTCGGTGAAGCCGAGCTGGTACGCCCAGTCGTGCATGCGGTTGTGCATGACGAACAGGTTCGCGATCGCCGCGTCCGCGTCGTTGCGCTGGGTGGACGTGAACACCTCCGGGTTGCACCTCGCCTGGTGCCACTGGTCCGTGAACGGGTACTCGTAGCGGCGGTCCGGGCTGGGTGTGGCCGGCCCGACCGGGGTGTTGTTGCCCCAGGAGAGCACGGTGTTCGCCGAGTTGCCGCGCGAGGTGAAGGTGGGTGTGCCGGTCGCCGCGTCGACGTCCCACGGCTGCCCGGTGGCCGGGTCGCGGAACGCCGCCTGGCAGTCGGGGGCCGGGTCGCCGCACCAGCGGACCCGGGGGTCCTGGCCGGCGGCGAGGTCGCGGGGCGGGGTGGCCGGGAAGACCGCCCAGCTCGGGTTCTCCGAGTCGAAGTCGACAAGGTCCTCGCGGATCAGCACCTTGCCCGTGCTGCCGTCCACGTAGCTGGTGAACGCCGCCGGGTGGTCGGCGTCCGCGCCGATCATGGTCACCTCGTAGGCGGCCCGGGGTCCGTCCAGCGGGGTGGGCACGGCCACGGCCCGAACGGTGTGGTCGGCCACGGCCGTCGGGCTCAACCCGGCGTCGGCGAGCGCGTCGGCGTACGCCTGCTCGGCGGTGCGGGTCGCGGGCGCGGGCGCGCGGGTGTCCCGGGCCAGCGAGGAGTTGACGGCGAGCACCGAGCCGCCGCTGACCGCGAGCGTGACCAGACCGTCGTGACCGGCCGGCAGGTCACCGAAGCGTTGCCGCAGGGTCACCACCGCACCGCTGCCGATCGGCCGGACCAGCACCCGGTCCAGGTCGGCGACCGTCGCGGCGTCCATGCCGTACAGGTCGCGGTTGGCGGTCAGGTAGGCGCGCGCGGCGGCCTCCGGGTCCGCGGGCAGTCCGGTGGCGAGGGGGGTACGACCGGGGCCGAGCGCCTGGGGGGTGCCGAGCCGGTTCCACCGCGCGTCGGGGTCCGCCGCGCGGGCCAGCCCGCGCTGCCGAGCGTCGGGTGCCGCCGTACCGGTGCGGTTGTCGAGGTCGGCGGGCTGGTGCCCCTCGGCGAACGGCCCGGACGTGCGCTCGGCGGGAGCGGCGGCGGGTGCGGCGTTGCTCGTGCCGGTGGGTAGCAGCGCGGCGAGGGTCGCCGTCGTCGCCAGGACGGCGATGAGCCGGCGTCGACGCCGGCTCATCGGGGGTGACCACTCCGGTTGTGGCACGGGACCTCCTTGTGGGAGCGGGATGGCCGGCGGCCGCCGACCGACGATGCGCGGTGACGCATGCGCATCTGTGGATATCAGTCGGCCGAGGAAGCGGCAAGGGTCCCGGGATGGTCGGCGCGCCGAATGATCGCCTGGCGGGACCGGCGCAAACCCCTCTGGCGCTGTGGGGGAGCGCCGGCGGCGCCGGGGCGTGCCGGCTCACCCCGGTCGTCGTGTTCGGTCTGATCCCGGTGATCGACCTGCTCATCGGCGACGACCGGCGCAACCCTCCCGAGGAGGCGGAGCCCCGGCTGGCCGCCGACGGCTACTACCGCTGGCTGACCTACCTCTACCTTTCGGCGCAGTACGCCGTGCTCTACGGCCCGGCGGTGCTGCCGTTCCTGGCGCTGCAGGCGGTGGTCGGCTGCTCCCTGCTGGAGGTTGTCAACTACCTGGAGCACTACGGGCCGGCCCGGCAGCGCGCCGCAACCGGGCGCTGGCCAACACCGGACCCCGATGGTGACGGCTCAGTCGCCGGACCCCGGCGGTGACGGCTCAGCCGCCCGGCGGTGACGGCTCAGCCGCCCGGCGGTGACGGCTCAGCCGCCGGGCGCCCAGTCGGGGTCGCGGCCGAAGGCGGCCAGCAGGTGATCCTGCTCGTCGGCGTCGGCGGGCACCCGCGCCGCGTCCCGGACCAGCTTGTCGCGTCGGTAGTCGTCGACCCGGCCGGCGAACCACTGGGCGCACACGTGCACCGCGTCCGGGTCGAACCGTGGGTCGGCGCCGATCGCCACCGCCAGGTCCCAGCCGTGGATCAGGTGTTCGGCGAGGAGCTGTTGGACGTACTCGGCGGCCGGGGTCGGGCCGGCCGACAGGTGCACGGTGCGGTCGATCGTGCCGGGGTGGGTGACGGCGATCTCGGCCTGCGCGGCCGCCTCCCGGGCTGTCCGGAGCGGGTCGGCGCCGAGATGGTCCCCGTCGAAGCGGTCGCCGACCTCGTCGATGGTGCGACCGGCGAGCAGGGGGACGCTCCACCGGTCCTCGCCGACCACGTGGTTGACCAGGGTCCGGACGTCCCAGTCGGAGCAGGGTGTCTCCTCCGACCACTGATCGGGCCCGATCTGGTCCACCCGCTCGACAAACTCGGCCAGGCTCCGGCGGTACGCCTCCAGCAGATCCATGCCGTCGATTGTTCCGTTCGGCACGCCGGCCCGAGCCGTTTTGCCCGGCCTGGCGTATGGCGCGGTCGGCCGCTCAGTCCAGGTCGGTCGGGTCCAGACCCAGCTCGCGGGCGGTGACCAGGCGTACCCACTCCCCGAACTGTCGCCGGGAGATGACCCGGTCGTGCACCGCGAGCTGCACGGCGAGGCCGTCCATCACCGCGCTGATCCGCCAGGCCGCCCCGTCCGGGTCGGCGCACTGGAAGGTGCCGTCGGCGACTCCGGTGGAGATCACGGCGGCGAGATCCTGTCGCCACCGTAGGTCGAGCCGGCGGGACACCTTCTCCAGCTCGGGGGTGCGCAGCGACTCGGACCAGCCGTCGATCCACATCGACCAGGAGGTCGCCCGGCCGGCGGGGGTGTACAGCTTGAGGATCCGGCGGAGCTTCGTCAGCGGTGGCGCGGAGGAGCGGGTGACCGCGTCCAGCCGGGCCAGATCCTGCTCGACGGCGTACGCGAAGGCCTGTGCGAGCAGCCGCTCCTTGGTGGCAAAGTGGTAGAACACCAGTGCCTGGCTCACCCCGGCGGCCTGCGCCACGTCGGCGGTTCGTGTGTTGGACAGACCCCGCTCCACGATCACGTCGCAGGCCGTGCGCAGCAGGGCATCCAGGCGGATCTCGGCCGCACGTCTCGTCACGACCGTTACCGTAGCCCATCGGCCCGAACACGAACAGTTACCGCTACCGTCCGATTCGTGGGGTAAGAGTCGGAAGTTGGACACTTGCCGACGGGTGCCGTGGCTCGTTCTCCTGATCGAGTTCGGCGAGGTGGGCGGCGTGCCGTCGGAGTGCTCCGCTGGCTGTTCGCCGCGCCGGCGCCCGCCGTCGGATGATGCCGGAGTGTGACGGTCGAGGGTCAATTGAGACATCAGGTCAGCTGACTAGGAAGCCCGCCTGCAGTGGTGGCCATCTCCCCGTTCGGCGTCGGACCGGGCGGGATGGGACGCGCCGACACGGACCCCGATTTGGCAGTCGTTCGCCGGCTCGGCTAAAGTTCTCATCCGTCACCCGGGAAAGCCGGGGGCGTGCGGACGTAGCGCAGCTGGTAGCGCATCACCTTGCCAAGGTGAGGGTCGCGGGTTCGAATCCCGTCGTCCGCTCGGAGCTGCCGCCACGCATGACGGGGGCAACCTCGGTGGGGTGGCCGAGAGGCGAGGCAACGGCCTGCAAAGCCGTGTACGCGGGTTCAAATCCCGTCCCCACCTCGGCAAGGAGCACGGGCGATTGGCGCAGTGGGAGCGCGCTTCCTTGACACGGAAGAGGTCACTGGTTCAAACCCAGTATCGCCCACCAGTTGTACGACGTGATCGTTGAGGCCCGTCACCGGATCCGGTGACGGGCCTCAACGCTGTTCCAAGAGAACTGGCCGCCCGCCGTCACGAAACAGACCTACTCGCCGGCGCGGAGCACCTCGCTCAACCGGTCGCGCCGTCGCAGCGCCGACTCGACGGGTACGACGGTGGCGGCCGCCGCCAGCAGCGCCGTGCCCAGCAGGGCGAGCAGCCACCACGGCAGGATCGCCGCCGGGTCGTCGGCCTGGCCGGTGAGCAGCCGCAGGTCGAGAGGGCCGAGCGTCGCGCGTGCGAGCAGGGCCCCGAGGAGCGGGCCGCACACCGCGACGACGGCGACCGGGGGCAGCAGCTCTCCGGCGGCCACCCAGCGGGCGTCGCGTGGCCGCAGCCCGAGGGTCCGCAGCCGGGTCAGGGTCTGCCATCGTTCGGACGCCCCCGCGGCGGCGGCGAGCGCCAGGCCGAGGAGCCCCAGCGCCAGCAGCACCGCGGCGGCGGCCCACGCCAGCCGTAGGAGCCCCGCGGTCAGCGGAGCCGCTCGCTGCGTCCGCAGGACGTCGGCGCGCGACACGACATCGCCGGCGACGCCGCTGTTCGACACCGCCCGCGCCGCGCCGGGACCGGTCACCCAGACCGTGTTTGGAACGGCGGGCAGGCCGGCGTCGGCGAGAGCCGCGGCGTCCACGAGCACGACGTCGTCGGCGCCGCCGACCGAGGGCGCGGTACCGACCACGGTGAGGTGGATGGCCGGGGCGTCGGCCCGGGGTAGCTGCAACCGCGTGCCGGCCGGCAGTTCGCCGTCGCTCGATCGGACCAGCGCGGGGACCTCTCCGGGGCCGGGACCGGGCGTCGTGAGCCGGGCCAGCGCGGGCGCGTCGGGCAGCGGGGTGGTGGCCAACAGGCGCTGGAACGCTTCGGCGTCCACGATGACCAGGCGCGGGGCGAACGGTGTCGAGTCCGTGAAGACGCGCGCCGAGTCGGTGACCTGCGCGACGACGACCTGGCCGACCCCCGGAGCGGCGGCGATCCGTTCGGCGATGGCGGGCGTGCCGGCCTTGGCGTCCGCGGCGACGTCGAGGCGGGCGTCGGCGCCGACAATGCTCCACGCGCCGTCGGCGAGGCCCCGGGTGACGGTGGAGCCGAGGATGAGCGCGAACGACGCGAGCGCCGTGGCGCTCACCAGCACCAGTAGCGGCAGCGTGCGCCCTGCCGTCGTGACCGCCCGGGCGGCACCGAAGACGGCCAGCGGGCGGCGCGAGCGCAGGGCCTGGCGGAGCGCGAACCGCGCGCCCAGCGGGAGCAGTCGGATCAGGACGAGCGCGCCGACGAGCGCGCCCAGTGCGACGGCGCTGACCGGCAGGATCACGTCCCCGGTCACCTCGCCGGTGTCGCCGTCGGAGGTGACCGGCAGGAGCCCGCGCTGGTGCAGTGTGACGAGGGCGGCGACCGCGGCGATCAGGACAGCGGCCTCCACGACGGCGCGGCGCAGCTGCCCGGTCGCCCGCAACCAGCGCCGAGCGGACGGGTTGGCGGGCTGACGCCGGTCCCGGCTGGCGCGGCCGGCGGCGAGGGTGCCGAACGCCGGCCCGGCGACGGCGCCGGCCAGGACCACGGGAATGGCCCAACTCCACGAGACGCCCGGCGCCACCACGCGGGCGAGCGCGAGCCCGACCGCGGCGGCCGACAGGGACACCACTGTGGACTCGAGGGCCAGTTCCGCGCCGAGGTCGGGTAACGCCGCCCCACGCTGCCGGGCGGTGCTCAGCGCCAGGGTTCGGCGGCGGACCAGCAGGTCGGCGGCGAGCAGCAGGACCAGGACCGTGGCGGTCAGCACGCCGGTGAGCAGCACGGCCGCCTGCGCCCGTACGGCGCTGACCCGGGCGCGGGTCGCGCGCAGGGTGGCGTCGAGCTGCGACTCCCACTTCAGGGAGTCGTCGCGGGCGCCTGACGAGCCGGAAGCCGCCTTGAGCGTGACCACCTGGTTGACCAGGGTCGCGCTGGTGGCCCAGGTGAGCGCGTCGGGGTCGGGGGCGAAGTGGACGGCGCGCCGCAGTTGGTCCTGGTCGACGGCGAGCCGGGCGTCCGGCAGCGAGTCGCGCGACAGCAGACCGGCGAACCGGGTGATCCCCACGCCGTCCGCGCCGGGCACGGGGCGCAGGAGCGCCGGGGCGAGTCGCCAGGCGGGGTCGGCGGTGTCCGTGGGTCGGTAGATCCCGCTGATCCGCAGGTCCTTGTCGCGCCCCCGGCTGTCCTTGGCCGGGATCCGGTCGCCGGGGCCGACATCGAGTGCGGCGGCGTCCGCCTCGGAGATGCCGACCTGCACCGGCCAGGGCGGTCCCTGGTAGGGGACTTCGACGAACCCGTCGGGGACGGCCCCGGCGGGCGCGTTTCCGGCGATCCAGGTCACCTGCGGGCCGCCGGCGTCACCGGCCAGGTAGGTGAACTGGAAGGTACGTGGCGCGGTGCCGTCGGTGATGCTCAGGACCGGGCCGTCGACGACGGCGATGGGCGGGAGCAGCGCGGCGTCCAGGTCGGGCCCGAGCGCGTACGTCGCCCGGACGCGGAGGTCGTCGACCTCCTTGGCGAGGCCTTCCATCCGCACCCGCCCACCCGTCGGACCGTCGTCGCGTTCCCAGTCGGCGTGTGCGAGGACGTTCGCGTCGTCACTGCCGCGGCGGACGCTGTCCTGGACGGTGTCGTCGGCGGCCGCGCCGAGCAGCGCCGGCACGGCCCCGGCGAGCAGCGCGACAGCCGCGATGACGGCTGCGGAGAGCAGCAGCGGGCCGGCGTCGGCCCGGCTCCGGCCGCGGACGCTGGGCCAGTGCGGCGCCGGGAACCGGCGGGTCAACCGCTTCACGGCGCCACCCGCAGGTGCGCGGCGTCGGCCCGGCGTACCTGGATGCCGACCACGATGGCGACGGCCAGCAGACATCCGGCCAGCAGTACCGCGAGCAGCGTGGCCTCGGCCGGCCACGGCCAGTGTGGCTGGGCGGCCGGGACGGGCGCGGCGCCGGTGTCGGAGCGTACGAGCAGGGGAGCGACGAGGCGGGTGGCGAGCGCGCCGACGGCCGCGCCCGCCGCGAGCAGCGGCAGCAGAACGCCGGCGTGCTGGCCGAGCAGCACGGCCCGGATGCCGCGCCGGGACATCCCCAGGCCGCGCAACCGCGCCACCTCGACGGCCCGGAGCTGCAGGTCGCAGGTCACGTGCAGGACGACGCCGGCGAGCAGCAGCAGGGCCGCGGCCGGTACGACGAGCCGGAGCGCGCCCGGCAGCCCGGCGCGCAGCGGGCCGCCGAGGAGTCGGGCGGTCTCCACCTCGCGGGTCGTGACGGTGCCCAGGTGCAGGGCGGTGGCCCGCTCGGCGGCGCCGGGGCCGGCCGGGTGACCGACCCACCAGGCGTCGACCGGGAACGTGAGGTCACCGGCGAGCACGCGCGCGCGGGACAGCGCGTCCAGGTCGGCCAGGACGGCGACGGCCCCGGGGGCGGACGGTACGGCCGGTACGACCTCGGAGACGACGACCGGGACGGGCGTGGTGCCGACCGTGACGCTGAGCTTGCTGCCGGGGTGGACGCCGACCTCGCTGGCGAAGCGGGCGGAGACGGCGACCGGCACCTCGCCGGGGTCCGGGAAGGCGCTGGCGACGAGGGTCCGGGCGGCGTCGTCGGCGCCGTCGAGCTCGACGGTCGCGGCCATCCGCAGCGCGGTTCCGGTCGGGGTGGGGGACAGCCGGACGTTCAGGTCGCTCAGCTTGCTCGGTACCGGTGGGGCGGACGTGGCGGTCCAGTCCGATCCGTCGGTGGACGCCGCCTCCGGCACGGTCAGCGTGACGGCTACGGCCACTCCTCCGCCGGCCACGGGTTCGTCGCCGAAGTCGACGGCGACCGGTAGGGCGACCGCGACGAGGCGCAGCCCGTCGGCCGTCGCGCAGGCGGGTAGCCGCACCTCGCGGCCGTCGAGCGGTACGGCGGGACCGGTGCAGGACGTGCGCAGACCGGTGACGTCCTGCAGCAGCAGCCGGGGTGTCACAACGAGCGGGGCGTCGCCGGCCGCCGTTCCGCTGAGTACGAGCGGTGCGCCGGCCGGGACGGCGAGACCGGTGACCCGGGTTGGTGGTGCCAGCGCGGCACCCACGTGCGCCCATTCGCGGTCGCTGTCCAGCGGCCCGCGCAGCAGCGCGTCGGCGCGGGTGGTGTCCACGGCGACCAGGCGTGGCGCTTCGCCGGAGGTCCCGAGCCACTGACCGACGGCGATACCACGGTCGAGGACCGGACTCACCGCCCCCGCGGTGGCCGCGCTGACGAGCGCGCCATCGCCGGCCGAGGGCGACGTGCTGAGGGTGAGCGCCAGGTCGGTGCCGACCGAGAGCGCGGCCTGGTCGCGCTGCGACTGGTGCCAGGTGGCGTCGAAGGCCAGGCCGAAGGTTCCGGCCGCGCAGGCCAGCCCGACGAGCAGGCCGGCGGCGACCGCCTGGGGCCGGCGGGCGCTCTCGGCTACCGCCAGCGGAAGCGCCAGCCCGCGGGCGCGGTAGGCCAGGCGGTCGGCGCCGCGCAGGGCGGGCAGCACCACCCGGAGCGCCAGGGCGGCGCCAGCGGTGAGCAGCAGCGCCGGAGCGAGCACCCGGACCGCGTCGGCGCGCGGGCTGGCGGCGGTGGGCTGCGCGTACAGCTGCCACCATCCGACGGCGGCGAACACCGCGAGCAGCAGGTCGGCGCCGGAGCGGGCCAGCAGCTCGCGGCGGGTGCGCCGCTCGCCGGCCGCCGGGACGGGACGGATCGCCAGGACCGTGAGGACGGCGGTGAGCATCAGCGTGCCCCCGGCGACCGCGAGCACCTGGACGCCGGTGATGGCCGGCCGGACGGTCAGGCCGGCGTCGTCCAGTGGCGGCAGGTGGGTCAGGCCGGCGTGCAGGGCCGACGAGGCCGGTATCGCGAGCGCGATGGCGACGGCCGCGACGAGCCCGCCCTCGAGGGTCGCGGTGGCGGCGAGTTGACGACGGCTGGCGCCCAGGGCGGAGCGCAGGGCGGTCTCGTCGGCGCGGATGCCGGCGGTCAGGCGGCCGGCGAGCACGAGCGCCGTCGCGGCCAGGACACCGCCGAGGACGGCGATCGCGAGCACGACGGCGGCGGTCACGTGCCGTTGGTCGTCGGCCGACCGCAGGGTCAGCGACAGGTCGGTGGCGACGCGGGCCAGCTGGACGCGGTCGCCGAGGGCGCCGGCCAGCCGTCGGTCGGCACTGTCGACGGCCCCGGCCAAGGTCTCCAGGTCCCGACGGTTGGCGTGGCTCAGGTCCGGATGGGCGGTGACCTCCAGGCGGTCGACGGTGGCACCGGTGGTGACCAGGTCGGCGAGGTCGACGAGGAACGGGCCGTAGGCGTTTACCGGTTGCAGGAAGCGACCGTCCCGGTAGCCGGTGGCGGACCCGGCCGCGGCCAGCGGGTCGCGGTCCCAACCGCGCCCGGACAGCGGGCGTACGACACCGACGACGGTCACGTCGATGGCCGGGACGGGCGGGTGGGCCAGCTCGGCGCCGAGGTGCACCCGGCTACCGGGAGCGAGGCCGAGCAGGTGGGCGGTGGACTCCAGGAGCACCGCGTCGCCGGGGCGCTGGGGCCAGTGTCCGGTGACCAGCTCGGCCCGGGTCGGCAGGTCGTCGAGCCCCGACAGGTAGGCCTGTGGGCCGACGGTGGTGCCCGGGGCGAGCGCGGGCGGTAGTGCCCGCAGCACCGTCGACGCCCGCGCGGTGGTGGTCAGCGGGAACGGCGCCAGCGCGGAGGTCACCCCGGCGCGGGTGTCGGCGAGGACGGACGACGCGTCGGGGCCATCGACGGAACCGGTGTAGACGGTCGCGTCGACGGCGGCGGGTTCGGCGCGGGCCAGGGCGACCTCCAGGGCCCGCTCGGCGGTGCGGGTGACCAGCAGCGCGCAGGTGCCCAGCAGGGTCGCGCCGATCGTGACGACCCCGAGGAGGGCCGCGAGTAACGGCCACTGCGCGCGGGCGCGTCGGCGGACGAGCCTCAGCATCGTCGTGTCACCGGCCGTCCGACACGGGCTCGTACGCCTGCTCGGCCGCCTGTTCGTCGAGGTGCCCGTCGTGGATCCGGATCACCCGGTCGGCCAGGGCCATCATCACCGCGTCGTGGGTCGACACGAGCACGGTGACGCCCTCGGACTCCGCCACCCCGCGCAGCAGGGCCATCACCGACAGGCCCGTCTCGGCGTCCAGTTGGCCGGTGGGCTCGTCGGCGAGCAGGAGCCGGGGCGAGGCGGCCAGCGCGCGGGCGATCGCCACCCGTTGCTGCTGGCCGCCGGACATCTCGGCCGGCCGTTGCTGGGCGTGGTCGGCCAGGCCGACCAGTTCCAGCAGCAACTCGACCCGCCGCTCGCGCTCGGCCGGGGCGACGCGGGCCAGCCGTAGCGGCGCGGCGACGTTCTCCGCGGCCGACAGCACGGGGATCAACCCGAAGTTCTGGAAGACGTACGACACCTTCTCGCGCCGCAGCCGGGACAGGCCGTCCTCGTCCAGCGTGGTGACGTCGGTGCCGTCGACGTGCACGGTGCCGGCGTCCGGGCGGTCCAGGCCGCCGATGACGTTGAGCAGGGTGGTCTTGCCCGAGCCGGACCGGCCGACGAGCGCCACCATGGAACCGGCGGCGACCTCGAACGACACGCCGCGCAGGGCGTGCACGACGGTCGGTCCGGCGCGGAAGCTTCGGTGCACGTCCCGAACCCGCAGCAGCGGCTCGCTCATTCGCCGCTACGCGAGTCGGAGCGGATCGTGATGTGGTCGGGTTCCAGGGCCAGCCGGACCCGTCGGGTCAGCGCCAGCGCCTGGCGGAATTCGCGGGGCACCTGGACCCGCCCGGCCCGGTCCATCACGGCGTACTCCTCGGCGGTCATGTGGGTGTCGCCCTCCGCGTTGGTGGTGGTGCGGCGCAGCACCTCGCTGCTGGTGCGACCGTCGCGGATCGCGACGGTCCGTTCGACCTGGCCGCTGACCTCCGGGTCATGGGTGACCACGACGACGGTGACGCCGTAGCGCCGGTTGACGTCGCGTAGTACGCCGAAGACCTCGGCGGACGTGGCGGCGTCCAACTCGCCGGTCGGCTCGTCGGCGAGCAGGACCCGTGGCTGGTTGGCCAGGGCCACCGCGATCGCCACCCGCATCTGCTGCCCACCGGAGAGTTGGCCGGGGCGGCGGTCGGCGCAGTCGGCGACGCCGAGGCTGTCCAGCAGTTCGGCCGCGCGCTCCTGCCGCTCCTTCTTCGCGGTGCGGGCCGCCGTCATCGGCAGGTCCACCATCTCCCGCGCGGTCAGGTACGGGATGAGGTTGCTCGCCGTCTGTTGCCGGACGAACCCGACGGTGTGCCGCCGGTACTCCACCCGGTCCGCGCGGGACATCGCCAGCAGGTTCCACGTGTCGACCCGGACCCGTCCGGCGGTGGGGGCGTCGATGCCGGCCAGGATCGACAGCAGCGTCGACTTGCCCGATCCGGAGGCGCCGACCACGGCGACCAGCTCACCGCTCTCCACGGCCAGGTCCAGGCCCTGGAGTGCCTGCACCTCGACCGAACCGGTCTGGTAGATCCGTACCAGGTTCTCGCAGACGATGAGCGCGTCCCGACCGAACTCGGGTGCCCGCGCGGACGGCTGCGGCAGGGACAGCGGTGTGGTGGACATTCCCAGCAGTCTCGCAACCGGCGGCCTCGTTGACCATGCCCCCCGTGCGGTTATTTCGGGTTTGGCACGAGGAGCCGCCGTCGACCGGTCAGAAGGTCAACAGCCGGAACTCGCCCACCGGCCGGAAGCCGAGGCGGCGGTAGATTCCCTCGCCGACGGGGGACGAGGTGAGGGCCGCCGTGTGGGCGCCCCGCTCCCGGGCCAGGTCGAGCGCGGCCCGGGTCATGGCGGTGCCGATGCCCTGCCGGCGCTGCTCGGGCTGTGTGCCCACGAAGTAGAGCGTGACCAGACCGTGGCTGAGCCAGGCGACAGCCGTGCCGACGATTCGGCCGTCGGGGAGGCGACCTGCCAGCCGGATCACCGTGCCGTCGCCACTGAACGCCTTTTCCCGTTCGATCGTCGCCGGGACACCCTCGGCCGGGATGCCGGACACCCGGGCGTAGGCCGTGACGAAGGTGTCGAGGTCGTCGGTCTCGGTGATGTGCACGCCGGTGGCCGTCGGGGCCCCGGCCGCCGTGGTGAGCGCCCTCGTCATGATCGGCATGCGGGCGACCTCGGTCGCGCCGAGGGCGACCAGGCCGTCGGCGGTGCCGACGTCGCTGTCCGGCCCGACCCACCAGATTCGGGGTACGCCCCGCAGGCGTCGCCGGGCCTCGACGAGCGCCTCGCCGGGCGTCGGCCCGGCCACCCGCAGCACCCCGTTGAGGGTGGCGTGCGGCACGTCACTGCGGTAGGTCGGCAGGTCCGGGCCACCGCCCGCGCCGATGTTCCAACCGAGCAGGTACGACCGGTGGGCGGCCAGCACCGTGTCGAGGGACTCCATGAGCGCGATCGTAACGCGGGCGCGTGCCGGGCCTGACCAGCGGAAACGGAAACGGGCCGGCACCCTCGCGAGGAGGTCGCCGGCCCGTTTCATCCGAGCCCTTCACAGCGGCGGGGCGATGTCCCGCCGCTCCTCGACCCGGCGGTACTCGACCGGCTGCTCGGTGGTGGTCACGACCGCGCCACGGCGGCGCTGGAAGATCAACGCCGTCATGATCAGACCGAGGACGCCGGCGCCCATCAGGATCCAGCCGACCACGTCGAGGTTGATGCCGCCGACGCTCGCGTCGAGGGCGAAGGTGAGAATCGCGCCGAGCGCGATCAGGAAGATGCTGGTGCCGATACCCACGACAGCCTCCTTAGGGGGTGTGGTGTGCTGTCGAGGTTCATCAGTACCCCGCCGTCGAGCAGCGCAATCGCGGTCGCCCGAGGGCCCCGCGCCGGCCGATCTTGGCATCGGGTAGAGTTCGCTCCGTTGCCGGCGGTAGCCGGGGACGTGCGGACGTAGCGCAGCTGGTAGCGCATCACCTTGCCAAGGTGAGGGTCGCGGGTTCGAATCCCGTCGTCCGCTCGCGATCCGTCTCGACGGGCCTGACCGCCGGGTTGAGCGGGCACCATGGGCGATTGGCGCAGTGGGAGCGCGCTTCCCTGACACGGAAGAGGTCACTGGTTCAAACCCAGTATCGCCCACCATCTCTTTGAGCACGTCAGCTCGCCCGTTATCGGATCTCCGGTAACGGGCGTCTTGCTTCTGCTGCGCCTCAGCCCTTCTTGTCTATCTTCTCCGCCGCGTGGCGCAGCGCGCTGACGAGTTCAGGTAGGTGCGCGTCGGGAAAACGGCCGGACATGCCGATCGCGGCGTACGGTGCCGAGCCGACGGTGACGGCGACGGTGCGTTCGGTCTTGCCGGAGCGCAGGGCGAAACCGGCTTCGCGGATCTCCGCAAGATCGGCGAGGACCTGCTCGACCGGTATCTCGTTCGCGCTGGTCGCCCACATGGCGCGGACGTTCTCGTCGTCCTGGTCGGCCAGGAGGGCCATCCCGAGCCCGGACCGGGCGACCGGGAACAGGCCGATCCGGCCGAGGGCCGTGCTGGTGTCCATGCCCGGGTCGGCGTGGTAGAGGTACGACATCTGGTCGCGCCAGAGCACACCCATGGCCACGGTGTGACCGTGGACGTGCAGCTCGCCGAGGGGCCCGAGCGCCCGGCGGATCAGGCCGGACCCGAAGAGGCTCTGCGCGGCCAGGGCATGGATTCCCGGGCCGGGACGATAGCGGCGCCGCTCGTCCTGTTCGATCAGCCGGATGTGCGCGAGGGTCTTGAGCAGCCGGTTCGCCCGTGACGGCTCCAGCCCGAGTCGTCGTGCGACCTCGCGTGAGCCGAGGGCCTCAGCGGAGCTGGCCAGCAACTGCAGGCAGTCGAGCCCATCCTGGAGCGACTTGTTCGGCTGAGACGGCAGCATGTTGCATTTATAGCATCACTCTGAGCGCCGACGCTACGGGATCGTGTCGCGTAAGTTTCGACGGAGTGTCTTGACGGTGCTATTACTGCACCATTACGCTCGCCGCACTTGACCAACGATCCCGCCTGGTCGCCGCAGTCGACCCTGCTAGAGCAGGCGCGATGAGTGCTGCCCGGGTCGGTTTCTCACATCACGGGGTGGGTCCCGGCGGGTTGCCGCCATGGACGGAAAGGCGCCACATGCTGCGAACCGTGGCGAGCCGGTCGGCTCGCCACGCGCCCAAGTCACGGGACGACGATTCGCCAACGAGCGGACCGTGGCTGAGCCGAGAGGTGACGAACTTGACACGACCCTCGAACGTGCGCCGCCACAGGTGGCGCACGCACGTCGCGGCCGGACTGGCCGTTCTCATCGGTCTACCCATGATCGGCGTCGCGCCGCCAGCGTTCGCCGACGCCGCCGCGGCCTCCGCGGTGCTCTCGGCGCCTCCACAGTGGAACGGCATGGCCGGCAATCCCGGCGACGCCTCCGGCCAGATCTCCGCGGCGGCCACCGAGCGGGGCGGTCGCCCCTGCTGGACCACCACGCAGACGCCGATCACCAATGACTTCCTGTACTTCCGGGTCGACGCCGCCCGACAGCCGGCCACCACCGGGTACGCGTTCGTCAAGGTCAGCTACTTCGACGCCGGCCCCGGACACTTCACGATCCAGTACGACGGCACGGGGCAGAACCGGGCCGGCGACGCCGTCCCGCTGACCGGCGGGAACGTCTGGCGTTCCTACGTCTTCCAGTTGCCCGACGCCGAGTTCAAGGGCGATCTGCCGTCCGGCGCCGACTTCCGCATCGCCTCGTGGGACAGCCGGCTCGGGCGGTCGGCCACCGACCTGTGCGTCTCCGACGTCTCGGTCAGCTTCAGCACCGCCGAGGCGGTGCGCATCACCGCGACGAACCTGGTCTTCAGCGGATCCGAGCCGCGGACCATCCCGGTGACCTCCAGCGCGGCCAGCGTGAGCTGGTCGGTCGCCGACGAGCAGGGGGTGCCGGCGGCCAGCGGCACGGCCGCGGTGTCCGGTGGCGCCGCGACGGTCAACCTCGCCACGGTCAAGCCCGGCTACTACACCCTCGGCGTCACGGCCGAGGTGGGCGGACTCCCGGTCACCCGGTACACACCGGTGGCGCTGCTGGACGCGCTTCCCGCCGACGCCCGCAGGCCCGGGGCGCCATGGGGAGTCGGGACCCACTTCTCGCAGAGCGACCCGGCCAGTCTCATTCCCACGATGGCGAAGGTCGGTTACACCCACGTCCGCGACGCCCTGTCCTGGCAGCACGTGGAGAAGACCGCCGGCACCTACACCATGCCCACCTACGGCGCACCGTTCCTCAACGGGCTGGCCGCCAACGGCATGGAGCCGCTGCTGGTCGCGGCGTTCGCCAATCCGCTCTACGACGGCGGGAAGACGCCGAGCACGCCGGAGGGCCACGCCGCCTTCGCCGCCTACGCCTCGGCGATGCTCACCCTCTCCGGTACCAACAAGGTCGAGGTGTACAACGAGTTCGACGGGGGCTTCAACAACGGCCTGTGCGGTCGTACCCCGCAGTGCTACCTGCCTCTGTTGCAGGCGACCTACGCCAAGGTGAAGGCCGACCACCCGCAGGCCGAGGTCGTCGCGCCGGCCGGCGGCGGACCCGCGTGGTGGGAGGAGCTGTTCCAGATCGGCGGCCTGCAGTACATGGACCGCTTCAGCGCGCACCTCTACGGCTTCCCGGCCCCGCCGGAGGTCCGCGGCGTGACCCTGATCCCGACGTTCAAGGACCTGATCCGCCGCTACAACAACGGTCGCGACATGCCGATCGACATCACCGAGAACGGATACCCGACCCACACCAACGGTGGCGTCACCGAACTGCAGCAGGGCGACTACCTGGTCCGCACGGCGAGCCTGGCCGTGGCGAACGGGGCCAGCCGCTACTACTGGTACGACTTCCTCAACGACGGCACGACCGCGTCGAACCAGGAGTACAACTTCGGCGTGATGCGCCGTCCCGGGTACCTCGGGATGAACGCCTACGCCCCGAAGCCGGCGCTGGTCACGCAGTCGGTGCTGATCCGCCAGCTCGCCGGCCTGGACTTCCGTGCCGCCGACAACCTGGGCTCGGGTGTCTACTCGTACGAGTTCGCCGGCGGGGCCGGCAAGACGCCGGTCCGGGTGATGTGGGCGACCACACCGACGCAGGTGGAGCTGAGCACCACCACCCCCGTCACGGTCACCAACGCCTACGGCCGGTCGAACACCCTGGAACCCCTACAGGGCAAGGTGACGCTGGACCTGACCGAGCACCCGGTCTTCACCAGGGGCAAGCCGACGGCCCTCGCGGTGAGCAACCCGAAGGTCTACTCCGTCTCGGTTCCGGACACGGTCGCGGTCGGCGACGACATCCCGGTGACGCTGAAGGTGGACCGGACCCACGGTGGTGGAGGCACGTGGACCAACTTCCAGATCGAGGACAGCACCTACCCGGTGTACGCGCCGGCCGGGCAGGTGGGGACGAAGACCGTCACCGTTCCCGGCAGCACGGTGAAGGGTCCGCGAACGGTACACGTGCGGGCCGGGTCCGGCGGATCGGCGTCGATGGTGCTGCGCGACGACGCGATGATCACCGATCCGGTCGTGGCGACCGTCGATCCGATCGTGACGTCGGTCGGGCCGCTCGGCGGGTCGCTGCGGGTGAAGATCACCAACAACAAGTCGGCGACGGCCCTGGACGTCGCACAGATCGCGTGGACGGTGGGGACGCAGAGCGGCACGGTCACCGGCGTCGCCCCGGTACCGCCGAACTCGGTCACCTCGGTCGACATACCGGTCGCGGGGATCGTCCCGTGGAAGTCCTACGACATGTCGGTACGCGTCGACACGACACAGTTGGGCGCGTTCCGGGCCGGTGGGACCGTCGGCTTCAACCCGATCGAGGCCGACGGACAGAACACGGTCGTACCCGTGAATCTGGCGGCCGACGGCGCGGTCGATTACCGGCGGGTTCCCTACGGCGGCACGTCGGACCTGTCGGGCACCGTCAAGCTCACCCGCACCGCGGACGCCCTCTGGTTGACGGCCGACGTGACCGACAACGTCCACGCCCAGACGAAGACGGCCGGCAGCATGTGGGACGGCGACTCCATCCAACTGGCGGTCAGCCCCGACCTTCCGGGGCGGTCGACCGCCCGCGTCGAGATCGGCGCGGCGCTGCTGGGCACCGGTCCGGCCGTGTACACCTTCACGCCGCCAGCCGGCGGCGTGGCCGGGGCGACGCCGGGCGCGACGGCGGCGATCGTCCGGAACGGGACCACCACCTCCTACCGCGTGTCGGTGCCCTGGTCCGCACTCGGGCTCAGCGGTCCGCCCACCGCACCGGTCGCCCTGTCCTTCGTGGTCAACGATGACGACGACGGCATCGGCCGGGCCGGCTGGATCCAGTGGGGCGGCGGCATCGTCCTGGCCAAGAACACCGCGGAGTTCCGGCCGGTGCAGGTGATGGCGCCGTGAGCGGGCCCCGGCGGGTCCTGGTCACCGGTGCGGCCGGACGGTTGGGCCGGGCGGCCCTGACGCTGCTCGCCGACCGACTCATCCCCACCACCGGTCTCGACCTGCACGACCCGGGCGACACCCGGGCGGGCCGGATGGTGACCGGATCCGCCGGGGACCCGATCGTGGTACGCGACGCCCTCGCGGAGGTCGACGCCGTCTTCCACTGCGCGGCCATCCCCGCGCCCACCCTGGGCACACCGCACGAGGTGTTCACCACCAACACCCAGGCGACGTTCACCGTGCTGGAGGAGGCGGCTCAGCGGGGCGTCCGCCGGGCCGTCATCGCCAGCAGCCTGTCGGTGACCGGTCTGCCCTGGTCGCCGCACCCGCAGACACCGGCCTACCTGCCCATCGACGAGGATCTGCCGCTGCAGGTGGCCGACCCGTACGCGCTGTCGAAGCAGACCGACGAGGCGATCGGCGCCATGATGGCCCGCCGGCACGGGATGGCCGTCGTCGCCCTGCGCCTGCCGCTGCTCGGCGGTCCCGGCGATCAGTTCGAGAAGTACGCCCGCAACTACGTCGAACACCCGTCGTGGGGGGCCAACGAACTGTGGGCGTACCTGGACACCCGCGACGCCGCCCGCGCCGGCCTGTTGGCCCTCACCGCCCCCGTGACCGGATTCCACGCGGTGTTCGTCGCCGCGCCGGACACCCTGAGCGCCACCGATACGGAGGCGCTGCTGGACGAACACCTACCGGGGGTGCCCCGGCGGACGCGACTGACCGGCCGGAGCGTCGCCATCGACACCGGCCGAGCCGCGCGGCTGCTCGGCTTCACCCCCGAGCACCGCTATCCACTGTCCCCACCCGGACAGCCACCATTCTCAGCTCAGGAAGTGACGCCATGACACGTACGATCAGCCGCCGGCGCCTGCTCGCCGGCGCGGCCGGACTGGGTTCCGCCGCCCTCCTCGCGGCCTGCGGCAAGGACGACTCCGGTGACGCCGGCACGGTGACCCTCAACGTCTGGGGCGGGGTGCCTGCGGAGAACGGCCCCGACGCCCTGTTCGCCGCGTTCACCGCGAAGCACCCGAACATCAAGGTCAAGTACACCCGTTTCGTCAACGACGATCAGGGCAACCTCAAGCTCGACACCGCGCTGCAGGGCGGTCTCGACATCGACGTGGTCGTGTCGTACGCGCGCTCGGCCCTGGCCAAGCGCGTCGAGGCGGGTCTGCTCACCGACCTCACCGACCGGCTCTCCGGTGACCCGGTGTTGAAGGCCTTCGCCCCCGGCGCGAATCCGGCCAGCAACTACTTCTTCGACGGTAAGGCGTACTCCGCTCCGGCCAGCCGCAGCGTGGAGACGGTGCTGGCGAACAAGAGCCTGCTCGACAGGGCCGGCGTCACCGTCCCGGCGGACTGGACGACCGCCGACTTCCGGGCGATCGCGAAACAGCTCTCCGGCAACGGCGTGTACGGGTGCCTCATCCCGCCGGACCTTGCCCGCCAGCAGCTCGGCCCGGACTTCACCTACAAGCCCGGCGGCCGCGAGTCCAACTTCGACCACCCGGCGTTCCGGGAGAACTTCCAACTCCGGCTGGACATGATGGCCGAGAAGTCCGCCGTCCCGATGACCGAGATCGTCGCGCAGAAGTGGGACGCGTTCGCCCAGACGCCGTTCCTCACGGGGAAGGTCGCGATGTGGATCTCCCAGCCGTTCGTCCTGCGCTACATCAAGGACACCAAGGAGTATCCGCACGACTTCAAGACCGTTCTGCTGCCGATGCCGGCGCCGCAGAAGGGCGCGCAGTTCTGGAACACCGGTGCCTACGGCGACAACGTGGCCATCACCAAGAAGTCCAAGCACCAGGACGCCGCCTTCACGCTCCTGCAGTTCTGGCTCGGCGAAGGCGCGGCACACATGGTGCCCGGCGGCCGGCTCCCGTCGCTGCCCGGGGGCGACACCGCCAAACTGGCCGCTGATCTGGGCGGACCCGACGCCGCGAAGCTGTTCGACGAGCAGTCGCTGGTCACCAACCTGCTGACCTCGGACGCGCGGATTCCCGTGGACGCCATCCAGACGGCGCACGCGGAGATCTCCACGATCATGAACGGGCTCAACCAGCGGGTCCTGCTCGGGAACATCAGCATCGACCAGTGGGCCCGGACCGCCAGGGAACAGTGCGACGCCGCGATCAAAAAGGCGGCCTAGAGACACATGCAGACTCTGGTTGGGTCGGCCCGGTCACCGGTACCGCCCGTCGTACGGGAGAAGAAGCGCCGGCCCGCCGGGGTCCGTTCCTGGTTGCCGTGGTTGTTCATCGCTCCCAATCTCATCGGACTGATCGCCTTCACCCTCGGTCCGATGCTGGCCGGGCTGGGCATCGCGTTCACGCGTTGGAACGTGCTGTCCGGCCTGGGCGGGATCGAGTGGGTGGGCCTGGACAACTTCACGGAGCTGTTCGCCGACCCCAAGTTCTGGAAAGCCCTGGGCCGCACGGTGTTCTTCGCCGGCCTCGGCGTTCCGCTGTCGATCGCGTTCGGCCTGCTGCTCGCGCTGGCCCTCAACCGACCGCTGGTCGGCCGGGCCGCGCTGCGGGTCGTGTTCTTCGTACCCAGCATGGTCAACACGGTCGCCATCGGTATGGTCTGGCTGCTCGTGCTCAACCCCAGCGCCGGGCTGCTCAACCAGGCCCTGCGGTTCCTGGGTCTGTCCGAGCCGCCGACCTGGCTGGTGTCCGAGGACTGGGCTCTGCCGGCGCTCGTGCTCATCCAGGTGTGGGCCGGCATGGGCTACCAAGCGGTGATCTACCTGGCCGCTCTCCAGGAGCTGCCCCAGGACCTGCACGAGGCGGCGATGATCGACGGCGCCGGCGCGTGGCGTCGGTTCCGCACCATCACGTGGCCGAGCCTCATGCCGACCACCGTCTTCCTGGCGATCACGTCGTTCATCGGCACGTCACAGGGGTTCGGGTTGATCGCCTTCCTGACCGGCGGCGGCCCGGGGGAGTCCACCACCGTGCTCGCCTACTACATGTACCAGTCCGGATTCCAGGCCTACAAGTTCGGCTACGCCGCAGCGATCGGCGTCGTCACGTTCGCCGCGGTACTGCTGCTGACGCTGGTGCTGTGGCGGTTCCAGAAGGGACGGGGGCTCTACACATGACCCGCAGCCGTACTGACCGGACCCTGCGCACCTGGTTGTTGAGCGTCGTCATGTGGGCGATCGCCGTGCTCTTCGCCCTCCCGCTGTTGTGGATGATCTCGGCTTCGCTCAAACGCAACATCGACGTGTTCACGCTTCCGGTGACGTGGATTCCCGACCCGGTTCGGTGGGTCAACTACGCGGACGTGTGGGCCGGCGACCCACCCCTGCTGCGTTACTTCGCCAACTCCCTGATCGTGGCGACCGTCGCCGTCGCCGGCGAGCTGTTCACGTCCTCCCTGGCCGGGTACGCCTTCGCGCGCATGCGGTTCAAAGGTCGCGACCGCCTCTTCCTGCTCTACATCGCGACCTCGATCGTGCCGACCCAGTTGCTGCTCGTGCCCCGGTTCATGTTCTTCCAGGCCGTCGGCCTGTACGACACGCTGTGGGCGCTGATCCTGCCGAGCATGTTCACCGTCTTCGGCACCTTCCTGATGCGCCAGCACTTCTCCGCCGTACCCGGGGAACTGGCCGAGGCCGCCCGCATCGACGGCGCCGGCGAGTGGTCGATCTACTGGCGCATCTACCTGCCGATGGCGAAGCCCGTCCTCGCCGCACTGGCGATTCTCGGGTTCGTCTGGTCGTGGAACAGCTACGAGACGCCGCTGATCATGCTCTCCACCGACGAGAACTACACGCTCCCCGTCGGCCTGACCCGTTTCGTCGACGGCGACGGCGGCCTCGCCGGTGGGCTGTCGATGGCCGCGGCCACCTCCTCGGTCGTACCGATGATCATCGTGTTCCTCGTGTTCCAGCGCCAGTTCCTGTCCGCACTGAGCCGCACGGGGCTCAAGTGACACCGACGGAGGCTCATCACCATGCGTGTTGAACACGCCGGACACGACATCACCGTGGTGGGCGGTGGTCTGGCGGGTGTGTGCGCGGCCATCGCCGCCGCCCGCCTCGGCCGGACGGTCGCGCTGATCAACAACCGGCCGGTGCTGGGCGGCAACTCCAGCAGCGAGGTGCGGGTCTGGGTGGTCGGGGCCACGAGCCACGGCGACAACCACTACGCCCGCGAAGGCGGGATCATGGGTGAGCTGTTCGTGGAGAACCAGTACCGCAACCCGCAGGGCAACCCGTACGTGTGGGACACGGTCGTGCTCGACGCCGTACGGGCGGAACCGAACATCTCGCTGTATCTCAACACCGACGTCCGCGACGTCGAGGCGGACGGGCCGCCCGAGGCGCGGCAGATCCACACCGTCACCGGATGGATGATGGGCTCGGAACGGCTCATCCACTTCTCGTCGCCGATCTTCCTCGACTGCACCGGCGACGGACTGGTCGGACACCTGGCCGGCGCCGAGTACCGCATCGGCCGCGAGGCCAGCGGCGAGTACGGCGAACCCTGGGCGCCCGCCGAGGCCGACGACATCACCCTCGGCAGCACCCTGCTCTTCTACACCAAGGACGCCGGTGAGCCGGTCACCTACGTGGCGCCGTCGTTCGCCAAGGACATCACGCAGACCAGCATCCCGCAGCGACGCATCATCCGGGCCGGTGACAACGGCACCGCGTACTGGTGGATCGAGTACGGCGGGGAGCTGGACACCGTCCACGACAACGACGTCATCCGGGACGAGCTGTGGTCGGTCATCTACGGCATCTGGGACCACATCAAGAACTCGGGCCGGTTCGACGCGGACACGATGACCCTGGAATGGGTCGGGGCCGTCCCCGGCAAGCGGGAGTACCGCAGGTTCATCGGCGACTACGTGCTGACCCAGCACGACATCATGGGCCAGAAGGAGTTCCCCGACCAGATCGCCTTCGGCGGTTGGTCCATCGACATGCATCCCCCGCAGGGCATGTACGCGACGGAGGCCGCCTCCAAACACCTGCACCCGGACGGCGTCTACCCCATCCCCTACCGGTGCCTGTACTCGGTGAACACCACGAACCTGCTGTTCGCCGGACGCAACGTGTCGGCCAGCCACATCGCGTTCGGGTCGACCCGGGTGATGGCCACCTGCGCGACGCTGGGCCAGGCGGCGGGAACCGCCGCCGCCCTGTGTCTCGACGGAAAGGTGGTCCCACGCGAACTCGACGCGGGTCACCTCCAGCAGATCCTGTTGCGCTCCGACGCGTCGCTCATCGGCGTGGCCGCGGCCGACCCCACCGATCAGGCCCGCACGGCGCTGGTCACGGCGTCCTCGACGCTGGACCGGATCGACGTGGCCGGACCGGGTGCCCAGTGGCCGCTGACCGCCGACGCCGGCATCGTGCTGCCGGTCGATCCCGCCCTGGTAGGGCCGGAACTCCTCGTCGACGCGGCCGAGGCCACGACGCTCGTGGTGGACCTCTACGATCCCGGCCCCGGCCAGAACTACGTACCGGGAACGCTTGTCGACACCGCGCGGGTCCCGGTCGCCGCGGGCGTCCGACAATGGGTCCGCCTCCCGCTGCAGTGGACGCCGCCCACCGCGCGCAACGCCTTCCTGCGGGTACGGGCCAACCCCGCCGTGACCCTGCACGTCGCGGACACGACCGTCCCCGGCGTCCTGTCCCTGTCCCACGTACCGCCGAAGACGGACCGGGACGAGCGGCAGCCGGTGCTCGAGTGGAAGAGCGCGGCCCTGCGCCGGCGGACCTTCTGCCTGCGCACCGGTCCGACGGCGGCCTACTCCGCCGACAAGGTGGTCGACGGGTACCTGCGCCCCTTCGCGGGACCGCACCTGTGGATGTCGCGGCCCCTCGCCACGGACGGTGCGCCGTGGTTGCAACTGACCTGGGCGGAGCCGGTGACGGTGAGCCGGGTCGAGGTCATCGCCAACGACGACGTCAACGAGGACCTGATCAACCTGCCCCACCACCGGATGCCGTTCACGCTCATGCCGACGCTCGTGCGCGACTACCGGATCGAGGCCCGCGCCGCCGGGACCGGTTGGCAGCCGCTCGTGTCGGTGGCCGACAACCGGCAGCGGCGCCGCACGCACAGTCTCGCGGCCCCGATCGTGACCGACCGGATCAGGGTTGTCGTCACCGCCACCAACGGCACCGGTTCGGCCCAGCTGATCGCCGTGCGGGCCTACGCCTGACGGTCCGCCGTCGCCGTCCATCCACGCAACGATCCTCGAACAGGAGACCACGTTCGTGCCCCTCAACCCCATGCCGGAGACGCAGGCACCCTGGCCCGGCCGAGACCGGCTACGCATCACCGGCGTCCGGTCGATCGTCACCGCCCCGGAGGGCGTGCCGCTCGTCGTCGTCCGGGTCGACACCAACGATCCCGGCCTGTACGGGCTCGGCTGCGCGACGTTCACCCAGCGGTTCCACGCGGTCGCCGCCACCGTCGACCGTCATGTCGCGCCGCTGCTCGTCGGCCGCCATCCGGCCGACATCGAGGACATCTTCCGCATGGTCCACTTCTCGTCGTACTGGCGCAGCGGCCCGGTCACCAACAACGCCCTGTCCGGCGTCGACCAGGCGCTGTGGGACATCGCCGGCAAACGGGCCGGCATGCCCGTCTACGAGTTGCTCGGCGGGCGGGTCCGCGCGGCGGCCGACACTTACCTGCACGCCGGCGGGGCCACCGTCGACGCCACCCTGGAGCAGGCCCGCGCCCTGCTCGACCGGGGCTACCGGCACGTCCGGCTCCAGGTCGGCAGCCCCGGTGTCGGCACCTACGGCGCCCCGGCCACGCCCGGCGAGTACCCCGGGACACCGCACCCCGGCGGGTGGGACGTGCACCGCTACCTGCGCGACACACCGGACCTGTTCGCGCAGGCCCGCGCGGCCCTCGGGCCCGAGCCGCACCTGATGCACGACGTCCACTCCCGGCTGACCGTCAAGCAGGCTGTCGGACTTGCCCGCCAGCTCGAGGAGTACCGGTTGTTCTTCCTGGAGGATCCGATCGCGCCGGAGTTCTACGACCGGCTGGGCGAGGTCCGCGCGGCCGCGCCCATGCCCATCGCGGTCGGGGAACAGGTGGCGTCGGTGGCCGACGCGGCCCGGCTCGTGACGGGTGGCGGCGTCGATCTGCTGCGCCTGCACCTCTCCTCGATCGGCGGCCTGAGCCCGGCGCGCAAACTCGTCGCCCTGTGCGAACTCCACGGCGTCGGCACCGCCTGGCACGCGCCGGCCGACGTGTCCCCGATCGGCGCGGCGGCGAACGTCGCGCTCGACGTGACCAGCGCCGCGTTCGTCGTCCAGGAGGGCCACGAGTACGCACCCGACGTCCACGCGGTGTTCCCGGGCACGCTCGCACCCCGCAACGGTTTCCTCTATCCGTCGGACGCACCCGGCTGGGGAATCGACCTCGACGAGGCGGAGGCGGCCAAGTACCCGCCCGTGGAGCACCTCCACGAACGGTGGTCGGCCCAGGTACGGCACCTCGACGGCGGGATCGTGGCCCCGTGAAAATCGACCGTCTGGAGACCTTCCTCGTCGCGCCCCGCTGGCTCTTTCTGAAGATCACCACCGATGACGGTGTCGTCGGCTGGGGCGAACCGGTCGTGGAAGGCCGCGCCGAGACCGTCCAGGCCGCCATCGGTGAGCTGTCCGACCTGCTCATCGGCAGCGATCCGATGCGCATCGAAGACCACTGGCAGGTCCTCACCCGCGGTGGCTTCTACCGCGGCGGCCCCGTACTGTCCAGCGCCGTCGCCGGCATCGACCAGGCGCTGTGGGACATCGCCGGCAAGGTTCGCGGGGCACCGGTCCACGAACTGCTCGGCGGGCCGGTACGCGACCGCGTCCGGATGTACGGCTGGGCGTACGGCGAGACCGCCGAACAGGTCGCCGAGAACGCCGCGGCGGCGATCGCGACCGGATACACCGCCGTCAAGATCGCACCGCCGGGCCCGATGGCGTTCCTGGACACACCCGCGGGCCTGAGATCCGTCGTCGATCTCCTGGCCAAGGTCCGCGACGCGATCGGCTCCGACCACGACGTGGCGATCGACCTGCACGGACGGGCCTCGATCGCCGCCAGCCGTCGCCTCCTGCCACTGCTGGAGCCGTACGTGCCGCTGTTCGTCGAGGAACCGCTGCGGCCCGAGTACTCCAGCGATATCGCCCGGATCGTCACGGCGACCGCACTGCCGATCGCCACCGGCGAGCGGCTCTACACCCGGCGCGAGTTCCGGGACGTCCTGGACGCCGGCGTGGCCGTCGTCCAACCCGACCTCTCGCACGCCGGGGGCATCTCCGAGGTCCGGCGCATCGCCGCGGTCGCCGAGATGTACGACGCCGTCCTGGCCCCGCACTGTCCGCTCGGCCCCATCGCCCTGGCCGCCTGCCTGCAGATCGACCTGGCCATCCCCAACTTCCTCATTCAGGAACAGGCCCTGGGCATCCACTACAACAACGGCCAGGACGGCCTGAACTATCTCGTCGACGCCGACGTCCTGCGGTTGCGGGACGGGCACGTGGAGCGTCTCGGCGCGCCCGGCCTCGGCATCGACGTCGACGAGAAGGCGGTGCGCGCGGCGGCGGCACGAGGCCACCGCTTTCGTTCCCCCGTCTGGCGCGGCCCGGACGGCGCGTTCACCGAGTGGTGACGACCCACTCGACTTCCGACCACCCAGCAACCGTGGAGATGCCATGGCACAGTTCGACATGCCCGAAGACCGTCTACGCAGCTACCGGCCCGCGATCGCGGAGCCGGAAGACTTCGACAGCTTCTGGACCGCGACGCTCCAGGACGCGCGCGCCCATTCTCTCGATCTCACCGCTACGCCGGTCGACAACGGCCTCGCGCTGATCGACACCCTTGACGTCACCTTCGCCGGCTACGACGGCAACCCGGTCAAGGCATGGCTGCACCTGCCCGTCACCCGCACCGGTGCACTGCCCGCCGTGGTGGAGTACGTCGGATACGGCGGTGGCCGCGGCCTGCCACACGAACGACCGCTGTGGGCCATGGCCGGATATGCGCACTTCATCATGGACACCCGAGGTCAGGGCGCCAAGGGCCCCAGGGGGGACACACCCGATCCGGACCCCGTTGGTGACCCCGCGATCGCGGGCTTCACCACCCGAGGCATCGCCAGTCCGGAGACCTACTACTACCGCCGGGTCTTCACCGACGGGGTCCGGGCCATCGACGCCGTACGGGAACTGTCCGAGGTGGATCCGAGCAGAGTGGCCGTCGCCGGGACCAGCCAGGGCGGTGGAATCGCCACCGCCGTGGCCGGCCTCGTCCCGGGTCTGGTGGCCGCCATGCCCGACGTCCCGTTCCTGGCCGACTTCCCCCGGGCGCTGACCATCACCGACGCCTCGCCGTACGCCGAGATCACCGGCTATCTCAAGGTCCGCCGGGACCAACGCGACCAGGTGATGCGGACGCTCTCGTACTTCGACACGGTCAACCACGCCAAGCGGGCCAGCGCCTCGGCGCTGTACTCCGTCGGGCTGATGGACGCGGCCTGCCCGCCGTCGACCGTGTACGCCTCGTACAACCACTACGCCGGACCGAAGGAGATCCGCGTCTACCCGTTCAACGGGCACGAAGGGGGCCAGGCCTTCCACGAGGTCGAAAAGCTGAGGTTCGCCGCCAAGCCGCTCACCGGGTGAGCGGGGCACAGCCGACCCGGCGGCGACCGGACCCACGTCACCATCAACAACAGCACCGCGGAAGAGGAGCCGGCATGCAGCCGCAGCACAATCATCGATGGTTGCGCTGGCCATCGGACCCGTCCCGGAGCCGCCTCGCGTTCGGCGCCGACTACAACCCCGAGCAGTGGCCACGCCACATCTGGGACGCGGACGTCCGGGCCATGCAGGTGGCCGGCGTGAACATCGTCTCCTTGGGGATCTTCTCCTGGGCCCGGATCCAGCCGCAGGTGGACGTGTGGGACTTCGGGTGGCTCGACGACGTCATGGACCTGCTGCACGCCCACGGCATCGCCGTCGACCTGGCCACCGCGACCGCGTCCCCGCCGCCCTGGCTGACCACGACGCACCCGGAGATCCTGCCCGTCGACGGAGACGGCCGCACCATCTGGCCCGGCGCCCGGCAGCACTGGCGGCCGACCTCGCCGATCTTCCGACTGCATGCGCTCCGCCTGACCCGCGCACTCGCCGAGCGGTACCGCGACCACCCGGCGCTGACCGCTTGGCATGTCAACAACGAACTGGGCGGTGACAACGCCTACGACTACTCCGACGACGCCGCGACCGCGTTCCGGGACTGGCTGCGCCGCCGGTACGGCAGCCTGGACGCCCTCAACCGGGCCTGGGCGACCACGTTCTGGTCGCAGCAGTACGGCGACTGGGCGCAGATCCTGCCACCACGGCGGGCGACCACGCACCTCAACCCGACGCAGCAACTGGACTTCAAACGGTTCTCCTCCGACGCGCTCAAGGACCACCTGCGCGCCGAACGGTCCGTGCTGTACGAAGTGACCCCGGACGTACCCGTCACCACCAACTTCATGGTCATGGGCTGGTCCAAGGCGCTCAACTACGCCGACTGGGCCGCCGAGGTCGACTTCGTCGCCAACGACCACTACACGACGCCGGGCCCGCAGGCGCACGACGAACTGTCGTTCTCCGCCAACCTCACCTCGAACCTGGCCGGCGGGCGGCCGTGGTATCTCATGGAGCACTCCACCAGCGCGCTCAACTGGCAGCCGATCAACGTCGCCAAGGGGCCCGGCGAGATGGCCCGCGACTCGCTCACGCACGTCGCCCACGGCGCGGACGCGGTCTGCTTCTTCCAATGGCGTCAGTCCGCGGCGGGCGCGGAGAAGTACCACTCGGCGATGCTGCCCCACGCCGGCGTCGACAGCACCATCTTCCGCGCCGTCACCGATCTCGGTGCCACGCTGCGCGATCTCGCCGAGGTGGCCGGCACCACGCGCCGGCCGGCCGACGCGGCCATCGTCTTCGACTGGGAGTCCTGGTGGACGGCCGAGCACGACGCGCACCCCAGTGACCGGCTCCGCTACCGGCAGGAGGCCCTCGACTGGTACACGGCCTTTCTCGAACTCGGTATCCGCGCCGACGTGGTCCCCGTCGACGCGCCGCTGCATCGCTACGGTCTGCTCGTCGCCCCGATGCTGCATGTCGTGCCCGGAGCGCTCGCCGACCGGCTACGCGGCTACGTCGCCGACGGCGGCCACCTCGTTACCACCTACTTCTCCGGCATCGTCGACGAGCACGACCACGTCTGGCTCGGCGGATACCCGGGAGCCCTGCGCGATCTGCTCGGCATCAGGATCGAGGAGTTCGCCCCCCTGCCCGACGAGCAGAGCGTCGAGCTCGACAACGGCACGGTGGGCACCCTGTGGACCGACCGCATCGACCTCACGGACCCCGCGACCGAAGTCCTGGCCCGGTACGGCCAGGGCGGCCAGACCGGCCGGCCGGCCATCACCCGTCGGGCCGTCGGTTCCGGATCCGCCGCCTACGTCTCCACCCGCCTGCGGCCCGCCGGGCTCACCGTCGTCCTGGCCGACCTGGCGAAGCGGGCCGGTCTCGACAGCGAACTCCCGCCGGGCCTGCGCGGTCGCGTCGAACTGGCCGTACGCGGACCGTACTGGTTCCTGATCAACCGTACTGGGCAGCCCCTCGACATCTCCGCCGTCGACGGTGAACGGCTCGGTTCCGGGAACGACGTCCTGGCGCCGCGCGCCGTGGCGGTCCTGCGCCGCGCCACGGTCCCGGACTCGGCCGACACGTGATGGTCACCTGGCCCTCGGCGTCCCGGACGTCGCGGAACGTACGGCCGTGGACCTGGCCACCAGCCGGCAGACGCCGCCCGTTCGGGCTGCCCGGGTCACTCGACGCCGGCCAATCCGGCATGAATCCGGTGGCGGGGTGGACCAACCGTTGCGAGACTCGGTGCCGTGCCTGAGCCGGACCGCTTCCGAGCCGCCGTACACCTGTGGGCGGCCGGCGGCCCCGATGCCGCGACGGCCGCCGCAGCCGCCCGGGAGTCGGCGGCCGGCCTGCGTACGGTCGTCCTCGTCGAGGGGGTCAGCGACCAGCGCGCGGTGGAGGCCCTGGCGGAGCGACGGCACCGTGACCTCGCCGGTGAGGGTGTCTGCGTGGTGCCGCTCGGCGGCGCGATGAGCGTCGGCCGGTACCTGCGGCTGTTCGGGTCGCAGGGCCTCGCCGTCGCGGTACGGGGGCTGTGCGACGAGGCCGAGGAGGGCTTCTTCCGCCGTGGCCTGGAGCAGGCGGGCTTCGGTGCCGCCCTGGACCGGTCGGCGATGGAGGCGCTCGGGTTCGGGGTCTGCGTTACCGACCTGGAGGACGAGCTGATCCGCGCCCTGGGCAGCGACGGCGTGCGGCGGGTCATCGCGGACCAGCGGGATCTGGCCCGGTTCCGGGTCTTCCAGAACCAGCCCGCCCAACGTGGCCGGTCGATCGAGCGGCAACTGCGTCGTTTTCTGGGCACCATGAGCGGGCGCAAGGCGCGCTACGCCGAGGCGCTCGTGCGGGCGCTCGACCCGGATCGGGTGCCGCGCCCGCTGGACCGGCTGCTCGCCGACTGAGTCTCAGGCCGGCACGACCGGCAGGTCCAACACCTCGTCGACCTCCCGGCGCGGGGTGGGTCGGCCCGGCTGGCCGTACCCGACGCGCAGCACCATCTGCGGGGTGCCGAACCGCCCCAGCGACACGCGTAGCTGCTCCCGCGCCGTCGGGACCTCGATCGGCTGGGACAACATCGACACGCCCAACCCGGCGTCGACGGCGGTGAGCAGCACCCGTTGCAGGGCCTGACCGGCGACCACCTGGTCGATGGCGGTGTTACCGACCGAGCCGAGCACCCCGACCAGCGGCTCGGGTTCGAAGTCCCGCCCCGGCGCGCGGTCGCGACCGCCGAAGCCGCGCGTCGGCAGCACATCCTGTGGCTCGTGCTGCGGGCCGCCGGCCGAGGTGGGTACGCCGTCCGGCGCGGACTCGTGACGCAGCCACTGTTCCCGCTCGGCGCGGTACGCCGGGTCGCGTTCCAGCACCCGGTGCGCGCCACGGGCGATCTCGCCGAACGCGTTCACGGCGCTCACCCCGACCAGTAGCTCCAGCCAGCACCCCTCGGCGCGGGCCGCGTCGCCGAGCCGCCAGCGGGCGTCGGACGGCACCGGGTCCGGCCAGAACGGCAGCCGGTTGCTGAACCGGCGGGGGATGGCCGTGTGCAGGCTCTGCTCGGTGGGGCTGGGCCGGCGCGGGAGGTCCGGCACCAGTCGGGCCAGCAGATCCGGCTCGGCCGGGTCCGGACGCAGTCGCACCCGGGCGGGGACGCCGGCCACGGCCAACGCGATCCGCAGGTTGAACAGGGCCGCGCCGCAGGCGACCCGTACGCCCCAGCCGCTGGGGTCGGTCTCCGGCAGCCGACGTGACGGGTCGGCCAGCACCTCGATCCCGCCGGCACGCAGCCGGAACCGCCACGGCTGCGTGTTGTGCAGCGACGGCGCCCGGACCGCGCTGTCGGCGGCGGTCCGCAGGTGGTTCGCGGTGTAGCCGATGTCCATGGCGGTGCTCCTTTCCCTGGGCCGGTCGTCGAGCCGCGACGGCTGGCACACCCTCACGGTCCGCCGATCGGGCGGCGGCGAGCAGGGCCGGACGTCCCGACCCACCGGGCCCGACCGCCCATCGACGGTCGGTCCCTCCGTTCGGGACCTTCGGCCCGTGCACCCGTCGTGCGGCGCGGGTAGAAACGAGGGATGATCCGCGTCTTCCTCCTCGACGACCACGAGGTCGTCCGCCGTGGCCTGGCCGACCTGCTGCAGAGCAGCGGCGACATCGAGGTGGTCGGTGAGTCCGGCTCCGCGCAGGAGGCGTCGCGTCGCATCCCGGCGCTGCGGCCGGACGTGGCGATCCTCGACGCCCGGCTGCCCGACGGCAACGGCATCGACGTGTGCCGCGACGTCCGGGCCGTCGACTCGTCCATCAAGGGCCTGATCCTGACCTCGTACGAGGACGACGAGGCGCTGTTCGCCGCGATCATGGCGGGTGCCGCCGGGTACGTGCTCAAGCAGATCCGCGGCACCGATCTGGTCGACGCGGTGCGCCGGGTGGCGGCCGGGCAGTCCCTGCTCGATCCGGCGATCACCACGCGGGTGCTGGACCGCATCCGCAACGGCGTCGAGCAGCCGCGCGAGTTGAAGTCGCTCACCGAGCAGGAGCGGCGGATCCTGGAGTACGTGGCCGAGGGGCTGACCAACCGGGAGATCGCGGGAAGGATGTTCCTCGCCGAGAAGACGGTGAAGAACTACGTGTCCAGCGTGCTGGCCAAGCTGGGCCTGGAGCGCCGCACCCAAGCGGCGGTCCTGGCCACCCGCCTGCTCGGCAAGACTCCCTGAGCCGCCCCCATTCTCGCGATCTTGCACTTTCTGCGCCGACAAACCCGACCTTGCTCCTCATATCGTCCACCGAAAGTGCAAGATCGGCGCGGTCGGAGGACTGGCGTCGGTCAGTCGCGCAGGGGCACTGACCAGTGCAGCTCGGTTCCGTGGGGGTCGGCGGGGCGGATCGTGAAGGCGCCGTTGCGGCGGTCGGCGCGTTCGCGGAGGTTGACCAGGCCGCCTCGGGCCGCACTCGGGTCGCAGCCCACCCCGTCGTCGGTGACCGTCACGCTCACCTGCTCGCCCTCGACGCGTACGGCCACGTCGACGCGGGTGGCCCGCGCGTGGCGGACCGTGTTGGACAGCGCCTCGCGCAGCACGGCGGCCAGCTCCGGGCGGATGGTGTCGGGGACGGCACTGTCCACCGGGCCGGTCAGCTTCAGGTGCGGCTTGAAACCCAGGGATTCGGCGGCCAGCTCGACCGCCTCGCGGATCTCGGTACGCAGCGCTGCGGTCATCGGTGTCCGCAGCTCGAAGATGGTCCGCCGGATGTCGCGGATGGTGTCGTCGAGGTCGTCGACGGCCGCGTTGATCCGTTTGGCGACCTCGGGGCGGGCCATCATCGGCGCGGCGCTCTGCAACTGCAGGCCGGTGGCGAAGAGCCGCTGGATCACCACGTCGTGCAGGTCCCGGGCGATCCGCTCGCGGTCCTCCAGGACCACCAACAGCTCGCGCTCCTCCTGACCACGCGCCCGTTCCATGGCCAGCGCCGCCTGACCGGCGAAGCTGCCCAGCAGCGCCACGTCCTCTTCGCTGGCGCCGCCGCCGCGCTCGGGCCGGTGCGCCACGATCAGCACGCCGTGCAGAGTGTCGGCGGTGGCCAGCGGCGAGACGATCGCGGGCCCGGTGTGCAGCAGCGCCGGCCACGGCGCGGCGTGGGCCAGGTCGTCCACCTGGTCGTGCCGGCCCTCGGCGACGGCCGCCCCGAAGCTGGTGTCGGCGGCCGGCAGGACCGCGCCGACCAGCGCGCGGGCCTGCTCGTCGACGCCGTCGACGACCTCCACGGTGAACTGCGCGGACTCGCTGTCGTGCAGCAGCACCAGCGCCAGCTCCGCCTCGGCGACCTCCCGGGCCCGTCGGGCGACCAGCGCCAACGCGTCGGTGCGGCGTACCTCGCCGAGCAGCACAGTGGTGATCTCGGCGGTCGCGGCGAGCCAGCGTTCCCGCCGGTGGGCCAGGGCGTACAGGCGGGCGTTCTCGATGGCCACGCCGGCGGCGGCGGCGAGCGCGACGACGATCTCCTCGTCGTCCTCGGTGAACTGCGCGCCGCCCTGCTTCTCGGCCAGGTAGAGGTTGCCGAACACCTGGTCCCGGATGAGTACCGGCACGCCCAGGAAGCTGTGCATGGGCGGGTGGTTGGCCGGGAAGCCGTAGGAGCGCGGGTGCTGGGTGATGTCCGGCATGCGCAGCGGGCGCGGATCGTCGATGAGCAGGCCGAGCACGCCCCGCCCGTGCGGCAGGTCGCCGATCTGCGCGTGCTGCTCGGGCGTGATGCCGTGCACGATGAAGTCGTGCAGCAACCGGTCCGGGCCGACCACGCCCAGCGCGCCGTACCGGGCGCCGACCAGCTCGCAGGCCGCCTGCACGATGCGCCGCAGGGTGGTGCGCAGATCCAGGTTGGTGCCGATGCCGACGACCGCGTCGAGCAGCGCCCGCAGCCGCTCCCGGCTGGTCATCACCTCGCCGACCCGGTCCAGCATCTCCTGGAGCAGTTCGTCGAGGCGAACCCGGGACAGCGGGCTCAGCCCGAGCGACGGCGTCACCGGGGTTTCCGGGCGAGGCTGCGGGACGCTGCTGGTCACCGCGCGATCGTAGCGTCGACCGGCGGCGACGATCGACCCGTCAGGCCTGGTCGCCGCGCACCGCCGAGGTGTCGACCACCTGCTCGCTGGCCAGTCGCGGGGTGTGCGGCGGCCCCGCGTGCGCCGGGTCCGCGATCCCCAGGCGCAGCACGAGGTACGGGAAGCCGATGCCGGCGAGCACCTGACGCAGTGTCTGCCGGGTGCCCGGGACCTCGACGACCGCGCTGAGGGGTACCACCGACACGCCGAGCCGGGTCGCGGTCAGCCAGGCGGCGGAGAGGGCTTCACCGGCACGGAGCCAGCTGTCCCGGTCGTCCTCGTCGCCGTGCAGCAGCGCGTACACCGCCATCCGGTCGTGGCCGGGACCGATCGGCAGGCTGCCGGGGCGGCCGAAGTCGCGGCCCGGCACGGTGGTCTGTGGCGGCTCCGCGGGGAGCACGTCGGCGGGCAGGCCGGTGCCGGTCTCGGCGCGGCTCGTCCAGTACGCCATCTCGGCGCGCAGCTCCGGGTCCTCGGCCTCGACCGCGCCGGCGTGCCCGGCCGTGGCGGCCAGCTCCAGCACCTGGTCGCGGTCGAGGATCTGCAGGCGGCTGCCCTCGGCGGTGACCGCCCGGGTGATCTCCCCCATCGCGTCGGTGGGCACCGGCTCGTCGCTGACCGGCCGTCGGTCGGTGTGCCGCACCGACATGCACTGCACGAGGCGCATGGCGTCCGGATCGGCCTCGGTCCGGGTCAGGTCGGTCAGACGGGCCACCAGGCTCTCCTCGCCCGGGTCGGGCAGGCGGCGCACCACCGCGCGCCAGCCCTCGGCGGCCAGCGCCACCCGGGCGTGGTGCAGGGCGGCGCCGCAGCTGACCGCCAGCAGTCGCCCTTCCGGGTCGCCGGCCGCGAGCTGCCGGTCGGCGACCGTGTGCAGTTCCAGCGAGTCGGGGAGTACCCGCCAACGCCAGGGCTGCGTGTTGTGCACCGAGGGGGCGTGGCCGGCGGTGGCAGCGGCCTCCGCCAGCGCGGTGGTCAGCGAACTTTCCTGACTCATCGTCACGACCTTTCCGTCTCGACCATCGTGCCCAACCTTCGACTTGTAAGGAGGGTGCCCTTCCTATACACCAGGCGTTAGAAAGGGGCCCTTCCTTAGCGCGGTGTGTTGCCGTTTCATCGTGCGCTTTGCTGGGCGGTGTGCCGGAGGGTCGGGCGTCAACGCTCCCGGACGACGGCGACCGGGCAGCCGGCGTGCTGGATGACCTGCTGGCTGACCGAGCCGAGCAGCATCCCGGCCAGCCCGCCCCGTCCCCGGCTGCCGACGACCACCAACTGGGCCGACCGGCTCGCCTCGATCAGCGTCGCCGCCGGACTGCCCCCGACGAGGTCGACCGTGACCTCCAGCTCGGGGAACGTCCGCCGCCAGGGTTCGACCGCCTCCTCGACGGCCGCCCGCTCGTCGGGCGTCCCGGCCGCCCCACCCGGGCCCGGTGTCCAGGCGTGCAGCACGCGCAGCGGTACCCGTCGTTGGGTTGCCCGCTCGGCCGCGAAGCCGAGTGCCACCAGCGACGGCTCGGAGGCGTCCACCCCGACCGTCACGGGGTCGGCCGGGCCGTGGGCCGCGCCGTCGCGGACGATGACGACGGGACAGTGGGCGTGCGCGGCGACCGCCACCGCCGTCGAGCCGGCCAGCAGCCCGCCGAACCCGCCGTGGCCCCGGCTGCCGAGCACCAGCATCCCCGCGTCGGTGGAGCGTTCCTGCAACACGAGGGCGGGCGGTCCGTCGTACACCTCGCCGGTGACCGTCAGGCCGGGATGCGCGGTGGCGGCGTCCGCGGCGGCCTTGCGGACCAGGTCGTCCACCTGCCGCCGGGCGGTGTCGTCCGGCCAGATGCCGGGCGCCACACCCGGACCGACCCAACTGGCCACGGTCAGCCATTCGAAGATGTACGCCAGCCGCACCGGCTGACCGCTGCGCTCGGCCTCGGCCAACGCCCAGTCAAGGGCCACCGACGCGTCGGTCGAGCCGTCGTAGCCGACCAGAATCTCCGCGTCCCGCACGTCGTCCTCCTTCAGGGGTTGGTCGGGTCGGTCTCGCGGACCCACCGCCACTCGGCGACCTGTGGGTCGTCCTCGCCGTACCGGCGGGTGTAGTCGCGGGCCGCCTGTCGGGCGTCGACCATCCGCTGGCGTAGGTGCGCGGCGCGCGCGCCCAGCCCCGGCACCCGGTCGATGACGTCGATGACCAGGTGGAACCGGTCCAGGTCGTTGAGCATCACCATGTCGAACGGGGTGGTGGTGGTGCCCTCCTCCTTGTAGCCGCGTACGTGCAGGTTCTCGTGGTTGGACCGGCGGTAGGTCAGGCGGTGGATGAGCCAGGGGTAGCCGTGGTAGGCGAAGATGACCGGTCGGTCCGGGGTGAAGATGGTGTCGAACTCCTTGTCGGGCAGGCCGTGCGGGTGTTCGGTGTCCGGTTGCAGGCGCATCAGGTCGACGACGTTGACCAGGCGGACCTTCAGCTCCGGCAGGTGCTGGCGCAGCAGGTCGGCGGCGGCCAGCGTCTCCAGGGTGGGCACGTCGCCGCAGCAGGCGAGGACGACGTCCGGCTCGCTGTCGTCGTCGGTGCTGGCCCACTCCCAGATGCCGAGGCCGCGGCGGGTGTGCTGGATCGCCTCGTCGACGGTGAGCCAGCTGGGCGCCGGCTGCTTGCCGGCCACGACCACGTTGATGTAGTGCCGGCTGCGCAGGCAGTGGTCCATGGTGGCGAGCAGGGTGTTGGCGTCCGGCGGCAGGTAGACGCGGACCACCTCGGCCTTCTTGTTGACCACGTGGTCGATGAAGCCCGGGTCCTGGTGGGAGAAGCCGTTGTGGTCCTGCCGCCAGACGTGGCTGGACAGCAGGTAGTTCAGCGAGGCGATCGGCTGTCGCCAGGGGATGGCCCGGGTCACCTTCAGCCATTTGGCGTGCTGGTTGAGCATCGAGTCGACGATGTGGATGAACGCCTCGTAGCTCGTGAACACCCCGTGCCGGCCGGTCAGCAGGTAACCCTCCAGCCAGCCCTGGCACAGGTGCTCGGACAGCACCTCCATGACCCGGCCGTCCGGGGAGAGGTGGTCGTCGCCGGGGACCGTGGCGGCCATCCAGGCGCGGTCGGTCACCTCGAAGGCGGCGCCCAACCGGTTGGACGCGACCTCGTCCGGGCCGAACAGCCGGAACGTCTGCGGGTTGGCGGCGATCACGTCGCGGATCCACGGACCGAGCACCCCGGTCGCGCCGGCCATCGGCTGACCCGGCTCGGGTACGTCCACGCCGTACGCGCCGAAGTCGGGCAGGGCCAGGTCGCGCAGGACCACTCCGCCGTTGGTGACCGGGTTGGCGCTCATCCGCCGGTCACCGCGCGGCGGCAGGGTCCGCAGCTCGTCGACCGGCGCTCCGGTGGCGTCGAACAGCTCCTCCGGTCGGTAGCTGCGTAGCCAGCGCTCCAGCTCGGCCAGGTGCGCCGGGTTGTCACGTACGCCGGACAGCGGCACCTGGTGCGCGCGGTAGGTGCCCTCCACCTCCGTACCGTCGACCTCGCGCGGTCCCGTCCAGCCCTTCGGCGTCCGCAAGATGATCATCGGCCAGCGGGGACGCTCGACGACGCCGCCGGAGCGGGCCCGGCGTTGGATCGTGGCGATCTCGTCCAGCGCCCGGTCCATGGTGGCGGCGAGAGTGCGGTGCACCATGCTCGGGTCGTCGCCGGCCACCACGTACGGCTCGTAACCCGAGCCCCGCATGAGGTCGAGCAGGTCCGCCTCGGGTATCCGGGCCAGCACGGTCGGGTTGGCGATCTTGTAGCCGTTGAGGTGCAGGATGGGCAGCACCGCGCCGTCGCGCGCCGGGTTGAGGAAGACGTTGGAGAGCCAACTGCCGGCCAGTGGGCCGGTCTCCGCCTCACCGTCGCCCACCACGCAGGCGACCACGAGATCCGGGTGGTCGAACGCGGCGCCGTAGGCGTGGCTCAGGGCGTACCCCAGCTCGCCGCCCTCGTGGATCGAACCTGGCACGTCCGCCGCGACGTGGCTGGGGATGCCGCCGGGGAAGGAGAACTGGCGGAACAGCCGGGCCATGCCGGTCTCGTCGCGTGCGACGTCGTGGTAGCGCTCCGACCAGGTGCCCTCCAGCCACGTGTTGGCCACGATCGCCGGGCCGCCGTGCCCGGGGCCGGTGACCAGCATGGCGTTCAGGTCGCGGGCGACGATCACCCGGTTGAGGTGGGCGTAGATCAGGTTGAGCCCGGGGCTGGTGCCCCAGTGCCCGAGCAGCCGGGGCTTGATGTCGTCGGGGGTCAGCGGCTCGCGCAGCAGGGGGTTGCCCAGCAGGTAGATCTGCCCGACGGTGAGGTAGTTCGCGGCCCGCCAGTAGGCGTCCAGCCGGCGCAGCTCGTCGTCGGTGAGTGCGCGCTGCGCGTCGAGAGCGGTGTCCATGATGCTGCCTCTCGCGGGTAGGGGGTGGGTGTTCGCCGTCCAGCCTCGCCGCTGCGGACGTGGTTGGTCAGGGTCGTTGGTCCCGGGTCGGGTGGGCGTCGGGCCCGGTCAGCGGCACCTCGGCGAGGCCGCGTACGACGACGACCGGGGCGGGGGAGTGGTAGAGCAGGGACTGGGCGACCGCGCCCAGCATGGCGCGTCCCGGTTCGTCACCCCGGGCGGCGACCAGCGCCATCTGGGCCGACCGGGACGTGTCGATGAGCACCTGCGCGGGGTCGCCGCGGACGACCCGGCACTCGGTGGGCACTGCGGTGTGCCGGCCGGCGTGCCGGGCCAGCGCCTCGCCGAGCTGCTCGGTGACCGCGTCGGTGTCCTCGTCGCTCTCCACCACCCGCAGGGCCACGAGGCGTGCGCCGCGTCGGGCGGCGCACTCCACGGCCCACCGCAGGGCGAGGTGCGAGCTGGGCGAGCCGTCCACTCCGGCCAGGACCGGTCCCTGCGGCGGCGGTTCGCGGCGGACCACCAGCAGTGGGCAGTTGGCCCGCGCCGCCAACTGCACGGCGGGCGTGTCGGCCGGTACGCACTGACCGCTGCCGGCCATTCCGCTGTCCCCGACGGCCAGCAGGAAGGCCGTCTCGGACCGGCGGATGAGGGTGGGCAGCATGGCGCTCTCGACGATCTCGGCGCGCACGGTCAGGCCTGGTTCGACCTGGTGGGCGAGCTGGGCGGCCCGGGTGATCAGACTCTCGGCGGCGTCGCGGGGCGCGGCCACGGTGTCCGCCGCGAAGGCGGCGTGCCAGTCGAAGGTGTGCACCAGGTGCAGGGGCCGCCCGTGGCCGGCGGCCTCGTGGGCGGCCTGCTCCACGACCGGTAGGTCACCGTCCGAGCCGAGGCCGACCAGCACCTCCGCGTCGGCCGATGCCGCCATCCGATACCACCTCCCGGGCGTCGCGCCCGGCACGACCACGCTGTCCCCGTACCGAGGGTAGTCGGATGACTGCGGCGTGTGGGTGGGATCGACCCATGGGGTACGCGAACCAGGGCTCGCGGTGTCAACGAATGTTGACGAACGCCGTCTGTCAACGTATGTTGACACCCATGAGTCAGGCAACGGAACTCGCGGCGGCAGCCGGCAGCACCGACCCCCGGGTCGGGCTCCGCGCCGTCCGCGCGCTGCGCCGGCTGCTCGAGCGACTCGAGGTGGTCCAGGTGGACAACGCCCGGCGACAGGGCTGGTCCTGGCAGGAGATCGCCGACGCGCTCGAGGTCAGCCGGCAGGCGGTGCACAAGAAGCACGCCGGGCGACCGGCGGTCAACTCATCCTGGGAGGCGTGATGTTCGAACGGTTCACCGATCGGGCGCGAGGCGTGGTGCGGCGGGCGCTCGAGGAGGCCCGGGCCGAGGGCCGGCGGCCGGTTGGCACCGAACACCTGCTGCTCGCCCTGCTCGCCGACGAGGACGGCCTGGCCGGCCGGGTGCTGGCCGACGCCGGGGTCCGCGCCGACGACCTGCGCGAGCGGGTCCGGCGGCACACCACGGGCGGGGGCGCCGGCCTCGGCGACGCGGACGCGGCGGCGCTGCGCGAGATCGGCATCGACCTCGCCGCGATCGTGGCCCGCATCGAACAGTCCTTCGGCCCCGACGCGCTGCGCGAGGCGGTGCCGGCCCCGCGTCGCCGCTGGGGGCGTCGCCGCTACCTGGGCGGCCCGTTCTCACCCCGCTCGAAGAAGGCGCTGGAGCTGTCGTTGCGGGAGGCGCTGCGGCTGCGACACAAGCACATCGGCACCGAGCACATCCTGCTCGGGGTGCTGCGTGAGGGCCAGGGACTGGGCGCGCTGGTGCTCACCGAGGCCGGGGTCGACCTCGACGATCTGCGCCGCCGGGTGGAGGCGGCGCTGCGCGCGGCGGCGTGACGGGCACCCGCGCGTTGAAACCTGTCTGTGGCACTTCCGACGCCTGCGGTTCGCCGGGTCGCTGACAGCGGCCCGGTGCTGCACACTGACGCCGTGGATGCTGGACAGGACAGGCGCCCCTCAGGTGGCGACGGCGGGCTGCGCTCCGCCGTGGTGGTCAACCCGGCGAAGGTCACCGATCTCGACGAGCTGCGCCGCACCGTGAACGACGCGCTCGCCGCCGCCGGGTGGCCCGAGCCGCGGTGGTTCGAGACGACCGTCGACGACCCGGGCCGGGGCCAGACCGAACAGGCCGTCAAGGACGGCGTCGACCTGGTCTTCGCCTGCGGCGGCGACGGCACCGTGATGTCCTGCGTCAGCGCGCTTGTCGGCACCGACGTGGCCCTCGCCGTTCTGCCGCAGGGCACCGGCAACCTGCTCGCCGCCAACCTCGGCCTCTCCACCGACCTCCCGGCGGGCCTCCAGGTCGCCGTCGAACGCGGTCGGCGGCTGCTCGACGTCGGCGCGGTGGAGGACCAGTACTTCACCGTGATGGCCGGCATGGGTTTCGACGCCCAGATGCTCGACGCCACGAACGAGACCACCAAGGCCCGCATCGGCTGGCCGGCGTACGTGATGGGTGCCGTGAAGCACCTGCGGGACCGGCCGATGCGGGTGCAGATCCGCATCGACGACCGGCCGGCGGTGCGCCGCCGGGCCCGCTCGGTGCTGATCGCCAACGTCGGCCGGCTCCAGGGCGGCGTGACCCTGCTGACCGAGGCCGAGCCGGACGACGGTTGGCTCGACGTCGCCGTGCTCACCCCGCGTAACCTGCGGCACTGGCTCGCGCTCGGCTGGGCCGTGGTCCGCCGCAGCGGCCAGGTGCCGCAGATGGAGGTCTTCCGCGGCCGGACGGTGGTGGTCAGCAGCAACCGCCCGCAGCCACGGGAGCTGGACGGCGACCTCATCGCCCCCGGACGGCGGCTCCGCGCCGAGATCCGGCCGCAGGCGTTGTGGCTCTGCGTTCCGCAGCCCGAGGACGCTCCCGACCTGTCCGTCGACGCACAGGGCGCCGGGGAGCGGGGCGAGCAGCTGATCGAGGAAGCGCGCCGTGAGTAGCACCCGGATCGTGCCGGAGACCCGGCTGATGGCCGACGAGGAGCTGTCGGCCGACGACGCCTGGCGCACACTGCGCCGCAAGGGCGGCTGGCACCTGCTGCGGGACGCGTTCATCCGGTTCCGCTACGGCGACGGGTTCAGCCACTCCCGCGCGTTCGCGTTGCAGCTCTGCCTGGCCGTGGTGCCGTTCCTCATCGCGCTCACCGGTCTGATCAGCGAGCTGGGCGTCGAGGAGGGCGGCCGGGTCGTCGCCGACACCGTGCTGGCGCTCACCCCCGGCCAGAGCGCCGAGGTGGTCGGCGAACTGCTCGGCGAGGGTGAACGCGTCGAGGACGCGGGGGAGTTGGCGCTCACCCTGGGTCTGCTCACCGGTCTGGTCGCGCTGACCACCACGATGGCCCAGATCGAGCGGGGCGCCAACCGCATCTACGGTGTCGAGCGGGACCGCCCGGCGTTGTGGAAGTACCTGCGGGCGGCCGTCCTGGCGGTCACCGCCGGTCTGCCCGCGCTGGCCGGCTTCCTGATCCTCGTCGGCGGCGGGGCGATGGGCGACTCGGTGCGCGAGCACTACGAGTGGGGCGAGACCGCCAACATCATCTGGAACGTGATCCGGTTTCCGTTGAGCCTCGGCCTGACCGTGCTCGCCGTGGCGGTGCTGTTCCGGCACGCGCCGCGCCGCAACCAGCCCGGCCTGTCGTGGCTGTTCTTCGGCGCCGGCATAGCCACCGCCCTGTGGTGGCTGGCCAGCCTGCTGCTGGCCGCGTACGTCAAGTTCAGCGAGGGCTTCGGGCAGACGTACGGCGCGTTGACCGGCATGATGGCGCTGCTGCTGTGGGCCAACCTGACCGGCATGGCGCTCTTCGGCGGGCTGGCCTTCGCCGCCCAGTTGGAGGCGCTGCGGATCGGCGTGCAGGAGCCGGCGCAGCCCGATCTGTGGGAGCCGGAGGCCGACCGCGCCGAGTTGTTCGACACCGGGGACATGACCGCGCTCTGAGCGCGTCCGGGTGTACGCCGGACGCGGATCGGGTACCTCGCCTCGCCAGGTACGACAAGGGAGGTGCGGGGTGACCGCGGTCAAAGATGTGACTCGGCGTCCGATCGGTCACTTCGCCGAACGGAGCATCGCCGGTCTGGTCGCCGTCATCGGCGCCGGTGCGGCGTTCGGACTGTTGCTGTTGCTCGTCCGCTTCCGGTGGAGCCCGTTGCAGGACGCCGACCACGAGCTAGCCGAGTGGTTCAACTCGCTCGTCGCCCCACACCACGCGCTGGTGACCGTGCTCCAGGCGGTGACCGACCTGGGTGGCCGGCCGATCCTCATCTGGCTGGTCGCGATCCCCGCGATCGGTCTGCTGATCCGGCGGCAGCCCCGGCTGGCCGTCTACCTGATCGTCACCGGGGTCGGCGGGCTGATCCTCGACCCGTCGCTCAAGGCGCTCGTCGGTCGACTCCGCCCGGTGGTGGACGTCCCGGTGGCCAGCGCGCCCGGCAACAGCTTCCCGAGCGGGCACGCGCTCGGCTCCATCGTCGCGTACGGGGCGCTGCTGCTGGTGTTCCTGCCGGCGATGGCGCCCCGCTGGCGCAAGCCCGCGATCGTCGGCGTCGGCGTGCTGGTGGCGCTGATCGGGTTGACCCGGATCGCGCTGGGCGTGCACTTCGTCTCCGACGTGCTGGGCGCCTGGCTGCTCGGTGCCGCCTGGCTGGGCGTCACCGCGTACGCCTTCCGGCTGTGGCGGCGCGAGCGCGGCAAGCCGGTGCCGCCGCTGACCGAGGGCCTGGAGCCGGAGGCGGGGCACGACATCGCCATCGCCCCGGCCGAGGAGCATGTGCTGGCGCATCCCCGCTCGGCGGTGGCCGAACTGCTGGTCGGCTGGGTGCTGGTGTTCGGCGCGCTGTACGGCTTTGGCACGTTCGTCAGCTACCACGCCAAGGGCACCTTCTTCGCGACCCTGGACACCGAGGTCCCCCGCTGGTTCGCCGACCGGCACACCGACGTGCTGACCGACGTGAGCTGGTGGTGGAGCAAGTTCGGGGACACCCACGCCATCCTGCTCATCTCGCTGGTGTTCTGCCCGCTGGTGCTCGCGGTGTGGCGGCGGTGGCGGCCCGTGCTGTTCGTGGTGCTGGCGATGGTCGGTGAGCTGACCCTCTTCCTCGCCTCGGCGCACGTGGTCGGCCGGCCGCGTCCGCCGGTGGAGAACCTGGACGGGCAGATGCCGACCTCCTCGTTCCCGTCCGGGCACATCGCGGCCACGATCTGCGTCTGGCTGGCGATCACGCTGATCGTGTTCCCGCGTACCGACCGCTGGTGGCGGTGGATTTTCGTGGCGCTGGCCGTGATCATGCCGGCCGGGGTCGCGATCTCCCGGATGTACCGGGGGATGCACCACCCGACCGACTTCATGGGCGCGATCCTGCTCTCGGCGCTCTGGATCGGCCTGCTGTACCTCGTGATCCGCCCCAACGCCGACCTGGCCGAGGGCAACCAACCGGCCATCGAGTCGGAGGACGTGGACACCCTCGACGACGAGCTGGCGCGGGCCGGCCGACCCGACTGAGCACCGCGATGCTGCGGGTGATGACCTGGAACATCCGTACCGGCGGCCGGGACCGTGGCGGCTCCGACCGGCTGGATCGGGTGGTCCAGGTCGTCGACCAGCAGGCGCCGGACGTGCTGGTGTTGCAGGAGCTGCGCGGCTTCGACCGGGCGGGACTGATGGCCACCATCGCGGACCGGGTCGGGATGACGCCCCACCTGGCCCGGTCCTGCTTCGGGCAGCCGGTGGCGGTGCTGGTCCGGCCGCCGTACCGGGCGCTCGCCGCGGGGCCCCTGCGTCGGCCGTTCCACCACGCCGCCGCCCGCGTCGTGGTGTCCACCCCGGCCGGGCCGCTCACCGTGCTCGGCACCCACCTGTACCCGTACTCCGGAGGCCGCCGACGGATGGAGGTCGACTGGCTGGTCGCTGCCCTGCGCCGCGCCCCCGGGCCGCTGACCCTGCTCGCGGGTGATCTCAACTCGCTCGATCCGACGGTTGACCACACCGCCCGTCTGGACGGACTGCCCGCTCTCTACAAGCGACGGCACCTCCGTCGGCGCGGCGGTGCCGTGGACACCCGCGCGGTCGCCCGGCTGCTCGCCGCCGACCTGGTCGACCTGTGGCCGTCCGCCAACGCCGACGCGCCGGAGGCCGCGGGTCTGACCGTCCCCACCCGGTTCGGCGGCGCGGAGTTCGCCGGGATGCGCCTGGACTACCTGTTGGGTAGCCGAGCGGTGGCCGAGCGGGTGCGGAGCTGCCGGGTGATCCGCGACGCGACGACGGACACGGCCTCCGACCACTATCCGCTGCTGGCCACCATCGGCCTGTGACCGCGCCGGGGCCCCGGCGGATGGCGTTGCCGGGCTACCGTGCCCACCGTGACCGACCGCCCCACCCTTTGTCCGCCGCCGGCCGCGCGGTCGATCGACCGGCCGGCCGCGCCGACGGTGACGCTCGCGGCCCGAGCTCCGTCGGCGGTGGGCACGACCGAGCCGGACACCGTCGCGCTGCCGCTCGTCGCGGCCGTCGCGCGCGGTGTCGCGCTGGTCTTCGTGCTGCCGGTACGCCTGCTCTGGGAGCTGATCGCGGCTGCCGGCCGGCTGCTGGGCCGGTACCTGCTCACCCCGGTTGGACGGTTCCTGCGCGACTGGCTGGTGGCCCCGTTGGTCTGGGCCCTGGACCGGCTGGTGTGGCGTCCGCTGCTCTGGTGCGCCGACCATCTGCTGTGGCGTCCCCTGCGCTGGGTGGCCCGCAATCTCGTCTGGGTGCCGTTGGTGTGGCTGGGGCGCGGTGTCGCGTGGGTGGCCCGCAATCTCGTCTGGGTGCCGTTGGTGTGGCTGGGACGGGGTGTGGCGTGGGTGGCCCGCACGCTTGTCCGGCTGCCGCTGGTGTGGCTGGCGTACGCCTTCGCCGGGGCGGTCCGCACGATCCTCTGGACGCCGCTGGTGTGGTTGGCCCGCCACGGGCTGCGCCCACCTCTGGTGGCCCTGGGCCGGGCGCTGGTCTGGCTGGCCGAGCACCTGGTCGTGCGGCCGCTGCGCTGGCTGGGCGTGGCCCTCGCCCCCGCCGGACGGCTGCTGTGGCGCGGCGTCGCCGTGCTCGCCGGGGCGGTGGGCGCCTTGCTCGTCGCGCTGGCGCGGGCGGTCCGGTGGGTCGTGGTCGGCCTGGCGCGGGGAGTCTGGTGGCTCGTCGTCGGGTTCGGCCGGCTGGTCGTGGCCGCGCTGGTGGGGGCGTGGCGGACCGCCGGCTGGCTGCTGCGGTGGGTCTACCGACTGCTGCTGCGCCCGGTCGGGCTGGGGCTGCGCTGGCTGTGGCGGCACACCGTACGTCCGCTGCTGTCGGCCATCCGCTGGGTCTGGTCGGTGACGGTCGTACCGGTGGCGCGTGGCCTGCGAGCGGCCTGGCGGGCCACCGTCGCGCCGGCGGCCCGGTGGACCCGGCGTGCGGTGCTCGACCCGGCCCGGGTGGCGTCCCGCGAGGTGTTGAGCGCACTGGGTCTGCGCCGCTGACGACGCCTCAGCGCACCAGCTTGAGCAGGACCGTCAGCCGCAGCTCGGTCAACCCGACCCGGCCGGCGGGCGTGCGCCCGGCCGGCCGGATCCGCTCGCGGCCCGTCGGGTGGCTCACAGTTCCCGGAGCCGGGGCAGTAGCTGATCCTGCGCCCAGTCCAGGAACATCGGCTGGGTCTCCCCGCCGACCTGGATGATCGCCACGTGCGTAAAGCCGGCGTCGACGAACTTGCGGAACGCGTCGACGTGCGCTTCCACGTCCGGGCCGCAGGAGATGCCCTCGGCGACGTCCTCCTCGCGGACGAACTGGGTGGCGGCGGCGAAGGACTCCGGCCCCGGCAGGTCGGCGTTGACCTTCCAGCCCATGCCGAACCAGCGGAACTGGTCGTGCACGATCTTGCGGCACTCGGCCTCGTCCGGGCCGTAGCAGATCGCCACCTGCCCGTAGCGGGGCTGGCCCGCGCCGCCCGCGTCGTCGTACATCTCGATGATGTGCCGGTCGGGCTCGGTGGAGACGAGGCCGTTGCCGTACTCGGCGGCGAGCGTGGCGGACTGCCGGCCGGAGGCGGCGATCGCCATCGGAACGGGCCGCGCGGGGCGGTCCCAGACGTAGGCGTCGGGTACGTCGAAGTGGTTACCGGAGAAGGTCAACGTCTCGCCGTTGAGCAGCGGACGGATGATCTGCAACGCCTCCTCGAACATCTCGTGGCGCTGCTGCACGTGCGGCCAGCCGCCGACCACGTGCTCGTTGAGGTTCTCCCCGGCGCCCAGGCCGAGGGTGAACCGCCCGTCCGAGAGCGCGCCGATGGTGCTGGCCTTCTGGGCGACCACGGCCGGGTGGTAGCGGCGGATCGGGCAGGTCACGAAGGACATCAGCTCCGCGCGGGAGGTGGCGTGCGCGACCGCGCCGAGCACCGACCAGGCGTACGGGGAGTGGCCCTGCGAGTCCAGCCACGGGTAGTAGTGGTCGGACATCACCAGTTGGTCGAAGCCGGCCGCCTCGGCCCGCACCGCGTGGTCCACCAGTTGCTTCGGTCCGGCCTGCTCGCACATCAGGGTGTAGCCGACGCTCACCATCCCGTTATCTCCTTCTCGCCGACGGTTCGTCCCGGGATACCCAGGTCAGCAACGGTCAACCCTCCCGTCCGGTTCGGCCGGGCGATGCTTGACGGATGTCGTGGACCCGCCTACGGTCCTCTTAACCGGTTAAGACCCTCGGTGTGGCGCACATCCTGTGGTGGGGATGACCGCCCCGTGACGGCCCGCGTCCGCGCGGGCCGTCACGGCCGTCCGCCCCTTCGAGCGTTCTACTGAACCGGTTGCGAGGGCTGATCCATCGCCCTAGGCTGATGCGCGCCGCCGGGAGTCGGGCGGCGGCTGTCGGGCTGCAGCCGCCTTCCCCTGTCGTACCCCACCCTCGCCGGGCATCGGGGGTCCTCCCTGAGGAAGGCCATGAAGACTCGACTCTCCGCCGTCGGCGCCGCCCTGCTCGCGCTGCTGTTCGCCGTGCTGGCGTTCGGTCAACCGGCGCACGCCGCGGCCGGCTTCTCCGTCGCGGGCGGCAAGCTGTACGACGCTAACGGCGCCGAATTCGTCATGCGCGGCGTCAACCACGCGCACACCTGGTACCCGCAGCAGACCAGCTCGTTCGCCGACGTCAAGGCGCTCGGCGCGAACACCGTGCGGGTGGTGCTCGCCAGCGGCGACCGCTGGACCCGGAACACCAACGCCGACGTCGCCAACGTCATCTCGCTGTGCAGGGCCAACCGGCTGATCTGCGTGCTGGAGGTCCACGACACGACCGGGTACGGCGAGCAGAGTGGCGCGATCACCCTGGACCGTGCCGTCGACTACTGGCTCAGCCTGAAGGACGTGCTGGTCGGCCAGGAGCGGTACGTTCTCGTCAACATCGGCAACGAGCCGTACGGCAACCAGAACTACGCCTCGTGGGCCGCCGACAGCGCCAACGCGATCAAGCGGCTGCGGGCCGGGGGCCTGACCCACACCATCATGGTGGACGCCCCGAACTGGGGTCAGGACTGGTCGTTCACGATGCGCGACAACGCCCCGTCGGTCTTCGCCGCCGACCCGGCCCGCAACACGCTCTTCTCCATCCACATGTACGGCGTCTTCGACACCGCTGCCGAGATCACCGACTATCTGGGCCGGTTCCGTACGGCGGGGCTGCCCATCGTGGTCGGTGAGTTCGGCTTCAACCACTCCGACGGCGACCCGGACGAGGACACCATCCTCGCGTACAGCCAGGCCAACGGGATCGGCTGGCTCGGCTGGTCGTGGAGCGGCAACGGGGGTGGCGTCGAGTATCTCGACATGGCCACCGCCTTCAACCCGGCCAGCCTGACCACCTGGGGGCAGCGGGTCTTCAACGGCGTCAACGGCATCCGGCAGACCTCCCGCGAGGCCACCGTCTTCGGCGGCCCCCCGCCACCCACCACGCCCCCGCCGACCACGCCCCCGCCGACCACGCCCCCTCCGACGACCACGCCGCCGCCCGCCGGTGGCTGCTCGGCGACGTACACCATCACCAACCAGTGGCAGGGCGGCTTTCAGGGTGAGGTGCGGGTGACCGCCGGCGCGTCGGCGATCACCGGATGGACAGCACGGTGGACACTAGCCAACGGTCAGAGCGTCACGCAGTCCTGGAACGCAACGGTGACCAGCAGCGGTTCCACGGTGACCGCGCGGAACGCGGACTACAACGGCCGACTGGCCGCCGGTGCCAGCGCTACCTTCGGCTTTCTCGGCGGCTGGAGCGGCGCCAACCCCACACCACAGGTGAGCTGCACCGCCAGCTGAGCGACCGGCGGCGACCGACGCCAGGTGGCCGGGCCCGCACCGGGCCCGGCCATCGCGTCGTTCGGGTGACCGAGAGCGGTCAGTGCTGCTCGCCGGTGAGGTTCACGATGACCACACCCGCGATGATCAGCGCGATGCCCACGAGCTTGACCGGCCCGACCGACTCGCCCAGGAACACCGCGCCGATCGCCACGATGGCCGCAGTGCCCAGGCCCGACCAGAGGGCGTACGCGACACCGACCGGTATCTCCTTGACGGCCTGGGCGAGCAGGAGGAACGCCAGCGCGTACCCGGCGAGGCAGCCCAGTGTCGGCCAGACCCGGGTGAACCCGGCGGTGCTCTTGATCAGGCTGGTCGCCACCACCTCGGCGAGGATGGCGATTCCCAGCAGCACGTACGCCATACGGCCCCTCAGTCCTCGGTTCCTGGTCGAGCCATCGAGTGTTCCACCCCGGCATCGGCCAGGCGGGCGGAGCGCATGGTGAGGTAGCGCTGTTCGGGGAGGCTGCTCGTGCGGGCGGCGGCATCCCGGTAGTCCGCGATGGCCCGTTCCCGGTCGCCGGCCATCTCGTGCAGGTGCGCGCGGGCGGCGGGCAGCCGGTGGTGCCCGGCCAGCCGGGGATCGTCGGTCAGCGCGTCGAGAGCGCGGAGGCCGGCAGCAGGCCCGTGCACCATGGCGGTCGCGACGGCCCGGTTGAGCGCCACCACCGGGGTGCCGGCCAACCGATCCAGCACGTCGTACAGCGCCAGGATCTGGGGCCAGTCGGTCGCGTCGGTGCCGGGAGCCTCGTCGTGCAGGGCGGCGATGGCGGCCTGCACCTGGTAGGGGCCGACCGGGCCGCGCGGCAGCGCCGCCGTGACCAGTGCGACGCCTTCGGCGATGGCCGCCGCGTCCCAGCGGCTGCGATCCTGCTCGGCCAGTGGGATCAGCTCTCCGGAGGGCCCGGTTCGTGCCGGGCTGCGCGCCTCCGTGAGCAGCAGCAACGCGAGCAGCCCGGCGGTCTCACTGTCGTCGGGCAGGCGTACGTGCAGCGCCCGGGTCAGCCGGATCGCCTCCGCCGCGAGGTCAACCCGGCGCAGGTCCGGGCCGGCGGTACTGGTGTGCCCCTCGGTGAAGATCAGGTAGAGCACCTGTCGGACGGCGGCCAGCCGATCGGCCCGCTCCGCCTCCTCGGGCATCCGGAACGGCAGCCCGGACGCGCGGATCCGCTGCTTTGCCCGGCTGATCCGCTGCGCCATGGTCGCCTCGGGCACCAGGAACGCGCGGGCTATCTCGGCGGTGCTCAGACCGCCGACCGCGCGCAGGGTCAACGCGACGGCCGACGCCGCGGCGAGGGCCGGGTGGCAGCAGAGGAAGAGCAGGACCAGGGTGTCGTCCCGCTCGGCGGTCAGCTCCTCGTCCGGGGCCGGCGCGTACCGCCGGTCGTCCGGGTCCTGACGGGTGACCAGGTCCTCACGGCGACGCCGGGCCTGCTCGCCGCGGATCAGCTCGATCATCCGGCGGTAGCCGACCTGGATCAGCCAGCCCCGGGGGTTCGTCGGCAGCCCGTCGGCCGGCCACTGGCTGGCGGCGGCGAGCAGCGCCTCCTGGACGGCGTCCTCGGCGGTGGCGAAGTCACCGAACCGGCGGGTGAGCACGCCGAGGACCTGCGGCGCCAGTTCGCGCAGCAGGTCCTCGATGCGAAGGTCGGTGGTCAGCGCTCACAGCTCCTGCGACGGAGCGGACATCACCGGGTGCACCTCGATCGGCATGTTCAGCGGCCGACCGCCGGGGCCGGGCGCGGTGGAGATGTGCGCGGCCAGCTCCACCGCCCGCTGCGGGCTGTCGACGTCGACGATCCAGAAGCCCGCGAGGAACTCCTTCGTCTCGGCGAACGGCCCCTCGGTCACGACCGGCGCGCCGCCCTCGCCGGCACGTACGATCCGCGCCTGCTGCGGGCCGCCGAGGCCCTGCGCGTCGACCCACTCGCCATCGGCAGCCAGCTTCTCGTTGACCTCACCCATGAACGCGACGTGCGCCCGGACCTCGTCCTGCGTCCAGGTGTCGATGCCCGGGAAGTCGGTCCCGGTGGCGCTGAACTGCATCAACAGCATGTACTTCATCGTCTCGCTCCTCACGCCCGCGCACCGTGGTCGGTGCTCTCACCCTGAGGTAGAAGCCGACGACACCGTTCTCGACACCCCGGACAAAGAAATTTCTAGCCGACCTCGTCGACCTCGAACAGCAGGCTCTGTTCGGGGTGCAGCGCGGGTAGCTGCACGCCCACCCGGGCCAGCGCCGCTCCGCTGAGCGTGACGCCGGACGCCAGCCAGGGCGGCCCGGACAGGTCGATCGTCGCCGGAGGTGGCACGTCCGGGACCGGGCGCACCCGGTAACGCCGCGCCGGGTCGAGACCGGGCAGCCGTACCGCGCCCGGGGTCTGCGCCACCGAGGTGGCGAGCCGGGCCACCGCGTACACCGCTCGGGTCTTGTCCTTCTCGACCACGCCGTGCGCCCAGACGGCCGGGTCCGGGTGGTCGACCCGGACCACCCGCCCGGAGTGCAGCAGCGGGCGCAGCCGCTTGTGCAGTGCCACCCAGTCGGTCAGCTCGGCCTGTTCGGCGGCGCTGATCGAGGCGATGTCCCACTCGATGCCGTGGTGACCGAACAGCGCCGTGGCCGCCCGGAAACCCAGGTCGTGTACGCGGTGGGTGGTGTGCGAACGCTGCGGCCCGATGTGCGTGCCGACGAGCTCCGGTGGCAGCAGCAGCCCGGTCCAGCGCTGGATGCCGAGCCGTTCCAGGGCGTCGTTGCAGTCGCTGGCCCAGACCCGGTCGGTGCGGGCCAGGATGGCCAGGTCCACCCGGGCGCCCCCGGAGGAGCAGCTCTCGATCTCCACGCCGGGGTGGCGTCGGCGCAGCTCGTCGAGGAGGCGGTAGACCGCGAGGGTCTGCCCGTGCACCCCGGGCCGGCCGTGGTGCCCCGCCTCGGTGAGGTCCCGGTTGTGGTCCCACTTGAGGTAGCTGATCCCGGGATGCTCGGTGAGCAGCGCGTCGAGGCGTTCCAGCACGTAGTCGTACGCCTCGGGGCGGCCCAGGTCGAGCACCTGCTGCCGGCGCCAGGCGGGCGGCAGTCGTCCCGGCAGGGTCAGCAGCCAGTCGGCGTGCGCGCGGAACAGGTCCGAGTCGGGGTTGACCATCTCCGGCTCCACCCACAGGCCGAACTGAAGGCCGTGGCCGGTCACGTGGTCGATGAGCGGTTGCAGGCCGTCGGGCCAGATGTCCTCGTCGACGTACCAGTCGCCCAGCCCGGCCGTGTCGTCGCGCCGGCCGCGGAACCAGCCGTCGTCGAGCACGAACCGTTCCACGCCGATCTGCGCGGCGCGGTCGGCGAGGGCCCGCAGCCGGTCCAGGTCGTGGTCGAAGTAGACCGCCTCCCAGACGTTGAGGGTGACCGGGCGCGGGGATCGCGGGTGTCCGGGCCGCGCCCGCACGTGCGAGTGGAGTACGTCGCTGAGTCCGTCCAGCCCCTCGTCGGACCAGACGGCGTAGAGCAGTGGAGTCTCGTACGCCTCGCCGGGGGCGAGTCGGATCTCGCCGGGGGCCAGCAGTTCCCCGCCTCCGAGGGTGGAGTCGCCGGTGGGCCGGCGTTCGGCGACGGTGAGGTGGTCGCCGCTCCACGCGGTGTGCACCGCCCAGATCTCGCCGTGGCCGAAGTCGAACCCGGCGGTGCCGGCCACCAGCAGCAGGGTGGCGTCGTGTCCGGTGCGACCGTGCCGCCCCTCGCGGACCCACGCGCCGTGCTGCCACGGGTGCCGCTGCGGGGAGCGTTCGCGGCACCAGCGGCCGGTCAGGTCGAGCAGTTCGGTGGCGACCGCCGGCACCGGGAGCACCGGGGTCAGCTCCCGCACCTCGTACGTGCCGTCGCCGTCGTTGCGGAGCCGGTGCCGGATGGTCAGCAGGCCGTACGGGTCGAGCGTGATCTCGATGGTCAGGGACAGCCCGGCGGCCGCGTCGGACGCCCGTACGGTGACCCGGGCCGGGGCGTCGGCCGGATCGTCGACGGCGAGACCGTCGAGCCGGAACGCGGTGGACCAGTCCCGCCCGTCGCGGTGCCCGGCCAACCCCGGTCGGCCGCTCCACCCGGCGCTCGCCTCCGGCAGCAGCGACAGCACGGGTGGCTCGTCGAAGCTGCTCGGCACCACCGGTGGCACGGTCGCGTCCACGAGGTGGCGCAGGCCGTCGTCGTCCAGGTCGCCGACGTCGCCACCCCAGTGCGCCACGCGGGGCAGCCCCGGGCCGCGCGCGTCGAGCACCAGGCTGGTCCGCCCGCGGCGCAGGTGCAGGATCGTCATCCTTTGGAGGCTCCCAAGGTCAGGCCCCGGACGAAGTGCCGCTGGAGCATAAAGAAGATCACGAGGGTGGGGATCGCGACGAGCACGCTGCCCGCCGAGACCAGGTTGTTGTCGGTGAAGAACTGGCCGCGCAGGTTGTTGAGTGAGCTGGTCACCGGGAACTTGTCACCGGTACGCATGAGGACGGTGGCCCAGAAGAACTCGTTGTAGATCCAGGTCACCTCCAGGGTGGCCAGTGCGGCCAGGGCCGGCCGGCACAGCGGCATGGTGATCTGCCAGTACTGCCGCCAGACACTCGCGCCGTCGACCATCGCCGCCTCGTACAGGTCGTGGGGGAGCGCCTTCATGTAGTTGCTGAGCACGAAGACGCAGAACCCGCACTGGAAGGCGACGTTGATCAGGATCAGGCCCCAGTAGCTGTCGTAGAGCAGCTCGGAGTCGCTCATGAACTCCGGCAACGGCACCTCGGTGAACAGTCGGAACAGCGGGATGAGCAGCGCCTGTTGGGGTAGCAGGTTGGCGGCGGTGAACACCCCGAGCAGGAGGAGGTTGATCTTCCAGCTGAACCGGGCGATGACGAACGCCACGCAGGAGGCGAGGAGGAGCGTCAGCAGCACCGCCGGCACCGTGATGTAGACCGAGTTGAGGAAGTGCTTGCCGAACTCCGCCTGATCCCAGGCCGTGACGTAGTTGTCGATGGTCCAGCCGCCGAACGAGACGTAACCGTGGGCGGCGGTGTACTGGTACGAGCGGAACGACGTGAGGACCGCCCAGGCGATCGGGAAGAGCCAGATCAGCGCCACGGCGATGAGGAAGCCGTGCAGCAGCATCCGCAGCGGGGTCAGCCGGCGTCGGCGGATCGGGGTGTCGACGCTCATTTCCGGTTCTCCCTCATCACGGTCGCCAGGTAGATGGTGATGAAGACCAGCGAGACGACCAGCATGATCGTCGCCAGCGCCGAGCCGAAGCCGATCCGGCTCGCCTCACCCACCACGTTCTGGGTGACCAGCGCGGAGATCAACTCCAGGCCGTTGCGGCCCTTGTTGACGACCCAGACCAGGTCGAACGCCCGCAGCGACTCGATCACGGTCACCACCAGCACGATGATGTTGATCGGTCGCATGACCGGGAAGACGACCCGGAAGAACGTCCGGACCTCGGACGCGCCGTCGACCGCGGCGGCCTCGCGCAGCGACGGGTCGACGCCCTTCAGCCCGGCCAGGTAGAGCAGCATGATGTAGCCGACGTGTCGCCAACCGGAGGCGACCATGACCGCCCAGATGTTGACGTTCGAGTCGCCGTACCAGTCGGTGCCGGTGCCGAGGACCGCGTTGATCAGACCCTGGTCACGGGAGTAGAGCAGCTGCCAGACGAAGCCGATCAGCGCCAGCGAGAGCACCACCGGCAGGTACAGCGCCGTCTGGTAGAAGCGGCTGCCGCCCAGCTCCTTGTCGAGCAGCACCGCCAGGAACATGCCGAACGGCGTGGCGACCACGAACAGCACGGCCAGCCACAGCAGGTTGTGCTGGACCGCTGGCACGAACGGCGGGTAGATGTTCACCACGTCGCTGTAGTTGCGCCCGCCGACGAACTCGATCTCGTTGAGTGGACCGATGCCGTCCCAGTCGGTGCCGGACAGCACCACGGTCGCCAGGGCCGGCAGCCAGACGAGCGCGGTGACGAGCAGCAGTGGGACGAGCACCATCAGCGTGATGACCACGCGGTCGGTGGGGGACAGGAGCCGTAGCCGCCGGCGACGACCACCCGTGGAGGTGGTCGCCGGCGGCGGCGGCACGGCGCGATCCGCTTGGATCAGGGGTAGGTCGGACACGATGTCCTTCCCCTTCCGCCGTCAGTCAGTGAAGATCGACTTCTTCTGGTTCTCGATGGACGACGTCAGCCCGTCGATGTCCTTCGGGTTCTTGATGAACTGCTGGATCGCCGGGATCATCACCGTGGAGGCGAAGTCCGGCCGGGTGTCCCGGTCGAGGAACTGGGCGATCTCGGTGGCCGACCCGACCAGCTCCGCGGCCTTCTTCTGCAGCGCCGTGTAGCCGCCGACGTCCGCGCCGCTGTTGGCGACGAGGACGGCCGGGTCGTTCTTGAGGTTGATGTCCGCAGCGGCCTTGCCACCGAAGTACTCGAGCAGCTTGCGGGCGTTGTCCTCGTTCTTGGGCTTGCGGGCCATCATGTAGCCGTCGATCGGGGCGTCCAGCGCCTTCGCGCCGATGGCCGGGTCGATCTCCGGGAAGGTGAAGAAGTCGAGGTCGTCCTGCTCGTCGTTGCTGAACTGCTGACCGACGAAGAGGCCCAGCAGGTACATGCCGCTCTTCTTCTGCTGCAACGACTGCGCGGCCTCCTGCCAGGTGCGGCCGAGGCTGTCCGGCTGGTGCAGGGGGAGCAGACCGGCCCAGGTGTCGAAGACCTTCTTGACCTTGTCGGAGGTCCAGGCCTCCTTGCCGGCCATCAGGTCGACGTGGAACTGGTAGCCGTTGATGCGCAGGTTGAGGATGTCGAAGGTGCCCATCGCCGGCCAGCCGTCCTTGTCGGCGAAGGCGATCGGGGTGAGGCCGTCCTTCTTCATCTGCGCGCCGAGCGCGGTGAACTGGTCCAGCGTGGTGGGCACCTGGTAGCCGTGCTGCTGCCAGACCGACTTGCGGTAGAAGACCGCCCACGGGTAGTACGTCCCCGGCACGAAGTACTGCTTGCCGTCGTCCCCGGTGGACGCCTTCTTGAACGCGTCGGAGTAGCCGGAGATCTTGCCCCACACGTCGCTGATGTCGCTGGCCAGGCCCTTGGCGGCGAAGAAGCGCATCCGGTAGCCGGCGAACCAGGTGAAGACGTCGTCCGGCTTGCCCTGCAGGTAGTTGTTGATGTTCTCCTGGAACGTGTTGTGGTCGACCGTGTTGGTCGCGACCTGGACGCCGGACGAGGTCTTGAACCCGTCGGTGATCTTGGCGAGGACGTCCTTGGGCTTCGGGTCGGACTGGTTGGAGCCGAGTGAGACGTCCTTACTGGACCCGCCGGAGCCGGAGTCGTCGCCGCAGCCGGCGAGCAGACCGGTGCTGAGCAGCGCGCCCGTGCCGGCCGCACCGGCCAGCAGTGACCGTCGGTTGATGCCGGCCACGGAGGGCGGTACGAGCCGGGCCAGGTATTCGGCTTGCGATCGGGGACGGGACATCGGTGCCTCCTGCGGATGAAGAGGTGCTACGTCCAACGGGTCGGGTGTGGTGAGGAGCGGTGCAGCCTGGCAAAGACGCATCGTGATCCACCGAGAATCCACATTGGTGAACACGATCGGCCAGTTGGGGCCTCAAGCTACCTCTCCATAGGCCGCTGTCAAGAGGTACTTTCGCCTCTGATAACCCAGTCGTGATCCGGCTGTTACGAGGTAAACGTTGGAAAAGAAGTCGATGTTGGAACCTGTTGACTTCGGTGGATGGCGGGTGCACCCTCACCTGTCATGCGGCGATGGCAGGGCGAGGGCATCTACTTCGGCGGCGACTACAACCCCGAGCAGTGGCCCGAGCAGACCTGGTCGGAGGACGTCGAGCTGATGCGACGGGCCGGGGTCAACCTGGTCTCCGTCGGCATCTTCTCCTGGGCACGCCTGGAACCCCACCCCGGACGGTTCGAGTTCGGCTGGCTGGACCGGGTGCTCGACCTGCTGCACGACGGCGGCATCCAGGTCGACCTGGCCACCGCCACCGCCAGTCCACCGCCCTGGCTGTCCCGCGCGCACCCGGAGACGCTGCCCCGACGGGCCGACGGCGCGATCCTCTGGCCGGGCGGACGGCAGGCGTACTGCCCCAGCTCCCCGGTGTTCCGCGAGCGCTCCCTGGAGCTGGTGCGCGCGGTCGCCGGCCGGTACGCCGAGCACCCCGCCGTCGTCATGTGGCACGTCTCCAACGAGCTGGGCTGCCACAACGTGCATTGCTACTGCGACGTCAGCGCCGAGGCGTTCCGGGGGTGGCTGCGCGAGCGCTACGGCGACCTGGACCGGCTCAACGACGCGTGGGGCACCGCGTTCTGGAGCCAGCGCTACGGCGACTGGGCCGAGATCAATCCGCCGCGCACCGCGCCGACGTTCGCCAATCCGACGCAGCAGCTCGACTTCCTGCGCTTCTCCTCCGACGAGCAGCGCGCCCAACTCCGCGCCGAACGCGAGACGCTCAGGACGCTGGTCCGCCAACCGGTCACCACCAATTTCATGATCGGCATGGCCAAGCACATGGACTACCACTCCTGGGCCGGCGACGTGGACCTCGTCTCCAACGACCACTACCTGAACGCCGCCGACCCCCGGGCCCACCTCGGGTTGGCGCTCGCCGCCGACCACACCCGGGGCGTCGCCGGTGGCGAGCCCTGGCTGCTGATGGAGCACTCCACCAGCGCGGTCAACTGGCAGCCGCGCAACGTCGCGAAGCTCCCCGGCCAGCTTCGCCGCAACAGCCTGGCCCACGTCGCCCGGGGCGCCGACGGGGTGCTGTTCTTCCAGTGGCGTGCGTCCCGGGCCGGCGCCGAGAAGTTCCACTCCGCGCTGGTGCCGCACGCCGGCCCGGACACCAAGGTGTTCCGCGAGGTCTGCCAGCTCGGCGCGGACCTCAAGGCCCTCGCCGAGGTACGCGGCAGCCGGGTCGACGCCGAGGTGGCGATCCTGTTCGACTTCGAAGCGTGGTGGGCGGTCGAGTTGGACTCCCACCCGAGCGTCGACGTCACGTACGCCGACCGCCTCAACGCGTTGTACGGCGCGCTGTGGCGGGCCGGCGTGACCGCCGACATCGTCCACCCGTCGAGCGACCTCAGCGGTTACCGACTGGTCCTGGCGCCCACCCTCTACCTCGTCCGGGACGCCGACGTCGAGGCGCTGCGCCGATTCGCCGAGGCCGGCGGCACGGTTGCGGTCACCTACTTCAGCGGCATCGTCGACGAGAACGACCACATCCGTCTCGGCGGTTACCCCGGCGCGTTCCGCGACCTGCTCGGCGTCCACACCGAGGAGTTCTTCCCCCTGCGCGAGGACGAGCGCGTCGAACTCGACGACGGCGGCGCTGCCGACGTGTGGACCGAGTGGCTGCACGCCGACGACGCCGAGGTGCTGGCGTCGTACACCGATGGGCCCCTGCCGGGCGTGCCGGCGCTCACGCGGCGGCCGGTCGGCGCGGGCGTCGCGTGGTACGTCGGCGCCCGGCTCGACGAGCCGGCCACCGACCGGCTGGTCTCCCGGCTGCTCGACGAGGCCGGCGTCCGTCCGGCGGCGCAGGCGCCGACCGGCGTGGAGGTGGTACGACGCCGCGACGGCGAGCGGACCTGGCTGTTCGCGATCAACCACACGTCGTCGGACGTACGGATCTCGGCGACCGGTGTCGAGCTGTTGACCGGCACGCGGTGTGCGGGTGAGTTGACCGTGCCGGCCGGCGAGGTGGCCGTGGTCCGTGAGGACCGGTCGTAGCGTGGTCGACGGCCACGGTGCGAAGGAGGTTCCCCAGATGCTGGCCCAGCAGCGGCAGAGCGCCATCCTCGACCTGATCCGCCAGCGCGGTGGGGTGCGGGTGAGCCACCTGGTCAGCCGCTTCGGCGTGTCCGACATGACGATCCGGCGCGACCTGGAGGTGCTGGCCGAGCGCGGTCTGGTGGACAAGGTCCACGGTGGCGCGACGCTCGCCGGGCCCGGCTCGGCCGACGAGCCCGGCTTCGCCGCGAAGTCCATCCGCCAGCAGGCGGAGAAGCGGGCCATCGCCGAGCGGGCGGCCACGATGGTGGAGCCGGGGATGGCCATCGCGCTGTCCGCCGGTACGACCACCGCCGCGCTGGCCACCCTGCTGTCCGACGTGCATGGGCTGACCGTGGTGACCAACTCGATCCCGGTGGCCGACGCGCTCTACCAGAATCCGCGCGCCGACCAGACCGTCGTCCTGACCGGCGGCATCCGTACCCCGTCCGACGCGCTGACCGGCCCGGTCGCCGAGGCGGCGATCAGCGCGCTCAACGTCGACCTGCTCTTCCTGGGGGTGCACGGCCTCAGCCCGCGCACCGGCTTCACCACCCCGAACCTGCTGGAGGCCGGCGTCAACCGGTGCCTCATCGGGGCCGCCCGCCGGCTGGTGGTGCTCGCCGACCACACCAAGTGGGAGACGATCGGCATCGCCACCATCGCCCCGCTGGAGGCCGCCGACGTCCTGATCACCGATCCTGGCCTGCCCGCGGAGGCGCGCACCACCATCGGCGAGCAGGTCGGCGAACTCGTCGTCGTGGAGCCCGGCTAGCGCGAGTGTGTTCACCAGGTTGGCGCGGGGCCGTGCGGTGGGGTGGGCGTCCAGTCCTGATCGTCAACTGTCGGGCCAACGGGCGGAGGAGCCGGCACCATGCTCGGCAGTCAGACGGTGAATCCCGGCGAATATCTGCTCTCGGACAGCGTCTGGCGAGAGGGTGACACCCGCCGGTACGTCGAGGGTGGTTGCGATGCCGTCTTCCTCGCCTTCGACAGTGATACCGGTCGGACGCTCGACCTGAGTTTCCTGCGCGACCTGCCCAATCTGCGCCGGGTCGCGATCGAGGGTCCGTTACGTGATGACACGCTGGTATTCGAACTGGAGGATCTTCTCGGTCTGTCGTTGCTGACGCGGTCCAAGAAGGCGGCCCGGCTTGATCTGACGCCGAAGCTGGACACGCTCGTGCTGTCGGAGCGGCCGGGCCTGGAGACGATCGGCGCGCTGTCGGCCCTGCAACACCTGACGATCGACCGGTACGCCGGCTCGGACCTGACCCTGCTCGGGGCCAAGTCCGAGCTGGTGTACCTGAGGATCGAAGGGCGCAAGGCTGCCCTGTCCCTGCACGGTGTCGAAGAAGCGCACCAGCTACGGCAGCTCGAAGTGGTCGATGCCGCCGTGGATTCCCTGGAGCCGTTGGCCCGCCTGGTCGAACTGCAGGAGGTTGTGGTCCGACCCAACGCGAGGTCGGCGCCGGTCGAGCCGCTGCGGCTCGATCCGGTGGCTGGTCTTCCGAACCTGCACACCCTGCGTCTCGGCGCGATCGCGTCGGCGTCGCCCCTCGCCGCCGCGTCCGGTCTGCGGCGGCTCGTGGTCGGTACGGTGCTCGACGGTGACCTGCGTCCCCTGATCGATCTGCCCGACCACGTGGTGGTCACGGTCCTGGACAACGCCGCCCAGGACCGTGAGGTGCAGCGGTCCCGTGCCCGACCGACACCCTAGGGATCGTCGGTAGGTAGGCAGGACCCGTGGTGATCGGCCCGCCGCGCACAGCGGCGGCGATCCGGCAGGATCCGGTCACAGAAGACCCAGTGTCGTACGTCTTGAGCGTCCTCGGCCGACACCGTGGTCCCGGCGACGTCGACCTGCGGAATCGAGGCCAGCGACCGAGCGAGCCTCCGGGCCAACTCCAGCGCCTCGGCCAGTTCGGCGACCGCCACCGGCAGGTGGATCACGTGGCCGGGCGGCGGTTCGGCCGCCTCGGTGAACGCCAGCACGGCGTCCCGAGGGAGCGGTACGAAGATCCGGTCCGGTGGGATCACCACTGCCGCCCCTCGGGCCAGGCGCCCTGCCGGGCCCGCAGCGCCCGCTTGACCCGCGCGTTCTCCTCGCTGAGCAGCGCCAGATCGTGGTGCAGCGCGGTCAGGTCGAGCGCGACGCGGTGCAGGAACCGACGTACCTCCCGAGGGTCGAGCCCTCGCCGGCCGAAGCCCACGGTGGCGAACTGATGGTCGCGCACGTGCCGCGGATGCAGCCGGCCACCGTCGTAGAGCGAGCCTCTGGTCATCGGTCACCTCTGCTGTCGTCGGTTCATGGACGCGTCGGGGTCGCGGGAGCGTCCTTCTTCGTGGTAGGTATTCGTGCAAGTCGGTTCGGAGCCGGGATCACGTCATCCCGACGCTCTAGTTGAGACCCGACGAGAGCCGGTATGCGACTGCCACTCGCGAGGCCGTCTCTCGTCACCTTCTCGGCTGTTGGCACAGCCGCGGTTGCCGTGTTTGCACCGGGCTTCCCCGGGGGCCGGCGATCACCCTCACCCGCAGGCCACGTTTCCAGTGGCCTCGGTCTTGGTGCAACGACACCAACGAAATTCGTCATGAGGGACGTCAAGAGAGGGGACCCATGCCCGCCAGGCGTGAATCGTTCGTCCAGACATTGCGTGCCCAGTGGCTCGGCCAGCAGATGCGACAGTTGCGGGAGCAACGCGGCATCACTCTGAAGCAGGCGGCCGAGTTCCTGGAACGAGACTTCTCGTCCATCGCCCGCTGGGAACGCGCCGAGTGGCCGTTTCGACGGGGAGTCGTCGAAACGCTTCTCGATCTCTACGGCGAGCACGACGGGCGCGAGCGCAACCGCTTCCTCCAACTAGCCGAGGACGCCTGGCGGACCGACCGTTGGGACGACGACTACGACGAGTTGGTCGACGCCTCATTCATCGACTTTCCCTGGTTGGAGAGCAGAGCGGAGCGCATCTGCTCGTGGGACGCCTTTCTCATGCCGGGGCTCATGCAGACGGCGGCCTACGCGGAAGCGGTGATCCGTAACGCCGAGGGGGAGCAGGCATCGGATTTCTCAGTGCGCAAGTGGCTGCAATTGAGAGTCGACCGTCAGCGTGTGCTCAGGCGCGATCCCGCCCTCCAGGCGGCGGCCATCATCGACGAAAGCGTTCTTCGCCGACCGGTCGGTAGCCCTGCCGTGATGCGCGGCCAACTACAACACCTCGTCGAGCTGATGCGGCGGCAGAACATCGACGTCCGCGTGCTGCCATCACGGGTCGGCCTACACGCCGGGCTCGACGGCTCATTCGTCCTCTTCGGAATGCCCAAGCCCTATCCCGAGGTGGCCTACGCCGAGACTCTGGGTGGGCGCCGATTCATGGAATCTCCGAAGTCGAGACGCTACGCGCTTGCGTACCATCGCCTTCAGGATGTCGCGCTCGATCAGCGCGAGGCGGCCGAGCTGATCGCGAAGATCACGGAGGAACTGCCATGAACGAAGCCCTACCGGCCGTGGCCTGGCACATCAGCACGCGGAGCAACAGTAACGGCGGGAGCTGCGTCGAGGCGGGGCCTGTTCTCGATGGCTCCGGGCGGGTGGCGGTGCGCGACAGCAAGGACCGCGCGGCGGCGACCCTCGTCTACGGCGTCGGCGGCTGGACCGCCTTCGTCAACGGGGTCAAGGACGGCACTTTCCCGCGCACCGGTCGGTGATCGACCCCGACATCGCCGATGTCGGGGTGTCCCGGTCGGGTTGATACCCCCACATCGCCGATGTCGGGGTGTCCCGGTCGGAAGTCGGTGGCGGCATCCGGTGGCCGGCGGGCACCATCGTGGCCGTGGAAGCGCGCGAGGTGGCGGACCTGTTCGACCAGGCGGTGCAGAGGCTGCGGCGCACCGTCGAGGACGGCGAATCCGACGACGGGTCGGACCTGCTCCGGCAGTTGGTCGTCGATCATGGACTTGTGGTGCCCGATTCGGTGACGAACCGGCGTTTGGTCCCCCACCACAACTCCATGATCGACGATGCGGGGCGGGCGGGGCCAGGGTGGAGCGGCTCGGGTGGGGCCGCCGTTCGGCTGGCCGTTGGCCGGCTCGCCGATCCGGATCGCGTGGTGCGCGCGGCGGCGTGCGACCTGCTCGGCTTCGCGAGCGCCGTGCACGGGGATGACCTGCGCGCGGTCGCCGCGACGGCCCTGATCACGCTGGCCGCCACCGAGGCCGATCCCGAGGTGCACTGGTCGATCGCGCGCGCGTTGGGTGCGACCTGCGACCCGCGCGCGCTGCCGACCCTGGTCAGCCTCGCGCACAGTCCCGACAGCGACGTACGGTTCCAGGTCGCCGCCGCGGTGCCGATGGTGCTCGACGACCCGCCGGCCGAGGCCGGCGAGGCGGTGTTGATCGACCTCTGCGCCGACCCCGACGCGAGGGTGCGGGAGTGGGCCACCTTCGGGCTCGGCTGGCTGAGCACCGCGGACGGTAACGCCGTCCGGCGGGCACTGTGGGACCGCACGCGCGACGTCGACCCGGAGGTACGCGCGGAAGGCGCCCGCGGACTGGCCCGGCGGCGGGACGCACGGGCACTTCCACTGGTACGCGAGCTGCTCGCCCAGGACGAGGTCCACAACTTCACCATCAAGGCTGCCGCCTACCTCGGCGACCCGTCACTGTTGCCACTGCTGGCCGGCTTCGACCCGGACGCCGACCACGTCGCCGAGGCCCTGCGTGAGTGCGATCCGCAGCGACGCGACCGGCGCAACGACCTGGCCTGGCGGCTACTGCTCGCCGTGCACTCGCGTCGGCCCGACTGGGCGGTCACCGTCGCGGGCGAGCGGTGCGACCTCGACCTTCAGCTCGACATCGCCGATGGTGCCGACCGCTCGGCGTACTGGTGTGTCGACGGGTTGCTCCGGCGGGCCGGCGACGATCCCGAGCGCGCGGCCGAGCTGGCGATCGCGGACCTGACCCCGGCCCGAGCCGCGGCGGAGCGCTGATCAACTCCACATCGCCGATAACGGGGTGTCCGGGTCGGGTCGATAGCCCGACTTCGGCGATGTCGGGGTCGATCACGCGCAAGCGGTCGATGCGCTCACAGCCACCTCACAGGGGGTCTGGATAGGGTGCGCGGTGAGTCAACGTCCGACTCCATGGTGGAGCGGTCGGCTGTCGCACAGGAGTTCCGATGGTCTTCAAGAAGATGTTGAGCGCGTTCGGTGTGGGTGGTCCCAGCGTGGACACTGTGCTGGCCAACCCCAACACCCGGCCCGGCCTGACCCTCGACGGGGAGGTCAGAATCGTCGGTGGTGACAACCCGGCGGCCATCGAGCAGGTGGTGATCGGCCTGGTCACCCGCGTCGAGGTCGAGGGCCACGACACGGAGTACGCCGGCACCATGGAGTTCCACCGGATGGCCGTCAGCGGTGCGTTCCAGCTCGCGCCCAAGCAGGAGTTGTCGATCCCGTTCCAGCTCCCGGTGCCGTGGGAGACCCCGATCACCGACGTGTACGGCCAGCGCCTGCACGGCATGACGATGGGCCTGCGGACCGAGTTGTCGGTGGCCCGCGCGGTCGACAAGACCGACCTGGACCACGTTGCGGTGCACCCGTTGCCGGTGCACGAGCGGATCCTGGAGGCGTTCCAGCGGCTGGGTTTCCGGTTCAAGACCGCTGACCTGGAGCGCGGCCACATCCGGGGCGTGCAGCAGACGCTGCCGTTCTACCAGGAGATCGAATTCTTCGCCTCGCCGCAGTACGCGGGCACGATCAACGAGGTCGAGGTGACCTTCGTGACCAGCCAGCGTGGTGTCGAGGTGATCCTGGAGTGCGACAAGCGCGGCGGCTTCCTCAGCGCCGGGCACGACGCGTTCGGGCGCTACCAGGTGTCCCACGCCGACGTCGACCGGGTCGACTGGGCGCAGGTCGTCGACGGTTGGCTGCGCGAGACCACGTCCCGCTACGGCAGCCTGCGCTCCCAGTACGGCCACGGTTCCGGCTACGGCCACGGCCACGGTCACGGCCGGGGCGGCATGGGTGTGGGCGGCATGGTGGCCGGCGCGGCGCTCGGTGTCGCTGGCGGCATGGTCGCCGGCGAGATGATCGAGGACGCCTTCGAGGGCGACTTCGGCGACTTCGGCGGCGACGAGTAACGCGATCCGCAGACGACGGTGGCCTCCGGGAGAACTCTCCCGGAGGCCACCGTTTTCACGTACGACGGGTCAGCGCCCGCGCATGCTCCGCTCCCGGCCGGACCGGCGCTCGGAGCCGGCCTTCGACAGGCCCCGGCTGACCAGGTAACCACCGGTCAGGATGCTCAGGAACAGCCACGTCTGGCTCGGGTTGTTGATGTTCAACCCGTTGGCGGTGCTGCCCTTCCAGAACGCGGCGATCACGAGGAGCGCGACGGCGGCGGCGTAGACCCAGAATTCCGTCGTCAGGAACGCCTGCTTGGTCTCCGTACCCGGCGACGGCATCGGCTCTCGGTGCCCGTCACGCATTGCCGGCATCTGCTGCGTGTCCCGCATCATGGCGGGGTTCTGCGGGTCGTTCATGGGCCGGTTCATCGGCCGGGTGGAAGCAGCCTGCGTGCTCATCTGGTCCTCCTCAGGATGCGATGAGTCGTACCTGCCTACCCTCGCCCCGCTACCGCGTTTCGGCCACGGCACGGTTCGCTTGCACGGCGGGGACGCCCACCGACTACCCGAGGCCGCCGACCAGGTAACACTCCCTGGCCCGGAAAAGAATCGACGACGCGCTGCCGCGCCCGCATCACGCCCGGTCGCGAGAAGTGTCCGTTTCCAAGGCGTACGAGTGCTGCGGGTTTCGTCCACGGGAGGTCGGGCACGCAGTCGGTTCCACAGCTTCTGTGAGGTGATGGACGTGCGTGAGGACGACATGCGGCAGGAGGCCGCCCGCCAGGCCGAGAACCGGATCGCCGGCGGCGTGTACGGCGAGGGCGCCCTCGACGAGGTGACGGTGCCCCCCACCGACGTGGAGTCCCAACTCCAACGTGACGACCCGCTCGACCCGGCGCAGGAACGGGTCGACCCGCGGGTGCTGCACGACGGCGGCCCGGTCGGCGGGCAGGGCGCGGTGACGACCACCGGTGGCACCGCCGGGCCGGCGAGCGCGCGCCGGGTGGCCCGCCAGCCGGAGCGACACCCCGGCAAGGTGGCGCCGACGACCACCGGCGACGCCACCACCGGCGGCCTGAGCACGCCGACCGGCGGCAGCACCAGCGACCAGTCCACCTCGGCGACCGGTCCGGGCAAGTCCATCCGGGACCGCTCGACCGACCGGCGGTGATCCCACCCGTGCCCCCGCCGACCAGCCGGTCAGCGGGGGCACGTCGGGTGTCGGGTCAGCCGCCGGGGCGCAGGACGCCCAGACGCTGGGTGGCCCGGGTGAGCGCCACATACAGGTCGCTGCGCCCGCGCGGCGACTCGGCCACCATCCGGTCCGGGTCGACGACCAGCACCGAGTCGAACTCCAACCCCTTCGCCTGGGCGACGGTCAGCACGACCACCCGGCTCTCCAGCTCCGGGTTTTCGCCCACCGTGGCCTCAGGCAGCGCGGCGGTCAGCGCCGCGCCGAGCGCGTCGACCCGGCTGGCCGGCACGATGACGCCGACCCGGCCCTCGGCCAGCCAGGCGGCCTCGCGGGTCACCGCCGACACCAACTCGGCGGGTAGCTGCCCGTCGGGCACTGCCCGGTCCCACGGGGGTACGCCGCTCTCCCGCACCGAGCGGGGTGGCCGCAGCGCCGGGTCGATCTCGGTGAGCACCTCGGCGGCGACCGCCATGATCTCGGCCGGCGTGCGGTAGCTGACCGTCAGTTCGGTCAGTCGCCACCGCTGCGCCACGTACGGGGCGAGGGCGTCGGCCCAGGAGGGCGTTCCGGCGAGCGCGCCGGTCTGCGCCACGTCCCCGACGATCGTCATGGACCGGCTCGGGCAGCGGCGCATCAGCAGCCGCCACGCCATCGGCGACAACTCCTGTGCCTCGTCCACGATGATGTGGCCGAACGCCCACGTGCGGTCGGCGGCGGCGCGCTGCGCGGTGGTCAGCCGGTCGGCCTCCTCCTGCCGTTCCAGCAGCCGATCCGCGTCGATGAGGTCGGTGACGCCGAGGATCTCACCGCCCTCGGCCTCGTCCTCCACGTCGATCGACCGGGAGCCCCGGGCGATCTCCAGCACACCCTCGGCGTACTCCCGCTCCATCAGGCGGATGCGCTCGCGCCGGGCGGCGGCGGCCCGCTCGTCCTCGCCGAGCAGCTCGGCCGCCTCGTCCAGCAGCGGCACGTCGGCGGGCGTCCAGCCGCCCGGGTCGCGGCGCAGCAGCGCCCGCTCGTCGTCGGTGAGCATCGGCGCGGCGGCGGCGATCCGGTCCGGGTCCGCGTACAGGTCCGCGAGCAGTCGCTGCGGGGTGAGCACCGGCCACAACCGGTCGAGTACGGCCTGGATCTCCGTCTCCTCGCGCAGCTCCCGACGGATCTCGGCGCGGTCGGCCTCGTCGAGCAGGTTGTCGCCGCCCAGCGGGTCGGCGCCGATCCGCTCGGCCACCTGGTCGGCGAGCGCGTGCACGATCTCCACGTCGAACAGCGCCCGCGCCAGGTTGTGCGGACGGTCGGTGCGGCGTACCCGATCCCGCGCGACGCGCACGGTCTCCGGATCGAGGGTCAGCACCTCGCGCTCCACCTCGATCTCCAGCGGCTCGTCCGGCACCCACTGCCGGTCCCGCACGGCGAGGGCCAGCACCTCGGCGAGTACGGCGCGGCCCTTGAGCGCTGCGGCCTGGGCCGGCTCGGCGCGCTGGGCGCTCACTCCGGGGAACAGGTCGCCCTGGGTACGCAGCAGCACGCCCGTCTCGGCCAGCGTGGGAAGCACCTGGGAGATGTAGCGCAGGAACGTCGCGTTCGGCCCGACCAGCAGCACGCCACGGCTGGACAGCTCGCGTCGGTGTGTGTAGAGCAGGTACGCCGCCCGGTGCAGCGCGACCGCGGTCTTGCCGGTGCCGGGGCCGCCCTGGACCACCAGCACGCCGGGCAGGTCGGCGCGGATGATCCGGTCCTGCTCGGCCTGGATGGTCTCCACGATGTCGCGCATCCGGCCCGTCCGACCGGCGTTGAGCGCGGCCAGCAGGGACGCCTCGCCGGTCAGCTCCTCGTGCCCGCCGGGGGAGGCGCTGTCGATGTCGAGGACCTCGTCGTTGAGCCCGGTCACCTTGCGCTGGCGGGTACGCAGGTGTCGGCGACGGCGTACGCCCTGGGGGTTGGCGGCGGTGGCGAGGTAGAACGGCCGCGCGGCCGGGGCCCGCCAGTCCATCAACAGCGGGTCGTAGTCGCCACTGGTGTCGAAGATCCCGATCCGGCCGATGTAGCGGCGGGAGTCGTCGTCGCCGTCGAGCCGCCCGAAGCAGAGGCCATTCTCCACGGCGGAGAACTGCTCGACCTGGTCGGCGTACATGGCCACGGAGCTGTCGCGCTGGGAGCGGTCCTGCAGGGTGCCGCCGGTGTTGCGCAGCTCGGCGGTGAGCCGGTGGGCGGCCTGCTCACGCAACCCGTCCAGACGGTCGTAGAGCATCGAGACGTACTCCTGCTCGCGGCCGATCTCGTCGTCGAGCGGCAATTCACCGGTACCGCCGGAGTGCCTTGACAAGCCGTCTCCCTAAACGTTAGAATCCAATGCTAGAACGGCATTTAATGCCGTTCTTTTTTGTGCCCTCGAATTGTCGAAGATAGCGCGGCGGGCCCGCTGTCACCAAGCCGACGGGGCCGATGCGGGTCACACAGGTACGCCGGGCCGACCGTGTGGTCGACCCGGCGTAGGGAGTGTGCGGAGATCAGCCGCGCGCCACCTGGTAGAGCCGCTGGGGCGTGACCGCTCCGGCGAGCACCCGCCCGTCGTCGGTGAGCAGCACGCTGAACAGCTTGCCGGTGAGCAGCCGCCCGCTGCCCCAGTCGCCGCTGACCGCCGGCAGGCCACCGAGCAGCTTCGACAGGTCGGCGTCCGGCGCGGCGTCGGCCGGCTTCTGGCCCGGGGCGGCGTTGGCCGGCTTCTGGCCCGCGGCGGCGTCGAGGCGGGCGACCAGGACGGTGGTCCAGCCGTCGCCGACCGTCCGCACCTGGGGGTCCTTACCCGGCGCGACGTGTGCCGGCCGGCCGGCGGTCGGCCGCTCGGCGGTCTCCTCGGTGACGCTCACCCCGGGAGGCGGGTTGAAGGCGAACTGGTCGGCGTCGGGGCGGCGGTAGTCGACCTGGGTGAACGCCATCTCGAAGGCCGGCTGGTCGCTGCCGGAGGCGAGCACCTCGAAGCGCAGCGGCACGTGCTGCTTCGCGTCGATGGCGATCCGGAGCTGGTGCACCAGCGAGTCACGGTCACGCGGCGCGAGCACCAGCTCGTAGGCGTCCCGCCCGGCGACGGTGGCCGAGCGGCCGACGCTGACCTCGGTGCTCGGATCGATCGCGCTCAACGCCAGGTCGGCGGCCTCCCGGGGAGTGGCCGGCAGGCTCGGCGTCACCTCGGGCTTCGCGGCGCCCTTCGAGTCGCCCAGGGCGCGGTGGCGGGCGGTGTTGCCGCTGCTCTCCCAGGTCCACACGTCCCGACCGTTGCGGATGATGTCCCGCTGGCCGAGCGTGTCCACCAGCGCGACGCGCTGCCGATCCGGGCCGGAGTACCACACCCGCAGGGTGTGTGTGCCGCTGAGCAGGGCAGTCAGGTCGTTGCCGGGCACCAGCCCGACGAGCGGCGGCAGGCCGAGGTCGGCGCGTTGCACGACCGTGCCGGACAACCCCTCCAGGGAGGAGGTCTGGAGGTCCACCAGGAGCTGGGCGGCGGTACGCGGCGGCAGGCTCGGCTCGGCCTCGGCGGCGAACGTGCCGACGGCGGCGCCGCCACCGATGACGGCGACGCCGGCGGCCACCGGGACCAGCCACCGCAGGACGGGACGACTTCTCAGGATCGACATGGTGCACACCTCCTGCCCGACATCCTGCCCGGTCGGCGCTGTGAACGCGCTGAGGACGCCGAACCGCGAGTTGTGACCCGGGTGGCACCCTTGAGGTGTGCGGTTGTTGGTGGTGGAGGACGAGGCCCGGCTGGCGGCTGCCCTGCAACGCGGTCTGCAGGCCGAGGGGTTCGCGGTCGACGTGGCGGCGACCGGCCCCGAAGGCCTGGACGCGGCACGCCACGGTGGGTACGACGCGATGATCCTCGACGTCATGCTGCCCGGCCTCTCCGGCTACGAGGTGGTGCGCCGGCTGCGCGCCGAGCAGCACTGGTTGCCGGTGCTGATGCTGTCCGCCAAGGACGGCGAGTACGACCAGGCCGACGGCCTGGACTGCGGCGCCGACGACTACCTGACCAAGCCCTTCTCGTACGTGGTGCTGCTGGCCCGCCTGCGGGCGCTGCTGCGCCGGGGAGCGCCGGAGCGCCCCGCCGTGCTGGCGGTCGGCGACCTGCGGCTCGATCCGGCCCGTCGGCGGGTGACCCGGGCCGACGCCGAGGTGACGTTGACGGCGCGCGAGTACGCCCTGCTGGACTATCTGATGCGCCGCCCCGGCCAGGTCATTTCCAAGATCGAGCTACTGGACCACGTGTGGGACGCCAGCCTGGAGACGGCGCCCAACGTGGTCGAGGTGTACGTCGGCTACCTGCGTCGCAAGCTCGGCCGGGATCGGCTGGAGACCATCCGGGGCGCCGGCTACCGGCTGGCGACGTGACCTCCGCCGGCCCGCCGCGCGGCTGGTCGCCCCGTCGGGGCCTGCACGGCCTGGGGCTGCGGGGCCGCCTCCTGGCGCTCGGCGTGTTCGGCCTCACCATCGGTCTCGCCCTCGGCGGGGTGGTGCTGCTCGGCGCGCTCCGTTTCGTGCTCCAACGCAACGTGGACACCGAGGCGTTCCGGACCGCCGACGCGGTCGCCCTGCTCGCCGCCGAGAACGCGCTGCCCGACCCGCTGCCGGTGGCTGGCGGGCAGGTCCGGGTCCAGGTGATCGACGCGCAGGGGCGGGTCCGGGCGGCCTCGATCGACGCGGACCGGCTGGTCCCGATGGCCCGCCCCGAGTGGTTGGACGCCGGCCACCGTCAACGCCTGGACGTTCCCGCCGAGCGGGTCGGGCTTCGCGGACCGGTCCGGGTGGTCGCCGTACCCGCCGGCACGTCGGCCGATCCGCTCACCGTGCTGGTCGCCCGCTCGATGGCCGATGTGCGGCAGAGCACGCACGTGGTGCGGACCATCCTGCTGGTGGCGTTCCCGCTGCTGGTGGTGGTCCTGGCCGGGGTGGCGTGGCGGGTGGTCGGCGCGACGTTGCGTCCGGTGGAGGCCCTGCGACGCGGCGCCGAGGAGATCACCGGTCGGGCCGGCGCCGGTCGACTTCCGGTGCCCGCCTCCGCCGACGAGATCCACCGGCTGGCGGTGACCCTGAACGGGATGCTGGGCCGGTTGGAGTCGGCCCGAGCCCGGCAGCGGGCCTTCGTCTCCGATGCCGCGCACGAGCTGCGGAGCCCGCTGGCCAACATCCGGACCGAGTTGGAGGTGGCCCAGCGGCTCGCCGACCGGACGGACTGGACGGCGGTGACCGCCAACCTGCTCGCCGACACCGAGCGGTTGAGCCGGCTGGTCGACGACCTGCTGCTGCTGGCCCGCCTGGACGAGATGCCGGCGTCGCGGGGCACCGGCCCGGTCGATCTGGCGGCGCTGGTGGGCGAGGTCGCCGCCCGGTATCCGTCGCCGCCGGTGCGGGTGGAGCCGTCGCCGGGCCCGCTGTGGACGGCCGGGAACGAGGCCGAGCTACGGCGGGTGCTGGCCAACCTCGTCGACAACGCGGTCCGGCACGCGCGGAGCAGCGTCGTCCTCGCGGTCGAGCCGCACGAGACCGCGTACCACCTGGTGACGGTGACCGACGACGGCCCGGGGATCGCGGCGGCCGACCGCGGCCGCGTCTTCGACCGGTTCACGAGGTTGGACGACGGCCGGGGCCGCGACCACGGCGGCGCCGGCCTCGGCCTCGCCATCGTGTGGGAGCTGGTCCGCCGCGCGGGCGGCACCATCACCCTGGCCGACGCCGACGGCCCGCACGGCCTACGGGTACGCCTGCTGCTCCCGGCGACGCCGGCACCGACCGTTGCCCGACCCTGAGTACGGCGGACGTCAGCGGCGGCGGGTGCAGACCTGGTTGGCGCTCGCCACGGTGTCGGTGGACCAGACGACCGCGACGGTGAAGCAGTAGTCGTTGGCGCGGTTCAGCGCGTACACGATGTAGCTGTCGGTGCCGGCGGGCAGCGTGGCGATCGCGGTCTTCTCCTGCCCGGCCCGGCCGGCGGAGACGATGACCGGCCCCTCACCGCCGGCCGGGTACGTCCAGCGCAGGGCGATGTTGTCCCGGTTGTCGCGCAGCGACACCGTGCCGGGCGGGGTGCCCGGCACGGCGGCCGGCGCGGTCGTGCCGGTGGTCGGGGCGCCGGTGGTCGGGGGCGCGGCCGTGCCGCTCGGGCCGGCGCTCGGTGCCGGCCCGGACTTCGGGTCGTCGCCGACGCGGGCCACGCCGGCGATCACCGCCGCCGTGCCCAGCAGCACCACGACCACGCCGGCCACCAGCACCGGCACCAGTTTGTTGCGTGCCGCTGCCGGCGCCCGGTGCACGGGCACCGGCAGCAGCCGCGACGGCGTGTACGGCGTCAGCGACGCCGACGGTCGGTCCGGTTCGGCCGACGCGCCGGGTCGGTACAGCCGGTACACGCCGGACGACTCTTCGGTGCCGCCCGTGAACCCGGCCACCGACGGGGGCACCGGCGCGGCGGTGGGCTGCGGGACGGGATCGTCCGCCGGGTCCGGCGGCCAGCGGAAGTTCGGTTCGTCGGTTGGCGGCCAGCGGACCTCCGACGATCCCTCCGGCTCGTCGGCCGGCGGCCAGCGGAAGTCGGGGGAGCCGTCCGGCTCGTCGGCCGGTACCCGCGGGTTCGGTACCGGGCCGCCGCTGGAGACTCCGGAACCAGCCAGGCCCTCGTCGGTACGGCCGGCGGGAGCAGCGGCCTGCGGGGCCGGCGGGTAGTAGGCGGCATCGAGCGGCGGATCGGGCTGCGGCGGCGGCGTGCGCGCGGCCGGCACCACCGGTGCGTCCCGGACGGCGGACGTGTCGTCGGCGCAGACGTGGTCGGGGTTGGCGGCTGCCCGGGCCAGGGCCGCCACCTGCAGGGCCAGCGGATCGTCGGTGCTCAGATGCTGCCGGCACAGCTCGCGGGCCAGCGCGAGGTTGTCGTGCGCCTCGGCGAACTGCCCACAGTCGCGCTGCATCGAGCCGAGCCGGGCCAACATCTTGATGCCGCTGGGGTGGCCGTCGCCGTACACCTCGCGGTGCAGCTCCCAGGCGTCCTGGAGACGGTCGCGGGCGACCGTGCACTGGCCCCGGGCGTACTCGACGGTGGCCAGGTCGGCGTGTGCGGCCAGCACCCGCAGTGACTCGGGACCGTCCTGCGCGGTCAGCTCGATGATCACGTCCTGGTACAGCCGGGCGGCCCGGGAGTGACTGCCCACCCGGTGCAGCACGGCGGCCAGGGTCGCGGCGGCGGCCACCGTGCGGGGGTCGGAGCGGCCGTGCAACCGGGTCGTGGCCGCGTACGCGAAGGCGGCCCAGCCACGGGCGGAGTGGGGCTCGCCGAGGGCGACGAGCACCCGCGCCTGCAGGCTGGCCGCCTCGGCCAGCTCCGGCGTGGCGTTGGCCGGGCGGGGGTCGGCGTCGGTGAGCGCGTCGGAGAGCAGCCGTTGGGCACCGGCGATGTCGCCAGCGGACACGAGGTGGTGCGCCTGGTCAGTCAACTCGTCGAAGCCGGAGGACACGCCCCATCGTGCTCATCCGACGACGGTAAGTACAAGACCCGCGCCGGTGTCGATCGGTCAGGATCTGCTCAGGTGCTCGGCCAACGTCTCGCTGATTCGGCGTAACTGGTCGACCTGGGCGGGGCTCAGCGCGTCGAAGAGGTGCCGGCGTACGCCGTCGACGTGGCCGGGCGCAGCGGCGGCGAGGGTGGCGAAACCGTCGTCGGTGAGCACCGCGATCTGCCCGCGCCGGTCGGTGGGGCAGTCCTCGCGGCGCACCCAGCCGGCCTCCTCCAGGCGGGCCACCGCGTGCGAGAGGCGGCTGCGCGACGACCCGGCCGCCTCGGCCAGCTCGCTCATCCGCAGTTGCCGACCGGGCGCCTCGGAGAGCCGGACCAGGATCTCGTAGTAGGCGTGCGGCATTCCGGCATCGCGTTGCAGCTCACGGTCGAGCGTGTCCATCAACGCTCGGGAGGAGGCGAGGAACGCCCGCCAGGTGCGCTGCTCGTCGGGGTTAAGCCAGCGGGTCATGACGGCCATCATACTCCCGATGGTTGAACGCTCAACCAAACGGCGCTAGAGTGGGGTCATGGGTATCCACCGGCTCAACCACGCGGTTCTCTACGTCAGTGACCTCGCCCGCAGCGTCGCCTTCTACCGCGACGTGCTGGGCTTCACCCCGGTCGCGATGACCCCGGACGGTTTCCGGGGCGCGACGTTCCTCCAGGCTCCCGACTCCACCAACGACCACGACCTCGGCCTGTTCGAGATCGGCGCGGGCGCCGGGCGCTCGACCGCCGGCCGGGCCACCGTCGGGCTCTACCACCTGGCGTGGGAGGTCGACACCCTCGACGAACTGGCCGCCACCGCCGAGCGGCTCGCCGCCGCCGGGGCGCTGGCCGGCACGTCCGACCACGGCACCACCAAGAGCCTCTACGGGCAGGACCCGGACGGGCTGGAGTTCGAGGTGGTCTGGCTGGTCCCGGCCGACCTGCTCGACGACGCCACGTTGGCCGCCCGCAAGCAGATCGGCCGGCTCGACCTGGCCGCCGAGCGGCAGCGCTACGGCGGGCAGACGCGCGGCGGCGTGGGGATCTCCGTCCCGGCCTGAACGGCCATGGGGTAGAACGGACCGGTGCCAACCAACCGGACCGCCGACGTCCTCCGCGAACTCCTGGTCCGCCACCTGGCGACCTGGTTGCCCGTCGCCCTGCACCGCTCCCGCCGCGTGACCGTCGCGCTGGCCTGGGCCGGCGCCGACGGCGGTGGCGCGGAGGCGGCGCTACGGGCGGTCGTCGGTCACGCCACGCAGGTACGCGGCCGGCAGGTGACCATTTTGGCGCTGGCCGACGAGGCCAGCGACCTGCCGGCCCGGCTCGGACCGGTCGAGGCGGAGTTGCCTCCCGAGGTGACCGTGCACCTGCTGCCCGGCGGCCCCGCCCGGCTTCCGGTGGCGCTGAAGGCGGCCGCTGCGGCCGGGGCGCCGCTGTTCTGCTTCGTCGACCTGTCCGGCCCGGCGCACGCCGAGGTGTTGCGCGCCTGCGCCAACGGCCGCAACGGCGAAGTGCTGCTGCACGCCACCACCAGCGCCCGCCCGGCCCTCGGCCTCGCCGGCTTTCCGCTGGTCGCCGAGGTGGCACCGGTGGTGGAGGCGGACGGGGGAGTGGGCGACGCTTCCGCCGACGGGGACGACGAGGCGGCCGGCGTGATCGCGTTCGGGAGCCGGTCGGACCGGAGCCTGGAGGCGGTCCGCGACGCGCTCTGGACGGTCGGCGCCGGCCTCGGGGTGCGCTACCGCGATCCGGCCGACCCGACGGGCACACCCGTCGACGTGGCCGAAGACCCGGACCGGGAACCGCTGGCCCGGGAGTTGCTGGCCGAACTGCGCCGCAACGGACCGCGCCCGGTCACCGAGCTGCGCCGGCACACCCTCACCGCGACGGTCTACCGCGCCACCGACGCCAACCAGGCCCTCACCACCCTCCTGGTCGAGGGCAAGGTAACCCGAGACCGCGAGTCCGGTCGCCTGGCCGGCGACGAACTCATCACTCCAACCCCCTGAGACCCCCGCGATCTTGCACTTGCTGCGGCGGCACAAGGGACGTTCCCGCGCGGAACGTCGACCGAAAGTGCAAGATCGACGAGATGGAGGGCGCGGGGTCGGGGCGGAGACGCCGAGCGGGGCGCCGGTGAATCACCGGCGCCCCGCTCGACTCCCGGTCGTTACGACCGGGCCTTGTCCTGCTTCCAGGACAGCGGTCCCGGCAGGTCGACGCGGTGTGCCCGGGCCTTCGAGTTCCAGGACCAGCGTCCGATCTTGATGCTCCACGAGGAGAAACCGTTCTCGGTGAAGTTCAGGATCAGCGGACCGATCTTCTTGCGCTTGCGAAACATGAGGCCCATCGGAGCACTCCCCTCGTCAACCGTTCCCTGCCGTGTTGGGATCGAATATTCCCGGACGGGCGAATTCCGAAACCCCCTTGTCGTCCCGGGTGGACCGTGCGCCGCCACGACACGGTAATTCCTATCCACCAGATGGGTGTTGCGCTGCGGTAAACGCTGCTAAAGGCGCTCCGTAACATCGTCAGCGATGCAAGTCTCATCTTGTGGAAGACCGTTGACCGGGCGTTCGCGCCGTCGGCAGCATGGGTTTCATGTTGCCGCGGACTGAGCTTCCCCTCATCGCCCACGCCGCGCCGGCCCCGGTGCCGACGTGACCACCGTGGAGCGTCCGACGACGGACGCGACCGACCTGCGACCGGTGGACCGGGACCTGTTCCGCGCGCTGCTGCGCCGGCAGGCCACCAGCGTCACCGTGGTCACCGCCGTGGCCCGGTCCACCGACCCGGCCTGCCTGGGCGGGATCGGCCAACCGATCCGGGCCGGTTTCACCGCCACCTCGTTCACCTCGGTCTCACTGGAACCGCCGCTCGTCTCGTTCTGCCTCGGCACCGAGTCGTCGAGCTGGCCGGTGCTGGCCCGTGCCGAACACGTCGCGGTCCACCTGCTCGCCGCCGGGCAACTGGAGGCGGCCGCCGTCTTCGCCACCAGCGGCATCGACCGGTTCGCCGCCTATCCGGACTGGACGGCCGGGCCGTTCGGTGTGCCACTGCTGACCGGGGTGCTGGCCCGACTGTTCTGCCGGGTGGTGCACCGCATCCCGGTCGGCGACCACACCCTGGTCATCGCCGAACCGCTCGCCCTGGGCGACGGCGACGACGGTCCGCCGCTGGTGCACCACCGGGGCGGCTACACCACGCCGGCCGGCGGGTGAGCAGGCCCGTCACGGCCGACCCGCTCGTGTTGGATCGGGCTGCCCAGGACCTCTTGTTCCGGGCAGCCCGCACCGCCAACAGGTTCACCGACGAGCCGGTCACCGACGCCCAGGTGGCCGCGATCCACGATCTGATCCGGTACGGGCCGACCGCGTACAACGGCCAGCCGCTGCGGGTGCTGCTGCTGCGCTCGCCGCAGGCCCGAGCCCGGCTGCTGCCGTACGTGTCGTCGAGCAACCGGGCGAAGACGTCCAGCGCGCCGCTGGCGGCGGTGCTCGCCGCCGACGTCGACTTCCACGAGCGGCTGCCCGAGCTGTACCCGCACCGACCGCAGGCCCGGGAGTGGCTGGGTGATCGGACGGCCCGCGCGGAGCAGGCTCGCTTCAGCGCCACCCTCCAGATCGGCTACCTGCTGCTGGGGATACGCGCGGCGGGGCTCGCCGCCGGCCCGATGGCCGGGTTCGACGCGGCCGGGGTGACCCGGGAGTTCTTTCCCGACGGCCGGCACGAGGCGCTGCTGCTGGTGAACGTCGGCCACCCCGGTCCGGACGCCTGGGGCGACCGGCTGCCCCGACTCGACACCGACGAGGTGGTGCGCGCCCTGTGAGGCGTCAGCGTGGCTCCCACGCGTCGGGCAGCGCGGTGAGCTTGCGGACGTGCGCGGGCAGTCGACCACTCACGATCTCGGCGAGGCTCACCTCGTCGACCACCCGCCGCACCGCGGCGCGCACCGCCACCCACAGGCCGGGCAGGTTCTCCGCCGAGCCCTCGTAGCGGGTCTCCTCCGGGCGCAGGCCGCGTACGCCCGCGAGCGGGCCCTCCACCGCGCGCAACACCGCGCCGACGGTCACCTCGCGAGGCGGACGGGCCAGGGTGTAACCGCCCTCCGCGCCGCGTTGGGCGCGGACGATCCCGGCCCGGCGCAGATCCGCCAGGACCGCCTCCAGGAACTTGCGCGGCATGTCCTGCTCCGCCGCGATGGCCTGGGTGGACAGCAGCGAGGGGTACGCGGTCGCGAGGCTCAGCGCCGCACGTACCGCGTAGTCGCCGCGCGCGGAGATCTGCACCCCGTCATCATGCCCGCCCGCTCGGGATACCCGGGCCACCGGGCCGGCCCGAGTTACCGGGCGCGCCGGGTGCGCCGGAGCGGAACCGCCCGCCGTTGGCGCCGGTCGGCTCGACCGGTGGTCGGGGTCGGACGACCCGGCCGCCGGCCGGCTGGTCGCGGGCGGCCCGGAACGCCCCGGGGCTGACCCCGATCTCCCGGGTGAAGAACCGGCCGAAGTTGGTCGGCTCGGAGAAGCCGAGCCCCCGGCCGATCTGCGCGATCGGTTCGTCGCTCGCCGCGAGCAGCCGGGCGGCCTGCAACGCCACCCGCTCGTCGATGACCTGCTTGGCGCTGCGGCCGGTGACGGCCAGGCAGGCCCGGGTCAGGGTACGCACCGAGCAGCCGAGCGCGGCGGCGTAGTCCTCGACCCGCCGGGACACCTGGTAGCCGTGCTCCACCTCCCGGGCGAACCGCTGGAACGTCTCGGCCTCGTTACGCTGCCCGGCCGGGTCCGCGTCGGGCAGCGCCAACCGCAGCAGCAGCACGGCGAGCTGGTGCCGCAGCAGCGCGCGGCCGGCCGGGCCGTCGCCGTGCCGCTGGCAGTCCACCGCCAACTGGCTCACCTCGTTGATCACCGCGTCCTCGTCCTCGCCGGCCAACTGCCGCCAGGTCGGCGCCGCGTCCTCGTCGACGGCCAGGCCGTGCAGGGCGTCGGCGGTCCAGCCGACCACCGACGCGTCGAACTGGGGGCCGGCGCAGCGCAGCACCTGACCGGCGTGGACCCGCAGCAGCGTGCCGGGTCGGCACGGCAGGAGGTGGAAATCCAGCTCGGCGTCGCCGTGGCCGCGGGTGGTGAGGATCAGCAGCTCCTGTTCGACGAACACCGGCCGCCGCCAGCCGGGGTCACCGGCCAGGTCGGCCAGCGCGAACGTGGAGATCTCGTCGGGTACGGGTGATGCCGTTCCGATCGATGGCGCGGGGGAGGGATCGGTGGAGACCATCGCCTGCGACGGTAGCCCGAACCGCAGGTCACCGCATCCCGACCGGGGTACGCGGCGACGTCGTGGCTTGTCGTGGTCCCCACGGCCGGGCTACGTTACCCGGCGGTAGCGCCGTCCGGTCCCGGTCCGCCCGGCGCCCCACCGGCCGCTCGCCGGACGACGCAAGACGCCGACTCGCGATGGGATTCCTATGACGGAGCTGTTCTCGGTCGAAGACAAGACGGTCCTGGTCACCGGCGGGTCCCGGGGAATCGGGCTGATGATCGCCCAGGGCTTCGTCCGCGCCGGCGCCCGCGTGATCATCTCGTCCCGCAAGGCGGACGTCTGCGAGCAGGTCGCCAAAGAACTCTCCGCCGAGGGTCGGTGCGAGGCCATTCCCGCCGACCTGAGCGCCGACGACGGCGCGCAGGCCCTCGCCGCCGCCGTCCGCGAGCGCGTCGACCGCCTCGACGTGCTGGTCAACAACGCCGGCGCCACCTGGGGCGCGCCGCTGGAGAGCTACCCGGAGGCCGCGTTCGACAAGCTCTGGGCGGTCAACGTCAAGGCCGTCTTCCGGCTCACCACCGCGCTGCTGCCGGCGCTGCGCGCCGCCGCCAGCGCCGACGACCCGGCCCGCGTGATCAACATCGGGTCCATCGACGGCATCCGGGTGCCGTTCATGGAGGTGTACGCCTACTCGGCCACCAAGGCCGCCGTGCACATGCTCACCCGCAGCCTCGCCCACCAGCTCGCCGGCGAGCAGATCACCGTCAACGCGATCGCGCCCGGCCCGTTCGAGAGCAAGATGATGGCGTTCGCCCTCGACGACCCGGCCAGCCGCTCCGCCATCGAGCAGCAGGTGCCGCTGGGCCGCATCGGCCGCCCCGAGGACATGGCCGGCACCGCCATCTACCTGTCGTCGCGGGCCGGCGCGTACCTGACCGGCGCGGTCATCCCCGTCGACGGCGGCATCACCACGCACGGCTGAGCACGGGCCAACCCGGGTCCGGCTGTGGTCGTACCCCCTGGGGGTGGGTGTGCCGGGGCCGCGCGGACTCGGCAGATCCGCGCGGCCCCGGTGTTGCTCGTGCGTCAGCGGCCGGCGAGCAGCCGGTTCACCGCAGTGTCGACGTCCAGGTGCTCGGCCTCACGACCGCGCGGGACGACCACGTACGTGCGTCGAAGGAATCGCACCAGGACGCTGCGCGGCACCTCGAAGAGGGCGTTGCCATCCGGTGACGAGAGGGCCAGCGCGACGAAGTCGCCGCGCGGTGTGGCCCAGGGCCAGACCCGCACATCCCCGATGCCGGCCGGCTCGTCCAGGCCGGTGACCAGCAGTTCGCGAGCGAACGACCAGCTCACCGCCTCCCCACCGGCCGATTCGGCGTGGAACAGGACATGGACCGCATACGGGTCAGCAGGGTCGTAACGCAGACTGGCACGCACCGGCAAGGCGGTGGCGTCAGGCGCGACGAGCCTTAGCGACGTCTCGACCTCTACGGTCGTCGGTCGGATGACACTCATGGACGTTCTCCCCCCGGCACCGCTGCGGAACGCGCGTGTCCCGCTTTTCCCATACTCAGGTGCTACTCCTGGCTACGCTCCGCCATACGCTGACTTCACCCAGTGGTGGGAAGGGGGACGGAAGCGCCTCGTGAATGTGAACATTCATGTAGGATTTCCGGTTCTGCCCAGTGCGTGATGCCGCCCGGCGTCGGGTGGCTCAGTCGTCGACTTACTCCGGTAACGTCCAGTCGGCCGTTGCAGTGACGGGCCCGAGCGACACTGGGGGGTGAAATGGTCACGAACCGATCCTCAGTGGATCCGGTGACCGCGCCGGGCCCGCCGAACGTCGCGGTCCGAGCAGCCGAAAAGCGGGGGTACGACGTGCCGATGGAGCAGCCCGAGCGACCCGGACGGTCGACGCCCGAGCCGGGCCGCCCCGGTGGCGTCCTCGTCGTCGGCGAGCCGCCGCGCCGCCCGCACTGGCGACAGCGGATCTCCACCACGCTCGACCTGATCCGGGCCAACCCCACCGGCCGGATCGCCCTCAAGATCTTCATCGCGATCGCCGGCGCACTGGTGGTCACCATCGGCATTGCCCTCATCCCGCTGCCCGGCCCCGGTTGGCTGCTGGTCATCGCCGGCCTCGGCATCTGGGCCGTCGAATTCCACTGGGCCCGCCGACTGCTCGGCTTCACCCGCCGACACGTTCACGGCTGGACACGCTGGGTGAGACGGCAGTCACTGCCGCTGCGCTTCGTCCTCGGCGCCGTCGGCCTGGTCTTCGTCGCGGCGGTGGTCTGGCTCTCCCTCAAGCTCAGCCTCGGCATCGACGTGGTGGCCGAGGCGAGGCAGTACCTCGCGGCGCGCTGACCCCGGATTTTTGGTCTGGTTCCACGATCGGGTAGAGTCAACGGCGCTGAGGGCGATTAGCTCAGTGGGAGAGCGCTTCGTTCACACCGAAGAGGTCGCTGGTTCGATACCAGCATCGCCCACTCTCAGTTTCTGCAGGTCAGAAGCCGGTTGGACACAGTCCAGCCGGCTTTTCGCTGTCCCGTAGCAGAGATCATGAGTCACCCATGAGTCGGTCACGACTAATTGCGGGCCGCCGTTGGAGGGAAAACGAAGCGTCCGCCCAGTTAAGCGTTGCTGTCCGAGCACGTCGCCTGGTCACCTGGTTGAATCCGGCTGTCCTCGCTCAAGGCGTGGTGGCTCCGGATGACCACGCCCGCAAGTTGGAGAGGGTGGCAGCCCGTTCGAGCCGGGCCGAGTCCGGGGAGCCCCGGCGATGTCGGGGCTCCCAAGCCCTGCGCATCGATAGCGCCGACAGCAAGGCTGACAGCAACCGGCCAGGACGAGGGCAGCGGCCGGCTGCCGAGCGCGGAGAGCCGCCCGAGGCCGCAGTTAAGCGGCCACCCACAGTGGGGGGTACCCCGGTGCCCTGAATACCGCAGGCAACCTCAGGCTGCCACTGCTGCGGTACGGTCGGACATGGCGGCCCCGCTGGTGTAGAGGCCGGCGGTGCCGCCGCCCAGTCCTCTACCTGGGAGCGGCCATGACCGAGCCAACGTCATTCGGTGCCCGCCTACGCGCCCACCGCGAACGAGCGGGCAAAACGCGCGTTGTCCTCGGTGGCCTGGTCGGTCGAAGCGCCGACTGGGTCAAGGCGTTGGAGTCCGGGCGGCTGCTCACGCCGCGCCTGCCCATGCTGCTGCGCCTGGCCGAGGTCCTCGACGTCTCGGACCTGGCCGAGCTGACCGGCGACCAGTCCCTGCCGGTCGCGTCGGTGACCCGGGCCGGGCACCCGGGGGTCGACAACGTCGCCGCCGCCATGCAGCGCACCACGGTGCCTGCCGGGGAGCCGACGCCCGTAGGCGTCCTGCGCGGTCTGGTCAACCAGGCGTGGACGCTGTGGCACCAGTCCAGCACCGAACGGACCGCCGTGGCCGTGGTGTTGCCCGGCCTGCTCGACGACGCCCGCCGCTCGGTCAGACGACTCGAAGGCACCGACCGGCGGGCGGCGCTGGCCGAGCTGGCACGCGTCTACCACCTGGCGCAGTTGTACGTCGCTCACCAGCCTTACCCAGAACTGGTGTGGCTGGCCGCTGACCGCGCCATGGGCGCCGCGCAGGACGCCGACGACCCGAACGCGATCGCTGCGGCGGCGTGGTACTACGCGCACGTCTACCGGTCGGCGAACCAAGTCGACGCGGCCGAGCTGGTGCTCGTCGATGCCGAGCGGTTCGTTGACAGGGAAGCGGGAGCAGAGCCGTACGCGCGCTGGGCCCAGCTTCAACTGGGGCGCGCGCTCGGTCACGCGAAGGCCGGCCGCGCCGGGCAGGCGTGGCGCGCGTGGGACGCCGCTGATGCCGCCGCTGGCCGCCTTGGAGCCGGCTACGCCCACCCGTGGCTCATGTTTGGTCCGGCCGCCTGCGCTGCGTACGCGGTGACGTTGGAGACGGACCTGTGCCACGTGGGGGAGGCTGTTCGGCGAGCCGACTCGACGAACTACAGCGCGCTTCCCTCGCGTACCCGCCGCGCTGGTCACCTGATCGACGCGGCCCGCGCGCACCTGCTGCGCCGCGAGGAAGTAGCCGCTGTGCACCTGCTCGGCCGCGCGCTACGCGAAAGCGTCGACACGGTCCGGCACAACCCGTATTCGCGGAGCGCCGCATTCGAGCTGTCCTCGCGTCCCGGGACTGTCGGAGAGGACGCGCGCGAGCTGGCACTCGCCATCGGCGTCGAGGGGTAACCGTGCCAGGGGGACGGTCTGTCCCCATCGCGTTGCGTGGTCGTACATAGCGTCCCTGGTTACTAAGTCGGGCGCGGATCAACTGCAGCGTCGTCGCGAAGATCGTCGCGCCCCTGACCTGGGGAGGCGACACCGTGCACATCGTCCAGAGGCTGCGGCGGCTGCTCACGCCCGCCGCGCCGCCCGTTCCGCCCGGCACCGGCCAGCGCATCCAGGCCGTCGAGCAGGAAGCGGCCAAGCGGCAACTCCTGGCCAGCGCCCGGACCGTGACGCAGGCGCACCGCCGCGCCAGCCGCCCCGACGGGACGGTCCGGTGAGCGGCCGGCAGATGCCCGAGCCCGGCGCGCGGGTGTCGGTGCGGCCCAGCCAGTGGCAACCCAGCCCCGGCATCGAGGGCCAGACGCACCACACCATCGTCATCGTCAAGGTCCACGAGTCCCACGACCCGCGGTTCGCGTGGGTGTACGGCCACGGCCCGGACTGCAGCTGGTCCACGGCCGACTGCGCCGTCCCATGGTGCTTCGAGGTGTTGGTCAGCGTCGACGTCCTGGCCGCCGCCGTTGCAGGGCAGCGACCGTGACCACGTACCCATGCTGGCAGATGGCCTCGGGGACCAGTCGGCGGTCGCGGTCCCTGGCGGCGGCGCTGCTCATAGGTCGCGCATGACCACGCACGGCCCGGTGCTGCCGATCTGGAGTTGCGGCGGCTGCGCTGCGCCCTGGCCCTGCCGCACACGGCAGCGCGAGCTGCGCGCCGAGTTCGACGGCGCTCCGATCTCCCTGGCAATCTACCTCGGTGCCCAGCTGGTGCGGGCCTCCCAGGACCTGAGCTGGGTGCCGGCGGGTGCGCTGCACAGACGCTTCCTCGGCTGGCTGCGGTGAGCAGCCTGCGGCCCGGCGACGGGAAGTTCCACCACAGCGACGGCTCGCACAAGTGGATCCCACCGGACCCGGACTACGACCTGTCCTGCCGGCGGCAGGACTGCCGTGCGTGCCTTGACAGGAAGGTGGAGCAGCAGGACAGTCGACATATTCATAGACGTTCAACTATCTGCGGCGAGGTGTGCCATGCGGAAGTCGCTGACTGCTGTGGCCACCATCGCCGTTGCCATGGTCGCGACGATGGCCGCGATCTCACACGCCAGTGCGGCGAACGCGGCGGCCGGGTGTCGGGTGAACTACGTCGTCACCAGCCAGTGGACCGGTGGCTTCCACGCCGACATCGCGGTCACCAACTTGGGTGACCCAGTCAATGGGTGGACGCTGCGGTTCGCGTTCCCTGCAGTCGACCAGCGGCTCACGCAAACCTGGAGCGCCACCTGGGCCCAGGCGGGCCAGCAGGTCAGCGCGACCAATCTGAGCTGGAACGCGACCCTGGGCACCAATGGCTCCGCGAACATCGGTTTCGTTGGCGCCTGGTCGGGCAGCAACCCCATACCGGAGTCGTTCACGCTCAACGGCGTCACGTGCACCGGCGGCGTCCTGCCCAGCATGACGCCGACCCGGACGACCCCACCGCCGGTCGCTGACTACCCAGCGATCGTCACCTGGCTCAGCCCGACCGCCGGCGCGGTGTACACCACACCGGGAACCGTCCCGCTGGCGGCGACCGCGACCGTGGGAGGCGGACACGGCATCACCTCGGTGTCGTTCCGGGTGGACGGCGTCACGGTGGCCCAGGGGGTGAGGACGACCGGTGACCGGTACGAGGCGCTGTGGACACCACCGATCGGGGAGCCCGGCACCAGCACCACCTTCGTGCTGTACGTCTCGGCCGGCACCGACCAGTCGCTGTCTGGCGCTGCGCCGCCGATGCTGGTCACGGTCGTGACGCCGCCGTCCACCGGCACCAACCACCCGCCGGCGGTGGCGATGAGCACCCCCGGCGGGCAGACCTACTTCCTCGAGCCGACGACCGTCACGCTGGTCGCCGACGTCGCCGACACCGATCCCGGGGACCTCGTCAGCCGGGTGGAGCTCTACCTCGGCGCAACCCGGCTGGCCGTGACGCCGACCAACAGCGGACAGCGCTACCAGTTCCAGACGGCCCTGGCGGCCGGCACGTCGTCCACCTTCACCGTGCGGGTCCACGATTCCCACGGCGGCCTCGGCATCTCAAACCCGCTGACCTTCACCATCCGTTAGCGCCTCGGCCCTCCGTCAAGGGCTGACCAAGGTTCAACGGCACCGATCGGCGGCCAGTGGCACCCACCCCTGCCTGCGTCCTGACCTACCGCCGCTGCGATCGGTGTCAGCCGGCGTTGCCGGTCGCGTACACGTCGTCCTCATCGGACGCTAACCCGAGCGACTGATCACTGCCGGCTGTGGGGTACGTGAATGTGGCTTCGGAATATCCGTTGCCAACCACGGGCAGCGCGCCTACCTTGAATGAGCAAGGTCAAACCGATCCACCAGAGGAGTTCCCCGTGTCGCAGTACGCCTACACCGAAACCACGCGGCTCATGCCGCGCGGCGGTGTCGTGCTGCTCCCGATCGGGCGGGCTCACGATCTGTGCGCGAGTGAGCAGAACTGGAAGCCGGGGTGGCGGCGCGAATAGCGTCAGCGCAAGCGCGAAGCCGCCCACCCCGACCGGGACAGGGCGGCTTTTTCGTTACCGGAACAACTTCATAGGGGCGTAGCTCAACTGGTAGAGCACCGGTCTCCAAAACCGAAGGTCGCAGGTTCGAGTCCTGTCGCCCCTGCTTCCGTCCCGGCTTCGGTCGGTGGCGTTGTTGATTCTTAATTCCACAGTGAATGGCATAAGCAAGACCCCGGCCGGCGCCTGCACGGGCCGGCCGGGGGCATTACATCCGGGACGAGGGAGACGGCTGACCCGCTCGCTTTGGGAGCGAGAGACACGGGGTTCGACACCCCGGTCCCGGACCATGGGGTTGTAGCTCAGCCGGTAGAGCATCGGTCTGGCAGACCGAAGGCCGGGGGTTCGAACCCCTCCGACTCCACGCACAGGGTGTGCTGCGACTACGTGGGCACACCCGCAAGAACTTGCCCACCTGGCGTGACTGGCAGCGCACGGGCGTGAAGCTCCCGAGGACTCCGTTCACGTCGGGGGGTGGGCACGTTGGCGGGGGACCTCCCGGGGCGAGGCTCCCGGCCCCCGCCGGCTAGATGGGCCGTTGGAGCTGATGGCAAAGCTCACCTGGTTCTCAGCCAGGAGATCGTCGGTTCGAGCCCGACACGGCCTACGCACGATCTCGCGGTACTAGCTCATCTGGTAGAGCGCCTGCCTTCCAAGCAGGTTGGCGGGGTTCGAGTCCCCGGTACCGCTCGACGGGGCAGGGAGTGGGGCGGCGGACGCCGCGAATCCGGAGGTCGGGGTGCGCAGCCTGGCTGACGGCCGACGCGGGGCAGCTCCCCGAGTCAGCGTGGAAGGTCGCCGGCTCAAACCCGGTGTTGGTGGCGGTTCGAGTCCGCCGCAGGGCACGCAACGCCTCGTTGTGACCACGGTGAAACCGTACGGCCGGCTGACCCGGCACAGCGGGATCAATCGCCTCCGGGGCGACAGGTACGTTCCCGCCCATTGTGGGAGAGGCACCCATGCCGCCGTAGCTCAGATTGGGAGAGCGTCCCCCTGGTACGGGGAAGGCCGCGCGTTCAATTCGCGCCGGTGGCTCCACGCGGTTGTAGCGCAGTTGGTAGCGCGTCTCCTTGCCAAGGAGAAGATCGCCGGTTCGAATCCGGCCAGCCGCTCTCAATCGACAGATCATCTGTCAAATCCGTCCAACCACCCACGACCCGAAGGAGGGACCTGGTGGACGCCGTACTCGTCATCAACGCCGACCTTGGGCCCCTTCACCGGGTCACGGTCGCCCACGCGATCCGGATGCTGTGCCGGCGGGTCGCCGAGATCCACGAAGCCGAACCCGACCGGACCCTCGGCGTGTTCCCCATGCCGAAGGTCGTCCGCCTGGTGCGGTACGTCGTCACCCGGTGGCGGTATACGAAGGGCCCTGCCTGGTCCAAGGGTGGTGTCCTGGCCCGCGACAACCGGCAGTGCGGCTACTGCTCCGGTCCGGCCGCCACGGTCGACCACATCCTGCCCCGCTCGCGGGGTGGGCTGAACACCTGGCGGAACACCGTCAGCGCGTGCGCGCCCTGCAACCAGGCCAAGGGCGACCGGACCCCGGCCGAGGCCGGCATGGTGCTTCGCATCAGCCCGCTCGTGCCCGCGTGGGGGTCGCTGGCGCAGCGCTGACCCGGCCGGCGGGCCATCACCCCGCCGGCCGCGATGGGAGTTGATGTAACCGGCAGCATCGCTGGCTCTGACCCAGCGCGTAGAGGTTCGAATCCTCTGCTCCCAGCTCGATGCCCTCGTAGCCCAGCGGTAGAGGCGACGGTCTGAGGGGCCGTGTAGGGCAGGTTCGAATCCTGTCGAGGGCACCAGGCCGGCGTAGCTCAGAGGCCAGAGCAGCGCCCTTGTAAGGCGAAGCGCGCCGGTTCGATCCCGGTCGCCGGCTCCACACCTTGCCGCCGTAGCTCACCTGGCAGAGCGACGTCCTCGTAAGACGTAGGCACCCGGTTCAAGTCCGGGCGGTGGCTCTCTCGCCGACGTAGCTCAGGTGGTCAGAGCATCCGGCTCATAACCGGAAGGCCGCGGGCTCGACTCCCGCCGTCGGCACTCTCAGAACAGCGTGAGGGCTTCGTTGATCGGACTCCTCTGCGGCAACTCCTGCTGGGGAGGTCGTCCGCGCCGGTGAGTGCGCTCGGCGTGGCAGTTCGCGCACACCACCTCGCACAAGTCCATCTCAGCCAGCATCCGAGCGATGGAGATGTTGCGACCGGCGAACTCGCCGATATTGAAGCTCTTTTCGCCGCGCACGTGATCGAACTGCATCACATAAGGGGGGTACTGCACATTGCAGTCGGCGCATGGCTTGCTTTTGGCCCGCCTGACGAGAGCCGCTAACTTCTCGCGGTTCTTCTTATTGAACGCAACAGCGCGGGCCTTGTAGGCTGACTTGTTGGCAGCGTAGTGGGCCTGCGCGTATCGCTTTCGGTCCTCGGGATTGGAATGTGCCACACCTGATCCTACCAATTGTGGCCCCGGTTCGACACCGGGCGTCGGCACGCAACACCACCTGCCCGGGTGGGCAAACTGGCAAAGCCGCCGCACTCAGACTGCGGAGATTCTGCGGGTTCGACTCCCGCCCCGGGTACGCATGGGCTCGTAGCTCATCTGGTAGAGCGCCGCTTTCGCACAGCGGAGGTGGCAGGTTCGAGTCCTGTCGGGTCCACCATGCCGACGTAGCTCAGTGGTGAGAGCACCCGACTGTCGATCGGGGGGCCGCGGGTTCGATCCCCGTCGTTGGCGCGCATGAAGGGTTGGCCGAGTCTGGTCGATGGCGCCGCGTTGCTAGCGCGGAGCGGGTCACACCGCCGGGAGTTCGAATCTCTCACCCTTCGCCAAGCCGTCGTAGTTCAGCCTGGTGAGAGCACCGACCTGATAAGTCGGGGGCCCCCGGTTCAAATCCGGGCGTCGGCACGCAGTAAGGCTCGCCCCCGTAGCTCAGCGGATAGAGCGCCTGATTACGGATCAGGAGGCCGGACGTTCGAATCGTCTCGGGGGCACTTACGGGATATGGCGCAGTTTGATAGCGCGCCTGACTGGGGGTCAGGGGGCCGTCGGTTCGAATCCGGCTATCCCGACTTCAGGTACTGCCCATCGCATCGCTCTAGCCCACCAACACCGATCATGCGGAGTTTCGTCGGGGCCTTTTTGACGCGACGAAAGCTTGCCACCCTCCGCGCCTCCGCCCGCGCCTCGTAGCGCATGTGTAGGAGCGTAAGTTCGGGTAGCCCTTTGATTGGCTCCTCCACCCCGTGCATCCTCAGGTGCTTCAGCTTCAGCACCAACGTTTGAGAAGGGTGCACTATGGCCGGTCCTCTGGCGAGCCAGCCGATCGCGGACCATCTCATTCCGCCAGAGATCCTGCTCGACCAGAAAGCTTCCTGGTAGAAGGCGTGAAAGGTGATGTCCACGATCGGCACGGCGGAGTCGTTGGCGATGTAGATCACCGTCTCGCCAGCTTCCTTTGAGGCTCAGACTCGGACGGTGCTCCGCTCGGCCCGGCGGCGTCGCCGAACTTCGCTGAGGTAGACGGAGAGAGCAACGAGCGCGGCAGCGAGCGTTCCGAGGGCTTCGAGCGCGCCCCACCCGGCCCAGGTCCACAGGGACGGCGATGTCGGCGGCACGCACCGGAGAGTAGTAGGTGTCAGCACGGCGCGTAAGCCCCGCGCCGCTAACGGGTACTAGCTCAGCTTGGTAGAGCGCTCGGTTCGGGACCGAGAGGCCGGGCGTTCGAATCGCCCGTACCCGACTCATGGAGGGTAGCGCCCAGTGGTGGGCAACCGGCCTCGAAAGCCGGGCCGCCGGAAACGGCGAGGGTTCGACTCCTTTACCTTCCGCGCTTGCCTGCGAGGCAGATCAGTGCTCGGTCAACGGCCACGCGGCGGCGCGATTTCAGCCACGGCCGCAGTTCCAGAAGCAGTTCGCGCAGCTCGTTGATGCGGCACACGTTCCACGTCGCGGTCGGACGCCACTTCTCGTTCCGTGACGGCCGCTCGTGGACGCGCCCTATCCCGGTCGCTGCCTGAAGCCGAACGATGGTGTCATAGTCGGTCGAGTTCACTCCGAGAGACACGTCACCTCGGGCGGAGACGCTGATGCAGCCCTCCCCTTCCACGATGCCGGCGACCCACGGGATGCCTTCGGCGAGCGTCAACTCCCGCCGGGCGGGGAAGGTGTCAACCGGCTGCCCTCCGGCCGACCAGAGGCCGATGGCAGCCGAACGGCGGCGGTGACCGAGTAGCGGTGCAAGTTCCGCGACGAGCCAAGCCGTGTGGTGATGCGCGTTGACGGTCCAGTACCACGAAGGCTTATGCGCGCGGTTCCTCGGCGTGTACGCATTGACCGTGCCGACCCCGGTCATCTGGTGGGCGTCGCTGATTACGTCTCGGTCCGTCATTTGGACCCGTACGCGGGGTGCACCTTCCTTCACCAAGAAGGTCCCTTCGCCTTCCAAGAGCCCGGCTAGCCATGCTCGCTGATCTGCGCGTAGCTCCTGCGGGGCTGGCCGCTCGCGTGTGCAGGTCGCGCACCGCACTGACTTGCGGTCCATCGGTGCGCCACACGCGCACCGCCACCTCAGCTTCAGACGCTGGTAGCGGCACGGCTCGCATTCACGCCGCCGGTCGGCTGACCAGTAAGGCTTGCCGCAGGTAACGCATCTGGGCTGACTTGTCACCCATACATAATATCTTAGGCGTGGGGTCCTCCCCCTCACCGCCATGCGCCGGTAGCTGAGTTGGTTTAGCTACGGACTCTTAATCCGAAGACGGGGGTTCGATTCCCTCCCGGCGCACGTATTTGCCCCAGTAGCTCAGCGGATAGAGCGCTGGCTTCCTAAGCCGGGTCGTCGCAGGTTCGAATCCTGCCCGGGGCACGTACACAAGCCGCTCGCGCCTGATGGCCGGGCTCCGGACTTTTACTCCGGACTGCGGGGGTTCGATTCCCTCGGGCGGCACTGCGGGGTGGAGGAGTTCGGTTGTCCTCGCCGGCCTCATAAGCCGGAGTAACGCGGGTTCGAATCCCGCCCCCGCTCCCGCCGCGGTAGCTCAGCGGGAGAGCAGCGCCTCGACAAGGCGTAGGTCGCTGGTTCGATTCCAGCTCGCGGCACGCAACCCACCTGGCGCGGTGGACGAATGGAAGAGTCGCCCGGCTTTCACCCGGGACACGTTGCGGGTTCGAGTCCCGTCCGCGCTGCCATTCCCCTGTAGCTCAAAGGTAGAGCGGCCGGCTGTTAACCGGCTGATCTTGGTTCGAGTCCAGGCGGGGGAGCCACGCCCGTGTAGCTCAGCGGCAGAGCACCGGTCCCACACACCGGGTCGCCCTGGTTCGAGTCCAGGTACGGGCACTGGCCTCCGGGCCGCAGTTGTGGCTGTAGCTCAACGGTAGAGCGCCGGGTTGTGGTCCCGGTGATGGCGGTTCGATTCCGCTCAGTCACCCCAAGCGCGTCGTGAGCGGCTGGTCGCTCCCCCGTCTGTAAAACGGGTGCCTTACGGCACGCCTGGTTCAAGTCCAGGGGCGCGCACAGAGATCAGGCGGCCAATTGCGCTGCTGCGCCGCCGCTGGACACTGGGGATCCATGACGGCTTGTGGTGAGCCACCGTGGGCGAGTACGACCAGACCCGCGGAGCGAACGGAAGGTGCTCGGTCAGCGTCTCGATCACGTCAAGGTCGGTCATCTGAACGCGAACCACCCCTCCTCCGGACCGCCTTCGAACGAAGGCGCCCTCACCCTCGATGAGCCCGGCGATCCAGGCCAGTCGCGCCAGGTCGGGCACGCTCACGATCGGCTTGCTCTCGTACGTCCCGGATCGACGCAGCTTGGCCTTATGGGACTTGGGTGCACCGCATGCACACGGATCCTTGGCCACATGCCTGTTCTGGGCCTCCGTTCGCCGCAGCCGTGAAACCGGCCCGGCCGTCATCGCGCAGCCGGTCCCCTGCGCCCACACGGGCGCAGTTCGAATCTCTCGACTCCCACGCATGCCCACGTAGCTCAGCGGATAGAGCACCGGCTTCCGGAGCCGGGTTGGCGGAGGTTCGAATCCTTCCGTGGGCATCCTGGTCGTGTGCCCGAGTGGTCAGGGAGCGGTCTGCAAAACCGCGCACCGGGGTTCGATTCCCCGCACGGCCTCGACTGCCATTCACTGCGGATAGAGATCGACGCGCGGCCGACCGATCGGCGGCAAACCACTGAGCGTGCACGCCCTGCCTGCACCCGGCTCGCGACTGCTGAAGACCGCTGCGCCGGACTGCGTCAGAACCAGGTTCCCGGTCGTACAAGTCGCCAGAGGCGCCCACGCCAGCGCGCACGCCGAGGATGCAAGAAGGTCTCTATGTCCTCCAACGCGTTACCGGCGGTCCCCCTGACGTGAGGTCTGGCGCGTACGTGGCGGAGTGCGGGCACTACACGATCTTGGTCGAGTTGACCGTAGACCCTCGCGAGGTGCCCGAGGCAGGTGGCCGCGAGCGCCTGCACCTGGTGGTCGGGGTGATCGAGCAGGGTTAGGTAGAGCTCCTGCGAGGCTCTCCAATCGCCGTCGCCGTACAACGCCGATCCGACCATGGCATCCGTGGCCCCGGCGATGTCGTTGCGGTCGAGAGCCTTCCGCACATCGTCGGGCGTTGCCGATGGAGGGTTGTGAAAGGTGTGGTGCTCGTGGCTCATGGCCAACATCTTTGATTACCGCATTTACCAGGAACACCCGCAGGTCGACATGGCGGCCTTATCGACGACCGGGAACAGGCAGGCTGACATCTCCAGCGGGCCCGAACGAGTAGGTGTCGGGAGCGGTTCGTCGAGTGGGTGTTCAGATGGTGGGAGGTGCCAGCGTTGGGATGACGGGGTTTCCGTGGATGTTGCCGTCGGCGCAGGGCCATGGGCCGGCGGCGAGCGGTGCCAGGCCGGTGTCGCCGAAGATGAGCAGCTCGTTGCCGAGTGCGAAAGCGACGGTTGCGTCCTGGAGGAGGAGGGTTCTGCTCATGACGGTTCGGTCGTCATCGGTGCGCCGGAACAGTTCGTGCTGGTCCAGGTTCGCGTCGACGGCCAGGAGCTTGCCGTCGCGCCAGAACACTGCGGCGCCGTTGGCGTCGAGCGCGGGATAGCTGGTGTAGTAGCCGGACAGAGGCGGGCCGTCGTCCATTGATCCGTCGGGGTTGAGAACCCGGAACTGCGACCGGGACGGCAGCCTGTTCTCCGATTCCGGGCCACGGATCGTGCCGTGCTGGTCGATGAGCATCTGGCCGTGGCTGGGCCACGTGTGGATTGGCTGGCCGTCAGGGCCGTAGAGGGTGCTGGAGAACGCCCCGTAGCCCTGGGCGCCGACGAGGAAACGGCCGTGGCCGGCGATGGCCTTGTGATGGTAGGGGCCGGGCTCTGTGGTGGAGATGATGTTTCCGGTCTCGGTGTCGAGGATGGTGCACCTCCCGATGCCGCTGCCTCCGTCACTGATCCCAGCGAGAATGCGATCGCCGGCCACGAGCAGCGGTTGCCAGTGATCCGCCTCCAGGGTTGATGGTCTCCACTCTTTCTTGGGCTGGACGTGCCATCCGGTCGCTACGCCGGCTTCGACGACGCCGGAGAAGGAGACCGTCTCGAGGGGCAGGGGCGTGGACCACATGGTGCTGCCGGTGTCGCTGAGGCGAGCCAGGCGCGCAGTGCGGCCTTGGGGAAGCCGCTGGCGTGGCGCGGTCGGTAGCCACAGGACGCAGAAGCCGTCCGGCATCCGAACGGCAGCTCCCAGGTGCTCGCCCGGCTCCTGCTGCGGGGTGACTTCATGCAGCACCGAGCCCTCGGCGCCGACGCTGGTGAGTGTGAACACGGGTGGGCTGGCACCGTCGTGGTGGGTTACCCACACGGTCCCACCCGCGTCGACGCGGGGTGGGAACGGATGGCCTGCGAATGTGCGTTGCCAGAGCGTGGCTCCGCTCAAATCGACCGCGGTGAGGACGGTGGTGTACAGGTTGCGGGTGCTCGGGCTGCGGCCCGCATAACTGGTCAGATAGATCGGCCCGTCTCGGTCCGCGGCCGCCAGGCCCCAGACCTGACCGGGCAACCCGACGATCTCGGGTTCCATCGGCATGCCACCTCCCCAGCCATGCGCTCTCGGATCATGCCTACACCAGTTCGGCGCCGTGTCGTCAGTCGCACCGCTGGTCGTGTCAGCAGCCGCAGCTCATTGTCCGGGAGTTGGTGGTGCCAGACCGGTCGACGTCGAGGGGGGCGAAGCGGCTCTCGGCGGCCGGTTGAACGATGTCCAGGGCCTGAAGTGTTGCCGTTGCTGGTCTTAGCGCTGGCGGCCCGCGCCCGGAGGCTGGTCTGGATCGGGGTCCGATGGTCGGGGCATCTCCGGGCCGCTGGCGCTCATGCGCAGCAGCGTCTCGATGCGGGTGACCCGGAAATGGCGTCCCAGCGCGGTGACGTCGTCGACGGGATTGGTATCGAGGTCGTCGGCGGTCTGCTGGTAGGCGGCTGTTTGGTCGTCGGTCAGCCTCAGCAGACGCGGTTCGATGTGACGCAGGCCGAAGGTGATCTCGTCGCGGGCCAGCTGCGGTGTGGCGACCGCGCGACTGTAGGGCCGCCACGACCCTGCTACAGATTCGGCTGCGGCGTAGCGGGTCGGCAGGATGACGCCGACTGGGTGAGAGGCGATGGCGGCGACGCTCTCGGCATATACGGTGGCGGGCACCTGGGCCCGGGGGTAGTGCGCGGTCGTCAGCTCTGCCCGCAGCATCGCCTCACTCGGCCCGGTCGCCGCGTCTGGGTCGATGACGATCTCTGGGGTGAGGAAGCTGTCGTGGTCCTCGGCGTTGCGGGGGTCGCGGTCGGTGGGTCGGGGCGGTTCGGGCCCGTCCGGGCCGAACCGCGCGAACGTGTCCACCCGCACGACGCGGTGCACGCGGCCGTTGATCACCACCTCGTCTACCTTCTCCCGGTCCAGGACGTCGAGCGCGGTGGTCAACTCCGCAGCCCGCGGGGGGTCAGTGGTTTCGTCGAGCTGCTCCATGAGGTGGTGCGCAAGCTCGTCCCGGGCGGCCTGTGGCGTATCCGACACGACGGCGTACACCTGCCACCGCCCGTCATCTACCTGCACTGCGTGGCCGAACAGGGGGGCGCCGATGCGTGTCATCGGGTAGGCCGCCGCTCGCCGTGCCGCGTCCTCCTCGGTGACCGCGCCGACTGGGTCGGTGGGCTGCTGTACCCGCAGGATCACCGGCGGCTGCACTTCGTCGGCACTCATGCCACGGATTGTGCGACGGCTCGATGGCCCGTGTCACGAGGGCGCGCCATCACCGCAGCGGCGTCATCGGTGCCGCGCGCCGCGTCCGGGTTCTCGAAGTATGTGCCTGGGGTGTCACCGAGATAGGCGACGCCGTTGCCGGGAGCGGGTGGACGATCTGCTGAGCCCAGGGCGTTGATCGGTCACGGTTGAGCTTCGGTCCAGGTGGTGAGGTCAGGAGTGTTGAAAGCCGCAGAGCATAGCTTGCAGGCCTGGTTCGAAATGGTCGTCCGGTGTGGTCTCGTCGGCTGCCTGAGCCAACAGGTTGTATTGCGAGCTGCCCTTGTCAGGTTTCCTGCTTCGTGACTGTGCGCCCGCTTGAAGGATGGCCACGCTGAGCGCGTGCCCGATGGTGAATTCCCGCAGGCATCGGAGGATCCGCAAGGCGGTGGCGGGCGGCAGGCCGGCGTTCTGCAGCTTTTCCACCGCGCGGACACCCATATCGATGGACGCAGACGACCGCACGGGTCGGGTGGCGAACACCGGAACGGCGTTCGGGTGCTGTAGTAGCACGTCGCGCAGGCGGCGGCAGTACTGCGCGGCCAGTTCCGGCCACGGCGCCTGCCATGGCAGTGAGTCGGTGTCCATCTCGACGAACAGCACCTCGGCGATGCCGTCGAACAACGCCTCCTGATCCGCGAAGTGGCGGTAAGCGGCCATCGGGTCAACGCCAAGGACCGCACCGAGGCGACGCATGGAGAACTTGCGCAGCCCTTCGGCGTCGATCAGCGCGAGCGCGGCTGTGGCCAGGTACTCGCGGTTGAGTGTCGGACGCGTCGGGGGCGGCGGCACGGCGGGTGTGCTCACCTGGGGAATCCTTCGAGGATCCTCTCGAGGGCTTCGCTGAACCTGTCTGGCTGTTCGAGGTAGACGGTGTGTCCACCCGGAAACTCCTCGCACGGCACGCCGAGCCGCTCGGCGAGCATGTGCGCCGGCCGGTAGTACGGCTTGCCGACGCTGTCCCGGCCGGTGGCCAGCCGCCAGGGCACGGCGACCTCGCGCAGCGCGGGCAGGTCCGGGTGGTAGTCGAGGCCGATGAGCGGCAGTTCCCGCCGCAGCAGCAGGTCGGCATTGCCCAACTGGCGCGTCATCGAGCTGGGCTCGCGGCCGGTGACCCGGCGCACGGCCGCGCCGACCGGTAGAGCGGCCCGGGAGGCGGCTGCGACCAGGGCCTGTCCCACAGTCGAGCGGAACAGCCAGGGCGGGTCGTCCATGGTCATGGCACCGAAGGCCGCGTACGCCCGCAAAGGGCTCTTCTCTCGGGCGATCCGGGCGATCTCGGCGAGCGCCCGCCGCTCCGCGCTGTCGTCCGGGAGGAGCGAGACTAGCGGTGGTTCGTGCGCCACCACACCGGATAGCCGGTCGGTGTGGTTGGCCAGCACCTCGAGTGCGATGATCGCGCCGCCGCTGCCGCCGAAGACGTACGCCTTCTTCACCCCGTAATGGTCCAGGACCGCGACGGCGTCGCTCGCCTGCGCAGCGACTCCGATCGGTGCCTGCGGGTCGGTGAACCGGCTGCGCGAATTGCCCCGCCGGTCGTAGGTGAACACCGTGTACCGGCGCGCGAGAAGCGGGACGACCTCCTCGTACATTCCTGCATCGCCCCCGCCGCCCGAAATGAGCAGCAGCGGAGCGCCGGAGCCTGCCCGCTCTGTGTAGAGCCGAGCCCCGGGAACTGTCACACATTCCGAAGTCATGCTCGCCGCCCCTGTCAGTTCGCGACCACCGTACGCCTCGTCTACGTCGTAGATTCTATCTACGGTGTAGACGAAATCTCAAGACGAGGCGGGATGGCCTGCTCGCTGTCCCGCTTCCCCCCGACGAGACGCATGCTCATCTGCCGCGAAAACCGAAACAACCGAAGGTCAAGGTGTTGCCCTCCGGACCGCGGCGATGCTGTCGTCCCGACCAGCACGGCTCGTAACCGAGCCCACATCCGTGGCTTGTGGGAGCTCGAAGAGATCAGACACAAGCAGCCTGCGGCGGGCTGAGCCGCTCACTCCGCGACAACCATGTCTCCCGGCACGACACCGCGGCGATCGACGGTCATCGACCGTTGGGTGAGGTGTTGTACGGGCGCTCGGCGAAGCCATTGGGGGTGTGCGCTCACCGCTTGCACGATCGTCGGTGGCTGTTGAGGTGCTGGCGGCCCATCGCCCGGAGCCGCTGCGACCAGTGCCTCTGACCATCCGCCTCAGGCATCAAGGATCTGCCATTCCTGGCTGATCTCGCCGCTGACGGGTTGCTGGACCGCCCTGGCGCCGTCTGCGGTGGAGCCGCCCTCGATCCCGACACACCAGCCGTTGCTCACGTTGGCGAGCCGGTAGTATCCGCTGGTCGCTGCCGGGACGAGGTTCCACCACTGGTTACGTCCGCCGTTGTCGGCCCACTGAACGAGTGCCGCGCCCTGGCCGGAGCCGCCTGGGCTGTCGAGGACTTTCCCGCTCTTGACACCGGACAGACGGAATGAGCCATCGCTGTTGGGTAGCAGTCGCCACTGCTGGTTGGCCGCGCCAGTCCACGGCCACTGGATGACAGTTGCCCCGTCCGTGGTGGAGCCGCCGTTGACGTCCAGCACCTTTGCGCTGCGCCGGTTGAGCAGTCGAACGACGCCGCCGCCGGCGGCGGCTGGTAGACCTACGACGACCTGTATCTGTTGTCCGGCCGTCATCGAGATCACCCGGGCATGCGGGCCGAGCGGCGAGGGGGTGACCGTCGCGGAAGTGGTGATGGACGCCATCCCGCGCCGGCTGATGAGGGTAATCGCCTGGGTGATCGTCGAGGTGAGTGCCACGGTTACTGAGCGACCAGGCAGATCCCAGGAGAGGCTGTGAATGCGGACCTGGTTGCGTCCGCGGACCCCGGTGATGGTGCCCTTGGCGAGCTGGCCGGGCACGGCGGGCAGCAGCTCGATGACACCGGTCCTGGTGTACACGAGCGCTTCGCTGAGCACGGCCGGCAGCGTGTTTGCCGCATCGGCGTTGTAGGTCTCCAGGTTCGGGTTGTGTGCTGTCATCAGCGACCGGAAGATCATGTTGTTGCCGATGATCTTCCGGAGGTTGTTGTAGACGCCGGCGGCGTCCTTCAGCCGAGCGGAGGCAAGGGCTCGATGCAGGCTGCCGTGCGCTGAGGTGTTCTCGTCACCGCGCAGCGCCAGGGCCCTGAGCGCGGCGGTGACCAGACCGGGCGCCTCCTCGGGATTGATCTCGTGCAGGGGCCACGCGCCGTACAGGTGATGGACGTGCCGATGGTTGTAGCGGTCCGTGAGTCCCGGCCAGGACCATTCGGCGAGGGCGCCGCTGCCGTTGACCGTGTAGGGCGGGATCCTCGCCAGCAGGGCCGTCCAGCGTGCGACACCTTGACCGGCGCCCTGCTCGACACCGAGCGCGTTGGCGGCCTCGACAGCCGCCCGCAGGGCGTGTCTGCCGGCCTGGATGTCGCCGGTGGCGTTGATCGCCAGCAGGACGTTCGTGCTGGCCGGCGAATTCTCCATCGAGAACGACGGCACGAAGACCACACGGCCGGCCGAATCGGTGCGGGTCAGGAAGTCCTCGTAGAACAGTGCTAGCTCCATCAGTGCCGGTCCCAGCTTCTCAGCCAGAAACGTCCGGTCCCCGGTGACCTGGTAATACTCCAGCAGCGGGTAGAGCAGCCAGTCCGCGCCACCGGTCCAGCACTGGCCGGGGAAGCCGGCGTCGAAGTGCAGCATGTGTCCGTACTCGCCATCGGTTCGCGATGGGGCCAGGAAGCCGCGGGCGCCGTACAGGTTGCGAGCGTTGGTACGCCAGTGCGCGAGCTGGCCGAGGATCAGGTTGAAGTAGCCCTGCATGGCATCGGTGAGGTCGAGAATGTTGCCGCCGGCGACCTGCAGGTTGATGTTGGCATCGGTGGTGAAATCGTCGGCCCAGGCGCCGTTCCAGGTGCCGGCCCAGATTCCGGTCAACCGCGGCGGCAGGACGCCGCTGGAGCTGATGAACAGGTAACGGCCGCTGTCGTAGAGGCGCTCCAGCAGGGCCACATCGATGGTGTTGCGATTGGCGTTCTGCCGGGCGATCAGCTCGGTGGTCGACAGCTGCCGGTCGGCGGCGGAGACGTTCAAGTCCAGGCGGGAGCGGTCGTACATCGCCGCGTGCAGGGTGACGTGCCGGGTCCGTAGCTCGGCATAGTCGGCGCGCACCGCGGCCAGCGCCGCGTGCAACGGTTTGCTGTCCCAGGCCGTGGGGGACTCGTAACGGTCGAGTTTGGTCAGCAGGAGGAGCCTGGTTGCCGCGGTCACGACGATGGTCGACCCGTTCGCGGCTACCGTGCCACCGCTGGCGACGACCCGGGTGACGCCCTCGAAGCCGAACGCGCCCTGTCCGGACGGGTAGGCGCCTCGCAGGTTCAGGTAGCCGGAGCCGTCAATGACGCTGGCCAGGGTGGTGAAACGGACCGAGCCGGGGACGCCCGCGAGGGATGTGTTGGCGCTCAGCGTCGCGTCGATGGATCGTCCGGATGCCGGGGTCAGTTCGTGTACGACGACGTGGTCGGCTCGGGAGGCGAAGGCGCGGCGAGTCCAGGTGCCGTAGCTGTCGATCCAGGTGGAGTTGACCTCCCCGGTCCGGAAGTCGGTGGTGCGGGCGTATCCGTTGACCGTTGTCATGCCTGGCGTGCTGATCTGCAACTCGAAGCCGGGGTGGTAGGTCTGGGTCCAGCGCAGGTTCCAGCCAGCCGCGAAGTCCGTGTTGGCTCCGCCGTAGTTCCCGGCCAGCGCCTTGTCGCGCACGCCGGCCAGCCGCCCTGAGATTACTGGCGGGGTCACACCCCGGCTGCTGTTGGGCAGTACGAAGCGGTGGTGATTGAAGATCACCTTCTCGAGGGTCGGCGTTCCGTACAGGACGGCGCCGTACTCGCCGTTGCCGGTGAGAAACCCGTCCGTCCAGGTTGTCGCCGCCGTCGCGTCGTAGATCCCCCGCTCGGGCAGCGTGACCTGAGGCGCAGCGGCGGCGGCCCGTCCGGCACCCACGGCCGGGATCACGGCCGCCGAGCCGGCGCTCAGCGCGGCGGTGGCGAGCAGGCGCCTACGGCTCACGGGCAGGTCCGTCATCAGAAGTTCCTCTCGACACCGAGGCTCAAGCGTTGTGTGCGACATGGCCCCGGCGCTGCTGCAGCCCGGTCGGGTCTGCCTACAGGCCGCGGGTCCGCGTGTTCGAATCGATTCGACAACAGTAGGGTCAGCATTGGTTCACGTCAATGAAACATCTTCGTCATGCCAGGTCGCACGGCAACGTGATCCTCCTGGTCAACCTCGCGCGGGTGGGGCTGCGACGGGTGCGCCGCTACGTGGCTTCTGCAGGGCGGTGCTCGTCTACTCACCGGATGGCGTGCTGCTCTTGGATCCGCTCTGACACGCCTGGCCAGCGGGGTCCGTGCGGGTACGGATCTGCCGTGTCCTGCGCGTCACGGAGCGCAGCCAGATAACGCCCGGGTGAGGCATCCGGACGTGCCGATGTGAGTGCGTGGCAACTAATCTTGCCGGTCCATGGCCCTGTTGGTGACGCTCTTTCGTGCTGACGGCTCCGCGGGTGTCGTTTCCGTCCAAGACGATGGGCGGTGGCGTTTCTTACCCTGGGCGGACCAGCTTGTGTTTGATCTACCAGGGGGTGTCGCCATGCGCGATCTTGTCTACACCGGCTTCATGTCGCTCGACGGCGTGCTGGATTCCCCGGGTGGCGGCCCGGGTGAGGAGCACCGCAGCGGCGGCTGGGTGATCAAGGACATTGAGGTCCTGCCCGAGGTCTTCTCGCTCAAAGATGAGGAGTTGCAGGACACGACCGCCCTGTTGTTCGGCCGGCACAGCTACGAGCTGTTCGCGCCGGTCTGGCGCGACTCGCCGGACCATGCCGCCTACAAGGAACTGCCGAAGTACGTTCTGTCGACCACCCTGGCCGACGACGCGCTCCTCGACGGCTGGGGCCCGACGACGATCCTGCGCTCAACTCATGACGTCGCGGAACTCAAGAAGAGCGGCGGCGGCGCGATCTTCATACACGGGAGCGCTGCGCTTGCTCGCCGCCTCGCGGACGCGGGACTGATCGACAGGTACAACTTACTGCTCTTCCCGGTGCTACTCGGTGCCGGAAAGAGTCTGTTCAGCCGGGCAGACAACGACAAGCAGATGCTTCGTCTACGCGAGTCTGAGGCCTATCCGAACGGTGTGGTCAAGCTGATCTACGACGTCGTTCGCTGATTGAGGTCCAGCGAGATCGCGCCACGGACGCCTTCCCGCAGCTGCCGTGCCGTGTGCCCGATGTATTGGCGCAGGGCACGGGCCAGGTGCGGCTCGTCGAAGTATTCGAGTCTGGCGACGACATCGGCGACCGGCATACCGGCGGTCAGCAGGATCGATGCCTTCCTGGCACGCTCGATCTGCCGCACAGTGCCCTGGGTCAGCCCGGTTGCCGCGCGGAACCGGCGTTCGACGGTGCGTTCCGAGACCTTGGGAACGTGCCCCCGCCGGACCTCGGTGACGACCGGATCACGGACTACGGCTCCCGCGCGGACCAGACGCGTGACGAGCGCCTCGGCATCGTCGGGGCATGGGATCTCCCACCGGGCGCCGTCCAGCCGGAAGGTCCGGTGTGTGGTGTCGGGCAGCTCGATGCCGCCGTCGAGCAGCGCCCGGGTAGGCATGGTCCGCAGCGACGTGCCCAAGGCGAAGTCGATGCCGAGAAACGTCGCGCCGTCGGGCACGGGCGCGATGCTGGACCTGCTCTCCGGACCCGTGACGCTCGCGTAGGACCTGCCCTCGCGCTGCCAGAACACCAGACCCCAGCGCACCGCCGCGACGGAGGTCATCTCGAAGACCTGCTCGCTCGTCGAGGTCCAAACGGACTCGACCCACGGCGAGTCGGACGGACGCGTCTCGAGTAGCAGAGTCACACGAGCAGGGTAGTCGCCCGCACGCGACAATCCAGAGACCTCGGAAAGCTGCGCGTGATCCCGAAGGCCCGCTACCACGGCCGACGCGAACACTTCGACGCCACCAGGGCTCTTCGCCGACGTCGCGCCAAAGGTCCTGATCTAGCGCGGACCCTCGGCAACGCGACGATCGACTTCGTTGATCCGCGATTCACCCGCGGCGGGTCAGCCAGAAGCTTCAGTTCCGGCCGCCGCGAAGACGCGCACGTCCCACGCGCCGAGGTGCACCGCCGTGCCCGGCGCGACCGCGGCACCGCTCAGGGCGTCGGTCAGCGGCACCGGCGCCTCGACCGCGACGGGTTCCCAGCTCCAGTTGTGCACGACGTGGACCCGGCGCCCGTCCGGGGAGGTGGCGGTGGTGGCCGTGACGGAGGCCGGGAGGCGGCGCCATCCGCCGGTCGGCACCGGCGCGAGCCATGCGGCGAGGGCCTGGGCGAGGTCGCGTCCGGGTACCGTGCCGACGCAGGTGACCCGGCCCGCGCCGTGGCGGCGGGTAGTGACCGCCGGCCAGCGGCCGAAGTGCGGATGGTGGTACTCGACGAGCACATCGGCGTCCACGACGGTGAGGCCGTCGGCCCAGCGCGTCGCCGCCGCCCGCTCCGGCAGGTCGAGCGGCCCGCCCGAGGCGGCACGGACCGGGACATCGCGCACCAGGTTGCTGAACTCCTCGTAGCGGACTCCGGTGGCCTCGACGAGCCGTCCGGGCGCCGGCTCGTGTCGCGCGCGGGCCTCGTGGTCGGCGTAGCCGGTCCGCGGGCCGAGTACGAGGTGGCCGCCGGCGGCCGCGTAGGCGGCGAGCCAGTCGAGCGTCGCGTCGTCGGCGACATACAGCGCCGCGACGACCAGGACCGGATGCCGTCGCGCGGCCGACTCCGGCGTTGGGCCGGTCCGCTCACCGCTCGGGTCGTGCAACTGCCCGGCGTGGACGATGCGCACCTGCCGGCCGGCGTCGAATGCGCCGCGATAGAAGGGGTCGAAGATGCCGTGGTACGCCGCGGCGTCCGGTCCACCGTCCGCGGCAGACAGCGGCGGGTACTTCTGCATGAGCCAGTTGCTCGGCATCGAGTAGACCATCGTGATGTCGGCGTCGGGTTCGAGGGCGGCGACGAGGGGGCCGGCGGCGTCCAGTTCCGCGCCGAGGCGGGACAGCTCCGCGTACGTGCGGCCCGGCCGGCCGCTGTGCGGAAGGATCCCGCCCCAGTAGGTCTCCGCGCCGAAGTGCAGCGTGTGCCAGTGCCAGTACTCGATCATCTGCGCCCCGCGCGCGACGAGCGCCCAGGCCGCCTGCCGCCACTGGCCGTCGTACGCCGGCCGGTTGTCCCACGGCATGCCGATGGACATGGCGTTGGTCTCGGTGACCAGGAACGGCGCCTGGCGCGACGAGAACATGCGGTCTGCGCTCTGGTACAGCGCCCATACCCCGGTGGTCTTCCCGTGCTGTTCGACGTCGTCGTGGTCGCGGTCCGGCAGCGCCAGGGCATCCTGCATGACGTAGTACGGGTTGCCGGCGGCGACGTCGAGGCCTTCGGTCAGCTCGTCGTCGTGCACCGCGGGTCGGCCGTAGGCGATGCACGTGGTGACGAACTGGTCGCCGCGCGCGTACTCCCGGACGATGCCGGCCTGCCAGCCGATGAACTCGGTCGTCTGGCGGGCCTGGAACGCCCGCCAGGCGACGTCGTACTGGGGCTGGGCGTTGCCGTCCGGGGTCCACAGGTCCGCCCAGGTGGAGAGGCGGTGCGACCAGTAGACCAGGCCCCATTCGCGGTTGAGGGTCTCGACGTCGCCGTAGGTGGTGCGCAGGTGGTCCACGAATCTCTGGAAGACGCCGTGGTTGTGCAGCAGTTCGTTGCCGGGTTCGTTGTCCACCTGGAACCCGATGACTGCGGGGTGGCCGGCGTACCGACCGACGATCTGCCGGATGACCCGCTCGGCGTGGAATCGGAAGCCCGGGTGGGTGAAGTCGACCTCCTGCCGCGCGCCCCATCCGATGCGCTGCCCGGTGGCCCGCTCGCCGGCGATCTCCGGGTACTGCCGGGCGAGCCACGGCGGCACGGCGTAGGTGGGCGTGCCGAGGATGACGGAGATGCCGCGTTCGTGTGCGCCGTCGAGCACCGGCTGGAGCCACTCGAGGTTGAACCGCCCGTTCTCCGGTTCCCAGGTCGACCAGACCGACTCGCCGACCCGGATGACGGTGAAGCGGGCGTCGACCATCAGGTCGAGGTCGGTCTTGAGTCGTTCATAGGGCTGGTACTCGACGTAGTACGCGGCGCCGAAGAGGACGCGGGCGGGGAGCACTGCCATGGGGGGAACCTCCGAGGTGGAGCGGTCGGTCATTGCTTGACGCTGCCGGTGGCCAGCTCGCTCTGCCAGTACCGCCGCAGGAGCAGGACGGCCACGACGAACGGGACGATCGAGAGCATGGACCCGGTCACCACGAGTACGACCGTGTCGCTGTTCGTGGGTCCGCCCCCTGCGATCCGGGAGGCGCAGGAGGCGAGGCCCCACGTCGCGAGCACCCGTGCCGGCCTGCAACGCCGTGCGCAGCTTGGTGTACTCCGGGGCGCCCTGACCGGCGTTGGCCACCTTGACAGCCGGGTACTTCTGCTCGAACAGCGCCACCTCTTGCGTGATGTCCGGAACCCAGGCCCAGAACGTCAGCTCGGTCGCGGTCGACATCGCCTTGTCGATGTCGGCCTGGCTCACCGCCGCGGTGGCGGAGGTACCGCCGCCGCCGCACGCGGCCAGCGCCGCACTCGACGACACCGCTGCGGCCGAGGCAAGCAAGGTTCGGCGGCTTACCGGGGACTGTTGGGGACGATGTGGCCATGGTCAACTCCCGTCGCAAGGGTAGCGGGACCGGCGCGTCGGGCAACGGCGTGTTGGGGACAGGGGGTATCGAGAGGTGTGCGTCCGCGCGGGTGCTACCGCCGCTGGTCGGCGACGGCCGTGCGGGCCTCGGGTGACGTGCCGCCGTAGGTGGACAAATCGACGCTGATCACGGGCGCGGCGGATGCGACTTCGCTGCCGGCGGGCTGACCGTGCGGGCCACCGTGGGCTGGGGGATCGCTCGGCGGCCACGTCCCGGGATCGGCCGGGGCGGCGGTGGTGCCGTCGAGGCGCGGACGACGAGCTCGACCGGTTGGTCGGCCGCCGGTGCAAGCTCGACGTCCGGCTTCTCGATGACCTGAACCAGCAGCGCGAGGCCCTGCCGCGTGACCTCGTCGAACGGCTGCCGCAGGGTGGTGAGCGGGGGAGTGACGTAGGCGGCGACCGGGATGTCGTCGAACCCGACGACGCTGATGTCCTCGGGCACGCGGCGCCCGGCCTCGAGCTGCGCGCGGATGAGACCGATTGCCATGTCGTCGTTCGCGGCGAACACCGCGGTCACGGTGCTGTCGCCGGCCAGTTGCCGGCCCGCCGCGTAGCCGGACGCGGCCGACCAGTCGCCCTCGACGACCGGCGGCTCGTCCGCGCCGTGGGCTCGCAGCGCCTCGCGCCAGCCGGCGAGACGGTCCCGTGCCGAATACCACCGCTGCGGGCCGGCCAGGTGATGGACGGTCGCGTGCCCCAGCTCCAGCAGGTGCTCGGTCGCGGCCCGCGCGAGCCGGCCCGCGCCGACCCTGGCGGTCACGACCTGCCGCGCGGTGAAGGTGGGCGGCGCGCCGAGGACCAGGACCGGCACGTCGACGCTGATGGGGCCGACGCCCTCGTCGATCGGCTCGGAGATGATGACGCCGTCCACGCCCTGGTCCAGCAGCGACGCCAGGGCGCTCGCGATGCCGCCCGGGTCGCCCTCCATCGTGGTGGCCACCCGCAGCGTGTAGCCCACCTCCCGGACCGCCCGCTCGATGCCCATGAGCCACGACGCCGGCCCGTACAAGGCGCTGCCGAGCGTCACCACGCCGATCGACCGGGTCCGCCCGGAGGCCAGCGCCCGGGCCGCCTGGTTGCGCCGGTAGCCGAGCTCCTCGGCGGCGTCCAGGACCCGCCGGCGCACGTCGGCCGAGACATACGGCTCGTCGTTGAGGACCCTGGACACCGTCTTCTGGGAGACGCCGGCCAGCCGCGCGACGTCCACGCTGCGCGGCGTCGGAGGGCTTCCACCCGGCCCCGCCAATCGCGTCACGGCATCTCCCATCGCCGGCCATAGTCCTGTATGTTTGCGTAGTCATGTCTACGCAGTCAGACACTCACCGTTAAGTTCCCGTAACCCGCCCGTGACGCTGGCGAAGCACGTTCCTTGCCAGCAGCCTAACTTCAGTTTCGAACCGAACAAGTCAGGCCGCGTCGCCCGCCGACTTCGCCGAGGACCACAGTGCTGTCCATATGTCACGCGGTCGGGTGCCGCAGAGGCGAATCGGTTCGCTATCCGATCGACGCTGCGGCGGTGGGTCGGCGACACGGAGTGCCTGAGCGCGATGCCCTGGCACTCCAAAGGGGTCGTACTCATCGGCAGCCACTCGAGGCTTGTGAGGCATCAGGAGCAGGAAGTAACCGTCTTGAAACCTTGACTTCACGCTCCAGACACCCATTAATACATATCTATGTATCTGGGCCGTAACCACCCTTCCCGGGTGGTCGGCGACGCCGGCAGATTTGTCGAATCGATTCGAGTATCGGCCTTGCGGCTGTGCCCTGAACCGGTGTTGCGGAGCTGTCGGGTGAGTCACAGGAGGGTTACCGTGCATCGTACGAACGTCCACTGGGGTGGCCGATTGTCGGCGTTGGCCAGAGGGCTGGCCGCGGCCGTGGCGCTCGCCCTGCCCCTGACGCTGGGTGGTCTGACCCTGGCGACTCCCGGGTCGGCCCTGGCCGTGCCGGTCGCGACGCAGAGTGTCGCGGCCGCCGGAGTTGACGGTGTGGCGGCCGGTAGCGCTGCGATCACCTCGGTCGATCTGAGCGGGACGTGGAACTTCACGCCCTCGGGTCGGGGGGCGACCACGATCGCGGTGCCCGGTGGCGGCTGGTACAAGCAGGGCTTCACCACCGTGAACGAGGCGGTGTACTCGCGCAGCATCACCGTGCCGGACTCGGGGCAGCCGCAGTCGACCTGGATCGAGTTCGGCGCCGTCAACCACCAGGCGACACTGTCGGTCGACGGCCGGGTGGTGGCGACCCAGACGACGGCGTTCACCCCGTCGAACTTCGACATCAGCGCATACGCGGCGCCCGGCACCACCCACACGATCACCGTGAACGTGAAGGGCCGCGGCGCGTTGAAGGCATCCAACGGCCGGTACCTGGTGCCCGACGCCGCCACGTGGTCCGAGGCGATACCGCAGGGGATCTTCGGGTCCGCGTTCCTGCGGGTGTACCCGGCGGTGTACGTCAGCGACACATTCGTGCGTACGTCGGTGGCGAACAAGACGCTGACCTACGACGTGTCGGTGCGTAACACGTCGGACAGTTCCCGGTCGGTGACGTTGACCGGGTCGCTGTCGTCCAGCAACGGAACGGCTTTCAGCTACCCGGCACTGCCCAGCCGTACGGTCACCGTGGCGGCCCGCTCAACCGTGACCGTGACTGTGGGGCCGGTCGCGTGGAACCTCGACAGCACCTCGTACTGGTGGCCCAATGTGCCGTACCGGTCGGGGTACCGGGCGCAGCTGCACGGGCTGACGGTGCATGCGGTCACCGACGACGGCCGGACGAGCGACGCCACGTCCCGGTTCGGGTTCCGGGAGGCCACCCAGAACGGTGACTACTACTACCTCAACGGCGTGCGCGTGAACTTCCGTGGCGACAACCTCCAGGGTGGCGACTACGACCGGATCAACAACGGCGGCAAGGGCGACGCGTACCACACCCTGCCCGGTTTCCTGCCCCCGTCGTCCGGCAACGGCGGCTGGCCGCAGGCGGTGGACAACTACCAGCGGCTGAACTACAACGTGGTGCGCATCCACCAGGAGCCCGGAAGCCCGTACATGCTGGATGTCGCCGACGAGATGGGCCTGATGATCATCGACGAGGTCGCGATTCGCGGCTCTCAGTCCTCGCAGGAGTGGCAGAACTCCGTCGGGCGCGACAACATGATCAACCACGCCCGTGCGCTGGTCCTGCGCGACCGCAACCACCCCGCGATCATCCGCTGGAGTCAGAACAACGAGCCGAACCAGAGCGGCCAGGATTCCGAGCAGTTCGAGAAGGACCTGTACGCGGCGATGAACGGCGCCGACGGCACCCGGCCGATCATTGTCGAGGTGGGCGTCGGCAACAATGTCAGCCTGTATCCCGGGATGACGTACGCCAACTTCGCGGTGATCCCGCACTACGTCGACGGCTTCGGCAGGTACGGGGAGGGCCTGGTCAGCGTGAACGGGCGGCCCGACGGCGAGGGCGAGTTCATCTGGCCGGCATGCAACAACAAGCAGGGCTTCGAGTGGTTCGCCACCGCGACTGCTGCCAAGCGCGGCAAGGGCGCCACCGACCTGCGCCCGTACACGCTGCTGTCCGCCTGGGCCAGCGTCGTGCCGGGCGTGCGGTCCACCGACTTCACCCCGGAGGAGGGCGGTCACCCCATCTACGGCGTGGACAACCTGCCCGATCCGTGGAGCAACGCGCAGATCCAGCGTGTGCAGGCGGCGTTCAACCCGGTGGCCGCGATCGACCTCCCGTACTGGTCCGCCTCCGGTAACTCGGACTCCAACGGCAACTTCCCGCTGGCGCAGGCCGTACCCAGCTACGCCCGCAACGCCACGGTGACCCGCAACATCACCGTGTTCAACGACGACCTCACCAACACCTCGGTGGGCTTCACCTGGACCGCCCGGCTCGACAGCCCGACCGGTACGGTCGTCGCGTCCGGCAACAGCACCCTGACCGTCCCACTCGGCTCGCGGGTCACCCAACCGGTGTCCTTCACCGCCCCCGCCACCGGCAGCCGCGTGTACCTCCAGCTGTCGACCGCCAAGTCCGGCAGCACCGTCTTCACCGATGCGGTCGAGTACCTCAACCTCAGTGGAAGCGGTGGAACCGGGCCGGCAGCAGGCACCTACCGCATCGTCAACCGCAACAGCGGCAAGCCCCTCGCCATCGCCGGGAACTCCACCGCCGACGGCGCCAAGGCGGTCCAGCAGAGCGGCACCCCCACCTGGACGATCAGCACCACCCAGGACGCGTACACCCTGCGCTACACCGCGTCCGGAAAGATGCTCGACGTCAACGCCGGCAGCACCACGCAGGGCCTGCAACTGCAACAGTGGTCGGCCAACGGCGGCACCAACCAGTCGTGGTACCTGCGGCCCACCGGCGACGGCTACTACACCATCGTCAGCCGCAGCAGCGGGCTCGTGGCCGACGTCTCCGCCGCCTCGACCAGCGACGGGGCGCAGGTCGTGCAGTGGACCGCCAACGGCGGGACCAACCAGCAGTGGCAGTTCGTACCCGCCTGACCAGTAGCAGAGGTGAGTGTCAAGTTCGGCCGCCGGTAACGGTCTGCCGATTGTCGCGCCGACTCGGGGGCACGCTTTGTGCGCCCGAGTCGGCCGCGACCCAATCACGGTGGGACACGAGCTACCGATCCGGACAGACGCGGGCCTGGTCCGCTCGCTACCCATACGTGGGCCAGGCCCGGGCGTCGCGGCTGAGTGCACGGACGGTCGAGCGCGCGTACAGGCAGTTGGAGTCCGCTGGCTACTCCCGAACCATCTTGCGGATGCAGCTGAGCAACCGACGTGTCGGGTTCTACGGCCTCGACAACCGCCCGCGACCGGCGTGGCCCCAGTGCGTGTCCGCATGCCCGCTTCCGCATACTGATCTGCCGCCGACTGAGCGCGGTGTCGGTGAGGCGCTTACCGGCAAGCGCCCTCTCGGCTCTGCCTCGGACAATACTGTGGCGCGTCGGGGTCCGGGTCGAGGACACTCGCGATCATGCTGGCTTCATGTCGTAGCGTCACGGATCTGGTCGCCGCGCAGGCGCGCGGGGAACGGATCAAGTTTCTGTTCTTCTGGGGGCACCAGCCGGAGCGCGACGGCCGGGTCGGCGCCGGATGCTTGAGTCAGTGGTGGCCAACGCCGTTCATGATCGACGGGCTCGTCTTCGCGACCGCCGAGCACTACATGATGTGGCGCAAGGCCACCGTGTTCGGTGACGACGCGATGGCCGAGCGGGTTCTCGCCGCGCCGCACCCACACGCGGCCAAGGCGCTCGGCGGCCGGGTCGTCGGCTTCGATCAACGGACCTGGGACGATCACCGCTTCGAGATCGTGGTGGCCGGCAACCTGGCTAAGTTCGGACAGCACGCCGCGCTGCGCGAATTCCTGGTCGGTACCGGAAGACGGGTTCTCGTCGAGGCCAGCCCGGTGGACCGGATCTGGGGTATCGGGCTAACCCGAGAGGACCCCGTCGCCTCCGAACCGGCTCGCTGGCGGGGCCTCAACCTGCTCGGGTTCGCGCTCATGCAAGTTCGCGACGTCCTCCACGAACAGCCGGAACGGTAGCCGTCGCTAGACGCCTAGGTCACGGACTCGCCACGATCCGTGCGCTACGGGGCGTCATGCGAAGAAGGGCAGGCGGCGTCGGGACTGGCCGATGACAGTGCGCCTCGTCCTGGAGGTACCGCCGCCGTGCCCTGCGGAAGCGGGAGTCGGGGGTTAGGTATGGAACACCCGGACGTAGATCCCTGGGCCTTGCTGCCTGAAGCCGATCTGTTCGAAGGTACTGTTTGCCACCGACAATGCCGGTTTGGACACGACCTGGACGCCAGCAGCGCCGGCCGCCACGGCACGCCGTATGGCCTCTCGGATCAGCCTTAGGGCAACCGCTTTCCCGCCTTCAGTCTGTTCGGCGACGACATCATCGATACGGGCCTTCACTCCGCCGGGCGCCTGGTAAACCGCGAGCGTGAGTGTGCCGCAGATGCTCCCGTTCTGCCGGGCGACGAATAGCTGGTACTCAGGCAACGCGATCATGCGGGCCAAAGCTTGCGGGCTCAGACGACTCGGCCGGCTCGACAACTTTGGCACATCTCGGCAAAACGCTTCGATGCTCTCCGCGTCGAGAGCCTCGACGAGTTCCACCTCGACGTCCACGGGAGGCACGATACGTCGTACAAGCCGGTTCAGCTCCTACACTGCATCCGGATCTGCCGCTTTGGGTGCCCAGTGGGCAGCTGCGGCACAGGCTGGCTCACTGCGCCAGCTCGCGGATATGCGAGATCAGCGCACCGAGCGGCGGGCGCCGCGCGGTTTGGGCAGGTGGTTGACGATCCAGAGCCACACAGGGTTTCCCCGGCCGGCGTACGCCGCTTCCGCTTCCCGGGAGGCCTCCACCGCGGCGAAGCCGTAGTCGCGCATGCCTTCCTCGTATTGGGCTATCGCCGCGATGATGTCGCTGCCGGTGGTGAGGGCAGCGCACAGGTTCGCCGCGTCCATCAGCGCGGTGTTCGCGCCTGAGCCGCGGGCCGGGCTCATCGCGTGGATCCCGTCGCCGAGCAGTGTCACCCGGCTTGGCGCCCAGGCGGCGACGCGTTCGCTGCTGCGGACCCGGATGAAGAAGGTCTCATCAACGGCCGTCCGGGCCAGCAGTGCACGCAGGTCGGGGTGCCACGAACGGATCGCCCGGCACGCGACGGCATGTAAGGCCGCAGGGTCGGCCACGGCCAGTTCGGTGTCCGGCGCGCCAAGCCGATCGCGTCCGGCGGACAGACCCCACATCAGATAGTCCCCGGTCGGCGTGACGCGTATTCCAGGCGCGATCTCGGCCGCCGCGTCCTCGGGTGCCCGCTGAAACTCGACCAGCCCAGCGGCCAAACCGACATCGCCACCGATGATGGCGGTGAACCCTTCGTACATGGCCGGCGGGATCAGCCGCCGCGCAGCGTCGTCCAATGGGACCTTGCCGTAGATGACCCTCGAGCCGGTGTCCACGACCGGTGCGTCCGGCAACAGTGTGCGGCGCACGACGGAATTCACCCCGTCCGCGCCGACAAGCACGTCCGCGGCCTCGGTCGACCCGTCCGCGAAGCGCAGGGTCACACCGTCGGCCTCCTGCGCGTACCCGACGAGCTCACGGCCGAAGTGGATCCGAGCGTCGAGCCCCGCGGCGAGGATTTCCCGCAGCGTGCCCCGGTCGACCGAGGTAGACAGCGTCGCCGGATCGCCCGGGTCCAGGTTCGGGTCAACTGCCATGCGGCGCAGGACGCGCAGCTGTGCGGTCAGTACCGTGACCACGGTGCTGCGCCGGCCCGTCGTGGCGAGGAAGAGCCGGAACAACTCGGGCGGCAGACACCTCTGCAGCGCCAGCCCGGCCCGCGCGTCCAAGTGCAGCCGGTAGCCCTGCCGGCGGACGTCAAGGCCACTGTCCCGCTCGTAAACGTGCACATCGACGCCGTCCCGCACCAGCCCCTGAGCCAGACACAATCCGCCAAGACCGGCGCCGGCCACCGCTACCCGCATGACGCCTCCCACCTCACGCCATCCGAACCGCGAGAAACGCCGGAGCCAAGCGGCCGACAGTGCATCCCGACAACGCTCGGCGCATCGAAACCTGCCCGCGAAACAGCCGCGAACCCCCACAGTAGCGATCACCGCAACAACCGGATCTGCCGCTCCAGGTGGGCTGGCGTTCATTGCCGGTGGTGACGCACGGTCCTCGGGTGGTCCTGGGGCAGGTCGACCAGCAGTACGCCGCCCTTGCAGTCGGCTTGCTCGACGGCGAGGGTGAGTGGTCGATCACCGAGCGTTTGGGCGTAGGTTGGCCTTCCGCGCACCCGCCACCGGTAGACCACGCTGTCGACCGGGATGAGCCGAGGGCCCTTCTTGGCCAACGCCACGTCGATCCGTTCGCTATCCGATGCCAGGGCGGCAGCTAATCACGCCGTACCGGCGGGTGGGGACGCAGGCGGGCGCAAGACGTCGTCAACCGGCCACCATCGATGACAGTCAAGACGCCGCGTGAGCGATTGTCACCACCTGTGGATCGGTGGTTCAGGGGACGTAGACGAGGTTCACGCGGTAGCGGTATCCAGGTCCGTTCTCGAAGACGTCGACATCGAGCACCAGGTCGCTCCTGCCTTCCTCTTCGGTCCAGAGGTCGACCAGGCAGCGCCAGTGATCGCCGAACCACAATGCGACTGATGTGTTCCAGGATTGGTCTGGTGGGGTGATCAGCGTGACGTCACCGTAGTTGTCAATCGCCTGGCGGCATTTCTGCGAGATTTCGGTAGGAACTGGGTCTACCGGCGGCAGGCCTGCGCCGATGGCGGCGTCTCGTCCCACCAGCGAGTCCACGACCGCCTTGAGCGTCGGCCGCCAAGCCTCTGGAATGGGACCTTCGAGCGAGGCATCCTTCACCGGATCGCCCACGTGTGCCTCCTCTGCGATGCCAACGTGTGATTGGGTGATCTTGGTTGGGTGGCGGCGGGGGCCTTGGTGGCCGGGGTGGCCGCGGGGCGTCCGACGAGTTTGCCATGTTCGAAGCGGGCGTCCACACGCACGAGCGCGACGAGGTGGGGTGCGTTGGCCGCCCGCTAGCGGGCTCGGGTACTCGTAGGAGGAGAGCCGCTCGCCGAGATCGCCGGTGGTTATCGCGACGGCGTTGGCGAACGTGGCGCCGTAGACGAGCTTCAACGCGGCGACGGCACGGCGGGCGTGGTCACGGTCCTCGGTTCCGACTTTCGGCCGGGGCGTTCTTCGCGTTCGAGCCGGGCCAGACGCAGCGTCATGAGCAGGCTCGCCCGATCAACGGGGGAACGTGCGCAGGGGCGAGGTGTCGCCCACGGACCAGTTGTGACCGAACGGGTCCGTGAAGCCACCTTGACGGTGCGTCCCCCAGGGCACGCGGTGATCCTCGATTGCCGCTCCGGCGACTGCGCCGGCCGCGACGGCGCGCTCGATGAAGGTGTCGGGGTCATCGACGAACACCTCGATGCGGGTGCTCGTGATTCCGACCTGGCCAGGACTCGTCTCTGTCGGGTTCTCGGGATTGACCTGGTGGAGGAAGAAGGGGGCGCCGCTGATCGCGAGGCCGGCCACGCCACCAAGGTTCCACAGCTCCGTCGCGCCAAGCGCAGTCCTGTACCAGGCGACTGCGGCCTCTGCATCAGAGACGATCAACATCACCGAGATCACTGGCGATGCGGCGAGCACCGTATCGCTGGATGAGGCGGAACGATTCTTCGGTTCCTCGGTCATGCCCACAGCATGCCGGACACCGCCAGCGGCGTCTCCCCACCTACCCAAGATGAATCGCCAGGTCGAGGCCGAGGTGACCACCGCGACCTGACCGGACGCGACTCGGGGGTCACCGGCGCAGCCGGTGACCCCCGAGTCCTGTTCGTGTGAGACGAGGTCAGGTCACCAGTTGCCGAGGACGAGGCGTCCGTTGACGGGGGTGATGTTGTAGGGGCCGGAGGTGTACCAGCGGCCGAGGCTGGTGAGGCCTTGGTTGAAGGTGTAGTAGCCGAAGGTGTTGTTGCCGAGGTCGTAGGCCATGACGATGTCGGCTTTGCCGTCGCCGGTGACGTCGCCGGCGGCGACGCGGTTGCCGACGTTGGCGAGGTCGAAGTTGCCGGTGCCGACGTAGTCGGTGGTGCGGTTGAAGGTGGTGCCGGTGCTGGTCCAGCGGTGGATGGTGGTGGTGCCGTCGCCGTCGTCGTGGATGAGGGCGGGTTCGGCTTTGCCGTCGCCGGTGAAGTCGGCGACGACGAGGCGTCCGGCGACGGGGTCGAGGTTGTATTGGCTGGAGGTGTAGAAGCGGCCGAGGCTGGTCAGGCCTTGGCTGTAGACGTAGTAGCCGAAAGTGCCGTCGCTGATTTGGTAGGCCATGACGATGTCGGCTTTGCCGTCGCCGGTGACGTCGCCGGCGGCGACGCGGTCGCCGACGTTGGCGAGGTCGAAGCTGCCGGTGCCGACGTAGTCGGTGGTGCGGTTGAAGGTGGTGCCGGTGCTGGTCCAGCGGTGGATGGTGGTGGTGCCGTCGCCGTCGTCGTGGATGAGGGCGGGTTCGGCTTTGCCGTCGCCGGTGAAGTCGGCGACGACGAGGCGTCCGGCGACGGGGTCGAGGTTGTATTGGCTGGAGGTGTAGAAGCGGCCGCGGCTGGTCAGGCCGGCGTCGAAGACGTAGAAGCCGAAGGTGCCATCGCTGATCTGGTACGCCATGACGATGTCGTCGGTGCCGTCACCATCGACGTCACCCGAGGCCATCCGATCGCCGACGTTCGCGAGGTCGAAGGAACTCTCACCCTTGTAATCGGTCGTGTGGTCGAACGCCGTACCGGTCGAATTCCAGCGGTGGATGGTCAGGGTGCCGTCGCCGTCGTCGTGCCCCAACGCCGGTCCCTTGCGTGCCGTCGCCCCCGCGATCAGGCCGGTGCGCCGGATCGGCTTGTACGTCCTCAGGTCGCTGGCGCTGTTGAACCCACGACTGCCGACGTTGTTGTCCTTGTACGGGTTCTGGACCGTCTGGCCGTCGTCGTTGAAGGAGTAGACGTAGGCGCCCTTGCTGTGGTCGTTCCGGTCGGCCCAGTGCGAGAAGAGTTCGATGTGGCCGCTGCGGACCATCGCGTCGCCGGCCTGGAAGCTGTCGATGCTGCCGAGGGTGTCCCAGCGCGAGTTGTTCCCCTGGAAGTCGTCGGTGATGTAGCTGGTGTTCAGGTGCCAGGCCATCGACACGAGACCGGAGCAGTCGCGCCGGTAGGTCTTGTCGCCGTCCATGTCGCTCGCCCAGGAGCCGGTCTGGGTGTAGGTGAGGTCCCGGTCCACCCAGTTCTGTGCACGGGACAGGACCTCGCTGCGGCTGATCGGGCCCTCGATGGTGGAGGCCTGGGCCGGCGCGGACGACACGCTGACCAGGCCAGCGGCGGCCATCGTGATGGTGCCGAGGATCGCGGCCGGTCTGCGGGCTCGGAAGCGACGCATGGGTCTTCCCTTCGTGGTGGGGATGAACGGAGTGGTCGCGAACGTGGATCGAGGTGCACGACAGCCATTGGCTGGACCCAATGCGACAGGTAAAGTCGCAGCGCACAAGCCACCGTGGGGCCTGCCCTCGATGGCTGGTCCCGCTTGGTCCTGCTGTGCGGTTGTGTGTTCGCGACCCTTTCGTCGGAGGTGGGATGAGGGCCGTCCACTCCGGTGAGTGGTCCGCGAGCTGCCGGTGCGGTGGCTGGCAGAACCCTCGCAGCCACATCAGGTAGCGAACCTGGATGGATCCTTGACAACTTCGGACGCCCCGCTCGCGGGCGGTCCAGCGGCGCTACGGACGCGGGGGCGAAGCCGTGGAACTATGCATACTGGGTGATCTTCGCGTGGTCGCGGCCGGCCGGCCGCTCGAGTTGGGACCACCGAAGCAGCGGCTGGTGTTCGCCGCGCTCGCCGTGGACGTGGGCCGCAGCGTGCCGATCGAGGCGCTGGTCGACCGGGTCTGGGACGACGCCCCGCCGGCTGACGCCCGGGGCGTCCTGTACACGTACCTCACCCGAATCCGGCGGATCCTGGTCGCGGCCCAATCCGCCGAGACGGTCCCGATCACGGTCGGCCGCAGTCAGACCGGCTATCTGCTCGACATCGACCCGGACCGCGTCGACCTGCACCGCCTGCGCCGCTTCGCCGAGCAGGCCCAGGGCCTCGCGGCGGCCGACCCCGACCGGGCGACGCTGCTGCGGGAGGCGGTCGAGCTGTGGCGGGGCGACCCGCTCGACGGGCTGCCCGGCGCCTGGGCGGCCCGGGTTCGGGAGGGCCTGTCCCAGCAGCTTGTCCGGGTCCTGCTCGACTGGGCCGACAGCGAGATCGGCCAGGGCCGGCCGGGGCAGGTCGTCGACCGACTCACGGTGGCCCTGGAGCGCAGCCCGCTCGTCGAGCCGCTGGCCGTGACCCTGATGCGCGCCCTGTACTTCGACGGTCGCCGAGCCGAGGCACTCGACCTGTACGCCCGGACCCGCGTCAAGCTCGCCGACGAGTTGGGCATCGACCCGGGCACCGACCTGCAGGACCTGCAGCGGGAGATCCTGCGGGGCACGCTGCGTGCGCCGAGGGTGGCCGCGGCCCCTGTCGAGGTGCCCGGAGTGGCGCAGCCCGCTGCCGCCGTGCCCGCGCGTGTCGAGGCGAAACCGGAGCCGGCACACCATGCTCCGCCGGGACCCGGCTGTCAGCTTCCGGCCGACCTGCCCGACCACGTCGGCTGTGAACCGGAGATCTCCTGCGCGTTGAGTGTGCTGCAACCCGACGATGGGCGCCTCAAGGACAACGCCGCGCCCGTGGTGATCCTTTCCGGCCCGGGCGGCGTGGGTAAGACGGCGCTCAGCATCCGGCTCGCATACCTCCTGCGCCACTCGTACCCCGACGGGCAGATCTTCGTCACCCTCGCCGGCCGAGGCGGCGACTCCGGGGAGGCCCTGGACCGGGTGCTGCGGGCCCTGGGCGCCACGAACATCCAGCAGTTGCCCACTTTGGAGGACAAGCTCGGACAGTACCGCGCCATGCTGAGCGGACGCCGATTCCTCATCGTGCTCGACTCGGCGGTCAGCGCCGAGGAGGTTCGCCCGCTCGCGCCCGGTGGGCCGGGCAGCGCCCTGATCGTGTCCAGCCGGGCCCTGCTGACCACCATCCCGGGCGCCGAGCAGATCGAGGTGCCGTTGCTCGACCGGGCCGACTCGGTCGTCCTGTTGGAGCGCATCGTCGGGCCAGGCCGGGTGGCCGCCGAGCCGGAGGCGACCGCCGCGCTTGTCGAGATGTGCGCCGGCCTGCCGCTCGCCCTGCGGATCGTCGGCGCCCGGATCGCGGCCCGACCGCACCGCCGGATCGCCCGCCTGGCCGAGCGGATGCGCGACGAACGCGCGAGGCTCGACGAGATGACGGCGGACGGGCTGGCCGTCCGGGTCAGCGTCGCGGTCGGCTACCAGGCGCTCGACCCACCGGCCCGTCTTGCGTTCCGGTTGCTCGGCTTTCTCGGGGTGTCGAGCTTCGCGGAGTGGCTGGTGGCGGCACTCGTCGGCGGCTCGATGGACGACGCCGAGGAACTGCTGGAACAGCTCGCCGACGCCCGCCTGGTGACCGCCGTTGCGGACCCGACGCACCGACTGCTCCGGTACCACATGCACGACCTGGTCCGGCTGTTCGCCAGGGAACGCGCCGTCGAGGAGGACAGCGACGACGCGCTGCGCGCCGCGGTGGCCAGAGTGCTGGTCACGGCCACCGAGCTGGGTGAGCGGCTCAACCAGCGGCTGCCGTACGCCATCCCGCCGCTGTACCGGCAGGCGCCGCTGCCGGTGGACGTACCGGCCGTCCCGCTTCCGGCGGATCACCAGCTACCCGGTTGGCTGGAGGTCGAGGCGCCGACGCTGATCGTCGCGGTGGAACGGGCCGCGGAACTCGGCATGGACGTGGCGGCGTGCGCGCTGGCGGACGCGTTGGTCTACGCCTCCTTCGCGGTCCGCAACGACTTCGTCGGCTGGGGACGCACCCACGCGGCGGCGTCGGCCGCCGCCCGGGCGGCCGGCAACGTGGTCGGCGAGGCGGTGATCGAGTGCGGCATCGCGCTGCTGCGCTACAAGGAGGACCGGTTCGCCGAGGCCGAACGGAACTTCCGGACCGCCATCGACCTGTTCGAAGCCGCCGGCCACGAGCACGGGTCGGCTGCGGCGCGCAACGGTCTCGGCACCGTACTGCGTGAGGTGGGCCGGCATCGCGAGGCGGTCCCGCTGCTGACCACAGCCGCCGAGGTGCTGGGCCGCTTGGGGGGCGAGACCGCCGCCGCGCACGCGACCTACGGCATCGGCTACTGCCTGCGGGAGCTCGGCGACGACGAGGCGGCACTGAGCTGGATGGGTCGTACCGTGGACACCTACCGTTCGCTGGGCCACGCTCGCGGCGAGGCCATCGCCGCCCGGGGGATCGGCCTGGTACATCGGGCCCGGGGTGAGCTGGCCGAGGCGGAGCGCTGGTGCCTCCGCAGCCACGACCTGATCCTGGCGAGCGGCGACGAGTTGCTCGCCTGCTACACGGAGCAGGCGCTGGCGAAGGTGTGGATCCGGCAGGGCAGGTTGAGCCGGGCGCAGGAGCCGTTGGAGCGCGCCCTCGGGACGTGCCGGCGGCTGCACGACCGGTTCGGGGTGGCGCTGGTCCAGCGGACCGTCGGCGAACTGCACCTGGCGGCCGGCCGGCCGGACGTCGCCCTGGAGAACCTTCGGCTCGCGTACGACGGATGGGTCGAGCTGCACCACGATCTCGGTGCCGCACGGACGCTGCGCGACCTGGGTGCGGCTCATGCGGCGCTGGGCGACGTCGCGTCCGCCCACCAGGCATGGGAGACCGCCGCGGCGACGTTCCGCCGGCTCGGCACCCGCGAGGCCGACGAGGCGTCCGGCTGGCACGAGCGGTGGGCATGCGGTTGCGAGGCGACCGCGCCGGTGGGCGTGGCCGTGTCGGTTGCCCACCCGGCCTGAACCCACCCTGGCCTGCGCTTCCAGGTTTCGTCCAGATCGCCGGCAGGCCGGCTCCCTAGCGTCGGAGCAGCACCGGGCGCCCACCCGGGCAGCAGCTTCGACGAGATGGAGAGACGTTTCATGACGATCCGACGCAGCAGCGCGTACCTGGTGGTGGCGGTGGCCCTGGCCCTCCCGGCGGCCGGATGCGCGCACGCCGACCGCGCCGGTGCCGCGGCCGGTGGCCCGGCACCGGCCTTGTCCGGGCCGACCGCCGCGCCGGACCCGGCGGGCACCGCCGTCGGACCGCAGGCGACGCCCACCACCCTCGGCGTCCCCGCGCCACCGGCTTCCGCCCCGGACCCGGCCCGCCCCGGTACGGAATCCGGCCGAACGGTCGACCCCGCCTCCGCCGCCACCGGGCCCGCCCGGCTCGCCGCCCTGCCGAGCACCGACACCGACCCGTCCTGCCGGCCGCCGGTCCTGCTCGAGGCCACCGGCGCCGCGCTCAACGGGCAGAGCGTCACCGACGTGCAGGTGCTCGGCTGCCGCAGCGGCTTCGCCCGGCTGATGGCGATCGCCCCGCAGTCGGCCTCCATCCCCGGTGGCGACCAGGTGTTCCTGCGCAAGGACACCAAGGGCTGGCGGGTCGTCGGACGTACCTCGGCATCCACCGACTGCGGCGACCCCGGCCTGGTCACCGCGGTCCGGGCGGTCTGCGCCGGTCTGGCCTGACGGCCGGCGGCGGCCTCCGGGCCGGGCGGGCCGGCCGGAGGGGGAGACCGTCCGGCTCGCGGGCCCGACGAGCGGCAGTGCCGAAGACGACGGATACTCGCCTGATGACTGGACCGGATCTCGACCCCGAACAGTACCCGCCCATCGACCCACGTGAACCGGTGCCCGACGACGCGGGCGTCCTTCTGCCTGGCGGACCGGACGAGTTGCCCGAAGCACCGCACGAACCGTCGCCAGACGATGGTGGCAACGCCGACGGCGTGCGCGAGCCGGCATAGAAAGCGCCGCGACCGGCGGATTCTCCTCGCCGACCGCGAAGGCGTCAGCGTCGGCGCCCCGGGGAGTCGGTAGGGCGGGAGTCCGCCCATGCCACTGAGCGCGCATCTGATCTTGGCGAGACGCGCTCAGCCTTGGCGAAACGGGCGAGTGATCGGGTGCTTTTGATCAGCTGCTTCGCCTTCGTACGTGCACGTATTGCGGCGTAGGTGCAGGGCGAAGGCGGTGATCCAGGTCCAGCCGACTCCGATGGTGAGGCGCTGATACAGGCCGCGGTGTTCGGGTACGGCCAGGCCTTGGATGAGCAGGAGCATGGTCACGCCGGCCGCCGCGCTGGTTACCGTCCAGACCCAGGAGCGACGTCGGGCCGAGCAGATGGCCCAGGTGAAGGTCAAAAGCGGTAGGGACAGAAACGCGATGCTGCCGGCGGCGTTGTGCGCGGTGCCGGTCCAGGTGTGCTGAGGCTGCCCGGCGACATCGGTGGTGAACAGCCCGGAGGCGATGAGGGCTACGCCGAACAGGCCGGTCAGGGCCGCCGCGGTCCGGGCGGCTGAGCGGGGGCGCAGGGCCCGGCGGACACCGAGGGCGAATACCACGAACAGCGAACCGCACACGAGGAAGTTGGTGGTCTGGATCCAGCCGGTCGATCCGGTGGCCAGTTCGCTGACGGACTGGCGGATCGGGCGGTATCCGGACTGCAGCGCGCCACCAACGATGATCACGATGCCGAACAGAGGACCGGCGGCGGCGCCGCATGCGAGGAGCCGCCGGGTGGTGATGTCTTTCTTCATCGCTCTATTGGGCGTGCCAGAGCTTGATCTTGGTAGCGGCAGCCGTCGGTCGGTACGGGGCCGATGGCGGGGTTCCGAACCTACTTTCGTCGGTACGGGAGGGACGGGTTCCCGGTTCCGACCTACGGTTGTCGCGTGGTGGTAGCCAGCTTGAGTGGGTCGGATGCGGTCGCCGAGCGGGATGACCCGCCGAGGCAGCGGTTGGTCGACGCTGTGGTGGTAGCGGTTGCGTTGCTCTCCGGTCTGGTGTTGTTGGCCGGGACGACCGCCGATCTTCGGGGCGGTGGTGGCCTCACCGCGGTGGTCTTCGCGGCGGCGGCCGGCGCGCTGTGGTGGCGCCGGAGCGCACCGGTCACCGTGGCCTGGGTTGTTTTCGCTGGCAGTGCCGTCCTGGCCGCCGTCGAGACCATCGGCTCGGGCGGCTCGATCCGGCCGGGTGAGGACACGGTTGTGTTCCTCACTTCGGCTGCCCCGTTCGCGGCCTATGCGGTCGCGGTGTACGCGAGGCGTCGCGTGTCGGGTTGGGCGGCCGTGGTCGCTCTCTTGGTTGCGGCCACGGCACCGTGGCCGCTCTCGTGGGTGCGGCTCCGTTCCAGCCTGGTGTTGCTCGGTGTGCCGGTCCTTGCCGGCCTGTACCTGGCGGCGCGGCGCCGCATGATCAACATGCTGCGCGAGCGGGCCCGGCGGGCCGAGGCCGACCGGTACGCGGAGGCCGAGCGGGCCGCCGCAGGTGAACGTGCCCGGCTTACCGCCGAGATGCACGATGTGGTGACACATCAGGTCAGCCTCATCGTGCTGGAGGCCGGTGCGCTCGGGCTCACCGCAGCCGATGAGGCGACTCGGGTTGCCGCCGAACGGATCCGAGAGGCCGGCTGCGCCGCGCTCGACGACCTTCGCGACCTGGTCCGAGTCCTGCCTGAGCAGCCGCCTGCCCGCGAGCCGGCGCCGGAGCCGCTGCCAGATCTGCGACCACTGGTGGGTGCGGCGGCCCTGGCGGTGATCGGTACCCCGGTGCCGGTGTCCCCGGCGGTCGGTCAGGCGGTGGTCCGGGTCATCCAGGAAGCGCTGACCAATGTGCGCAAACACGCGCCTGGTGCCCGTGTCGAGGTCGGGGTGCAGTACGAGGGCGGCGGCGTGCGAGTCCTTGTCCGCAACGGAGTAGTTCGGTCGGCGGCGGACGCGCGGCTGGCCGCTTCCGGAGCGGGGACCGGGCTGCACGGGTTGCGGCGTCGGGTCGAACTGCTCGGCGGCACGTTCGCGGCCGGACCCGAGCCCGGGGGCGGCTTTACGCTGCGGGCTCTGCTGCCCGGTGCGCAACCCGACAGGCCGTCATGATCCGGGTCGTGGTGGCCGACGACGATCCGTTTGTCGGCGCTCACCTGCGGACAATCCTGGCGAGCGCCGGCGACATCGAGGTCGTGGACACCGCGACAGACGGGGCCGCAGCGGTCGAGGCCGCCATCCGGCACCGTCCGGACCTGGTCCTGATGGACCTTCGCATGCCCGGCGTCGACGGACTGGTCGCCACCGAGCAGATCGCCGCCCTGAACCCGGCCCCGGTCGTGGTGGCGCTGACCACGTTCACCGCCGATCGGTATGTGGCCGCCGCGCTGCGCGCCGGAGCCAGCGGGTACGTACTCAAGACCACGCCGCCGCGTGAGTTCGCCGACCTCATCCGCACCGCCGCCGCCGGCCACACGATCCTGCCGCCCGGTGCGGCCCAGGTCCTGCTGCCCGCCGACCCGGCGGTGACGCTGCCGAACGGACTGTCCGCACGGGACCGCGAAATCCTGACCGGCCTGGGCCGCGGCCTGACCAACGCTCAACTGGCGGCCCACCTGCACCTCACCGAGGCCACCATCAAGGGCTACGTCTCGCGGGTCCTGACCCGGCTCGGCTGCACCAACCGGACCGAGGCGGCCCTGCTCGCCCAGCGCGCCGGACTCGTCACGTACGAATGACCCGAACCCGACCGGCACCGTGGGGACAATGCCGCCTGACAACTCGATCGGCTGCACGCTCAAGCCGCTGACAAGGCGCCGCCAGCCACGCCATGGTCGCCGAGCCCACGGGAACCTTACGGTGGCGGTATGCCGCGCATCGAGCTGACTACGCACGTTCAGGCCGTCCCGGAAGCTGTCTTCGACGCCTGCCTCGATGTTGATATGCACACCGAATCCATGGGAAGTAGTGCCGAGCGGGCGGTCGGCGGCATGACGACCGGCCGGTTGACGGCCGGCGATGCCGTCACGTGGGAGGCCCGGCATCTCGGCCTTCCTTGGCGGATGACGGTTCGGATCGTTGACTACCGGCGGCCGCACGGCTTCGCGGACGAGCAGATCAGCGGCCCATTCGGCCGATGGCGCCACGAGCACAGCTTCACGCCGATCCCGGATGACTCCTCGACAACCCTCATGCGCGACGTCATCGAGTTCACCGCGCCGATGGGACCCGTTGGCGCCCTCGTTGCCAGCCTCATCCTACGGCCCTACCTGCAACGCCTCATCGCACGCCGCAACATCTATCTTGCTGCCGCCCTGGCGGGGCTTCCTCGCTCAGCCACGAGAGGCGCGCAAGATCCGGAACATGGGCCGCATGATCAAGATCGCCGCTGACCCGCTTCCGCCTATTCGCTCCGGGCCTCTCGTTGCCGAAGCAATCCGGGCACCGCGCACCACGCAGCGATTTGATCAATTTTCGGTGCCATTGCGGAGGATGGACGCAAGCCTGCCTTCCGGCTATCTTGCTTCAAGATCAAGGGGGGTCAACGTGGGTGCGTCCGGGTGGAGCTACTACGTCGCATATCAGCCGGATCTCCAAGTCGCGCTGGACGGACTGCGGCGGCAGGTTTTCGAGACCGGCGACTACTGGTGGGCCGTGCCGTATGAGTACGGCAAGTCGGCGGCGGATTTTCCGAATCGGCCGATGACGGAGGCCGAGCTGTGGGCGGACGAATCCGTCCAGGAGTCCGGTACCCACTCGATACTGGATATGTCGCGAATCTTGGCCGACGGTGAAGAGCCTGGCTACGGGACGATTCAGCCGGTGATCGAGGCGGAGGCGATCGAGTACCTGGGTACCCGCAAGCTGACTCGGTCGCACGTGGAGGCGATCGAACCTCTCGCTAACCGAAGCTGGTTCGGCCGGTGTGCGGTTTTGCATGACGCTGACGGCAATCCCAGCGAGATCTACTTCTGGGGTTCCTCTGGTGACTAGGGCTGTCTCGTAGTTGGACGGCGGTCTCGGCCGTCTCCGCATCTCGTCCTCGGCATGACACGCGTGACATCTATCTGATTCGAAGGAAGCTCGGCATGACTGGTCCACGCGAAACGTTCCTCCGACTGGTGAACGGTGTCTGCGACGGTCCGTACGAAGACCTGGCCGACCTATATGGCGAACAAACCCATGTCACGCATCCGTTTCACCCGCTCAATCCGCCACCGCTGCGCGGCCGGAGCGAGCTGCACGAGCATTTCACCGCGGCGCCTCCGGTGGGCCGGACGTTGAACCGTAAGCCGGTCGACGTGAGGATTCATGAAACCGCGGACCCGGAGGTGATTGTCGCCGAGTTTGCCTATCAGGGGCGGGTCGCCGAGACGGGTGAGGCCTTCACGGTGCCGTGCGTCTTCGTGATGCGTATCCGCGATGGACTCATTATCGAGTCCCGGGATTACATCGACCACGTCGCCAGCGCGCGAGCGTGGGGTCAACTCGACAGCCTGTTGACCGCACTCCGGCCGCAGACGAGCAGCACCATCGACGGCGAGCCCCGACCCTGATTCACGCCCCGCCAGCAGCGGTGTGTCGAGGGCGACTGCGTTGGCTGCCGTCCTGGGGCAGGATCGTTGCGTGGTCAGCATCAGCCAGGAATCCCGTGACGAAACCGCGCAGCGGCTGCGACGCGTCATAGCGGCCGCCGAACTGGTCATATTCGACGGCGAGTGGTCGTTTTTCGAGGCGCCGCTCACTCAGCCACCGGCCTTGACGGTTGACCTGCTGACCGTGGTGCGCGACGAGGATCGGTGGTCCTGGCTGGCGTCAGGCGGGGCGACCGACGGTGAACGCTTCACGGTGTTCTCGTTTCACTTCCCGCCGGAACTGGACAACAGCGGGTTCGTCGGGTGGCTGGCCACCGAGTTGAAGCGCCGGCTGGGTACCGGGGTGTTCGTCATCTGTGGTCACAACGGCGACCGCGGTGGCATCTACGACTACTGGGGTTGCCCAACGCAGGTCCGCGCCGAGGTCGTACAGGTCCTGGGTGAGCTGCGAGCCGGCCGGTAGACCACAGCGGCGGTGGCCTCCAGCCGTACATGACCTCGGGACGAGCGGGTCAGATGCCGGTCTGCCGTTCCAGTTGCCGACGAGCATTTCGCCACAGGTGCTCGAATTTTCCGGGGGACACATTTTCCAAGGCGGGATCCAACGTGGCGGCGGGCAGCGGGAACGGGGCCTCCGGCACAACCCCGTACCGCTGTTCGTACGCGCCCACCGCGCCCACTATCCCTGAGTCGCGAGCGATGAGCACCTCTGCGAGCGACGCTGCCGCAACGACGACCCCGTCCGATACGCGCACCTCAACGTGGCGCAGCGCCCACCCATCAGCGTCCAGCTCCTCGTAGTTCCAACGGTCGTCATCCGCCGAGTACCAACGGACGTAGGTGAGCACGCGACCATTAAGCCACCTCCATGGGGCACTTCGGAGGCGCTGGGACACGATGTCACGCGTCGGTTGTGCGGTGGCGGGCGCGCACCAGGTGGTGGAGCGCCACCAGGGGAGCCACGCCCACCGGATACCAGGCCAGGTCGACCGGGTCGAACTGCACACCCAGCGCGAGCCTCGCGGCGAGGCTCCGCGCCGACAGTTCGGCTGGCACCCCGGTCAGCTGTGCGAGCTCCACCACCCAGCAGAAGGCCGTGGCGACGGTCCCGGCGGGCATCGGCGCCATCCGTGGCCACAGGAACAGCACTGCGGCCCAGCCCATCGACGCGTACAGCGCGGTGCCGGAGTACTGCCGCAGCGCCCCGTCGTCGACAGCGCGAATCAGCAGTGCGAGGCCCAGGAACAGCAGCGCGGCCAGGGGCATGAGCCACCGCACCGTACGGGGCTTGATCGACATTCTCGCCACGGTAGCCCTTTGCCGGACCGCGACCTGTACTCCCTCTCGGCTCGATCGAGGGCGCCCACACACGGCCTCGTCCTGAGTGCGCCGGGGCCTGGGATTGATGTGAGGATGGCGAGGTGCTGAGTATCGGCCCGTTGACACACCTCGACCGCGGCGAGTGGGAAGCGTTGACCCGGAGTTTCCACGCGCACTGGGCTGGCCGGCCGGGTCGGCCCGCGACCGAGGTCGACGACGATGGCTACGAACGGACCTGGCAACGCCTGGTGGACGGTGGGCAGATCCGGGGCATCTGCGCACGGCTCGACGGCACGATGGTCGGCATCGCGCATTACCTGTTCCACGCAAGCGTCTGGGGCGCCGGGAGGTGCTATCTGGCCGAACTGTTCGTTACGCCCGAAGTACGACGGCGAGGCATTGCCACCGCAATGATCGAATGGGTGGCGCAGGATGCCGACCAGCACGGATCCCCACGCCTGTACTGGAACACCGAGGTCGATGCCGAGGCCCGAGCTCTGTACGACAAGATCGCGGTCTACCGGGGCTATGTCGTGTACAGCTACTCACCGTCCGCGACTGCCGCCAGCTAAGCCAGGTCAGTACGCCGCCGATCACGTGATGCCGCGCGCCCCCGTGGTCGTTGACGCTTCACCGGACGACGAGCGCTTCGCCCATGCGTAAATCCTCTTCGGCGCGGTCGATGTGCTGACCGTCGTCGAACGCGGTGCTGGCTATCCGGAATCGTGACGGCTCGGCGATCTCCGCACTGGCGAGAGCCCACGGTCCTTCGGGGTCTGCGCCCGGCACCGCGGCGAGGAGGACGACGCCGCCGTGCTGAGGGACGTCGTGGTCGGCGTGGGGCTCGTCGTACCGTGCGTGACGCAGCACGACCGGGCCGGAGCGGATCGTCTCAGGCGGCACCCCGGGGGGTACGTGACGCCACCGTCGAGCAAGCTCCGCGAAGGCGGCCTGCCGGTCGGCGCCCCGACGCGTGCTCGCGGCGAGAATGGCGCTGCCCGCGTCGGCCGCGATGCGGCAGATGTCGAGGATCGGCACGCCGGCGGCCCGATTCGGATAGTGGTGGACGAGCCGAGCGTGGTTCAGCAACATGACGAGCGCTTGGGCGGCGGCCTGTTGCGGTGCTGTGAGGGTCGTCGTCGGTACCGGCTTTCGTCGGTGCGGCCGTGTGTGCGGGGTGACGAGGTCGGCCGCCCGGCCGGCCGTTGACTCGTACCATCGTCGGTCGTCGGGCCAGACGGAAGCCTCGGTCGCCCGCAGGCGACCGGTGCGCCCGATCGTCACCCCCGGCCCGGCGTCGGTGTGGCTCACGGCAATCCCGACCCGGTCCTCGGCGTCGAACCGCAGATCGGTGACCCCGTCGAAGGTGAACCTCAGCGGCGCGGCCGGCCAGGGCTTCTGGGACCCGTCCCGCGAGACGCGTCCGGTAGCGGGGGTGAACCGTCGTGGAGTGGCCAGGGTGAGCTGTACCCGCAGTCCCGCATCCGAAGGTCGGGCCGTGAGTGAGCGCACGCTGCCGGCGGCGAGGTCGTAGTCGCGGGCGAGCGCGTCGACGATTTCCTCGGTCAGCCGGAAGACGCCCGGGAAGACGCGCCCCAGGTAGTCCCGACGGACGGAACGGTCCGGCTGCGCGATGGGGAGCACCCTGTCCAGGCTCGGGTCCAGGTCGACCATCAGCCTGCGTCGGTCGGCACCGAGGTCAGCCATCCACCGTAGGCCGGCGCGCGCTCGTCTGGATCGAAGTGGCCTCGGCGCGCATGCCGCGCCCACCAGAGGTACGGCGTTGTTGTCCCAGATATCGGCGATGCGGCCGATCCGAGCCGCGTCGAAGCCCCGGGCGTCCGTGGCCAGGGCGGTCATCTCGCGGATGGAGCGGTCGAGCAGCCCGGCGAAGGCTTTCAGCGGCGAACTCACGGCCGCGAGTATCGCACCCGCGACCATGGGGCACGGCACAATCCGGTGGCCGAGGTCGCTGCGGATCGGCCGCCCGCGGGGATCAGCCACCCGGGCAGCCGGCCATTATGGCCTGGACGTCTGCCTGGCTGGACGCCCGTGCGAGCGCCCGTGCGTCGTCGATCAGCCCCGGCCAGTGGTCCACCAGGTTCCCGTTCCACTGGGCCGCGCCGATCCTGGTCATGCCGACGGCGTCCCAGCTGGCGCTGACCGCCGTCGCCGTCGACGGCACGCCGTTGACGTAGAGCCGCATCACGTGTGCGGTCGCGTCGTAGACGCCGGCCAGATGGGTCCAGACTCCCGAGCGGGCCGGACCGGTCGAGAACGCGACGACGTCCTCGGGGTTCGCCGAGTCGGCGGTGGGCAGGATGAACCACCACTTGTTGAGCCTCACGTTGTAACCGAGGTAGAAGCTGCTGGCGAGCAGGCCGTCCTGACTCATGGCGGCGAAGTCACCACCCGCGCCGTCGAGGCGGACCCAGGCCGCCACGGTGAAGCTCTGGTCGGTGCGCAGGACCGGACCGGGCGCGGTGGCCCCACCGGTGTGTCCGTCCAACTGGAGCGCGTTGGCGCACCGCCCGGTCGTCCAGCTCGCACCGCCGACGAGAGCGAGTGGGAAACCGTTGCCGGAGTCGTCGGAGGCGTTGACGCCGGTGCCGGCGTTCAGCGACCACCAGGCGCCGGGCCCCAGGATGGTGGCGTCCAACAGGTCCCGAATCTCCTCGGGCGCCGAGGTCCGGTCGATGATGCGGGCCTCGTCGACCGCGCCCGGCAACCAGTTGACCGGCCCACCGCCAGCCATGGCGCGGCCGATGACGGCCGGTCCGGTGGCGGTCCAGGTGCTGGTGTGTGTGACGGTGCCGACGAGTTCGCCGTTGACGTACAGCTTGATCTCGTGTTTGAGGCCGTCGTAGGTGGCAGCCAGGTGGGTCCAGGTCTGCGCCACCGGTGACTGGGTCGACCGGACGACGGTGCTGCCGCCGGGCCGGGTCGGACCGTCCTCCTTGCTCATGGCGAATTCCCAGCGTTGCGAGGTGGCGTCATAGCCCAGGCTGAACCCGCTTGCTGCCTCCCCGTCCTGGCTGACGGCGGTGGCCGGACGATCCAGGCGGTCGAGCTTGACCCAGGCCGCGACGGTGAAGCCGGTGTTGGTTCGGGCGACCGGTCCGGCGGTCCAGGCGGCCGCGCCGGCGGTACCGGGGAACGCCAGGGCGCTGCCCCGTTTGCCGGCCTTGGTGCTCACGCCGGACGCGACGAAGAGGGTGTGCCCGTTGCCGGTGGCGTCCCTGCGGGTGGCACCCGCCGCGATATCGTCCAGATCCCACGTTGCCCGCGCACCGTACGGGACGTCACTGGCCATCCACTCCCGAACCTGGTCGGCGCCGGTGGCGACGCCGACGGCGTGCACCTCGTCGAGGGCGCCCGGCCAGTACACGTCCCGGCCGCCGAGCCGACCCCGACCCAGGGCGAAGGATCCACGGGCGTCCCAGGTGGCTTCGTGCCCGGCCGTGGCCGCCAGTCGGCCGTTGACGTAGAGGGACAGTTGGCGCCGGTCGTGGTCGTACACCCCGGCGAGGTGAAGCCACACGCCGAGTTGCGGGGGCACCCGGTACGCGGCGACGTCGGACGGGACCGTGTCGGCCGCGCTGTCGGCGCGTTTCCTGCCGAAGATCCAACCCACGCCGGCCCGGTAGCCGAGGACGAATCCGCTGTCGACCTGACCGTCCTGGCTGACCGCTACGGCGGTGGCGTCCCGGTCCAGGCGCACCCAGGCGGCGACGCTGAAGCTGGCGTCGGTGTGCACGACCGGGTTCGCCGTGTACGCCTGCGCGGCGACGCCGTCGAGGGTCAGCGCGTCGGTGCCCTGCCTCCGGGTGGTCCAGCCGGTGGCGCCGATCCGGGCGAGGGTGTGCTGGCCGCTGGTGGCGTCGCTGTCGGTGCCGTCCAGCGGCCACCAGGCGGTCGGACCCCACCGGCCGAAGGCGCCAGTGATCTCGGCGACCCGACGGCTGGACGCGGCGTACGGATAGACGTGCAGGTCGTCGAGGAGGCCCTGCCAGCGCGACGGCGTGAATCCGTACCAGTTGCGGTAGCCGACGACGAACGGACCGGCGGCGTCCCAGGTGCTGCGGTGGGGCGCCTGCCCGGCGAGCCGTCCATCGACGTAGATGCGCAGTTCGCCGGCCTCGTGGTCGTAGACGCCGGCGAGGTGGGTCCAGACGGCGACCTGTGCCAGCGCGTTGGACAGCGCGACGTCCTCGGTGCCGGCCTCGGTGTCGCTGGTACGCATGACGAAGGCCCACCGGTTGGTCACGTCGTAGCGCAGCTCCATGCCGGCGAAATTCATCCCGGACTGGCTGACCGCGACCCGCCAGTCGGCGGAAGCGTCGAGCCGGACCCAGGCGGTGACGGTGAAGCTCGTGTTGGTGTGCACGACGGGCCCCGGCGTCTGTCCGCCGGTGCCGTCGGCACCGTCCAGCGCGATGGCGTCGCCGCCGGACTGGCCCTCCCGCCAGGAGTAGCCGCCGCGCAGGGTGATGGGGTTGGCGGTACGGGTGTCGGCCAGGACGCCGGTGTCGGTGCGGTCGACCGGCCAGCCCGCCGCCTCGACGGGCAGGCCGGTCGCGAGCACCGAGAAGTCGGTGTACTGACTCCGGTTGCCGGCCCGGTCCACCCCGTAGACCCGCAGGGTGTCCAGGGTCTTGACCGGGGTGACGGTGATCGTCGCCTGGCCGTCGACGGCGGGCACGGTGGTGGCCGACCTGTCCTTGAGGGCGTAGGCGAGGGCGACGACGTCCGGCATGGCCCGGGCGTCGAGGCGGAACTGTGCGGGCTGGTCGACCTTGAACGTCGTGGGGCAGGCACCGACGCAGACCCGGGTCACGGTCGGCTTGCCGGTCGGTGCGGTGGTGTCCACGACGAACCGGCACCACGGGCTGGCCGGACCGACGTCCACCACCCCTTCGAACTCGTTGTTGTAGGCCGACGCCCGCCACTCGTAGACACGATCCTGTTCGAGCGCGGTCGACACGGGTACGGCCACCTCCTGTCCGGAGGCGTGGGCGTCCGAGTCGGCAGAGGAGATCGAGGACGAGCCGGCCTCGCGCCATTCGAACCGGGTGAAGATCGACTGACCGGCGTCGGCGTCGAAGAGCCGGACCCGGAACTCCGGTCGGGGGGTGTCCACGTAGACCGGGGTGGTGGCCGAGCAGCCGGCGACGCGGGCGGTGCTGACCTGGGTGGGCGCCGCCGGCAGACTGTTGTACCAGACGTCGACGAACGGGTCGTTGTCGAACACCTTGCCGCCGTTCCCACCGCTCGACTCGTCCGACGCGATGGCGAGGGTGACCTGTGGCAGGTGTGCGGCAGCCGCCTCGGTGACCAACGGATGGAGATCGAACTCGACCGTCTCCAGCGTCTCGCAGTCCCCGGAGGGTGTCTTGACGGAACCGAGGTTGCGCAGCAACGCCGGCTTGGCGTCCCAGCTCCCGGTCGCCGCGATTGGTGCGCTGGTCCAGAGGAACACCGGCTCCGGGCTGCACGAGTAGCGCCACTTCTCCTTGAGCGTGAAGATCGCCTTCTTGATCTGCTTGTCGGCCAGGTAGCCGGTGTCCAGTTGGAAGTACGACCGGAACCGGTCCGTCGTCGAGTCCTCCGGATCACGGCCGACCCGGGCGTCGTAGGCGGAGTCCCACCAGCCGTAGTACGAGAGGTCCTGCTCCACCATGAGCCAGTGCTGCCGGTCGGCCGACTGCGGCGGGTCGAGATACACCGGGAAGGTGGTCCGTGGGTCGGTCAGCAGGCGTCGGTCGGGCACGATGGTGAGGGAGTCCCGCTCGACGCGCAGACCCATCCGGGCCCGCCGGTCACCGAGTGCCGGCTCCCGCTCGCGGGACACCACCGGTTCGGCCCGCCCGGCCCGCCCGGACACCCCGGTCGTGGCGGCTCGCCGCCGGGCACCGGAGGAGTCCCACATCCAGGCGGTTCCGAAGGTGACCGCGGGCGTACCGTCGGCGGTCACCGCCACGGCCGTGCCGGCCGGATCGGTGCGGACGGTGAGGCCGGCGGTCCGCAGCCCGAACCGGATCCGCGCCAACTCCGGTCGCCGGGCCGCCTCCGCCGTACGGACCACGAGTACCTCGGAGAAGCCGGCGGCGGTGGCGTGCATCAGCAGGTCCACGCCGGGGATGACGTCCGGGTAGCGGGCGGTGTCGGCGGTGAGCACCGGAGGGGGCAGCGGCTGGGGCCAGCTCAGCGCCAACTCCGCCCCGGTGGCGGTGCGCAGCACGGCGAGGTCCCCGGTACCCCCGCCGGACAGGGTCAGGTCGACGGTGGTGGCCCGGGGCGCCACCCGTCCGTCGGGCCGCCGGCCCAGGGTGGTGTCGATCGGCACCCACCCCGCTCCGGTGCGGGCGCGCACCGGGCGGGCGTGGATGCGGGCCGAGTAGGTGCCGTCGGGGTGGGCGAAGACCTCCCGGTTCGCCGATCCCGACGCCGTGTCCTCGACCGGCCGCCCGGTCTGCCGGGCCCGGGCCATGGCCGAGAGGTCCTGCCCGACACCGGGCGGCTCCGGTGGCCGGGACCGCGTCGTGGTCGAACCCGACGGTCCCACCAGCAGCGCCGCCCCCATCAGGGCCGCAGCCGCGGCGTACGCCAGTCGTCCCATCGTGTTCTCCCGTTCTGCGGTTCCCGGTCGGAGCGTGCGGGGTGGTCAGCCGAGGTAGTAGACGCCGCCGCTCGACGGCCAGCCACCGGCGGAGCGCCCCGTGCCTCCGACCGTGCCGCCGCCCGTGCCACCGTGCAGGAAACGCTGTATGTCGATGCTGTTGCGCGGCGGGCCACCGTCCGGTTCGTCGTCGTAGATCTCGGTCCGTACGTTCTCGTAGGGCCGTGGGCTGAGGCAGTCGTTCCAGCCCACGCAGTCGCGCTCCTGCCACTGGTAGACCACCCGGGGCGCCGGGTCCGGCCGTTGAGCGCAGGCGATCGCCGGCGCCGGATCACCGCTGTCGCAGGCGCTCCACCGGCTCTCCCGGATGTCCCGGCCGTAGTTGCGGGGATAGACCTCGAAGATCGGCAGGTCGATCACCCACGAGTCGGACTCCCGCACCGGTGCGGGCCCGTTGATCACCCCGGTGACGGAGCAGGTGCCGCCATGGCACTGTGGCCTCGGTACGGGCTTGCCGGTGCTCGACTGCGATGCCACCCGGACCGGGTCAGCGACGCCCAGTCGCTTGAACAGGCTGTCGTACGGTTCCGGGATCCGGACCCGGCGACCGTCCGGGTCGGTGAAGGTGGTCGGATTGTTGTTCGCGTACGCGTACCCGTTGACCTGCTGTGAGTCCTGGTGGTCGACCACCGGGTCGGCGGCGTCGAACCGACCGGTCCCGGGGTCGTAGTCGCGTGCGCCGAGGTGGGTCAGGCCGGTGAGCGGGTCGACGCCGCCGTCGAGGAAGCCCCGGCCGCCCGGCCAGTTCACCGGGCCACCGCGCGGGTCGCCGAACGGCAGCGTGTGACGGCGGGTCACCTGCTGCGTCGCCGCGTCGACCGCGAGTACGGCGGTGCCGCGCTGATCCGGTATCAGCCGCGTGACGCCGCCCTTGACCCGCAGCGCGATGGTCTCCCCGTCGTGCCGGTAGTACCGGTTCCCGGTCGTCGCCGCGCCGGAGCGGCGCAACTCGGTGTCGCCGAGATAGAGGGTGCTACCGCCCGCATCCCGGCGGATCAGCCGGTTGCCGTCCGCGTCGTAGATGTACGAGGTGGTCTGCCCGTTCGTGGTCACCGACGCGACGCGACCCTCCACGTCCCAGGTCAGCGACTGACCGGGCCGGCCGGTGGCGTTGCCGGCGGCGTCGTAGCCGTACCCGTCGGAGCGGTTGCCCGTCGGGCCGGTCGTATCGACGGTCCGTAGGGTGTGCGGCTGCGCCCCAGCCGGCGCGGGGTAGGTGTAGGTGCGGGTGACGTCGCCCGCCGCGGCGTGCCGCACGTCCCTGGTCCGGTTGCCGGTCGGGTCGTAGGCGTAGGACTGCCAGTAGGGCGCCGGGCCGGCCAGGTCACCGGTCGCCGGGTCGGCGGTGCAGTCGCCGGAACCCGCCCACGCCTCGGTCAACCGGCGCAACCGGTCGTAGCGGAAGCACTGGTCATCGCCGGTGGCCAGATCCGCTGCCCGGGTCAGGTCGCCCGCCGGGTCGTACTCGTGCACCGTGGCGGCCAGCAGGTCCTCGCCCAGCACCACAGTGGACTGGGTGAGGGCCCGGGTGCCGTCCTGGTAGCCGAAGCCGCGCACCACCTGCTGACCCGCCGGGCCGAGCGTCGACTCCTCGGGCTCGCCGAGGTTGGTGTAGCTGGTGCCGGCCACGTAGCTGTCCAGCGGCGAGGTCAGACTCGTCGGGAAGCCCAGGTTGTCGTAGCCCTGGCGCAGGGTCTCAGCCGGCAGGTCCCCGGCGGCCGGCAACCCGGTGGAGGTGACCTGGTCGCCCTCGTTGTAGGTGTAGGTGGTGGGGTAGGTGCCGGCCAGCCCGGTCTCCGTGGCGGGGATCACCACCGCGGTCGCGGTCCGTCGGCCCCGCAGGTCGTACTCGACAACCCGGGTTTCGTACCGCTGACCGGCCACGTAGCGGACCGCCGAGGCCGGCAGTCCCTTGCCGAGCGTCGCGGTGTCGTACGTCCACTCGGCCAGTTGGGGGCCGTCGGTCGAACCGGTGTACGCGCCGGTGCGGCGACCCAACGGGTCGTAGCGGTACGCCACCGTCTGGCCCCGACCGTCGCGGACGCTGGTCACCTGACCCCGCGCGTCGTAACCGGTGAGCGTCGTACCGGTGTCCGGGGCTTCCTCGCGCACCCGCCGGCCGCTCAGGTCGTAGCCGTAGCGCCACACGTTGCCGGCCGGGTCGGTGACCGTCGCCAGTTGGCCGCCCTTGGCGTACTGGTAGAGGGTCTCGTCGAAACCGCCGGTCGGGGTCGGTCCGGCGTACTGCCGCAGTGCCGACCGCCGGCCGTGGGCGTCGAGGACCTCGGTGGTGGCGGTACCACCGGCCGGCGGTGTGGTGGAGATCCGGTCTCCGCCGTACGCCGTCGTGGTGCGCCACCGGTCCGGGTCCTCGCCGAGGACCTGGAGCGCTGTGGAGGTCGGCCGGTCCGCGCCGTCGTAGCCGTACACCGTCTGCGCCGTCACCAGTTGCGGATCGGGTGCCAGCGCTCCGTTGACGGGGCCGGGGTCGTGCCGGGGTCCGACGACCACGGCGACCCGACCGTGCGGGTCGTACTGGGTGTCGGTGACGATCCGCCCGCCCCGGGGCGAGTCCCGCTGCGTCTGGCGTTGCCGCAGGAGCCCGTCGAAGATCTCGTAGCTGTTCTGGTAGCTCGACCCGCCGAGCAGGGTACGGGTCAGCACGGCGCTCGGCCCGTCGCTGCGCACCGTGTAGCTGAACTCGACGTTCGCCGGCGCGCTCAGCGACCGTCCCGGCCGCCACACCCGTGTGATCCGGCCCAGGGGGTCGTACGCCCGGGTGGTGGTGCCCCCGTTGGTGTCGGTCGTGCTGGCCTGCACACCGCGCAGCGGCTCGTACTCCGTCGTGGTCGTGAAGCCGAGGGCGTCGGTGACCACCGTACGGGTCAACGGTCCGCCTTCGGACGGGGTGTACGTCGTGCGGGTGGGTTCGTCGAGCGCGTCGTACACCAGCTTGGGCCGGCCATGCTGGTCGAGCGTGCGCCGGCTGGTGGTGACGTACGTGGGACCCCCGGTCCCGGTCTGCGCCTCCTCGACCCGGGTGACGTCACCCGCGGTCGGTGGGGCGCCCCACGTCGTGTTGCCGTCGTGGTAGTAGCGCTTCTCGGCGACCAGGTCGGTCGGGTACGCCCCGGCCGCGTCGCAGGCCACGCCGAGGGTCAGCTCCCGCTTGACCGCGCTGACGACCCAGTCGGTGGTGTTCTCGGCGTACTCGACCCGGGAGCAGGTGTCGTCACCCGGCTCCGCCACGTCACCCCGGTCGTGCGTCTCGATTAGGCGGCCCCGGGCGTCGTACGTGTAGGCCCGCTCGGTGGTTCGGACACCGCCGCCGGCCAGTGCCGTCTCGACGCGTTCCCATTCCAGGTCGGTCAGGTGGGCCTCCAGCGTTCCGCCGGTCCCGCCGACGCGGGGACGCTGGGCGGTGATCCCGAGGTCGCGGGGCTCGGCGACGGTACGGCTGACGAGCGCACCACCGTCGCCATCGAAGACGGTGACGGACCGGTTGAAGCCCCGCCACATCGGTAGGTCCGGCTCACCATCGACACCCACCTGATCGGGCTGGCCGGTGCGGTTGACGTCCCCGTCCATGCCCCGCATGAACAGGTGCTCGGTCAGCGTGCGCCGACCGCCCGCCGCGCCGGTGCGGACCTTCACCCGCTGGTAGCCGCGCCACTGTCCCCAGCTCTTGCGTCCGGCCGGCACCAGTTCGGCGTCGTCGTGATGCCAGCCGGACCCGCCGAACACGTACTCGTAGGAGGTGGTCTTCGGTGGGTTGCCGCCGACCAGGTCGGACTCGGTCACCTGACTCACGACGTACTTGTGGAACCAGTCCTCGGTCGGCGTGGTCCCCCAGATCGCCGGGAAGCACCGCTTCTCATTGCTGTCGACGGCGGGCACGGTCCCGGCCCGACACTCGGTCGGCTGGTACGCGACCTGGATCAGCCCGCCGGTCTCGGTGTAGATGGAACTGATCCGCCGCTTGTACATGGCCGGTCGGGTGTCGGCCCGGTCCACCCGGTTCTCCGCCGGCTGCCCGTCGAAGGTCACCGCCGGCAGGGTGGCGGTCCCGCCGACCAGGCCCGCCCGGGTGATCGAGTCGAGCCACAGCGCCGCCGGCTGCCGGTCCGCGGGCACCGGGTACGACTGGCCGAAGGTCCAGGAGTCCACGTCCCGGGCCGCGCCACCGGTGACCACCTGAGTCGTGATCTTCGAGAGTCGCCTGGTGGACCAGAACGTCGGTGACAGCACCAGGCACCCGGTCGTGTCGCACCACTGGTCCCACGGCGTGTCCGGCCAATTCTGCGGCTGGGAACGGACGCAACTGGTGCCCGGAACGCACCGGTCGGCCGGAGTGAACACCACCCGGGCCGCGGGCTGCGCGGTGTAGACGGAACCAATCCGCTGCCCGTAGTCGATCCGGGTCGGTTGCCCGCCCCGCACGTACGGGGTGGGCAGGTCCGTCCGCCCCGCGCGGCCGTAGTGGTTGGTCTCCGGGGCGTACCAGTACGACATCACGTCGTTGTGGCGGTCCACGACGAAGTCCAGGTTCCACCGGTACGCCTGCTGGCACCAGGACGCCTCGAAGGTGGCGCCGTGACAGGGCTCGCCGGTGCCGTTGCCAAAGACGGGGACGGTCCAGGTGGACCCGGTGGTCGGGCTGCTCGCGCTGCCCTCTGGAAGCCGCTCCCGACCGAAGTAGTACAGGGTGCCCTCGGGTGAGGCCAGCCGCCAGTACTCGCCGTCGCGGGCGCCGTTCGGCGCTCCGCCGAGTCGGTCGACCCGCCAGCCGTCGTCCTGCTCAGCCCGCCACAGATCTTTGCCCGCGTCGTAGACCAGCTCACTGGTGAGGCCCGGCAGCACCACCGTGGCGTTGTCCGTCGCCCAGCACAGGTCGCCGCTGGTCGTGGGCCCGCCGTCGTCGCCGCACCGGACGTACGACCGCTCGATGAAGCCGGGCTGGTAGTCGAACCCCTCACCGAGCCAGGACGGCTGGTTGTTGGTGGACGCGACCCGCCCGTCGACCGAACCCGACGAGTAACGCAACGCGATTTCCGGCGTCGGGCCGGGCACGTTCGGCGTGCTCACTGGATAGGACCAGCTGAAGTCGCCGCTCTGCAGGCCTACCTGCCAGGTGGCGGACGGGGCCAGCGAGGTGGGGCGGAAACTGCCGGCGCTGCCTTCGGGGGCGGCGGTCACGGCGTAGAGTCCGTCGCCGACCTCGGCGCGCAGCAGGCCGCTGTCGACCTCGTTGCGGCTCGGCACCGCCGTGCCGGTCCGGCACCCCTTCGCGGCCGGGGTCGTCAAGGCGCAGTCGGGCAGCCGGACCAGCCCGAGGCGGCTGGCGTAGTCACCGCCGTACGCCTGCCGAAAGCCCGAGTAGTCGACCTCGACCGTGGTCTGCCGGGCCACCTTGTCGGTGTGGCCGATCCGCAGCACCATCCCCCGCGCGCCGACCCGGGCGGTGGTGGCGCGGTCGAAGACCTCCACCCGCGCCGTGCCCGGGTCGGTGGCCGCCCCGGCGACCACCGTCGACGCGCCCACCTTCACCGGCAGCGCGCCGGCCCGCACCAACGCCGACGCGTCGTCGCGCGCCAGCCCGCCGACCTCACGCGGCACCGGCACCTCGGCGATGCCGGCTGCAGGCCAGACCACCTCGGGTGCCTTACGCAGGGCGACCTTCGCCTCCGGGTCCGCCCCGCGCGGCTGGGCCAGCACCCGCTGCGCCGGCTTCCCCGACCAACCCTTGCCCTCCGCCGACCCAGCGGCCGGAGCAGCCAGCCCTGGCGGCGCCGAGGCCACCACCGTCGCGACAACCACCGCCACAACCAACAACCAACAATTTCGTACGCGCACCAGGACCTCCCGGGACATCTGGTCGTCATTCGAATAGGAACGCGATGCCGATCAGCTGCAGGCGGCCCCACCGGTTCCGGCGCAGCCGATCCCAGCGAGAATTCCCAGTCCGATTCCCAGCAATGAGATGACGACCGTCTTTATCACGCCCTCGTCCGGTCGAACACGTGGCGGCTCGAACTTGGTCTGGGGTGTTGCCGTCGGCGCAGGTGTCGGCGATGCCTTGGGTTTGGCCGTTCGCGAATTATTGGAGTTTCCGTAATTGCGGGAGCCCGTGTTTTTCTGATGTTCCTTGATCTTTTTCGCTAGGTCGAAGTTCCGGTCTTTCCGCGCCTGCTTGTACATCTCATCCAGCTCCGCAGCATTCTTGCCTTGGAGGAAGGAGTGTTTACCGTCGCGTTTTCCACGTTGGCCCCCGGTGAGACACGCACAAGGGCGACCGTCGTCGGATTTCTCCTTCTTCTTAGCCGTCTTCGGCTTGACCTTGCCGCGCTTGTCGCGATCGTCGAGTTGCTTGTCCTTGGCCAGCAGTCGGTCCCGCGCCGACTTCGGCCCGGCCGCCGGCCGGCGCACGGCCTTGGCCTTGGGCTTCGGCTTGGGCTTGGGCTTCTTGACGTACTTCTTGCCGTTGTAGCGGTGCGTCTTGTTGAACTGGGTGCAGCCCTTACCGGTGCCGCAGTCGGGACGCAGCCCATCCGGGTCGGAGTAGGTGACCGGGCTGTTGTTCGCGTACGCGTAGCCCTGCATCTGCTGCGGGTCGGACTCGTCGATCACCGGATCGACGGAGAGGAACCGGCCGGTCTCCTGGTCGTACTCGCGGGCGCCGATCCGCACCAGGCCGACCCCGGCGTCCACGGTGCCGCCGACGAAGCCCCGCTGACCGGGCCAGGTGCTCGCCGCGGCGCCACGGCTCCCGCCGTACGGCAGGCTGTAGCGCCGGGTCGGGGTCAGGGTGACCGCGTCCACCGCCACCCCGGCGGTGCCGTTGTGGTCGTCCACCAACCAGCTGAGCCGGTTGTCCGCGGTCCGTACGGCGATCACGTCGCCGTCCTGGCCGTAGTAGCGGGTGCCGAGGGCGCCGCCACCGGCCGCCGGGCGGAACAGCTCGGCGTTGCCCAGGAAGTACGTGGTGCCGGTGGCGTCGCGGCGCAGCACCCGGTTGCCGTCGGCGTCGTACCCGAAGGAGGTTGTCCGGCCGCCCTCGGTGATCGCCGTCAGGTTGCCCTCGGTGTCCCAGGTCAGGGTCTGGTCCTTGCCGGCCACCGCCCGGGTGGTGGTGTTGCCGTCCGGGTCGTAGCCGAAGGTGTCGGTCCGGTTGCCGGCCGGCCCGGTGGTGATGACCGACCGCAGGGTGTGCGGCTGGGCGGTGCCGGCGGCCGGATAGTCGTACGTCCGACGGGTGTCGCCGGCGGCGTCGTGCCGGACCTCCTCGGTGCGGTTGCCGACCTTGTCGAACCGGTACGACTGCCAGTAGGCGGCCGGCCCGCCGAGGACGGACAGGCTGGGATTGGCGGCGCACTCGTCGGTGGCGGTCCACGCCTCGGTGAGCCGGCGCAGGTAGTCGGTGCGGAAGCACTGGGTGTCGCCGACCGCGGCATCGGCGATGGAGGTGACGTTGCCGGCGTCGTCGTAGCGGTAGCTGACGTCGCTGACCATGGTGGCGTCCTCGGTGCCCACGCCGATTGCCTGCGCGGTGCTCAGCCGGCGGCTGCCGGTCTCGTAGCCGAAGGTCCGCAGCAGCACCGCCTCCGGGCCGCCGAGCTGGTACGACTCGACGTCACCCAGCGGGTCGTACGCGGTGTCGTTGACGTAGGTGACGCTGCCGCCGGACGCGGTCCGCGAGGTCATCGTGGCCGGCAGACCGAGGGAGTTGTAGGTGTAGGTGACCGTCTCGCCACCGAGGCTGCCGACGGCCGGCAGGCTGGCGGAGGTGACCGCCCCCGCCGCGTTGTAACTGAACGTGCTGGCGTACCGCTCGGTCTGCCCGGCCGTGGCGGCCGGGACCGTGACGGCGGTTCCGGTCGGCCGACCCGCCGGGTCGTAGCCCAGGGTCTCCGACCGGTACGTGTCGCCGCCCGCGTACCGGGTGGCCGCGGTGGGCAACCCGATACCGCCGGGCAGCGTGTCGTAGGTCCAGTCGGCCAGCTTCGTGCCGTCCGGGGAACCGTCGTACCGGCCGGTGGGGCGGCCGAGCGGGTCGTAGGTGCTGGCGACGGTGTGCCCGCGGGCGTCGGTGGCGCTGGTCAGCTGGTCCTCGTCGTCGAAGCGGGAGGTCGAGGTACCGGTATCCGGGTCCTCGGTGTGGATCCGGCGGCCGCGCAGGTCGTAGGAGTAACGCCAGACGTTGCCGGCCGGGTCGGTGACGGTGGCCAGCTCACCGCCCCTGGTGTACGTGTACCGGGTCTCGTCGTAGGCGCCGGTGGGTGACCCGCCGGTGTACTGCCGCAGGGCGGTGACCCGGTCGTCGGCGTCGACGACCGTCGTCGTGGCGGTGCCGCCGTCGGGCGGGTCCACCGACGTCCAGTTGCCGCCGTACGCGGTGCCGGTGCGCCACTGCTCGACGCCGTGGGACAGGAAGATCTCCACCGTCTCCCGGTCCGCTCCGTCGTAGCCGTACCGGGTCTCACCGGGCACGCTGCCGGTCGGCCGGAACAGTTCCGGGACCGGGTCGCGACTGGCCTCCCAGTAGTCGTCGTAGGTGCGGTCGACACGGCCGTGGCCGTCGTGGAACGTGTCGGTGATGATCCGGCCGCCGGCGGGGGAGGCCGTCTGGGTCTGCCGGGGACGCAGGAAGCCGTCGTAGAGGGTGTACGCGGATCGGTAACCGCCGCCGGCGTCCCCGGTCAGGGTCTCGGCGCGGGTGGCGCTGGTCCCGTCGGCGCGGACGACGTACTCGAAGCGACTGTTGGGGCTCTGGGTGTCCTTGGCCCGGCCGGGCAGCCACACCTGGCGCAACCGGCCCAGGGCGTCGTACGTCAGGTCGGTCCGTCGCCCGTTGGCATCCACGGTGCTGACCGGGCTACCCAGCAGCGGGTCCAGGGTGCTCGTGGTGGTGTGGCCCAGGGCGTTGGTGGTGCTGACCTGGGTGGTCGGCCCGCCCAGTGCCGGCGTGTACGCGGTCTTGCTGCGGCGGCCCAACGCGTCGACCACGGCGGTGGGCCGGCCGTGCCCGTCGACCTCGGTCGAGCCGGCGGTGACGTAGACCGGGCCGCCGGACCAGGAGCCGGCCTCCTCGCTGCGGGTCTCGTCGCCAGCGGTCGGCGGCGCACCCCAGCCCAACTGGCCGTCGTAGTAGCCGCGTTCGTCGGAGATGAGATCGTCCGGGTACGCCGGGGTGGTGGAGCAGCCCACGGCCACCGTCTCGGTCCGGGACACCGTGTCGGTGATCCACGCCTTCAGGTTGCGGGTGTACCAGGTACGGGTGCAGGTGTCGTCGCCCGGATCGGCCAGGTCGCCCTTGTCCTCGACCCGGGTCATCCCGGCGTAGTCGGGGTCGTAGCCGTAGTTGGTCTCGGTGGTACGGGTCGAGCCGTCACTGAGCGCGGTGAGGATCCGCTCGGTGGTGCCGGTCACCAGGTACGCGGTGAGCGGTTGCATCCCCGTACGCTCCCGGGTGGCCGTGGCCCGTACGCCGGTCAGCGCGGAGACCCTGCGCTGCAACCAGGGACCACCGTCGCCGTCGTACGTGGTGACCACCCGGTTCAAGCCACTCCACTGCGGATCGTCGGGCACACCGTCCACCTGGACGCCCTGGTCCGGCGGACCGGACTTGTTGACGTCGCCGTTCATGCCGCGCATGAAGACGTATTCGGTCAGGGAACGTTGACCACCGGTGGCCCCGGTGCGTACCCGCACGGTGCGGTAACCGCGCCACTGCCCCCAGGTCTTGCGGCCGGTCGGGACCAGTTCGGCGTCGTCGTGGTGCCAGGCGTGCCCGCCGATGTCGTACTCGTAAGAGGTGATCTCCGGCGGGTTGCCACCCACCAGGTCCTCCTCGGTCACCTGGCTGACGGCATACTTGTGGAACCACTCCAGCCGGGTGGCGGACCCGATGCCCCAGTACACCGGGAAACAGCGCCGGTTGTTGTCGTCCTCGGCCGGCAGGCCCCCGGGCCGGCACTGCACCGGCGCGTACGCCACCGAGATCTGGCCACCTGTCTCGGTGTGCACGGCGCTGATCCGGCGTTTGTACAGCGCCTGCACGGTGTCAGCGGTGTCCACCCGGTTCGGCCAGGTCTGCCCGTCGAAGGTGACCGGCGGCAGCGTGGTGGTGCCACCGACGTGACCGGACTGCCGGATCGCGTCCAGCCACAGCGGCGGGCTGGTCTGGTCCTGTGGCCGGGGGTACGACTGGGTGAGCTGCCAGGAGCTGACGTCGCGGTAGGCGCCGGCGGTGTACACCTGCGTGGTGACCCGGTCGAGGCGTTTGGTGGACCAGAACGTGGGGGCGAAGACCTGGCACGTCCCGGTCGACGTGCAGGCCTGGTCGAGTGGGGTGTCCGGCCAGTTCTGCGGCTGGGAGGTGACGCAGCTGCTCCCCGGGATGCAACGGTCGGCCGGGGCGAACACCACGCGGGCGGCGGCCGGCACGGTGAACAGGGTGTCCGCGCGCTGGCCGTACTCGATGCGGTCGAGCTGGCCGCCCCGGACGTAGGGGGTCGGCGCGGTGGCGGTGGCGTTGCGGCCGTAGTGGTTGGTCTCGGGGCGGTAGTAGTAGGACATGGCGTCGCCGTGCGGGTCGACGACGTAGTCGAGGTTCCAGCGGTACGCCTGCTGACACCAGGCGTCAGCGGGGGTGCCCCGGTAGCACCAGGCCCCGGGCTCCTTGCCGAAGACCGGCACCGTCCAGGTCGAGTTCGTCTCGGCCCGGCCGGCGGCCCAACCCGGTAGCCGGTTGAGGCCGAAGTAGTACTGGGTGCCGTCGGGTGCGGTGAGTCGCCAGTGTTCGCCCTTGTCGCCGTCGCGGCTGTCGGTCCTGTCGTCGCCGTCGTCGCCGTTGACGGCGCCGGTCAACCGCTCCACCCGCCAGCCGTCGTCGTCGGCCATCCGCCAGGTGCGGCTGGTGTCGTCCAGGACCAGCTCGCCGGCCGCGCCGGGCAGCGACACGATCGCGTTGTCACTGCCCCAGCAGAGGTCTCCCACCGGCGAGGCGGGCTCGGTCGAGCAGGGCTTGTAGGAGCGCTCGATGAAGCCGGACTGAAGTTCGAAGCCCTCGCCCACCCAGGACGGCTGGTTGTTGTTGGCGGCCACCCGCCCGTCGATAGAACCGGACGAGTAGTTCAAGGCTAGGTCGGGCTCGACGCCGGGGACCTCCGGCGTGTCGATCGGGTACGACCAGGTGAAGTCTCCGGACTGGAGGCCGACCTCCCAGGTGGCTGTCGGTGAGAGCGAGGTGGCCTGGTAGCTGCCGGCGCCGCCGGACGGCCCGGCGGTGAGCGCGTACAAGCCGTCGGGCACCCGGGCCTCGACCCGACCGGTGGCCGGCTGATTGCGACTGGAAACCGCCGTGCCGGTGCGGCAACCGGGGGCGGCCGGCGTGGTGGCCGCGCACTCGGGCATCCGGACCAGCCGCAGCCGGGAGCCGTAGTCACCGCCGTAGGCGGTACGAAAGCCGGAGTAGTCGATGCTCACCTGCGTCCGGGCCGTGTCGTCCCGGCGGGAGAGTCGGATGAGCAGGCCGGTCAACCCGGCCGCTCGGACGGCGTCCTGGCCGAGAAGCTCGACGCGCACCGTGCCGGCCCCGGTGGGCGATCCGACCCACAGAGGTAGCGCACCGGCCCGGGCGAGGGAGATCTCCGGCTCGCTCGACATCGGCCGGACGGCGGCGGCGACGGGTACGTCCACGGCGGCGGCGGACGGCCACTCAGCGCGGGCCGCCTTACGCAGCGCGGCCTGCTCCTCCAGGTCGACAGCACGCGGGCGGGCCGGTGCCGACGTCCCCTTGACCGGCGCGACCGGGTTCTTGGCAGCGGGGGAGCGGGGGCGGCCGGCGGCGGGCCCGGCCTGTGCGGGCGCCGCCCCGGCCAAACTGATGACCAGCGCCAGGACGAGAGCGCCGGCCAGCGAGCCACGACCGGCGCGTATCCAGCCGATCCGACGGGTACCTGGTATGGGCATCCTGTTCCCCCCGCGTGAAGTGGTGACTGCGAACAAGCCGGTTGCCCCGCACGCGCCGGATCGGCCATCCGACTAGGACACTGGGCGTCGGACGTCGCCGTGGGCAACGGATCCGGCGCGTTCGGGACAGTCCCGAACGGGCCCGCACGGCGAGCGTCAGATGACTAGGATCGTTAACCTCGATCGAGTCCGATCGACGCATGGGGGAGTCGAATGTCCGAAGCCGGAACGCAGCCGCCGAACCCCGACGAGGCGACGAACCCGGCCGAGTTCGTGACGGCGCTGCGGGCCCTGCGGGAATGGTCCGGCCTCACGTACCGGGAACTCGCGGCCAAGGCCGACGCCTCAGGGGACGCCCTGCCGTCGAGCACGATCGCGTCGGCTCTGAGCCGTACGACCCTGCCCCGGCAACAGGTGGTGCAGTCCTTTGCGAGAGCCTGCGGACTCGGCGACGCCGCCGCGGCCCGCTGGGTCGCGGTCCGTAACCGGCTTGCCGTCGGGCCGATCTCGAGCGGTTCTCCGGATCCCGTCGAGGAGGCCGAGGTGGCCACGGCGGAACCGGTCGCGCCGCCCGCGCCGGCTGCTCGGCCGCGACGGTCGAGGAGGGCAATCGTGGTGATCGCCGCCCTCGCCGCCGTGATCGGCTCGGGCACGGCGTTGGCCTGGAAGGGCGCCCTCGGCTCAGACGGCTCGAACGGCTCGGGTGGCCGTGCCGTGGAATCCTCCGGGGCTTCCACGCCCGCGACTGCCGCCCTGCCCGATGGCTGGTACCTGATCCAACCCGCGCACGTGCGGGATCGTGACCTGTGCCTGGGCGAGGGGCGGGAGCGTAACGGCCGTACCGACCGGCCGCTGGCGGTGCAACGGGCGTGCGACCGGATCTCCCCGGACACCTTCCTCAAGGCGGTCGGTGTCGGGGTCTACGAGATCGAATGGCACCATCCGAAGGAGGGCGCGGGCTGTCTGACCGTCGACGAGGCGCTGACGGGGGACGGCGCGTTGCTGGCGCCGGACAACTGCACCGGTGCCGCCCACCAGCGGTACCTGTTGGAGGCCACAAACGTGCCGGTGCCCGGCGGCTATCGGCTACGCCCGATCCACAGTGGTCTCTGCGTCGGGGCACTCGGGGGCCCGGCCGATGTGAACCCCGGCGCCGAGGCGATGCAGGCGAACTGCACCGGGGCCCTGGACCAGGAATTTCTGTTCGTCGCGACGAAACAGGCAGGCCGATCGTCCTGAATCACTGCCGTGGTTGCCGAGCGGACGATCAATCGTCCTCATCGAAATCCGTGTCGTCGACGAGGCCGCCCAGGAACGTCTCGAAATCGGGGGCGAGGACAGTGATCTGGTAATCCCACTCCTGGTCGACGTGCACGACTGTCGGCTCGCCCGTGGACCGGTAGTCGAGGGCGATCATGTCGTGGCCCGCTGAGGGGCAGTCGGCGATGTAGATACCAATGTCGGGGTAGCCCCACTCGGCTATCCAGAACGCGCTCCCGAGCTCGCCGCACAGGCTGAAGGGCGCGGTCCGGCCGATCGCCGCCAGGGTGTCCACCGCGACGTAGTTCGCCGACCAGGAGGTTCGGCTGGGCGAGGGGTAGGCGTCACGAGCCAACAATCCGCCGTTGTGTCGCCGGGCCAGGTCGACGTACGCGGCGGGTAGCTTGCGGCCGAGCTGTGCCTCCACCTGCCGTAGAACCTCGTCGGTGAGCGGACTTTCCAGCGGATCGGAGGCGTCGAAGATGATCGTGGGATCGAGCACGCGCTGACGGTAGTCGCTGAACGTCGGTTGCCGGAACGCCCCGGGGCTCCATTGTCTGAACGCTGTTCGTGTTGAGGATTCACTCCTGCCGCGACTGCGCGGACCCGGCGGGTGCGCTGCCCCGACGCTTCCTCGGCTGGCTCAGGTGAGCATCCTGCTGTTAGGTTCGCGAACGTGACGGTGCAGATCACCGCTGGGCGTTTCCACGAGGCTGACGGTGTAGAAGACTGGCGTTGTCTCTACCACCTGGTTTCGGCCTACTTCCGGACTGGCTCGCTGTCGGCGGGGATCGCGTTCGTCGACGAGATCGGCCGGCTCGCCGGCCGCGACGAGCAGGAGCATCTCAACCTGGATCTGCGCCACGCGGGCGTCACCGTGTCGCTGTCGCGGCGTGACATCTCATTGGCGCGACGGATATCGGCCGCTGCGCGGGCGCTGGGCATCCCCGCCGATCCCACGGCGGTGCAGCTCCTCAACATCACCCTCGATGCCCTGGTGAAGTCGGACGTGCTGCCGTTCTGGCAGGCGCTGCTGGGATACCGGCAGATCGGTGACGACTACCTGGCCGATCCGGCGCGACGGGGGCCCGGATTCGGGCTGCAACCCATGGAGACGGCGCGACCGCAACGCAACCGGATGCATGTCGACATCGCCGTCCCGCACGATCAAGCGAAGGACCGCGTCGCCGCCGCCCTGGCCGCCGGCGGGCGCGTCGTCTCCGACGCACACGCGCCGAAGTGGTGGGTGCTGGCCGACCCCGAGGGTAATGAGGCATGCGTCGCGACCTGGGTTGGACGCGAGTAGCGGGCCAGCCAGAGCGCGACCCGCAGATGGGCCCGAAGCTGCTGATCTTTTGGGAACCCGAACGCGGGCTCGTGAACGAACTGCGCAAGGAATTGGGCGAAGAGCGCTCCCTCGCTTTGGCTGCCCGCCGTGGCGATGGTGCTGTTGAGCGGTATTCCTCAGAGGTATGAATATGACTGTGCGGTATACCGCTTACCGCCGCATCCGCCTCCACGCAGGTGGCTGAGGGTCACGCCCGGCCACCGGCCGCGCGCGGCGGCGCGGTCCAGCCCGCAACGGGCGAGATGGGCACGAACTGCCTCTCGCCCCGACTGACCGGGCGTCACACCCGGCTCAGACCGAGCGCCTCGTCCACCCGGTCCAGCACCCCCACGTCGTCGTGGCCGACGCCGCGCAGCAGGTCGATGGCGGTCGCCCGGATCTGTCCGACGATCATGGTGACGGGCAGCGGCGGATCGGACCGCAGCAGGCCCGCGGCGATCCGGACCGCTTCCAGGGCCGCCGCGTCGGCCCGGTGCGCGTGCCGGTCGGCGTCGGCGCCGCTGAGGTCGCTGGCCAGAGCCTCCCCGGCCGACCGTACGGCGGCGGTCAGCGCGCCGATCGCGGCGGCCAGCTCCGGCGGTGTGGCGGTGTGCCGGCGGGTCAGGGTCACGCCGGCCCGCGCCAGCACCCGGATGTTGCGCGCGGCATAGTCGAGCTGCCGCAGCGTCGCCTCCACGTCGACGAGCTTGCCCAGGTGCCGGCGGCGCAGTCCCAGCCGCAGCGTCTCACCGGTGGCGAGCACGGCGGTCTGTAGCTGGGCGACGCAGTCGTCCACCTGCCGAGCCTGGTCCAGCGCGGCGCGCGCGGCATCCTCGTCGCAACCCCGCAGCGCGGTGTTCACCTCATCGAGCAGGTTGGCCAGGTCGGTGTAGCTGCGCCGCGCCTGCGCCACGAGCGGGGCCAACGGGTCGCGGGCGGCCATCAGCTGGCTGGCGGCCAACGCGACCGCGCCGCCGACGAGCGCGTCGACGAAGCGGAACGGCATCAGCGTGCCGTGCGGCGCGGCGACCACGACCAGGTACATGGCCGACACGGTGGCCTGCACGACCAGGGCACGGCGGGCTCCGATCAGCACCAGCGTCGTGGTGGTCAGCAGCAGCACCAGCAGGACCGTGCCGGTACCGGGGCCCAGCGCGTACACGAGCAGCTCCGCGACGAGCACGGCGGCGGCCACCGCGAGCAGGATCTCGACGGTCTGCCGTAGCCGTCGCCCGCGGGACTCACCGAGCACGACGAGCGCGGCGGTCGGCGCATAGAACGGGTCCGGGTGACGGATCACCACCGCCGCCACGATCCAGGCGACCACCGCGGCGGCGGTCAGCTCGACCACGGTCATCCCGTCGTCCCGCAACCGCGCTACGGCGTCGCGCCCCCACGTCCGCACCGGTGCTGCCCCTCTCGCCGGGCGGCCCCGACCCGGCCGCCTATTGATCTTCCGCGAGGACCGGGACTACCCCGCCTGTGAGCTGCTCAATCGTTGGGTGGCGGGCGGCACGCGGGACGAGAGGCCGATGGCAGGTCATGGTGGGCGGCCGCTTCACTGCATGGCGGTGAGCGGAGGATGATCGAATGACACGGAGCAGTGGAAGGTGTACAGCGAGTAGCCGCGCCCGATCTGCACGCCGACGATGTCGGGGGACGCGGTCGGGTCCTCCTCGGACGGGCGCCAGCTGCAATGCATCCCGTTCCAGTCGCCCGAATCCACGGTGCAGATCAAGGTCATCGCGGTGCCGCAGGCGACACAGTCCATCGGGTACGGATCGGTCAGGGACCAGTTCGCGAACCCGCCGACCTTCCATCCCGGCGCCAGCGACAGGTCGCTCTGATAACGGGGACGGCTCTCGTCCTCGTCGTCATCCCACTCGTCGAGCCGGTCGCGTAGGTCAACAGGCAGCAGATCGGCGTACTGGTACTCGTGGACCTGCTCGGGGTGCACCAGGCACGGGATCGGCAGGTACATGTCGCTGATCACCGGCGGCTCGGGAGGTGCTTCGAGCAGAGGGCCGACGGTGGAACTGTCGCGCCAGTAGAGGAAGACGCGAGGGCTGTAGTGCCGGTCCGAGTGGTCGACCGGGCACCACAGCACCTGGAGCAGGTCGGTGTCGTCCGGACCGGCGTAATCCGGGATGTCTCGTCGGTAGAGCTGCGCGACGGGGACCAACGGGATGGGATCCTCGATCAGGCCGTCCAGTTCCAGGGCGTCGGCGGCGTCGAGTTCCGCCCGCTCCTTGACGGTCAAGAAGTCCCCACCCGGCACCGGATCCCGGGCTTCTGCGGTCGCGAGGATCTCCCGCCTGCGGCGCAGGGCAGCCGGGGTCGTAAGGTTCACGGCTCGTGCGCCCCGGCGTCGTCGCAGACCGGCCACACCTCGTGGGCCGGCCACAGCAGCGGTCCACCGACCGAGCTGTCCCTGACGGTCGGAGCGCCGGGTCGGGGATGCAGGCGGGTGGCCGTGGTGGAATGTTCCCGTAGCTCGGGAAATACCGCGGTGATATCCAGCGGACGCGGAGGCGTGGTGCGGGCCATATCGGTGGATCTTATGGCCCGCGTACCGGTCCTGAATCCCCGGATCGCTGGCACCAGCCGGCGTCTGCGACGGCGCCCCGGCTGTCGGAGTAGCTGATTTTCCGGCGGTTATTCGGCTCCGACCGGTCAGGCCGTACCCTGGCGGTTGACTCGGCCCTCGTGGGCCGCCTTCGACCGGCCCTGGTCGCGCTCGGTGCCCGCTGATCCGGTAGCGGTGCGCTCGTGCCGCTGATCAGGCGAGTGCTCGACCGTCGCCCCCTGCCGGCCCCGTGCGCCGTTGCCCGGGTGCCGGCGGCCCCGCGCCGACTCGCCGCCGCTGTCGTGCTTGTTGCGCTGTTGGCTGCCCATGCCAGGTCGGGTACCCGGTGCCTGGGCACTCATGCTTTCGGGCGGGACGGCTTCGGCGCAGTTCCGCAAGATGCTGCCCTGGCCGTGAGGCTGGCCAGGCCAGCTCGGATTGTGCAGGTCAGAGGCCGGTTGGACACAAGCCCGCAGGTCTGCTCCCGGTGCCGTTCCGAATTTGCTCCCTGTTGCGCCCATCCGTCTCGCGATCGGCCTCGAATGCCTCATGACAACAGCAGTGAAGTACAAGCATTTGAGGAGTTCGTATGAAGCGTCGCCTGTTCGCCTCCGTTGGCGTGATCGCTGTGCTGGCCCTGTCCGCCTGTGGCGGTACCGACAGCGGGGACAGCGCCAGCGGCGCGCCGAGCATGTCGGCCAGCGCGCCGATGGCATCGGCTTCGCCCTCGACGATGATGTCCGGTCAGTTCGGCTCGGGGTGCGCTGCCGTGCCGACCGATGCGTCCAACCCCGGTAGTTTCGAGGCGATGGCGAAGGTGCCGGTGGCCACGGCCGCGTCCGGCAACCCGCTGCTGTCGACGCTGGTGACGGCCGTGAAGAAGGCCAACCTGGTGGACTCGCTCAACGGCGCGCAGGGCGTCACGGTGTTCGCGCCGACCGACGATGCGTTCGCCAAGATCCCGAAGGCGGACCTGGACAAGGTCTTGGCCGATGACGCCCTGCTGAAGAAGATCCTGACCTACCACGTGGTGACGACCCAGCTGTCGCCGGACACCCTGGCGGGCACCCACAAGACGTTGCAGGGCGGCGACCTCGAGGTGACCGGCAGCGGCTCGTCGTTTACCGTCAACGGCACCTCGATGGTGGTCTGCGGGAACGTCTCGACGGCCAACGCCACCGTCTACATCGTTGACACCGTTCTGATGCCCAAGAGCTGATGGCGGCGACCGACATCGAGCCCCGGCCGGCGACTCGTCGGCCGGGGCCGACCCTCCGCATGACCGCCGTCCGCGGCGCGGTCGTCGGCCTGCTGACCGCCGGAGTGACCCTGGCCGTGGCGCATCTCCTCGCGGCACTGGTTGCCCCGGCCGCCGATCCGGTGCTGGCAGTCGGCGGCGTCGCCATCGACCTGGCACCGCAGGGCGTCAAGGCGTTCGCCATCCGCACCTTCGGCGCGAACGACAAGATCGCGCTCCTCGTCGGCGTCTACGCGCTGCTGGCCCTGGCCGCGGTTCTGCTCGGCGCGGCGGCGCTTCGACGACGACGCTACGGTCTGGCTGGTCTCGCCGTGTTCGCCGCTGTCGGTGTCGCGGCCGTCCTGTCCCGCCCGGGGGCGACACCCCTGGACGTCCTGCCGGTCCTGACGGGCGTCGGCGTCGGATCGGCCGCGATGTTGCTGTTGGCGCGCGCCGGTCGAACGGTAACGGCCATCGCGCCGAGCCGGCCGAGGCTGCTCAACCGCCGTCAGTTCCTGGCCACGACAGCGGGGACCGCGCTGACCGCCGGTGCCACGGCCGCCGTTGGCCAGGCCGTCGGTCGCGGCAGTGCGGTTGGCGCCCGTTCCCGCGCCGCCGTTCGCATTCCGCCGCCGGTACGACCGGCACCGCCGCTACCCGGCGGTGTCTCCGTCGGTGTCGACGGGGTTTCGGCGTTCCTCACCCGCAACCGGGACTTCTACCGTGTCGACACGGCACTCACCGTCCCGCAGGTCGATGTGAAGACCTGGCGGTTGACCCTGGACGGGGCAGTCGACCGTCCTCGTACCTGGAAATTCGAGGATCTTCTCGCCCGTGGCCTCGTCGAGCGTGACATCACCCTGAACTGTGTCTCGAACGAGGTCGGCGGTCCCTACATCGGCACCGCCCGCTGGACGGGGGTTCCCCTTGCACCGCTGCTTCGCGAGGCGGGCCTCCACGCCGGGCAGAACCAGCTTGTCAGCCGCTCGGTGGAGGGCATGACCATCGGCACTCCGCTCGCGGCGATCCTCGACGGGCGCGACGCGCTCCTGGCCGTGGCCATGAACGGTGAACCCCTGCCCCTGGAACACGGTTTCCCTGTCCGCATGCTCGTTCCCGGCCTCTACGGCTACGTGGGGGCCTGCAAGTGGCTCACCTCGATGAAGGTGACCACCTTCGACGCGTTCGACCCCTACTGGGTGCAGCGCGGGTGGGCCGCCGACGCGCCCGTCAAGACCGCATCGCGCATCGACACTCCGAGACCTTTCGCGCAACGTCGCGCCGGGCCTGTCATCATCGCCGGTGTCGCGTGGGCGCAACGGCGCGGAATCGTGGCCGTCGAGATTCAGGTCGACGACGGGCCGTGGCGGCAGGCCCGCCTCGCCGATGGACCATCGCCGGACCTGTGGCGGCAGTGGACCTACCGCTGGGACGCCACCCCGGGTAGCCACACCCTGCGCGTACGGGCCACCGATGCGACAGGTGCGACCCAGACCGACCAACGGGCTGCGCCCTTCCCCGACGGCGCGACCGGCTGGCACAGCACCACCGTCACGATCACCTGACCTGGTGCTTGCCGTGATTCCGGCCAGGAACGAGTACGCGGCGGCAGACTGCACGGCCGCCTGCACAGGAGAGGACATGCCGAGGATGAGCGGCGACCCGGAACACGCGCGGCGGTTACGTTCGGTGCCGCCGGATACCGCGACGCCACCGAGCCCCGACGAGCTGCTGGCGCGGGTGGCACGCGGTGACGAGGCGGCGTTCGCGGCGCTGTACGACACCATGGCCGGCCGCGTCCTCGGGCTGGCCCGCCGCGTCGTGCGCGACCCGGCGCAGGCGGAGGAGGTGACGCAGGAGGTGCTGGTCGAGGTGTGGCGCACCGCCGGCCGATTCGAGGCCGGTCGTGGCTCGGCCTCCGCCTGGATCCTGACGATGGCGCACCGGCGGGCGGTGGACCGGGTGCGCTCCGAGCAGGCCCACACCGACCGCACCCAGCGGGTCGCCGCGACCGAGACGCACGTCCCCTACGACGAGGTCGTCGAGGACGTCACCGCCCGGTTGGAGCGCGAACAGGTCCGTCGCTGTCTGGGCCGGCTGACACCGGTCCAGCGGGAGGCGGTGGTCCTGGCCTACTACGGCGGCCACACCTACCGTGAGGTCGCCGAAAAGCTGAAGACACCGCTGCCGACGGTGAAGACGCGGATGCGCGACGGACTGATCCGGATGCGTGACTGCCTGGGCATCGACATGGAGGGACGGGCATGAGTGCCGACATCCACACCCTCGCCGGCGCGTACGCCCTGAACGCGGTCGACGACCTTGAGAGGGCGGCGTTCGAGCGGCACCTGGCCGACTGCGAGTCGTGCCGACAGGAGGTGACCGAGCTACGGGAGACGGTCGCCCGGCTCGCCGACGATACCGTCGTCGAGGCCCTGCCCCAGGGGTTGCGGGAGCGCACCCTCGTCCAGGCGGCGCGCACCCCGCAGGTGCGCTCCGCAGCCGCCGGGGACAGCGCCACACGGCAGGCAGGCAGGTGGCGACGCCTTACGGTGGCCGCCGCGGTGGCCGTCCTCGTGGCCGGCGGCGCGAGCGCGGCCACCTGGGCCGTGACCAACGATCGGGTCAGCGACGAGCGGGCCAGCAGCGAGCAGGCGCGGCAGATCGCCGCCGTCCTGGACGCCCCGGACGCCCGGGTGTTCGAGCGGTCTCTCCAGCCCGGTGGCGCCGCGACCGTGGTGGTCTCCCGCAGCCGGGACCGCGGGGTGGTGCTGCTGCGCGACCTGCCCGAGCCCGGCCCCGGGCGGATCTACGAGCTGTGGCTCATCCGTGGCAGCGAGCCCCGCAAGGTGGGACGGCTGGCAGAGGGAGTCAGGGAGTCGACCACGGTCATCGGCCCGGTTGCCGAGGCGGGAACGTTCGGCGTCTCCAACGAACCGGTGGGCGGTTCCGTCGCCCCCACGCGAATCGTGGGCACGGTCGCGCTGAGCTGAGCACCGGCGCCAGGAGAGATCGCTGCTCCGCCGTACCGCCACGGGCGCGAGGCGTCAGCGGAAAGCGTCGATGTTGCGCTTCGCCCAGGCGGCGAAGGGGCGTGGGGATCGGCCCAGGATCTCGGCGATGTCCGGGCTGATCCGCTGTTCGGCTTCGGTGGGCGTGCCGAGGATCGCCAGCGTGCCCTCGACCACCGGTGGCGGCATGAAGCGCAGCATCTGCTCACGGGCTTCGTTCGGCGTCTGGTCCACGAAGCCGATCGGCTCGCCGAGCGCGGCGGCGAGGTCGGCGACCCGTTCGCGAGGCGTGCTCAGAGCCGGGCCGGTCAGTTCGTAGGTGCGGCCGACGTGCGAGCTGTCGAGCAGGGCTGCGGCCGCCACTTCGGCGATGTCGGCCGGGTCGACCAAGGGTAGACCGACGTCGCCGAACGGCGCGGCCACCATCCGCGTACTCCGCACCGGTTCCGCCCAGGCGAATGCGTTGGAGGCGAAGCCGCCAGGGCGCAGTATCGTCCAGCCGAGGTCGGATCGGCGGATCAGGTCCTCAATGGCGTGCAGGGGTGCGTGTGACGGCGAGTCGGGCCGTGTAACGACCGCCTGCGAGGACTGCAGCACGATGCGCTTCACGCCACCGGCCGCGGCGACCCGCAGGATCTCGCGCATGTCGAGATGGGCTCCGGCGCCCTCGACGAGGAGGTACAGCGCGTCGGCGCCGGCGAGCACCGGGCTCAGACTTTCCGGCCGCTCTAGGTCCGCGTGATGGTGACGGACCCCGTCTGGCAGGGCGATCGGGCGTCGTCCCCGGGATACCGCCGTCACCCCACCGCCCGAGGCCGCGAGGATTGACGTGAGCGTACTGCCGACGTTTCCGGTGGCTCCAACCACGACAAACATGTCTGTGTCTCCAGTTCGACCGCGTCGTTCGCGCGGTTGCCGGAAACGCTAGTAGCGCCGATATAGTAGGTACCTAGAGGATAGTAATGGATATGTGACGGAGGGCACATGCAGCGCTCGACGGATCCCGAGCTGGCATGTCCGGTCGCGCCGGTCGTGGACATCGTGTTCAGCCGGTGGACCACGCCAATCCTGTGGGCTTTGCACGAATACGGTCGGCAGCGCTTCGTGGAGTTGGAGCGCCGACTGACGAGCATCACGCCCAAAGTGCTCACGCAGCGGCTCCGCCAACTCGAACGCGACGGACTCGTGACGCGCACCTACCACGCCGAGGTGCCGCCGCGAGTCGAGTACCAGATCACCGAGTTGGGCGCCAGCCTCGGCCCGATCTTCGCCCACCTGGCCACGTGGGCCGACGCCAGCCTCCCAGAGGTGGAACGCGCGCGGGATGCCTACGACGCCGGGCGATGAGGACCATCCACAACGCGGAAGCAGAACCTCACCGTGATGGGCGGGCCGACGAGCTGGCGCGGTCAGCTTGTCGAAGATGCGCTGCGGGTCACCGGATCTCGTTGCCGGGGTGGTCGCTGTCGTACGCCTGACGGGCTTCGGCGATGACGTCGCGGTGTGCCAGCGACCAGTCGGCGAGGGCCTTGACGAGATGGGTGAGGCTGGTGCCGGTTTCGGTGAGGCGGTAGTCGACCTGGGCGGGCACGCTCGGGTAAACGGTCCGAAGGACGAGGCCGTCTCGTTCCAGGCGGCGCACCGTGAGGGTCAGCATGCGCTGGGAGATCCCATGGATGGCGCGCTGGAGTTGGCGGAAGCGTCGCGGCCCGGCGGCGAGTTCGACGATCACGAGTACGGACCACTTGTCGCCCACCCGGTCAAGAACGTCTCGGATGCCGCAGTCCGGGTGTTCCGGCTGTCCGCACGGTTCGAGCTCGGCGGCTTCCGCGGTTACCTCGGTGTGCGCTGGTGACACGAGACTGCCTCCTTGTGGCCCGCCGGGCGTGGGTCCAGGCTGCCCGGTAGTTACTGAAGAGAACCACGGCAGGAGACCGAGCCGCAATGATCATGCTTACCGGCGCCAACGGGCAGCTCGCCTCGCGCACCCTCGCAGAGCTGGCCCAGCGAGGGACACCCGCCCTGGCGGCAAGTCGCACTCCCACTGGCGCACAGCGCCACCTCGACTTCGACGATCCCGCGACCCTCGACCTCACCGGGGTTTCGACCCTGGTCCTGATCTCAGCCGGGTATGCCGAGGACGACACAGTCATCGCGCGTCACCGAGCCCTCCTCGACGCCGCCCGGCGCGACGGAGTGGCGCACGTGACGTACACCAGCCTGACCAGCGCCGGGGACCATCTCGGGTTCGCGCTGGCCCACCGGGCTACCGAGCACCTGATCACGACCAGCGGGCTCGCCTGGACGATCCTGCGGAACGGGCTGTACGCCGAACTCTTCGGGGCCCTGCTCACGTGGACGCCCGACGGCCTGGAGTCGGCGTTCGGGACCGGCGCGCTCGCCGCGGTGGCGCGGGCCGACCTGGCCGCTGCCGCAGCCGTCGTCGCCAGCGAGCCCAGCGCCCACGCCGGAAAGGTGTACGACCTGGTCGGAACCCCGATCACCGCCGGCGACATCGCCGATCGTCTCGGCGTCGCGCACCGCACGATCGATCTTGGCGAGTACCGCGCCCGCCTGCTCGGCAACGCCATCCTGCTGCCGTACCAGCCGCCGATGCTCGCCTCGATCGCCAGCAGTGTCCGCCACGGGTTTCTCCACCACACCGGTCCTGACCTCGGGCGCCTGCTGGATCGACCGCTCACGGATCCCCTCGCCGCCGCCGCCGATGTCACAGCCGCCGCGCGTTGACAGAACCTGCTCCGCCCGGTCCTGAGGCTCGACAGCTGCCAGGACGGCGGCGGTCAGGTCCCGACCGTAGAAGCTCAGTGCTCCGCCGCTCGCGGGCGAGGGGTCCGGGGCGACGCTGCGCCCCGGACCCCTGCGGCCTGCTAACGGAGTGGGACTCTCAGGTCATCCGCAGCGTTGACCGTTGAGGGTGAAGGCGGTCGGCGCCGGGTTGGTGCCGCTCCACGTCCCGTTGAAGCCGATGCTCGTGGACGCGCCGACGGCGAGTTTGCCGTTCCAGCTCATGCTGTCCGCGGTGACGCTCGTGCCGTTCTGTTTCCAGGTGGCCGACCAGCCCTGGCTGACCTTCTGGCCGGCGGTGGGGAAGTCGAAGCCGAGTTTCCACCCGTCGATCGCGGTGGTCCCGGTGTTCTTGATCGTCACGGTCGCGGTGAAGCCGCCCGGCCAACTGTTCGCGGTGTAGCCGACCGCGCAACGGGCGGTGGGCGCGGTGGGCGCGGTCCGCACGGTCAGGCCGGGCGAGGCCGCCGAGACGTTCCCCGCCGCGTCGCGGGCGGTCACCACGAAGGTGTACGGGGTGTCCGGCGTCAGCCCGGTCACGGTGTACGTGGTGCCGGTGGCGCTGCCGATCTTCACCGTGCCGGTGGTGTCGACCCGGTGCACGTCGTAGCCGGTGACGGCGGTGTCGTCGGTGGACGGCGTCCAGGCCAGCGCGATGCTGTCGCTGGTGACCGTGCCGGCGGTCGGCTTGCCCGGGGCGGTCGGCGCCTGGGTGTCGCCGGGCGCGGTGGCGCGCGGCAGCACCAGGTGGGTGATCGAGTTGGCCGGGAAGGTGGTCGTGAGGCCACCGGCGGTCACCGGCTGGTCGGCCTCCCGGACGACGCCGGCCAGGTTCGTCCCGCTGTACCGGTAGACCTGGGCGGTGCTCGCGGAGACGCCGGTGAGGGCGACCGGGCTGGTCAGGTCGTCGCCGGTCTTGTTGACGACGACCACGGTGAGCGCCTTGTCGGCGCTGCGCTCGGCGGCGTACACGGCCAGTTTGCCCTGGTCGGCGCTGGTCGCCTGGACGGAGGTGTCACCGAACGCACCGCCGGAGCCGTCGTAGTTGCGGTAGATGCGGAAGGCGTTGGCCACCGGCTGGTCGGTCGTCGGTGCGGTCCAGAGGGTCGCCAGGTCGAGTCCTTCGCGGCCGAAGATGCCGAGGACGTCGGCCTGGGCGAGAGCGCCGTTGAGCGACCCGTAGCCGCCCCAGTTGTATTCGGTCATCGCGATCTTCGTGCCCGGGTAGTGCTGGTCGACCAGCTCGCGCAGGCGCGGGATGTACCGGACCGGCTGGTTGATCCAGCTCTCGTCCACGTAGGTCGGGTCCCAGAGTTGGCGGGTCGAGCGCAGTCGCAGCGCCTGGGTGTTGGCGTCGCCGGCCGCGTCGCCGAGCACGCCGGACTGCTGCGGGTAGAGGTGGACGTCGAAGTAGTCGAGGATGCGGGTGCCGTGCTGCTGCTCGTACTCGCGCATCCGGTCGAGGTACCACGGGCCGAGGTCCTGCCCGCCGTGCGCGGCCTTGTCCGGCGGGTTCGACCAGCAGCCGGTGCGCGAGCAGGTGTCCTGGTCGAGGCCCGAGTAGATGATCGAGTTCAGGCCCCAGCCGACGGGACCGAGCGTCTTCGCGCCGGGGTCGGCGGCCTTGATCGCGGCGGCGTACTCGTAGGTGCGGTCGCGTAGCTCGTCGTAGCCCAGCCCGGTCGGGCGGACGTCGCGGTGGGTGGAGTGCCACAGATCCGGCTCGTTGTCCAGGTTGTAGAACTGGACCCCTCCGTCGGCGGCGGCCCCGAACTGCTCCTTGAGGTGGTTGACGAAGTCGGTGGCGTACTCCGGGCCGACGGCGGTGCTGGTGTCCTCCGGATCGTTGCCGGTGATCAGTGACCCGTCCGGCTTCTTGCCGTTGCCGCAGTCCGGTGCCCAGGGATCGGTGGACTCCTGCGGGCCGTACTTGGCGACGCTGAAGCCACAGGCCCGCGTCCGGTCCTTGGCGATCCAGCCGAGCATCGGCATCGTCATGACCGTGGCGGCCCCGGTGGCCTTGTTCTGCCGCACGAACCGGTCGCTCTCCGAGCCCTTCGGGAGGTCCCCGGGACTCGGGTTGTCGTTGGGGATGTTCTCGAAGTACCAGTCCGCCGCGCGGTTGGTGGTGTCGGCGCGGAAGTTGTAACGGGTGGTGGCGTTGCCGCCGTAGCGGTGCACCGGCAGCCGCAGGTCGCGGGCGAGGGCCTCGTCCGCGAAGTTCATCCCGTAGATGTACGGGCTGATCTGGTGCCGGGCGGCGGTGGTGTCCACGGCCAGTGCCGGGCCAGCCGCGGCCAGGGCGGGCGCGGGCAGGGCCAGACCGCCGAGGGCCGTGGCGAGCACGACCGGAAGTAGAGCTGTGTGGGGACGCACGAGCATTCCTTTCGAATAGGAGCCCGTCGATGGGAGCGCTGCCACAGCGTCGCGCCTTCGTGCCTCCGAGTCAATTCGACGGCCGGGAGCGCCTTCGACGCCGAAGGGCTCCCGGCTGGGTCGGTGCTACTGCTCGCCGCCCACCAGGCTGGGCGAGTCACCCTCGCCCGACACCCTCGCGCTCACGAGCGAGGTGAGCACCGACAGCACCGCGGCGCCGGACGCGATGCCACCCGCTGCCGCCCAGTCCGCCTGCCACGCGTTGAACACCACGTCGGCCCCCCAGTAGAGGAGCAGACCCTGCGCGGCGCTCTTCACCGCCCGCTCGGCGGTGGCCTTCCAGAATCTCGTGGTGAACATGTCCGTACCTCCAGAGCCAGGTTCGTGGAATGGTCCATGAGCCAAGAATGCCTGGTCAGGAGGGGTGGATGCTCGTCGCGTTTCAGCTGTTGCCGGCGGCCCGGCTCGGTCAGAGCTCGCCACCGCCGGTGGGCGCCACCGGGACGGCCGCAACGGCCAGCTTGGCCCGGGGCCGGTCGGCGTCCGGATGCCGCAGCTCGTCGAAGATGGTCAGCGCCTCCCGCCACGCCCGGCGCGCGGCGTCGAGGTCACCGGCGGCCCGCAGACTGTCACCCAGGTTGTCCAGCACCTCCGCCTCGTCGTACCGGTCGCCGAGTTCGCGGTGCAGTGCCAGCGCCCGCCGGTAGCAGTCCGCGGCCTCGTCGTGGTCGCCGAGGCCGTGCCGGACGTACCCGAGGCTGTCCCAGGTCAGCGCCGCGCCGTGCCGGTCGCCGGTCTCCTCGTGCAGCCGCAGGGCCGCCTGGCAGCACTGCAACGCCGGCCCCGGCTCGCCGAGCCGGGCGTGCATCCAGCCCAGATTGTTGAGCGCCTTGGCCTGTCCGACCCGGTAGTCGGCGGCCCGGTAGAGGTCGAGGGCCAGCCGGGTCTCGTCCAGGGCCGACCGCAGCCGGCCCTGCCGGGCCAGCACCCAGCTCACCCCGAGGTGCGTGTGCGCCCGTCCGGTGTCGTCGCCCAGCTCGCGGTACAGCTCCAGGTCGCGTCGGTAGTGCCGGTGCGCCGCCTCGTGATCGCCCGACCAGGTGCAGGCGATGGCGAGGCCGCGGTGCGCCAGGGCCTGACCGGCCAGATCACCCCGACGCCGCGCCGCCGCCAGCGCGGTCCGCTGGGCGGCGGCGAGCTCCGGCCAGTGCCCGCTGCGATCGAGGTACGTGGTGAGGGCCGCCGCCAGCGTCCACGCGTGCCGGTCCAGGCCGGCGGCTGCCGCCTGTTCCACACACGCCAACAGGACGTGGTGCTCGGCGGCGAACCACGCCGACGCCCACCCGTGCTCCGGGCGGTCGCCCACGGTCACCCCCGTCGCCGGCGGCGGCAGCGCGGCCGGTCGCGCCAACCGGTACGGGTCGAGCAGGTGGTCCGCCGCGTGCGAGGCGTGCAGGTAGTGGTCGAACAGGCGGCGTCGGGCGGCCTCCCGCTCGACCGAGGGGTCGGTGTCGTGGCACAGCTCAGCGGCGTACGCGCGCAGCAGGTCGTGCATCGCGTACCGGCCGGCGGTGCGCTCGGTGAGCAGATTCGCGCGGGTGAGGTCGGCCAGCAGCGGACCGACCCGAGCCGGCGGCAGACCGGCGAGGCTGGCCACCGCCGTCCGTCCGGCGTCGGGGCCGGGGTGCAGCCCGAGCAGTCGGAACAACCGGGCCGAGTCGGCGTCCAGGGCCCGGTACGACCAGGAGAAGACCGCCCGCACGTCGGTCATCGGATCGCCGGTGGCCAGTGGGCTGAGCCGGTCCGGGCCGCTGTCCCGCAGTTCGGTCGCGAGCACCGCCAGCGGCACGTCCGGTTGCCCGACCGCGCGGGCCGCGACGACGGCCAGGGCCAACGGCAGGCCGGCGCAGCACCGGACGATCTCGTCCAACGCCGTCTCTTCCCGCCGGGCCCGGCCGCGACCGAGCCGAGCGATCAGCAGCTCCCGCGCCTCGGCCGGTGCGAGCAGGTCCAGCATCACCGGGTGGGCTCCGGCGTTGACCACCAGGCCGGTGAGCCGGTTACGGCTGGTCACCACGACCAGGCTGCCCGGGGATCCCGGCAACAGGGGCCGTACCTGCTCGTCGTCGCGGGCATTGTCGAGCAGCACCAGGACCCGGCGGTGGGCGAGCAGCGTCCGGAACAGGGCGGCCTGCCCGGCCAGGTCGGTGGGTACGCGCTGAGGCGGCACGTGCAGCGCCTCCAGGAAGCCGCGCAGCGCCTCGCCCGGTGACACGGCCCGACCGTCGAGGTCGAACCCGCGCAGGTTGACGTAGAGCTGCCCATCCGGGTAGCGGTGCGCGACCTGGTGGGCCCAGCGCACCGCGAGGGTGGTCTTGCCGACCCCGGCCGTGCCGGCGATCGCGGAGATGACCACCGCCCGGCCGAGATCGTCCTGGCCGCCGTCCCGGGCGGCCCGCGCCGCGTCGGCGGGCAGCAGTGCGTCCAGTTGGCGCAGCGCCGTGGCGCGGCCGGTGAACCAGGCGGGGTCGCCGGGGAGCTGCGCCGGAGTCGGACCGGCGGGCCCCGCGGGTGCGGGCTCGGCCGTCGTCTGCCCCCGCAGCACCCGCAGGTGGGCCTCGCGCAGCTCGGGGCCGGGATCGACGCCCAACTCGTCGACGAGACGGCGGCGGGTCTCGGCGTAGAGCCGCAGCGCGGCGGCCTGTTGGCCACAGCCGGCAAGGGCGAGCAGGTAACCGGCCACCAGCGGCTCCCGGAGCGGATGCTCGACCACCAGCGGGCGCAGGGTGTGCGCGGTGGCGGCGTACCGGCCGAGGCCGAGTTCCACGGCGGCGAGCCGCTCGTACGCGAGCAGCCGCTGCTCGTCCAGTCCGGCGGCGGCGGCGTCGACGAAGGCGCCGGCCGCGCCGGCCAGCGCCGGCCCCTGCCACAGCGCCAGGCCGTCCCGCAGCAGCCGCGCCGCCTCGGCCCGCCGACCGGCTGTCTCCTCGACGCGGGCCCGCTCGACCGCCACGCTGAACTCGGTGAGGTCCAGCTCGGTCCCGCCTACGGTGAGCCGGTAGCCGCCGCCCTGCGTCGCCAGCAGGTCGCCCGCGCCCGCCTCGCGCAGGGCCGCCCGGATCCGGGAGACGCAGACCTGCACCTGCGTCCGTGCGCTGGCCGGCGGGTCATCGGCCCAGAGCGCCGACACGACCTGCCCGAGAGGTACCAACCGGTCCGCGTTGAGGAGCAGCAGCGCGAGCACCGCGCGTTGCTGGGGGCGGTCGATGGGGAGGACGCGCCCGCCGGCGGTCACCTGGACGGGGCCGAGGACTGACCACCGCATGGCTTTCCTCGTCAGTCGTGATGGGACGACCACAGTCTATGGACGGCGGGACCCGTGCGGCCGGCGCCAAGCGGTCGGATAGCGGACGCCAAGCGGCCTCGCCCAGGCTCTCCTCAGCCGCCGGATCCGCAGGTCCGGGGGGAGGCGGGCCGGCTCGTCCGGCCATTGTGGACAAGGGGAGCGACATGCGGGTAACCAGGGGACGGGGCGTGCTGACGGCAGTTGTGTCGACGGCTGCCGTGGTGGCGGGCATGGCCTGGGCGGCACCGGCCTGGGCGGTGCCGGCCGGGTTGGAGACGGTCACCCATTCGGCGGCCGAGAGCAGCGCGGACAAGTCGGCGCTGGCGTCCTGCCCGGCCGGCAAGGTGGTCACCGGGGGTGGCGGCTTCCTGATCGCCGGCTCGTCGGCCGCCGGGCGGGTCGGGCTGGACCGGTTGGAGCCGCTGGCGAACGGCACCGGGTTCTTCGTGACCATGCGGGAGGCAGGCCCGGCCAACTTCGCCGGCGACTGGGCGTTGCAGGCCGTCGCCCAGTGCGCCACGACGCCGGCCGGATACCAGGTGGTGGCCACGACCGGAGCGGTCGGAACGGAGTACGTCACCGCGAGCTGCGGGACGAAGAAGGTCATCGGCATGGGTGGGCGGGTCAACAGCGGCCTGGGTGACGTGGTGCTCGACCAGGTCGTGCCGTCGTTCGACCTGACCTCGGTGACCGTCCGGGCGGTCGCGGTGCAGGGCACCTCGCCGGCCGGCTGGAGCGCCACCTCGATCGCCGTCTGCGCCAACGCGCCCGCCGGGCTGGAGCGGGTCGCGTTGACCGGGACGAGCGCGAGCAATTCGTCGGACAACGCCGTCAAGTCGTGCCCGGCCGGCAAGGGCCTCTACAGCGCGGGCGCCGACATCAACGCCGGCAACGGCCAGGTGTTGCTGACCGCGATCAACATCACCGGGGGGAACACCGTTCGGGCACGGGCGGACGAGGACGCCGACGGCTTCGCCGGCTCGTGGAGCCTCAACGGGTACGCCATCTGCGGGAGCTGATTCGCCGACCGGGGCCGCCACTGGCGGCCCCGGTCGCCGGTCCGCGTGGGCAATATGATCCTCATCAGGTGACGACCAGGGGAGCGGAGCTCATGAGGTTTCTTCTCACGTCCGGGGGCATCAGTAACCCGAGCATCTCCGACGCGCTCGTCGACCTGCTGGGCAAGCCGATCGCCGAGTCCACGGCCCTGTTCATCCCGACCGGCGTTCACCCCTTCCCCGGTGGCGCCGAGAAAGCGTGGAAGGCGGTCCACGGCCACGCGTCGATCCCGCTGACCCAACTGGGTTGGAAGTCCCTGGGGATGTTGGAACTCACGGCGCTGCCGACCATTCGGCAGGAGAACTGGATCCCGGCGGTCCGAGAGGCCGACGCCCTCCTCGTCTGGGGCGGCGACGTGCTGTACCTGACCTACTGGCTGCGCCAGTCGGGCCTGGCCGACCTCCTGCCGTCGTTGAGTGACACGGTCTATGTGGGGGTCAGCGCCGGGAGCATCGCGGTCACCCCGTACAACTGCGACGCCGAGTTCGACAGTCAGTTCGTTCCGGACGGCAGCGACATGGCGCAGGGCGCCGACCGGGCGCTGGGCCTGGTGGACTTCACGCTGTACCCCCACCTCGATCATCCGGACATGCCGGACACCACACTGTCCAGCATCGAGAAGTGGGCAGCCGGCATTCCGGTCCCGACCTACGCCATCGACGACAACACCGCCATCAGGGTGGTCGACGGGGCCGTCGACGTCATCTCCGAAGGCCACTGGAGACTGCTCAACGGCGGCGCCAGGTCGTGACGATTCGGCCGCGCAGACCGGCCGATCACCGCGCCCGGGACGGGAGGCGGACGATGCTCAGGATGCCGGTGGGTCGGCGCTGATGCGCGCGAGGGTGCGTCGGCCGATCAGGCTCATCGTCGGGTTGGTCCGGTGGTAGTACCAGACCAGTCCCATCGCCTGCTGGAAGGCCCACGCCCTACCGCGCTCCCACTCGAGATCGTCGCAGTCGAGTCGCTTCCGGAACGCCTGGCGTGGCTCCCGATCCAGCAGGTGCCAGGCGCCGACGAGGTCGAGGGCAGGATCGGCCGGGCCCAGCCCACCCACGTCGAGAACCCCGGCCAGCCGCCCGTCGGAGACAAGGACGTTTCCGGGTATGAGATCGCCGTGGTTCATCGTGTCCGGGGCCTCGCCCCGCGGCAGTTCCCTCATCACCTCCCAGAACCGGCGGAGCGGCGGAACGTCCAGCAACGTTTCGCTGTGCCGGAAGCAGTCCTTCAGGTAGTCGTCGTGTGCGGGTAGCTCGCCACCGCGACCCTGGCCGGTGAACGTGCGGCCGCCTGTGTCGATGGCTCGCACGCCGTCGACGAACTCGGCGAGATCGTGCGCGAACGCGACCGAGTCGCCGGGGTCGTCATCGGTGGCAACAACTCCGGGTATCCACGTCTGGACCGACCAGGGAAGCGGGTAGCCGGCACCCGGTTCACCGATGTCGACCGGCTCCGGAGTGGGAAATCGCGTACGCCCCAACAGCTCTCGGGCCGCTTCCGCCTCGCGTTCCAGCCAGGCCTGTGCCACGTCGACCTCCTGAGGCTGGAGGGGGAATCGGGCCGTCAACCGCTCCCCGACACGGACGATGGCATTGACCGTCCCCTGCGAGGCGACGCGCTGGAGAGCCAGGCCCCGCCACTCGGGGAACTGCGTGTCCACCAACTGCTGCACCACGTCGAGTGAGACCGTGAGCTGGCCCTCGTGCATCGGCACATCGGGCGACAGGGGAGCGGCTGGCACGACAATCATCCTTCGTCAGGTTATCGAGGCGGCTGAGCCTAGCGGCGGGCGGCGCAGTTGCGGCGCTCTCGGCGTATCGATGGCCATTTGCGGCGTCCGGTCACACTGCCGGTATGCGGCGGGGACATTGGGAGAGCGCCCTGGTGGTGGCCCTCTGCGTCCTGCTCTCGGTGGCCGTCGGCGGTTGGCTGGGCTGGCGGAGTACGACGGTCGATCCGCCTGCGCCTCCCGCGGTCTGCCCGCTCATCCGGTCGGAGGTGCTCGATCGTCTCGTTCCCGGGCACGGTACCCCTGAGGCGGCCGAGCAGAACGAGTCGGCCATGCGCTCGAACTACTGCTGGGTCAAGAGCATGTCCGGGACCCAGGCCCCACGTACCTCGTTGTGGGTGTCACTCGGACGGTACGGCCGATACGAAGGCCGCGGTCCGCGTTGCCTGGACCGTGGTGGACTGCAGCCGGCCTCGAACAGAAGGAATCAACCGTTCGCGCTCGGAGACCGTGCCCTCTACTACCTCTCGGGTGACAGCGAGACCGGTCGGCGTATCCACTTCTCGGTGTGTCTCGGCACCCACGGGGTGCTCGTCGACTACGAGGCCACCGGCGTCGCCGATCCGGCGGTGGTCGAGTCAGCCGCCACCGTTGCCCAGGAGGTGCTGTCGTGGCTTTGATCGGGCCTCCGATCTGGGTATTCCGGCGCAAGAACCTGCAGCCGCCCCCGCGCGCTGACCATCGGGTGTCACCGTGGCGGTGGCTGCTCGTTGCTGGGGCGGTGGCGCTCGTGATTGCCGTCGGCGTCCTCGCCTGGCGGGTGAGCCGGCTGGCGGCGCCCACACTCGTCAACTGGCAGATCACCGTCGTCGACGAGACGGGCGACGCTCCGCCGCTACCGGACCTGCCGGCAGATCCGTTCCCGCGCTGATGGCCATTTCCGCGCACCTGGCCCGGCTGCGGGCCGTGATCGGCCCCGAGCTGATCCAGCTGCCGTCGGTGTCGGTCCTCGTCGTCGACGAGCACGGGCGGCTCCTGCTGGTACGACACACCGGAAGCCCGGACAGGTGGGGTGTGCCCGGTGGCGCGGTCGAGATCGGCGAATCACCGGCCCAGGCGGCCGTGCGTGAGGTCCGTGAGGAGATCGGCGTCCAGATCGGCCGGCTGCGGCTGCTGGACGTGCTGGGCGGTACGGACTACGAGGTCACCTACTCAAACGGTGACCAGGTCGCGTACGTCACCGCCGTCTACGAGGCGGTGATCGTCGACGGGACGCCCGCCCCGGACCAGGAGGAGATCTGCGAACTGGACTGGTTCACCCCGGCGCGGCTACGAAGTGTCGGCCTCAACCGGTTCACCCGGGCGCTGCTGGGGGCAACCGGCCACCTCGCGAGCTGACGGCGGTCGGTCTGCCCTAGGGCGTGTGTCAAAGCCCTTGGCCGGCCTGCGGCGGGCCCAGCCGACGGCCGGCGGCGTTGGAGATGGGCCCGGATACAACACCGGTATCCGAGCCCATCTCCGCCTTGCCGGACCGCCGCCTGGACTCCGCCTCGGCTCGACCCAGGACTTTGACACACGCCCTATCGGGACAGCGGATCGGCCGTTTCGTCGCTACGGTCACCAGGGTGACCAGTTCTGAGCCGCAGGTGGTCGGCGTCGTGCACCAGGCTTCCGAATCGACGGTCCGGCTGCGTCCGGTGACCGAGGACGACTTGGAGATGTTGCGCCGGTTCGCGGTCGAACCCGGGCTGATCGGCCTCGACTGGGCTGGTTTTCGGGACGCCGCCGCGCCGGCCCGTCGCTTCGCCGAGGACGGCTACCTCGGCGAGCGGACCGGTGGCCTGGTCGTGCAGGTCGAGCCGGCGACCGACTCGCGGGCGGGTTACCTCAGCTACCTCCAGCGCCAGTACGGAGGTCGGGCGCCCTACTGGGAGATCGGCATCGTGCTGCTGCCCGAGTGGCGCGGTCAGGGCATCGGCTGGCGGGCCCAGGCGCTGCTCTGCGACTACCTGTTCAGCCACACGCCGGCGCAGCGCATCCAGGCCAGCACCCACGCCGAGAACGTCGCCGAGCAGCGGTCGCTGGAGAAGGCCGGCTTCCAGTTGGAGGGGGTCGTACGGGCCTGTGAGTTCCGGGCCGGCGCCTGGCGGGACGGCTGGCTCTACAGCCGGTTGCGCGACGACCCGTCACCCCTGTGAGCCTCGCCAGCGGTTATCGAGCGTGATCCCGAAATCCGCTTGTGGGCGGCTGCTGTCCCTGCCTAGCCTGCTGGCTGTGGCCCCCCTTCGTCTTCTGATCCCGCGGGTGGACCGGTGAGCGGCCGGCTTCGGGAGATCGCCCGGCAGACCGTCGCGATCGTCGAGTCGGGACGCTACCGCAATGACCACGGCGTCGAGGTCGTCGTCGGTGAGGCGGTACGCGCCGCGGTCGCCGGGACTCGTCATCACCTCCCCGACGAGGTGTTCGAGGCGCGGGACGCGGCACCCGGCGCCGCGACGATGGAGGTGACGCACGAGTCGACGTTGCAGGCGGCGTACCGGCTCGGGCCCGGCGCGGCATGCCTGGTGTTCGCGTCGGCGAAGAACCCGGGTGGCGGGTTCCTGGGCGGGGCGCAGGCGCAGGAGGAGAGCATCGCCCGCTCGTCGGCGCTCTACCCGTGTCTGCGTGCCGTGCCGGAGTTCTACGCGTTCCACCGTGCTGAGCAGGATCTGCGCTACAGCGACCGGGTCATCTACTCCCCGCTGGTGCCGGTGTTCCGGGACGACAGGGGAAACCTGCTCGAGCAGCCGTACCCGACGTCGTTCCTGACCGCCGCGGCGCCGAACCTCGGCGCGATCGTGCGCAACCAGCCGGCGCACGCGGCGGACGTGCCGGCCGTGCTGGCCCGGCGTGCGCGGCGGGTGTTGGAGGTCGCCGTCGCGCACGGACATCGCTCGATCGTGTTGGGCGCCTGGGGGTGCGGGGTGTTCCGCAACGAACCCGCTGCGGTGGCCGGCGCGTTCGCCGACGCTCTGCACGTGGTCGATCGGTTCGACCGCGTGGTGTTCGCCATCCACGACGGCCTGCCGGGCACCCCCGTGTACCACGCGTTCAGGAAACGCCTGGCGGGATCTGTCGAGGATTCGCCAACGTCGGGTTAGGTGGGTGCAGACCGCGATCACCGGAGGCAACGTGTCGGGCCGTTTCGTGTACTGGATGAACGTCTCTCTCGATCTCAGGATCGAGCATGCCCCCGGCGAGGAGGGCGCCGGGAACTGGCTGCGCATCGGCGAGCCGCTGCACCGGGAGTTCAACACCCGGGCCCGCGCGCTGACGTCGATGGTCCAGGGGCGCACGATCTACGAGACGATGGAGGGGTTCTGGCCGGCCGCGCGCACCGACGAGAAGCTGCCCGACTTCATGCGTGAGTACGGCGAGATCTGGACGACGAAGCCCAAGGTGCTGGTGTCCCGCACCCGCACCGAGGCCGGGTACAACACCCGGACCCTCGGCTCGGGCGGCGACGCCGTCGAGCTGCTCGCCAGGTACCGGGAGGAGCAGGACGGCGACATCGGTGTCGGCGGCGCGACTGTCGCCACCCAGCTGCTCCGCGCGGGGTTGCTGGACGAGCTTCTGATCTTCACACACCCCGTCGTCCTCGGTGGGGGTCGGCCACTCTTCGACGAGTTGGAGCGATCGGTGCAGCTGGACCTGATCGAGCAGGATTCCTTCGCCGAGGGCGTCACGCTGCACAGGTACGCCGTCCGCTACGCCGAGGACGCGTGATCGGGCCGCCGTGCGCCGTCCTCGACCGCGTGCACCCGATCGGTTCGGGCGACGAAGGCGGGACGGTGGGCGTTGGTGAGCCAGCGCAGCGCCCACTCGACCGGCCCGTAGCGGAACCGCCGCAGCCAGAGTGCGCTTGCCGCCAACTGGGCCGCGAACACCGCGAGGACGAAGGCGAAGAGGGCCAGGGGTGAGAACGTCCCGGCGAGGCCGAAGCCGATGCCGGTGAAGGCGATCAGGCCGACCGCCGACTGGACGAGGTAGTTGGTGAGGGCCATCCGGCCGGCCGGGGCGAGCGCCGCCCGGACCACCGACGTACGCGGGTTGTGCATGATCCGTAGCAGCGTCGCCACATAGGCGGCGGCCAGCAGCGGCGCGGTCGAAACGCTGGCCGCGACGCCGAGAGTGTTGCCGTTGCCGCCGCTGGCCGCGTAGACGGCCGCCCCGAGCAGTCCGATCGGAAAACCGATCCACTGGATCCGGCGCAGCACCGGCTCGTTGCCCCAGGTCCGGTTCAGCCATTGCCGGCGTCCGGCGACCATGCCGAGCAGGAACAATGCCAGGGCGGTCGGGCCCTGCAGGGTGACCGCCTGGAGCACCAGCAGGGGCAGGCCGGCGAGGTGCTCGCCGATGTTCGCCGTCCAACCGCCGAGCAGTGCCTGGGTTGCCTCCTCGCCGTTGGCCAGCGCCTCGGCCTCGCCGGGCAGGAACGCCGAGCGGTCCACGAGGAGCGCGCTGGCGACGAGGCTGATCAGCACGAGTGTGTAGAGCGCCGCCGCGATCCGAAGCGCCGTACGGTCGGCCACCTTGCGCAGCAGGAGCAGCGCGAGGCACGCCACCGCGTACGTGGTGAGGATGTCGCCGCCGTACAGGAACACGGTGTGCAGAGCGCCGAGGACGAAGAGGCCACCGATCCGGCGGAGCATGCGTGCTGGGAACGCCGCGCCGGCCCTGCTCGCCGCGGTCAGCTGGAGGGTGAAGCTGTATCCGAAGAGGAACGAGAACAGCACGTAGAACTTCATGTCGACGAAGACCGACGAGAACGTGCGGACGGCGTCGTCGAGGCCCGAGGCGAAGTCGGGATCCGTCACCAGGTTCCCCGGATAGCCGGAGGCCATGAAGGTGACGTTGACAGCGAATATGCCGAGGAGGGCGAACCCTCGGATCGCGTCGACGTCGTGCAGACGTCCGCCCGGTACCCGCGTGGTCATCACGATCTCCATCTCTGTATGAGCTACAGCGTATGAGATACAGAGTCCACGAGATCTAGAGTGCAGGCAAGACCCCCGGGTGAAGAGCGAGGAGAATCGGACGTGGCGCAACGGAGGCTTCCGGCAGTGGTGGCCCGGATGTGGGGTCGTGAGACCAGCTCCCGGCACGGCCCCCGGCCCAGCCTCGAACTGGGCGGCATCGTCGACGCCGCGATCCGGATCGCCGACCGTGAGGGTCTGGCCGGGGTGACGATGGGCAGCGTCGCGACCCAACTCGGGGTGGCGGCCATGTCCCTGTACCGCTACGTCGGCAGCAAGGACGAGCTGCTGGTCATGATGGCTGACGCCGCAGCGCCCGAGCCGCCCGCGCTCGACGGACGCGCCTGGCGCGACTACCTGTTCGACTGGACGCGCGCCAACCGCGACTTCCTGCTCGCCCGACCGTGGCTGCTGGCGCTCGACCAGCGCACCCCGCCCACCGGGCCCCGGTTGCTGCGCTGGCTGGACCGCGCGCTCGCCGCGCTCGCCGGCACCGGGCTCGCCTACGGTGCACGGATCAACATCGCCACCGTTCTCAGTGGTTACGCTACCCAGCAGGCGGCCCTGACCCACGCGCTGAGCGCCGGTCCGGCCGCCACCGACGACTCGATCGCCGGGCTGGCCGAGTACGGCGAGATCCTCGGGCAGGTACTCGACGCGGACGGCTACCCGGAGCTCACCTCGGCCATTGGCGCGAGTGCACTGGGCGGCACCGAGGAGTGGATCGACGACGCCGACTTCACCTTCGGGCTCGGCCTGCTCCTGGACGGCATCGAAGCGCTCGTCGGCCGCAGTGTCCGCGACTAGTGCCTGTTTCACCAGAACTCGGACGACACCCGGCGGCGTTGCGGACGCGCGGCCGGACCCTGTCGGGACCGGCAGAACCGCCGCATCGGCGGCGTAGACGAGAGCCGCCGGCGAGCCGCCGCCATTACGTCGCTTCGGTTACGCCGTCAGCCCCTCGGCGACCACCGCGCCCAGGCGAGGTCGGTGACGTAGGCATGTTGCGGCGCGTCTGGCCGTCATGAATGCGAGCGGTGAGAGGCGACCCAGTCGGCGAACCCCGCGCGTACGTCGTCCAGACCGATCGGCGCTGTCATGCCCCACCGCGGCCGGGCCGCGTTGAGCTTGCCGGCCATCGACCGGATCATGTCCTCCTCCGGATACGGGTACGGACCGCCCGTGACGAACAGTTGCGCGTACCGGATGGTGTCGACGATGGAAGACTTGATCCGCTCGTGGCCGAGGTACCCGTCGAGGTCCGGCTCCCATCGGGCCAGGTACTCGGGTGGCATGGCAGCCTGCCAATGGTCGAGCAACACCGTCTCCTCGGCCGGCAGGTACGTCATCTTGTGGAGGTGAACGGCGAGGTCGTAGACCGGATCACCCCACAGGGCCAGCTCCCAGTCCAGGAACACGCTGGTGCCGTCGTCGACAATGATGTTCTTGCGGTGCACGTCGGCGTGGACGCAGACGAACGGCCGAGAGGTGAGCGTGGGCCACATGTGGTCGAGCGCTGTCAGTGGATCATCCGGAATGCCGAACCTGTCGAACAGTGGCCGGTACTCGTCGACGAAGGTGTCGTAGATCCACTGGGTGATTCCGGCGAGGCGGCGGCCGAAGCCGGCACTGTCGCCGTCGGCCGGCCAGTCGGCGGGGATCGGCGGCAGCTTGTCCCTGGGGACGTCGGCCAGCTGCCGAAGCAGCCTCGCCACGTCATCCGGGACGTGCGGCGGGCAGGCGGTGCCGCGCGGTGCGATGTCGTTGAGCACGTCCCCGGGGATGAACTGGTGGATCTGGAACGCGGGATCCTTGTTGAGGAACAGCAGCCGGGGTGCCTGAATAACGTACGGCGCGATGGCCGGCAGCAGATCCTCCTCGCGCCACAGCCGCAGGTCCATCACGTCTGCGCCGTGAATGGGGATCCGGACGATGACCGGCCCCGACTTGACCTCGACGCGGATGTTGTGGTTGTAGTAGCCGGCGGCAGCATCCACCTGTGACCGGGCCCGGTCGTAGGTCTCCGTCCACGTCATGGCTGTTCCTCCAGGAGCGCCGCTACCAGTTGCCTGCCACGTTCCTCTAACGCGACGAGGGAGTCCAGCGCATCGATCTGGTCGCGGGCCACCGCAGCGGCGTCGGTAACCTGCTGGTCGCGTTCGCTGAGGGCATCGAGGAACTGCCCAGCCAACACGATCAGGTTCGGGTAGACCTCCGCCTCGACCAGTTCGGCGACGGCCCACCGCGCGGCGTCCACAGCGTCGGCGCGGCGGCCCCGCCTGACGTTGAGGAAGGCCCGGAACAGTTCCGCCCGAGCCCGCCCGGAGCGGTAACCCGCCTTGTCCAACGCGTCGGCGGCGGCCCGGAACGAGCCGCCCGACTCGTCGTACCGACCGAGCCGAAGCTGCGCGATGGCCAGCGCCGTGAACGCCTTGCCGATCTCGTGCTGGGCACCCATGGTGCGCTGCACCTCGATCGCCACCATCGCGGCCGGTACCGCGTCCGCCGGGTTGGTCCACGCCAGCAACTCGGCGCGGTTGGTCTCGAGGTTCGCCAGCCCCACTACCGTGTCCGCCCGTCGGTACAACTCGTAGGCCTGATTCCACTGTTGCTCCGAGGCCGGGAAGTCGAGGGCGAACCGGTGCCCGAGGTGCAGCAGCCGGGCTACGTCCCCGCGCAGCACCGCGTCGTCCTCGGAGCAACCGGCGAGGATCTGCTCGGACATGGCGAACGCGGCCCGGAATCGGCCCTGCCACATCTCGATGTCGGCGAGACAGACACCCGCTCGATGCCGTACCGGTCCCGGGTGGTTCTCCCAGACCTCGGCGAACAACCGACGGGCCGCCCCGGTGGCGCCGCCGATCCGGCGTCCGTGGGCGGCGGCGAGCACCAGCCGGGCACCCACCACCTCGTTCACCGGCCAATCGAGCGTCGACGTGAGCGTCGTGGCGGCCGGCGCGTCACCCAGCATGACGGCCGACTCAGCCTCCATGCATCGCAGCGTGGCGGCCAGTTCGGTCGCGTCACCGCCTTCACCAACGAACTCCTGGAGGTCGCGCCGCACCCCGTCCACCGCCTGTTTGCCGCCACAATTCAGCGCCTGGTCGGCGTACTCCAGCAGTCCAGCGCCGTCGACGTCCTCGGCGTGTAGCGCCGAGTAGGCGGTCTCCCGGATGGCCCTGGCCCTGGTCGCCACCCCGTCCTCGGTGCGTGCCGCCTGTCCGGACCGGTCCGCCCAGATGTCGCGCAGGATCCGGTGTACGTCGCGGGCTGTGGCCGGCGATATGTGCGTGCTCAGGGCGGACCGCATGAGTTGGTGCAGCCGATGACCATGCTGACCGGCCGGGTAGACGAACGAGTACGCCGTAAGTGACTCCCAGGCCGGCCGGTGCCGAGGCAGGTCGAACGCGTCAGCGAGCGCCTGGAAGATCTCGAAGTCGAAGATCCGGGGGATGCTCAGCAATTCCAGGGTGCGAATCTCCTGGCCGCCCACGTGTTGCAGGAAGCGCTGGAGGATCTCCTCGGGGGAGACGGCGCGTCCTGGATCGCCGGCAGCGGTCCAGGTGTCGATCGCCAGATGTAGATAGAATGGAAGGCCGGCACTCGCCTGGGCGATGGCGTCTCGATCCGCCGCATCGGCGATGCCGCTCTCGGTCAGCAGCTCCAGCCGGGCATTCATCGGCAGCCCATCCACCTGGCATTGACGGGTCACCGTGGCCCAGCTCGGATCGTACGCGTGCCAGCGCAGCGGCTCGCGGCTGGCGACCACGACAAGGCCCCGGTCGAGCTGCGCCACAAGGTCACGCAGCCAGACGTCGAGCATCGAGGCGCGGCCGGCCCGGACCGAGGCCGACACCAGTGCCTCGTACGCGTCGACGAAGATGACGTACGGCCGGTCGGCGCTTGATTCCCGCAGATCCTCGGCGAACAGGAAGGTGACGGCGTCGACCAGGTCGACGTTGGAGAGGTCGTCGAGCGACCGCAAAGTGTCGTCGATCCGGATCTGACGTCGACGGCGAGCGCCTGTCGTTGCCCGCTCCGCCAACTTCACGAGGCCGACAGCCGTGCCGAACACCGGAATCCCTGACACGTCGTCGAGGATCTGGGTGAGGGCCTCGCTCTCCTCGACGAACGGCAGCTCCTTGGCCGTGAGCCGCAGATGTGGGTGCAGCCGCTGCCAGTACACGGCGTAGCCGATGTCGAAACGGTCGAACCGCACCCCCTGCCGGCCCAGCTCTACCCTCAGCACGGCCAGGGCGTCCTCCTGCTGACGCATGGCGGGCACCTGAAGATCGAGAGTGGCCGTGCGGCGACCCTCACCGGCCCGGTCGCGCAACTCGCGCAGTAACCTTGACTTGCCGATGCCGCCCACCCCGACGACATTGAGCACCCGAACGCTCGCGCCGACCTTCGCCAACTCCTCGGCATATGCCTCCAGGATGGACTCCCGGTTGACGAACCGTCGGCGCAGCGCGGCCACTCGGCGAAACCTCGGCTCCAGGGGCATCCCGCAGTCCCTTCGGGGTCATGCGCTACGTGGTCGCGTGATGACCGATGCGCCGTGACTCTACCGGCAGGGGGCAACACGCTCAGCGATCCGCTGACCGCCGCAGCTCAGCGTTGAGTTGCGAATCAGACCAACGCTTTGATGCGCGTTGGTCTGGTCCAACCGCCCCTCCGCCGGCCGTGCCCGCGACCGGGATTCCTCTCATCAGGGCCGGCGAACCTGCGGTCCGCACGACCATTGGCCGCTGGCGAAACGTCGGCATTCGCGCGTGGTGAACGACGGGTATCCCTAACGACGGTTCAGCGCCGATCATTGCCCGGTATCGATGTGAGTCATTCTCACCTCCGGGTGGCGCGCCCGGCACGGAGGGCGAGACGTCGGCACCGGAAGCCGGGCGCACCGAAGGCCCGACTCCGCGTCCCCGGAGGATCGCCATGCCCCGTCCCGCACTCCGCACCCGGCTCGCGGCGTTCACCGCCGCCACCCTCACCGCGAGCGTCCTGACGGTGACCCCGCCGTCACCGGCGCTGGCCGCCACCACGTTCGCCGCCAACGACTACTGCCTCGGCCAGTGCTCCGACATCCTGCCCCCCGGACAGAACGGCAACGCCACGCTCGTCGCCATCCTGGCGCACCAGGCGCTCGGCACCCGCCCCGCGCACTCCAGCGACCAGCTCGACGAGTACGCGAACCTCGTCTACAACTACGCCGGGCTGACCGACGAGCAGATCGCCCAGTTCTACAACGACGCCTCGTTCGGCGTGCCGGCCGCACAGGTCGAGAGCACCGTCTCGCCGCGCGGGGACGTGACCATCGTGCGGGACAAGGCCACCGGCGTCCCGCACGTCACCGGCACCACCCGCGGCGGCACGATGTTCGGCGCCGGCTACGCCGGAGCGCAGGATCGGCTCTGGGTGATGGACCTGCTGCGGCACGTCGGCCGCGGGAACGTCAGCTCGTTCGCCGGCGGCGCGCCCGGCAACCGGGAGCTGGAGCAGAGCGTCTGGGCCAACTCCCCGTACACCGAGGCGGACCTCCAGGCCCAGGTGGACGCGCTGCGCACCAAGGGCGCCCGGGGCCAGCAGCTCTACACCGACGTGGTGGACTATATCGCCGGCATCAACGCCTACATCGACAAGTCGATCGCCGACGACAACTACCCGGGTGAGTACGTGCTCGCCGGCGCGGGCAAGCCGAGGCACTTCACCATGACCGACCTGATCGCCACCGCCGGCGTGATCGGTGGCCTGTTCGGCGGGGGTGGCGGCAGTGAGATCCAGTCCGCCCTGGTCCGGGTGGCCGCCCGCGCCAAGTACGGCGCGACCGAGGGCGACCGGATCTGGGCGGCGTTCCGGTCGCAGAACGACCCGGAGACCGTGCTCACCCTGCACGACGGGCAGAGTTTCCCGTACGGGGGGACGCCTCCGGGCGCGACCAGCGCGGTGCTCCCCGACGCCGGGACCGTGGTCGCCGAGCCGCTCGCCCACGACGCCAGCGGCGGGGCCGCCTCCCGCACCGGCGCGAGCGCCGCTACCAAGGAGCTGATCGGCGGGCTGGCGAACCTGCGCGCGCACGGCATGTCCAACGCTGTCGTGGTCTCCGGACGGCACACCACCACCGGTAATCCGGTCGCCGTGTTCGGTCCGCAGACCGGCTACTTCGCACCGCAGCTGCTCATGCTTCAGGAGTTGCAGGGGCCGGGCATCAGCGCGCGAGGGGCCGCGTTCGCCGGGTTGAACCTCTACGTGCTGCTCGGTCGCGGCCAGGACTACGCGTGGAGCGCCACCTCGGCCTCGCAGGACCTCACCGACACGTACGCGGTGCCGCTGTGCACCACCGACGGCACCGCGCCGACGCTGCGGTCCAACCGCTACCTCTACCACGGGCAGTGTCTCGCGATGGAGGCGTTGGAGCAGCGCAACTCCTGGTCGCCCACGCTGGCGGACTCCACCCCCGCGGGCTCGTACACGTTGCGCGCGCTGCGCACCAAGTACGGGTTGGTCTCCTACCGGGGACTGGTGGACGGGCAACCGACCGCGTTCACCAAGCTGCGCTCCACCTACCGGCACGAGGCCGACTCGGCGATCGGTTTCCAGGCCTTCAACGACCCGGCGGCGATGGGCAGCGCGGCGGCCTTCCAGGGCTCCGCCGCCAGCGTCGGGTACGCGTTCAACTGGTTCTACGTCAACTCGACCGAGGCGGCGTACTTCAACTCCGGCTCGAACCCGGTCCGGTCGTCCGGCACCGACCCGAACCTCCCGTCGAAGGCCGAGCCGGCGTACGAGTGGGCCGGCTGGAATCCCGACACCAACGACGCCACGTACGCGCCGGCGTCGGCCCACCCGCAGTCGGTCAACCAGGACTACTACGTGAGTTGGAACAACAAGCAGGCGCGGGACTTCGGGGCGGCCGACGGCAACTTCAGCTTCGGCTCCGTACACCGGGGTCAGTTGCTCGACGGCCCGGTGCGGACGGCGATCTCCCAGCGCAAGCTCGGCCGCGCCGACGTCGTCAAGATCATGGCGGACGCGGCGGTGACCGACCTGCGCGGCCAGCAGGTCCTCGGCGAGCTGTTGCGGGTGCTGGACAGCACGCCGGTCACCGACCCGGCGCTGGTCGACGCGGTGGGCAAGCTGCGCGCCTGGCAGCAGGCGGGCACCCGCCGGGTCGAGACAGCCCCCGGCTCCAAGGTCTACCAGCACGCCGACGCGATCCGGATCTTCGACGCCTGGTGGCCGCTGCTGGCCTCGGCCGAGTTCCGGCCCGGCCTCGGTCCGGACCTCTACGCCGCGCTGGTCGACGCCATCGAGGTCAACGAGGCGCCGTCGGGCGGCCAGAACGGCGGGCGTGACGGCACCGCGAGCTGGGCGTCGCAAGGTCAGGCGCACAAGGGCTCGTCGTTCCAGCACGGCTGGTGGGGCTACGTCGACAAGGACCTGCGTACCGTGCTCGGCGACCCCGTCGCCGGCGGGCCGGGTCGCTCGTACTGCGGCAACGGCAACCTCGGCGCGTGCCGACAGTCCCTGTTGGACGCGCTCGGCCAGGCCGCCGCGCTGCCGGCCACCACGGTCTATCCCGGCGACAAGTCCTGCGGCGCCGGTGACCAGTGGTGCGCGGACTCGATCGCACACTCCGGGCTCGGCGGCATCACCCACCCGGTGATCGCCTGGCAGAACCGTCCCACCTACCAGCAGGTCGTCTCGTTCCCCGCCCGCCGGGGTGACGACGTCACCAACCTGGCCCAGGGCCGCCCGGCGACCGCGTCGAGCACCCAGTTCCTCACCAGCTACACCCCGGACAAGGCGGTCGACGGCAGCCTGAGCAGCCGGTGGGCCAGCAGCTACAACGACAACCAGTGGCTCCGCGTCGACCTCGGCGCGGCCCGCACCGTCAGCCGGGCGGTGCTGCGCTGGGAGTCGGCCTACGGCACCTCGTATCGGATCGAGGTCTCCGGCGACGGCAGCTCCTGGACGCCGGTGTTCGCCACCACCGCCGGCAACGGCGGCGTCGACAACGCCACCTTCGCTCCGGTCACGGCCCGCTACGTGCGGGTGTACGGCGTCAAGCGGGCCACCTCGTACGGATTCTCGCTGCACGAATTCGAGCTGTACGGACGGTGACCCGACCGGGAGGGGCCGGCGAACCGTTCGCCGGCCCCTTCCGCCCTGAGCGCGGTGCCCGGGTGACCGGTGGCGGTCTCGTACGCAATCATCGGCCGACCCTGGTGGCGACGGGCGACGGTCCCGTTCGCCGGGCGAGGAGCGGTGCTCTGGGTGACACCCGCGGTGTGCGGGCACCGTTCGGCCGGAGGTACGCGGACAATGGAGCGATGAAGCGAGAGACTCGGCTGAAGCGGTTGACCGGAACGCGCATCGACGGCGCGGTGGCGACGGGCGCGGTGGCCACCGGCGCGCGGGCGGCGGGGGCGGCGTCGCTCGGCGCCCTGGCGCTGGGGGCGCTGGCTGTCGGAGCAGTGGCAGTCGGGGCGCTGGTCATCGGTCGGCTGGCTGTCCGCCGCGCGGTCGTGCGGGAGCTGCGCGTCGGCCGGTTGGAGATCGGCGAGCTGGTGGTGCACAGCCGACCCGCTGCCGAGCAGTAGCCCGCCGCGGCGGTGCGCGGGAGGAGCCTCGGGCGCGTGCTCCCGTCCGCACCGGCACGCCCGATCCGCCCGGCACGTCATGGCCTCGCGGCCTGGCCCAGTGCCGCTTCGACGATTCGGATCGCCTCGGCGGCATCGATGCCGACGCGGGCGATGACGGCCGCGTAGTCGCGGGCGGCGCGGCGGGCCTGTTCGAGGGACCGCTCACCGCCGGCCGACACGTACGAGCCGGCCCGTCCGTGGGTTTCGATGAGCCCGGCGTCCTCCAGCTCCCGGTAGGCCCGTCCGACGGTGTTCACGGCGAGACCAAGGTCGGCCGCGAGCCGGCGGATCGTCGGCAGTCTGGTGCCGACGGCGAGCGTGCGGCCCTGGATCTGCCTTGCGAGTTGGGCCCGGAGCTGCTCGTACGGCGGCGTCGGTGAGGCCGCGTCGATGACGATCATCGCAGCGCCATGGCACGCCGCGCCGTCGTCCCGACGTCCGTGGTCCGGCCCTCGATCAGGCCGAGCGCGCAGACGCCCGCCAGCACGAGCGCCAGTGAGACGGCGTTCCACCAGCCGAGCGAATCCCCGTACAGGAAGATGGCCGGCAGCGACCACACGAGGCTCGGGGTGACGAGGTGGCGGGCGTCCTCGACCCGCATGATGACGTCGGCGGTGAGCGACCCCTCGTCCTCGGCCACGGCCGGGGTCGTCAGGATCTGGCGTAGCTGCATGACGATGCCAGCCCCGACGCCGGTGAGGCCGATCAGCACGACGGCCGCTCCGTACCGCAGGCCGGGGTCCGGCACGGGCAGCACGCTCACGGCGAGGAGCGCCGCGCCGCTGAACGTGGCGACCGCGAAGGCGGCGTGCGGCCGACCGAGCACCACCGGCCAGCCGAGCTCGACCGGATGGGCCACCCGACGGGACAGTCGCGCGCCGGCCGTCCGGTCGACCCGCCGTACCCACCAGCCGAGCAGCCACTGCCCCGTCAGCAGTACGACCACCAGCGCCGCGAGCACCAGCAGCGGTGGCCAGGAGAACGTGTCGTCGTCGAGTCGGCCCAGCACGTGCGTCAGCGCGGCGCCGATCAGGAACGCGGCCAACAGGACGCTGTCGACGAGCTTCGCGTGCCGCCGTACCGCCAGTCGCGTCGCGAGCAGCGGCGTCGGCCCGACGTCGGTCAGGCCGTGGCGGCTGAGCCACCGTCCGGCTTCCGCATGATCCGCTTCGCGCATGACATCCACCCCGATACGTCGCAAGCCTTGTCTCAACAAGATGAGACATAACCTGCACCAATGTCAACCCCCGTCGCGCATCGCGCCGCCTGGCCCGGCGGCCGTCCGGGCGTTGACGGTGACCGGCTGCCGGAGGATGGTCCGCTGCTTGTCGGGGGCGGTCCTGCGGAAGTCGCTGAGGTAGATCTCGTGGTGCCGACCCGCCATGCGAAGCCCTTCACGGGGGATGAATCCGTGGTGCAGTTGCCTGAGCACGGCCGCCTCGTCGTCGAAGGAACCGACGTGCAGTGTCTGGACGCACCGCCCCTCTCGTAGCGTCTGAAGGCGGACGTCGTCGAGTCGCGTCGGTCGGCGCTTCGCGCCGGCCTGCTCGACAGCGGTGGCGAAGCGGGACTGGTCGATCCAGCCGGGGACCATGAGCATCAGCGTCCAGCTCCACCGTGACTTGTCCCGTGCCGTGGTGAACGACTCCATGTCCTCGGCCCACCACAGACCTTCGAGCGGCGGGACGACGTAGTCGCGCCCGAGGTCCCGCTTGCTGGCGAACTTCAGTCGGTACGCCACCGGGTAGAGCGCCGCGATCGCGTCGGCCAGAGCGGGTGAGGTGTTGGGGTCGCCGTGACCGTCGGTCATCAGGTACCGCATGTCGGGCACGTCGATGATCCGGAAGCGGCCTCGTTGCGCTCGGTAAGCGTCAAGGGACTTCTTGAAATCGACTTTGCCGTTGGTCTCCTCGGTCATCCGGTCATTCTGCAGGGATTCGAGAGCGGGATGTAACTCTCCGGAAGTGCCTGACCACGTGGAGAAAGTGCGACCCACCTCACCACTGGCGACCGAAATTGGTGCCGGAAAAGCGAGACCAAAATGGTCCGTCGGCCCGTCTTTAGGGTGACGGATGGTCACGGCCGGCGGTCGGCCAAGGAGGGGTAAGGGACGTGGGGGACCTACGTGGGCGCTTCAGGGACGAACTGGCCCGACACGTCGCCCCGCCGCTCGGTGACCTGGTTGAGCAGTCGGTGGTGCAGGGTCGACGACTACGCCGCCGGCGTCGGCTGGCGCAGTTCGGCGCGGGCGGATCCGCGTTGGCGATGCTGCTCGTGATCGGCCTGGCGGCCGGGCCGCTCACCGGCGGCGCCGACCAGGTGGGTCAGTCCGAGACGTGGGGCGTCGGTTCGCCGGGTGGGCCGGTCGACAGCCCGACGCCGTCCCGGGCGCAGACTTCCGACAGCGCCCCGGGTGGCGGGTCCGTGGCGGGCGCAGCCGAGGCCCCGGGAGTGGCCACGTCGGCGGCTCCCACCACCACGGTGATCGACAACGTGCGGATCGGCGCGGGGCCGGACGGTCCACTGCTGACGACCACACCGCAGGGCGCCCTGGAGTTGTTGATGCGGCTCCTACCCAAGGGCGAGACCAGCGGTCAGGCGAGCTTGGGAAGCAGCGGGGCGGGCCCCGGCATGCCGTACGTCCAGACCTTCCTGGATCGGGGCGACGGACCCGGCATGGTGCGGCTCTCCGTCTACCAGGACGACCTCGGCGGCGATCCGGTTCCGGGGACGGTGGAGCTGACCGAGGTGCCCGGCAACTGCGTGCAGGACAAGATGATCACGGTGTATCACCGGGACGGCCTGCAGATCGACGTGCTGCTCTCCACCTGTCTGGCCTGGGATGGCAAGGGGAGTTCGCCCGCGCCCGCCGTTCTGTCCGTGGATGAGGCAATCGCGATCGCCGCCAATCCGAGCTGGGGGACGAGAATTCCGGCCGAGTACGTCCGGAGCGGCGCCAAGAGGTTCCCCACCCTGGCCAGGTCGAATGGCTGACGAAGACTTCGTGGAATTCGCGCAGGCGGCCGTGGGCCGCCTGCGCGACGCCGCGTTCCTGATGTGCCGCGACTGGCATCTCGCCCAGGACCTCACCCAGACCGCGCTGGCGAAGATGTACGCCAACTGGGGGCGGGTCCGACGGGCCGACGACCTCTACGCGTACGCCCGCAAGGTACTGCTGCGCTGCGTGATCGATCAGCAGCGGCGTCGCTCCAGCACCGAGTTGGCGATGTCGACGCCGCCCGACCAGGGCGAGGAGCATCCGGCTGAGCTGCGCATGACGTTGCTCGACGCGGTCGCCACCCTGCCACTGCGCGATCGGGCGATCATCGTCCTGCGCTACTGGGACGACCTGAGCGTGGAGACGACCGCCGAGGTCGTGGGCGTCTCCACGGCCGTCGTGAAGAGCCAGAGCATGCGCTCCCTCAGCCGGCTGCGCGAGTTGCTCGGCGAGACCCGTTCCGAGTTGTTCGCCGAGGAGCGGCATTGATCGGCCGGGTCTGTCCGGTGGCGGCGACGGGGGTGCCACCGCGCACCCTCGGCGACGCCGCGACCTGCGATGGCAGTCATCTGTGTGTGGGAGGTTCGGTGTCCGTGTCGAGCAGCAGGACCTGCCGGGGCCGGGTTCGCGGCAGGGTCCGGGTGCCGGCTTTGGTCGTGCCGCTGGTCCTGTCGGCGTTGGTGGTGCTGGTCGCGGGGTGTCAGCGGTCGGGGCCGGGTGACGGCCCCGAGAAGCCACCGACCGTGAACGTCGAACGGAGTGGCCTGAGCATGCTGCTGGGAGCGGGCGACCTGGGTGCGGGTTGGCGTGCGGACGACGCGCGGCCCGGTCTGCCACCCTGGCCGTGGGAGCAGGACGACTGCCCCGACTACCAGAGCAGCGACTACACCGCGAAGTCGCACCGACGGGCTGCCGTGGAGCGCTACTACCGGCTGCCGGACGGCTCGTCGCCGGCCCACCACATCGTGGAGACGTACGAGCCCGGATGGGCCGAGCGCAGTGTCGACGACGTCCGTACGGTCCTCCGACGGTGCGCGAGCTACCTGATTAACGGATCACGGGTCTCGTTCGACATCATCGACCCGCACTATCTGGGCGGTGCCGGTCTGCTCGTCAGGGGCCGCATCGCACATGCCGACACCCCAACTACCGCTAGGTACTTCGTCATGGTGAAACGGGACGAGACGGTCTCGACTATCAGCCTGCCCGACTTGGGCGACCAGGCTGCGGTGGATACGATCGCGGCGAAGGCGGTGGCCCGTCTTGGCTGAGCGGGGAGGTCGGATGCTGCCACGCCGCTGGGTTGTCTCCGCGGTCACCGTGTCCCTCGCCGGCGTCGCGACGGCCGCCTACGGCACGACGCACGTCCGCGACGGCGGCGGGGGCGACGCGTCACCCGGTCGTTCGCCGGCCAGTCCGGTTCCGACGACGCCGGCCGTCGACCGGCTGAAACCGGCGCGGGCACGTATCGAGGCCTACGTCGACCGGTACGACGGCCATCTCGCGGTCGCGGCAGTGGATCGACAGAGTACGGCCGCGGTGACGGCCGGCGCCACCCGCTTCGAGACCGCCAGCATCGTCAAGGTCAATATCCTCGCGGCGCTGCTGCTGCGCCAGAACCCGCCCGGTAAGGCCCTGAGCTCGGAGACCAGACGGCTGGCCGAAGCCATGATCGTGTCCAGTGACAACGACGCCGCGGTGGCCCTGTGGCAGAAGATCGACGGCTCGCGCGGCCTCACGGCCGCGAACCGCACACTCGGTCTGCTGGAGACCAAAGCCAACAAGCACTGGGGGACGACCACGACCACGGCCGCCGACCAGATCCGTCTGCTGACGGCGCTGACGTCGTCGAAGGGCCCGCTGACGCCGCAGGACCGTACCTTCGTCATGGGCCTCATGAAGAAGGTGATCCCCGAGCAGCGGTGGGGAGTCACCGCCGCGCGTGAGCCGGGCAATTCCGTGTACGTCAAGAACGGCTGGGACACCGTGGACGTCGACAGCGGTCGCTGGCTCGTCAACAGCATCGGACGGATCGTCGAGGCCCGTCACGACTGGCTGATCGCCGTGCTCTCCGACCATCACGTCAGCCAGGAGGCGGGCGTCAGCGTGGTGGAGAAGGCGGCGAAGTTCGTCCTCAAGGAGATGCGCGCCGCCACCGCGGGCGACGGCCCTTCGTAGGGTGGGCCGTCGCCCCCGGGCGTCCCGCCGCACGGCTGGCGTTCGGGCGGTGGCCGCCGATCAGGGCCGATCGGCGGCCGCCAGGGGCAGGTGCGCGACCGGCACGAGTCGCCGGACGCCGCGGCTCGGGCTGGGCTGTTCGGTGCCCCGGACGGTCGCGATGTCGGCCGCGAGCGCCTCGATCTGTTGGCGGGTGACGCCCGGCATGCAGATCAGGTGGCTGATGCCGCCGTCGGCGTTCGACAGGCCGTAGCGGCGGGAGATCGGCGGTGGCGGTGTCGTGAAGTAGACAGTGAAGGCGTGGACGTTGCGCCAGGCGGGCCAGCCGACGCTGGCCAGCAGGGAGTGGGCGAAACGAGCCGTTTCGCGTGCGCGCTCGGCGCGTTCACGGTGCCCGTCCTCGCCGAGCAGTCGCAGCGCGTACCACATCTGGACGGCGAGTTGGCCGCAGCGCGAGCCACTGATGGTGCTGTCGGTCGTGGCGGTGTAGGAGATCCGTCGCGCTGCCCGTTGCAGCGAGCGGCGGGTGACCACCAGACCGCCCGGGATGGTGGTCCCGTAGAACTTGTGGCAGGAGATGGCCACGGAGTCGACCACGCCGCCAAGGTCGATGGCCACCGGCCGGTCCGGCAGCAGGGCCAACGGCACACCGGCGAGTGCTCCGTCGACGTGCAGGTGAGCGTTGCGGATCGCCAGCTCGGACAGGGCGCGACGAACACGGGCTGGGTCGTCCACCGCCTCCGTCACGGTCGTGCCGGCGTTGGCCACGACGATGGCGGGCCGGTCCCTGCGCCGGGCCAACTCGCCGCGCAGATCGTCGTAGTCGATCTCACCGGTGACGTCGGTGCGGATGACGACCTCGGGGAGGTTGAGCATGCTGGCGGTCTTGCGGATCCAGTCGTGGGTCGCCTGGCTGTAGTAGAGGACGGGACTCGCGCCGGCGAACCGGTCCCGGGCGAGCAGGATGGCCGCCTGGTTGGCCTCCGTGCCACCACTGGTCAGATATCCCCACCGATCGTCGGCGGGGGCGCCGAAGAGGTTCGCGTGCCAGTCGATGACCCTGCGCTCGTAGGCCTTCGTGTGAACGGTGTCGGGGTCGGTATCCGGGTCACCGACATTATTGATCAACAGTCCGAACAGGGAGGTCACGGGTCCATAGTCGATATCCACCGCGGCCGGGAAGCCGATCGACCTGCGCGCTGACAGAGCGGCTCGTAACTGCTCGATCTCAGCGGTGAGGGAAAGGTCGTCGGGAACGCTTGTGGGGGAGGTCACGGGCTCTCCGTTGATAGGCGACTCAGCGAAGAGTGGACCATGACGCCGACGTACAGGCAACAGTCTCCGAATCGCGATCAAGCCGACTGGCGGTGCATGGTTGATCGCGGTGTGTGTGCGATGAGAGGCTGTGGCGACGTCTTTGGAGGGACTGACACCGTGGCGTACGACAGGCCGGGAACGCGCTCGAATCCTTTTGAGAGGAGCGCCGACGATTGGAGAGCGGCGGCGAGTGCCGGAAGGACGGCAGCGGTCCCCTGGGACCAGCACTCGGGCAGCCAGCCGTCCATCCCTCCGGAGCCGGCGCCGGCGGTTGGACGCCACGGTTGGGTGGCGCCCACGACCGCGATACCGTCGCCCGCCGTCGAGCAGCAGCCGCCGGTCCCCTGGCAGCCCACGCCGTCCGCGTACGCGCCGCCACCGGTGGAGCCGTCGCCGACCACGCGCGAGTCGCCGACCGCGCCCCCGGTCAGCGATCCGGAGACGCGGCGGATCTGGGCGTCGTTGCGATCGTCCGCGTTGAGCCGGGTCGGGTTGATGAACACGATGCACGGCCGGCACGCGTGGGCGCAGCGCCGGCGCAACCCGCTGTGCCCCTACGGCTTCGCCTTCCTCTACGCGGTGCCGGTCATCGGGTCCACAGCGGATCGATCGGTCTTCGAGGTGGGCGCGGCGACGCGTCTCGACAAGGCCGGCGAGGACGTCTCACACCTGCCCAGGCTGCTGTACGACCTCGCGCAGACGGCGCGACACTACCTCGATAACGGAGGTTTGGATCCGCGTCAGCCCCCGCAGATGTGCAACCGGGTCGACGAGCGGATCACCGCCGAGTCGACGTTCATCGGGCTCGCGGTCAGCTCGCTCGACGGTCCGCTCGGCACCTGGGAGCAGACGATGCGCCGGGTGGAGGGTGAGGACCGCATTCCCGGCCGCTTCTACATCCAGATGATGGATCCCGAAGAGACGCGGATCGTCGTCGACCGGCCCACCGATCCGTGGGAGAGACCGCTGATCCAGTCCACCACGCCGCTCTACGAGTCGTGGCGTCCGTTGCAGAGCTACTCGGGCGACGCTCCGATCTGGACGGGGATCGCCCAGTTGGCGACGCTGGTGCACCTCGGCGCGCAGCGGATCAGCCCGACCAGGGGCGCGACAGCCTAGAACCTGAAGCAGGCGGCGCCGCTTCGGCGGCGCCGCCTGCTTCATCGTGTGGACGCGGCTCAGAGCGTGAGGTGACCCAGGTCCTCGTCGACCTGCCGCGTCGGGTTGGTCTCCCGTTCCCCGATGCCGGTGAGCAGGTCCGGGCGGCGGGCCCGAACGCTGATCGCCCACAGCACGCCGATGACGACGAAGACGCCGACCGTTCCGGGCACCAGCCAGGCGGTGTGGGAACCGGGTGGCGTGCCGAGCGCGGCGCTGATGTTGACCAGCGTGACCAGCAGGATCACCGCGATCGCGATACCACCGAGGGTGGGAGCGATCGCCCGCGCCCACAGCGACTCGCTGCGTCCGCCGCCCCGGGCGAAGTAACGGACGGTGGCGAGTGAACTCACCGTCATCAAGAGCATCAGGCTGACCGCGGCGATGTTGCTCAGCCAGGTGAACATGGTCAACGCCTCGGCGCCGCTCACCACGAACAGCAGGATGACGATCAGAGCGGTGATCGACTGGGTGATCGAGCCGCCCAGCGGCGCGCCCGACCCACCCTCGCGGATGGCCGCCAGGCGAGCGGGCAACAGCCGGTCCTTGCCGAGCGCGAACAGGTATCTCGCCACGCTGTTGTGGAAGCTGATCATCGCCGCGAGGACGCTGCTGACCAGCAGCAGGCCACCCAGCGCCACCAGCAGGACGCCGGCGCTACCGGCGCGGGAGCCCGAGAAGACCTCGAACGGCAGCGGCGCCGCCGGGTCGCGGGCCAGGTCGACGACCCGGTCGGCGCCCACCGTTGCCACCATTGCCCACGCGCACAGCGCGTAGAGCAGGCCCAGGCCCAGGATCACGTAGATGATGCTGCGCGACACCGCCCGTGGGGTGCGCGCCTCCGCACCGTACGCGGCGATGGTCTCGGTGCCGAAGAACGCGGCGAAGCCGAGGGGAAGGACCGCGAGCCCGGCCACCACCCCGGTGTCGAACAGTTGCGCCGGGTTCAACGCCGCGAAGGTCAGTTGACCGCCCACCGGGTGAGCCAGGCCGACCAGCACGAACACCAGCAGCAACGTGATCTCGACGATCAGGATGGTGCCGAACATGGCGGTGCTGACGCCGGTGCGTTGCAGACCGAACGCCGCGACGATGGCCCACGCGAGGAGCGCGCCGACCCACCACGGTCCGCCGACCAGCCCGCTGATCACCGACCCGAGCAGCCCGTACAACGAGATCTGAATGGTGTTGTAGGCCAGGAGCACGACCGGCGCGCCCGCGACCCCGACGAGCCGGGACAGGCCGGCGGCGAGGGCGGTGTAGAAGATTCCACTGGGCTGCACGTAACGGGCGATGGCGATGTACCCCGGTGCCCACAGGAGCATCACGACCGTCAGGAGCAGGAAACTGGAGGCCACACCGGTATTGCCGGTCGCCGCATAGGTCGCGACGATACCGCCGACGAGAACGGCCATGGGAGACGACGCGGTCGCGCCGAACGTCACCAGAGAACTCGTTCGCAGAGTTTTGCGTGCCAGTCCCCGCTCGGCGGACACCGTCAGGGGGGTCACCGAAGGCGTGACCATAACTGAACCTCCCCAGGTTCTAGGCGATAGGTCAGGGACGGGACTCGATGACCTTACAGGTGATCTCGCCGTTACTGGGAGCAGCGGGTCGCAGAATTTGAGCGCCCCGGGAAGCGCAACGAAGATTCGGGACGACCCGCCTCGCGTCCTGTGTGGACAATCGGCCGTGTTGATCGTTAACCGCCTCGGAAGAGGGAGGAAGGATCACCCCGCTGAGGGAGGCTGGACACCCGTCACCGGTGCGATGGTCGGGTCACGGCCGGTGGTTCGCCGGAGGACACGAGGCGCCGCGGCGGGGGTGATGGCCGCGGTCGTGCGGATGGGGTGACGATGACGAAGCAGGCTGTCCGGGCTGCCCGGATGTTCGACGGCGAGCGGCTCACCGATGGTGGGGTGCTGGTCCTCATCGAGGGCGGGCGCATCGCCGACGTGCACCGGGGCTGGATCGACGCGCCGGTGGGCTGGCCGGTACGCGAGGCGCGAGACGGGACAGTGTTGCCTGGTTTGGTCGACGCACACGTGCACCTGTGCGCCGACGCCGGGCCGGACGCGCTCGGTCGACTCGCCGAGCGCGCCGAGGCGGATCTCGACGCGGTCATCGAGGCGTCACTGCGCGCGCACCTGGCGGCCGGCGTCACGACGGTACGGGACCTGGGCGACCGACGCGACGCGGTGCTCCGATGGCGGGCTCGGGGAGTACGCGACGACCTGCCGACGGTGGTGGCGTCGGGTACGCCCATCACCAGCGTTGGCGGACACTGCTGGGCGCTGGGGGGTGAGGCGAGCGGTGTCGACGGTGTGCGAGAGGCCGTGCGGCTGCGAGCGGCAGCCGGCGCGGACCTGATCAAGATCATGGCCAGCGGCGGGGTCTTCACCCCTGGCACGGACACCAGTGGATTGCAGTTCACCGATCAGGAGATGACCGCCGCCGTTGCGCAGGCGCACGACCTGGACCTGCCGGTGACCGCGCACGCGCACGCCCTGCTCGCGGTCGAGCAGGCGCTCCGCGTCGGGGTGGACGGCATCGAGCACTGCACCTGCGTGACCGCGGCCGGGGCCCGCGTCCCCGACGAACTCGCGGCCCGCCTGGCCGCGTCCGGACCGGCGGTCTGCGCCACGCTCGGCACCGATCCGGCCGTGGTGACGCCGCCGGAGGTGGTGGCGATGGCGGAGCGGGCCGGGCTCAGCGCCGCCGCGCTACGTGCCGGTGCCGCCACGCTCTACCGGGCCGGGGTCCATCTGGTGGCCGGTTCGGACGCGGGCCTCGGCCCCGCGAAACCGCACGGGATCCTGCCGGAGACACTCGTCGAGTACGTGGCCTGCGGCATTCCCCCCACCGCCGCCCTCGCCGCGGCCACCGCGATCGGTGCGCAGGTGTGTGGCGTGGGCGGCGGTAAGGGCCGCGTCCGGCCCGGATTCGAGGCCGACCTGTTGATCGTCGACGGTGACCCGACGAGCGACATCGGGGTGCTGCGCCACCCGCTCGCCGTGTACCGGGCAGGTGTTCAGGTGGGCTGACCTCTGCGGGGTGGATCACCGACTGCGGCCGGCCATCCACTGCCAGATGTGGGTGCCGTGGTGGCTGGGGTCGTTGCGGGCCACGTAGATCCAGGACCAGTGACCGGGGAACTGGTAGCCGTCCCAGACGACGTGGTCGTACAGGGTGACCAGCGATCCTCGGATGAGGTCGTGCGCGTGGATCGTGTTGGTCTCCGGCGGCACGGTGTCGTCGTCGAGCGAGGTGACCAGCCAGGTCGGCGTCCGGATCGCCGCCAGCTCCGCGTCCGTGACCAGCGGCGGGCCCTGCCCGCCGAGCGGCTCGACGACGCCGCAGATCGGCACCGACGCGGCGAACAGATCGGGATACGTGACGGTCATCTCCAGGGACATGTAGCCGCCGTTGCTGCAACCGACCACGTAGATCCGGTCGGGGTCGACGCGCTCGCGACGCACGAGATCCTGGACGATCTCGCGGATCAGCGGTGCGAACCGGGGCCCGTCCTCCATCCAGTAGGAGGTGCTCTGCGGAGCCACGACGTACGCGCCGGAGAAGATCCGTTGGGCCTGCGGGGTGGCGAAACCCAGCGCACCGCGGTTGGCGCGCAGCGTGGTCTCGTTGTCGTAGTAGTCGTCGGGGAGGGAGGCGCCCTCGCCGGCGCCGTGCAGCCAGAGGATCAGCGGCCGTCGGCCGTGGCGGGGCGAATGTGCCGGGGAGTACAGCCGGTACTTGAGGCCCGACCCCGAAACGTGGTGGGTGAAGGCGTCCACCTCGGGGTTCGACAGTCGCCCCTGCACGAAGCGCGTGATGGTGAGGGGGGAGCCGTGGCGGCGCGCGAGCGGCGTGTTCTGCGCGATGGTGTAGACGAGGTCCAGTCGGACGTTGCGGCCCTTGCTCAGGATGTAGCCGAGGGTGCCGCCGCCGGGTTGACCCTCGGCGTGGCTCAGCTCCAGGACGATGTTTCCGTGCCGGTCGAGCCGGGCCGCGGTCACCGTGCGGTCCAGGTCGTACTCGCTGAAGATCAGATCGCCGGGAGCGATCGGGAGCGGGCTGGTGGCCTTGGCGTGCACGGTGAACGTGTCCGGGGTGAGCCCCGCCGGGTCGATCGGGCCGAGCCGACGGGTGTCGAGGGTGACCGAGGTGACCTGCTCACCACCGTCGAGCGTCCGCGCGTCGAGGGTGAAGCCCACGCCGACCTCGTGGTGCCGGTCGTCGGCCTGGGCGGCGGCGCCCGGCAGGGTGAGACCGAGAGCGGCGCCGGCCGCACCGGCCAGCACGGTACGGCGAGTGACAGGCATGGACATACGGCCCCCCGTTTGTAGACAAACGTCGATGGCACCCCACCGTAACGGCGTGGAAATCCATCGGCAACCGACGCGGACGCGCGGCCAGGGCGCCCGGGGCCGGGAATCCCGGAGGGCGCCCTGATCGGTCACGGACGGACGGTCAGCTCAGACGCTCGAACACGGAGAACGGGTACACCCAGGCCTGGGTGAAGATCAGCCCCAGTCGGTGCAGGTAGCGCTGGCAGGTGTTCGGCTGCGCCGGGTTGGTGCAGAAGGTCACCCACAGCTCGGAGTACCCGTCCTTCTCGGTCGGGCTGTGGGCGTACACCTCGTCCCGCGTCACGAACTGCATCGAGGTCAGTCGCGGGTCCTGCACGTCGTTGGGGAAGGAGAGCGAGGTGTCCAGGTTGTACAGCACGATCTCCGTGGCGAACAGGCAGACGCTCGCCTGGAAGTACAGCTCGTAGATGGTGGAGTAGGTGGCGGTCTCGTAGACCTGCTCGGAGACCTCCTCGCGATAGCAGGGGGTGCCCGGCGGGAAGGCGGCCGGCGGGGTAACCGGAATCACGTTGGCCCCGACGCCGCCGATGGCGCGGGCCGCCCGGTGCGTCGACGCCGCGGCGAGACCGCCGTCGGCGCAGGCCTTCTTCGTCGTGCAGATGGCCGTGTCGGGCGTCGCCGCCGACGCGGCCGCCGCCGGAACGGCGAGCGTCGCCGCGAGCACGGTCAGGGCCAGGGCCAGAGGCTTGAGGTGTACGGACACGTGACCTCCATCGATCGGATCGGTGCGCTGTGCTCCGCGCACGAGCAGGATCGCGGATCCGATCGGGCTCTGGCCGGAATTCCGTACACCGCCGTACACTGACGAACGTCGATTGTCGACGGTGGGGGGCAGGGCACTGGATGCCGCGGGGGCGCAGACGTCCGACGACCTCGCCGGCCTGTTGCGGGCGTTGCGACGCAGGTACGCACGCCAACACGGCGACGGCGAGCTGACCTATCGGGAGCTGGCCGCCCGCACCGGCTGGTCGCACACCGCCATCGCGGAGTACCTGACCGGGAAGACGCTGCCGCCCACCGACCGGCTCGACGCGCTGGTCCGGCTGCTCGGCGCGACGCCAGCCGAGCAGGGCGCGTTGGCCACCGCCCGGGACCGCGTCGAGGAGAACCGCCGCCGCACGCCGCGTACGCCCGGCCGGCTGGTACCCCGGCAACTGCCCGCCGACGTGGCCAGCCTCGCCGGCCGCGACGACGAGGTGGCCCTCCTCGACAAGCTCGTCGCCGCGCCCACCTCCGTCGTGGTGGCCGCGATCTCGGGAACCGCGGGCGTGGGCAAGACCGCCCTGGCCGTGCACTGGGCGCATCGCGTCGCCGATCGCTTCGACGACGGTCAGCTCTACGTCAACCTGCGCGGCTTCGACCCGCGCGGGCAGGCGGTGAGCGCGGCGAAGGCGCTGCACGGCTTCCTGGACGCGCTCGGCGTTCCGGCCACCCGGGTGCCCGCCGACCTCGACGCCCAGGCCGCCCTGTACCGCAGCGCGCTCGCCGGCAAGCGGATCCTCATCGTGCTGGACAACGCCCGGGACGCCCAACAGGTCCGCCCGCTGCTACCCGGCACGCCCACCACCATGGTGCTGGTGACGAGCCGCAGCCAGCTCACCTCGCTGGTCAGCCTGGACGGCGCGCACCCGCTCCCGCTCGGCCTGCTCAGCCGCGACGCGTCCGCTCAGCTGCTCACCCGTCGGCTCGGCGTGGAACGGGTGGCCGCCGAGCCGGACGCCGCCGAGGCGATCATCGCCGCGTGTGCCCGGCTGCCGCTGGCGCTGAACATCGCCGCTGCCCGGGCCCAGCAGTCCGGCTTTCCGCTGGCCACCCTCGCGGCCGAGCTGGGCACGGCCGGTCAACGGTTCGGCGTACTCAACGCGGGTGACGCGGTCGGCGAGGTAAGGGCGGTGTTCTCCTGGTCGTACACCGCGCTCAGCGCACCGGCCGCCGGGCTGTTCCGGCTGGTGGGCCTGCACCCCGGCCCGGACATCACGGTGGCCGCCGCGGCGAGCCTGGCCGGTCGCGCGGTGGACGACACCCGACTGCTGCTGACCGAACTGACCCGGGCGAACCTGCTGGCCGAGTACCGGCCCGGCCGGTTCACCGCGCACGACCTCCTGCGCGCGTACGCGGCCGAACTCAGCGACGGCACCGACTCCGTGCCCGACCGCAGGGCCGCCACGATCCGGCTCCTCGACCACTACACCCACACCACCCACGCCGCCGACGCCCTGCTGCGCCCGCACAGCGATCCGGTCGACCACCTCATGGCCCCGGCGGCGGCCGGTGTGCGTCCGGAACGGCCCGCCTCGCACGCGGAGGCGCTGCACTGGTTGACCGCCGAACATCCTGTGCTGCTCGCCGCGCTCCGCTTCGCCGCGAGCGCCGGCTACGACGCCCACACCTGGCGGTTGGGTCGGGCCCTCGACACGTTCCTGGACCGGCAGGGGCACTGGCACGACCGGGTCGAGACCTGCCGGGCGGCCCTGCTCGCCGCCGAACGTCTCGGCGACCCGGTCGCCCAGGCGGTCGCGCACCGCTTCCTCGCCGGCGCGCACACCGTGGTCAACCGGTACGCCGACGCGCACAGCCACCTCGAACGCGCCCTCGACCTGTACGTGGCCGGTGGTGACACCGGGGGCGAGGCGCGTACGCACCAGAACCTCGCCTCGCTCTGGGACCGTCAGGGCGAGCCCCGCAAGGCGCTCGAGCACTCAAGGCGGACTTTGGTCCTGGCCCGCGCCGCCGGCCACCGCAGGGCCCAGGCCGACGCGCTCAACGCCGTCGGCTGGTGCCACGCGCAGATCGGCGAACACCTCGCGGCGCTTGCCTACTGCGAGCAGGCGCTCGACCTGCTCCAGCAACTCGACGACCGGGCGGGCGAGGCGGCGACCTGGGACAGCCTCGGGTACGCACACCACCACCTCGGCCAGTTCGGCCGGGCCGTGGAGTGTTACGAGCGCACGCTCGACCTGACCCGGGATCTCGGCGACCTCTGGGGCGAGGCGGACACTCTGAGCCGGCTGGGCGACACCCGCCTCGCACTCGGCGACCCCGCCTCCGCCCGAGCCGACTGGCAGCGGGCACTGGACATCTTCACGGCCCTGGACCACCCGGACGCCGCAGCCGTCCGCGCCAGGTTGCGGGCCCGGTAGGCGTCCGCGCCGACCAGACGACGGCGCGGGTGCCGGTTTAGCTCCTTGCGCGGCGGGGATTCCCGGCAGCGCTCCGGCGGCAGCCGGGTACGGGTGGGGGAGGCTGATGCGTAGGATCCGGACCTCCCGCGGTGCCACCTCGAACGGGGTGACCAGATCCCGGAGGCCGTTCGGAGCGGAACGTGACCCGAGCCGGGTGGTCACCTTCAGCGACGCCGTCATGGCGATCGCCATCACCCTTCTCGTCCTGGAGATCAAGCCGCCCGAGGACACCGAACACCTCATGCGCGGATTGCTCGACCTGTGGCCGTCCTACCTGGCCTACGGCGTCACCTTTCTGCTGCTCGGCCAGATCTGGGTGAACCACCACGTCATGTTCGATCACATCCGCTCCGCCGACCGCCTGCTGCTACTGCTGAACACCCTGCTGCTGATGGTGATCGCGTTCCTGCCGTTCGTCTCGTCGGTGCTGGCCCGTGCCTTCGAGGAGGGGCCCGGCAAGCGGGCCGCGCTCGTCTTCTACGGCATCGTCTACGGGGCCGCCTCCATCCTCTTCAACGTCATCTGGCAGTACGCCAGCAGCGGTCACCGTCTGTTGACGTCCACCACCGACGAGGCCACCGCCCGAGCGATCAGCAGGCGTTTCCGGGTGGCCCCCGTCTGGATCGCTGTCGGAACCGCCCTGTGCGTCGTCCACCCGATCGCCGGCCTGATCGCGGTCGCGGCGTTCATTCCCTTCTACTGGCTACCGATCAACGGTGAGATCGCCAGCATCAGACGGACCCGGGCCCAGGCCGCGGACGGCCCGCCCTGAACCTGTCCTGTCGCAGGCTCGGGGCGGGCCGGCGCGGGCCTCAGCGACCCTGCAGGCGCTTCACGTTGTCGCCGAAGGTCCATCCCTTCGAGCCGTCCCAGTTCGCCGACCAGGTCATCAGGCCCTTGAGGCCGGGCACGGAGTTCCAGGCCTGCGTGACCAACGACGTCGACAGGTAGCCACCGCCCGCCCCGATCTGCGCGGGCAGGCCCGGGACCTGCTTGTCGTACGGCACCCGGATGGTGATTCCCCCGATGGTGAGGCCGTTGTTCAGGCACTGCGTCTGCACGGTGAAGCCCTGCACGGTGCCAGCCGGGTACGAGTCGCCCGAGCAGCCGTACATGCTGCCGTTGTAGTACTGCATGTTGAGCCACCAGAGCCGGCCGTTGTCGACGTACTTCTTGATGATCGGCAGGTACGAGCCCCAGATCGAGCCGTAGACCACGCTGCCGCCGGTGACGTACGCGGTCTCCGGCGCCATGGTCAGGCCGAAGTTCGACGGCATTCGGGCCAGCACGCCGTCGATGATCCGGATCAGGTTGGCCTGCGACGTCGACAGGGTGTTGATGTTGCCGCTACCGGTGAGGCCGGTCTCGATGTCGATGTCGATGCCGTCGAAGTGGTAGTTCGTCAGGATCGGCACGATCGTCGCGATGAACCGGTCGGCGACCGCGGTGGAGCTCAGGTCGATGCCGGCGGCGGCACCGCCGATCGACATCAGGATCGTGGCGCCGGCCGCCTTGGCCTGGCACATCTCGGCGGGGGTCGCCACCTTGACGCCGGCGTCCATGCCGTTCTCCCAGAGGACCGTGCCGTCCGCGCGGATCACCGGGAACGCTGCGTTGATCACGTTGTAGCCGTGCTGTGGGAGCCGGCTGTCGGTGATCGGGATCCAGCCGAGCCCGGGGTGTACGCCGTTGGACGCGCCGTCCCAGTTCTCCCAGTAGCCCTGCAACACCTTGCCGGTCGGCCGGGACTTCACCCCACAGGTTCCGCCGGTCGGCGGCGGCGTGGTGGGGGGAGCCGTGGTGGGGGGAGCCGTGGTCGGGGGAGCGGTGGTCGGGGGCGGCGTGGTGGGTGGCGCGGTCGTCGGCGGTGGCGTGCTGGGTGGGGGAGTGCTTCCCGAGCAGGCTCCCAGGTCACGCCAGAGCGACGGGGTCGAAGCGGGGTTCCAACCGGCGCCGACGTACGCGGTGTGGGTGACCAGAGCCTGGTAGAGCCGGCCGCCGTAGGTGACCTGTGCGCCCACCTGGTAGGTGGTGCCCTCGGCCCAGGCGGGTGCGGTGCAGGCGACCATCGCGACGGCGTTGCCCGAGGACACGGCGGCCATGCTGCTGGGGACGAAGGCGACGGCGGCCGCGACGGACATCGCCGCCCCGGCCAGCGCTGCGACGATGCGACGGCTTCTCATGGCTCACTCCCCAGGCTTCGGCGACCCGCGACCTCCACATATTGACGTTCGTGACGTTTAATATCAAGGGTTGTTTACGGATAACCTGTGGAACGTCACCGGGCGGTGCTGTTCGGTGCCGGGCTCCGGGTGCCGTGGGTGGCCATGATGATGAGGTCGGCTATCGCCTCCGGGTGGGTGACCATGGCGAGGTGCGACGAGTCGACCTCGATCGTCGTCGCGTTCATCCGCTCGGCCAGGAACTGCTCGAGCTCGGGTGCGGTCGTACGGTCCTGCCGCGAGATGGAGTAGTAGCAGGGTTTGTCCCGCCAGGCCGCCGTTGTCGTACGGGCCTTGAACAGGTCGTCGGCGATCGGACCCTGAACGGCGTAGAGGGCACGCGCACGGGCCTCGCCGACGCCGCCGGCGAAGTCTTCGAGGAAGGCGCTCTCGCTGAGCTGCGCGTACCCGTCGTTGTGGACCAGGCCCGCGTTCGCCGGCGGCGTGGGAAATTGGGCGGCGAGCGCGGTGAAGTCCTCGCCGGCGTCCGGCGCGCGGGCCGCCACGTACACCAGGGCGGTGACCGACGGATGGTCCCCGGCCTCGGTGATGACCGTACCGGCCCAGGAGTGGCCGACGAGCACCGTCGCCCCGTCCTGGCGGTCGAGGGCCCGGCGGGTGGCGGCGACGTCGTCGGACAGAGAGGTCAGCGGATTCTGCACGGCGGTCACGGTCAGGCCGGCCCGGTGGAGGAGCGGGATGACGTCGGACCAGGAGGAGCCGTCGGCGTACGCGCCGTGCACCAGGACGACGTTGCGGGCGGGACCGCCCTGGGGTCCGTCGGTCATCGGAGTCTCCTACGCGATACGCGGATTCGTCGGCGCACAGGGCTGCCTCACCCGACACTCTTCCCCAGGCTGGCCCCGGCGACGGCGCAAACGCCGAGGCTTCGACCGCACGTGGAGGTGTCCGTCCCGCCCGGCGAGTGCGTCGGTGTCGGAGTCTCCGCACAGGTGGCGTCTCAGCAGGTGCGCGTCTGCCAGGTCACCTTCGTCACGAACATGGGGACGTAGAAGTTCCCGTCGCCGGGGGCGGTGGCCAGGACGCCCGCGACGGACGCGGTAACGGCGATGGACTTCCAGTGCACGGCTGCCCCCTTCGATAGACGACTATCAATGCAAATTTAAGCTACCGGTGGAAATTTGCGTCGTCAATAACTAGGGGTGAGCCGTCTCGGGGGTCGGTAGGGCTCGGCCGGGCACGACACGACGGATCCGTCGACGAGTGCTCTCGCCGACGGACCGCATCGGGGGTGAAGCCTATGGTTTGCGGGCGAGCAGCCCGACGAAGGTGTGATAGGTGTCGGTCTGCTGTGGCGCGGACGCGCCCGGCGCCGGCCGCCACTCGGCCAGCGGCACCAGCCCCGGCTCCAGCACCTCCAGCCCGTCGACGAACGAGAGGATCTCCTCGTCCGTACGCCAGCGGCCGGTGCCCAGCGACTCGTTGAAGACCCGCTCGACCTCGCGCGCCTTGCGGGAGCCCTCGGGGTCCCGCTCGCCGGGGTCGCGGAAGTGTGAGATCGCCACGTAGCTGCCCGAGGGCAGCGCGTCGATCAGCTCCGCCGCCACCGCGCGCGGATCCTCGTCGTCGCCCAGGTGGTGCAGGATCGCGAAGAGGAGCAGCCCGACCGGCCGATCGAAGTCGAGGAACCGCTGCACGTCCGGGTGGCGCAGGATCTCCTGCGGTGTCCGGATGTCCGCCTGGATCACCGTCGCGGTGCCGTCCGCGGCGAGCAGTGCCCGGCCGTGCGTCAGGACGATCGGGTCGTTGTCGACATAGACCACCTGAGCCTTCGGGTTCTGCTCGGTGGCGACCTCGTGCACGTTGCCCTGGGTGGGCAGCCCCGATCCGATGTCGAGGAACTGGTCGATGCCCGCCTCGGAGACCAGGAAGCGGATCACCCGACGCAGGAAGGCCCGGTTCGCCTGGCCGGCTGCCGGCCCGTCCGGGGTGATCCGCAGGGCGTGCTCGGCGACCTGTCGGTCCGCCTCGAAGTTGTCCTTGCCGCCCAAGAAGAAGTCGTAGACCCGGGCCACGCTGGGAATGCGGGGGTCGATGCCCGGGGGTGCCGCCTTGTCGCGGGTCACAGGCGTCTCCATTCGATTCGAATCAGCGCAGGCTGAGGACTGTGGACGGTGCCGGCGTTGGGGCGAGTGTAGCGATCGGGCGGGCGGAATTCCGCCCCGGCTGGTATCGCTCCCAGTGAATCGTCTCCCCACCAGGGCACGCACCGGGTGACACGCCGAAAGAGAGGCGACCGAGTAATGAGATACGTTGGCGATCATCGATATGACGGCTGCATCGTCGACGTATGACAGGCGTCTCGTCGTCCTCGCTGTTCCGCCGTCTCGGTCCGGGTCTGCTGGTCGCCGCCATGCTCTCGACGGCGGTGGTCGTGACCGTGGCAGGCATCGCGCCGGCGGCCGACGCCGGCACCGCCGCCCCCGCCGCGTACCCCGGGGTCGCCCCGGCGCCGCACGGCGGCGCAGTGCCCGCCGCCGAACCGACCGGGACCGCGCCACCGCCGCCCACCACGCCGCCCGGCACGCCGGGCACCTCACCCTTCCCGCCGAGCCCGCCCACCAACCTGACCGCCAGCGAGGTACGCACCGGATCAGTCACGCTGACGTGGGCGGCAGCCAGGCCGGGCTGCTGCGCCATCGTCGGGTACGACATCACGTACTACCAGGCGTTCGACGACGTCATCTACAGCGCCAGCGTCGGGGCCGTCACCAGCACCACGATCACCTCGTACATCGGGCCGGGCAAGCAGTACTCGTTCCGGGTGGCCGCCCGGGACACCCTCGGGCACCGGTCGACGTCCACGGACGCGCTGACCGTGGTCACGCCGGTGACGGAGACCGGCGGGGACACCACCCCGCCGAGCGCCCCGCAGAACCTGACGGTCACCGAGGTGACCGCCTCGAACGGCACCCTGTCCTGGTCGCCGTCGACCGACAACGTCGGCGTGCTCGGGTACAACGTCTACCGCTTCGACGGCTGGTTCAGCTCGACGCTGATCGCCACCGTGCCGGGAACGACGTACACGACGTCGCTGCCCGCGTCCACGCCGCTGCAGAACCTGTACTACGTACGGGCCCGGGACGCGGTGGGCAACGTGTCGATCGCGTCCAACACGGTCACCCTGCCCACGACGTCCACGCCGTCGCCCCCGCCGCCCTCGACGTGCCGCGTGACCTACCGGAACCAGTCGGAGTGGCCGACCGGCTTCGTGGCGACGGTGACGGTCCAGAACACCCAGGCCGCACCGGTCGACGGTTGGATCGTCACCTTCACCTTCAGCGGAGACCAGCAGGTGACTTCGGCGTGGAACGCCACGGTCAGCCAGACCGGCTCCACCGTGACCGCCCGTAACGTCGACTGGAACCGTGTCCTGGCGCCGAACGGCTCGACGACCTTCGGCATCCAGGGGCGGTGGAGCGCCAGCGACGCGCCGCCGCTCGGCTTCACGCTGAACGGCGCCCAGTGCGCGGTGGGTTGAGCCCGCCCCCTTCCCGAGGAGTCCCGTGAGCACACCGCACCGTCGCCGTAGGTTCCTGGCCGGGGCTGTCCTGGCCGGCGTCCTCGTCGTCTCCACCGCGCTCGGCGGCCTGACCGCGCCCGCCTCCGCCGCGAACACGCTCACCATGCGGGGCGCCGACGTCTCCTCGTTGCAGCGCAGCCTCGACCTGGGCGCGCGGTACTACGACGCCGGCGGCGTCGCCCGTGACCCACTGGACATCCTGAGGTCCGTCGGCGTGAACTACGTCCGACTGCGCGTCTGGAACAACCCAACCAGCGGCTACAACAACAAGAGCAGGGTGTTGGCCCAGGCCAGGGCGGCGAAGGCGAAGGGCCTCAAGGTGCTCATCGACTTCCACTACTCGGACACCTGGGCCGACCCCGGCAAGCAGTACAAGCCGGTCGCGTGGGCCGGCCACACCCTGAGCCAACTGGGCGCCGACGTATACAACTTCACCTACGACGTCTGCGCCGGCCTGCGGGGGCAGGGCACCCTGCCGGACAGCGTGCAGATCGGCAACGAGATCAATGTCGGAATGCTGTGGGACGAGGGCAAGGTCGTCAACAACGACTTCCGCCCGCTGGCCGGCCTGCTGAAGCAGGGCTACAACGCGACCAAGGCGTGCGGGGGCGGCATCCCGGTGATGATCCACACCGCCAACGCCGACAGCAACGCCAACGCCCGCTGGTTCTACGACGGCATCCGCGCCCAGGGCGTGCAGTGGGACATCACGGCCCTGTCCTACTACTGCATGTGGCACGGCAGCCTGGCGAACCTCTACAACAACATCGTCGACCTGCGCGGTCGCTACGGCAGGCCGGTGGTGATCGCGGAGACCGCGTACCCCTTCACGCGGAACAACGCGGACAGCGAGCCGAACGCCATCGGCGACGCGACGTGCGACGGCATCAGCGCGACCTGGTCGGGTCAGGCTCAGGAGTTCGACTGGGTGCAGAACACCGCCCGCAACGCCGGGGCCATCGGTGTCTTCTACTGGGAGCCGACCTGGTACGCCGTCAACGGCAACGGCTGGGACCCGGCGAACATCAACGGCACCGGAAACCAGTGGGACAACATGGCCGTCTTCGACTGGTCCGGGCGGGTGAACCCGAACGTACGCTGGACGCCCTGATCTTCGCGGGACGGACGACGCGCCCCCGCGCACCGTTACGACGATGAGCGGGGGCGCTGGCGTGCCGGTCGTCAGACGGCCGTCCGCGACCACTGCTGGTTGGCTCCGCTGTTGCAGGTGTACTGCTTGAGGACCACCCCGTCCGCGGTCGACGCGGCGGGCACGTCCACGCACTTGCCGCTGTGCCGGGCGCGAAGTTGGAAGTAGCTGCCGTTGGTGACCATCTGGAACTGCTGGTTGGTGCCGCTGCCGCAGGTGTACTGGATCAGCTCGGCGCCGTCGGCGGTCGAGGCGCTCGTCACGTCGAGGCACTTCCCGCTGTTGCGGCTGATGATCCGCCAGTAGCCGCTGCCGGCGTCCTGGAACTGCCACTGCTGCCAGGCGTTGCCGCCGTACGTGTACTGGCCGACGCGTGCGCCGTTGTTCATGTTCGGTGACTGGACGTCCATGGCCTTGCCGCTGTGCCGCACGTCGACCCGGTAGAAGGTCCCCGTTGTCGGGGGAGGCGTCGTGGGGTCGCCGCCGCCGATGGTGTCGCCCCAGCCGTAGCGGATCCGGTCGGCGCCGGAGGTGTTGCGAACGGTGAGGTTGAGGTCGGTGCCGCCGCCGCTGAGCGCGTACATCGAGTACCAGTCGTAGCCGATGGTGCCGGGTTTGCCGCCCAGGGCGGGCCAGTAGGTGCCGCCCATCTGGTTGTCCCGCATGACCTGGGCCATGGCGCGGATGTACCGCACGAAGTTGTCGGTGCTGTTCGGGTCGGCGTAGTTGCGGCCGTCGTTCATGGGCGCGCCGAACTCGGTGGCGACCGCCCGGGAGGCGCAGTTGCCGAGGCGCGTCTGGATGTGGCCGCGGAAGGCGTCGTACGTCATCGCGCCGTAGAAGAAGGCGTAGTAGTGGAAGGAGAGCAGCGTGGCGTTGAAGCGGCTGTCGTTACAGATGTCACGCAGGTCCTGGCTGAAGCCGGTGCCGCCGATGAGCACCCGGCCGGGCGGGGCCGAGTAGTGGTAGGTGAGCCAGTTGGCCGCGACGGTGCGCCACTCCGCCGAGCTGTAGCCGTGCGGCTCGTTCATCGGCTCGAAGTAGACGTTGGTGTTCGAGCCGTACGTGTTGGTCACCGTGGACCACATCGCGTTCCACGCGGCGAGGTTCGTGATCCTGCCGCCGGAGGCGGCGCCGTCCTCCCAGTAGGCGAGGATCACCTTGAACCCACGGGCGGTGGCGGCGTCGATGGCACCGCGATACGCCTCCCACCAGGCCGTTCCGACGGTGTGGGTGTTGATGGGCAGCCGGACGGTGTTGACACCCAGCGTGGACGCCATGTCGTCGTAGAGGGCGTTGGCCTTGGCGCGCACGGTGGCGTTGCTGTCGGACATGCTCAGGCCCTGTACGACGAGAGGGCCGGTGCTGAAGTTGTCGCCCAGCACGGCCCAGTTCATGCCCCGGAACTGACTGGTGGCGGCAGCGGCCGGCCCGGGCCGGACCGCGATGCCGCCGACCATCGCCGTCAGCACGGCCACCAGGGCGACAAGCGTCCGCCGTAACAGGCGAGGATCGTGCGTCGAATCAGGTGCGCGGTCAGCGGGTGGTGTGACCATGATGCCTCCGAGGCGGTGGTGAATGTGTTAGCGCTAACACGAACCGCGGACATGATCGGTCGAATCGCGGCGTGATTGGCGTGCCCCGCGGGTGGACCCGGCCCCTCACCCTGACGCGGACAGCGTGTGTTCCGTGTGTTAAGCGCGTGTTGCAGCCAAGTGTTAGCGATCGCATGTGGAGTGTCAAGGCATCGACGTTTCTCACTGACGAGGTGGTCGGCCGCCTCGTCGCGGGGCAGCGGAGGGCGATCGGTCGATGACAGGATCGCTCGATGCGCGTTCTCTTCGACGGCCCGGCGCCGGTCGACTATGGGCAGATCTACGTGACGAGTCGCGAGCTGCCCGACATGGACCGGGCGTTCGCCGGGCAGGTCAACGGACTATGCGGGGCCGGACACCCGGGCGCGCTGTTCCTGATGACCGGCACCCACTCCGGACGGGTCCGGTTCCGGATCGAGCTGCACGACGCCGAGCCGCCGACCGCAGCCGCCGAGTGGGAGGACGTGGTGGAGGTGTCGCTCCAGCCGAGGGCCCCGGTGGTCGACCTGGTCCCGTGGGGCGATGGGGCGCTGGCCCACCTGCCGCTGACCTCGCAGGAGAGTGACGGTGGCCGGCTGCCGGCCTACCGCGTGCGGTACTGCGCGGCGGGCATGGACGAGGGGAGCGATCCGTTCGGCGGGCTCGACCCCGACGAGATCGACGAGGACGACCACACCTACCTGGACCGACGACCGGACCGCTACCTGCTCTGCTTCTGGCCGGAGGCCAGCGCGGCCGGCGACCCGGGTGACGGCGCTGTCCGTGCCGACGCGGTGCTGCGCCAGGGCAGCGGCAACGCGGCGTACTGGCACGGTTGGGCGCACGGGTTGCCGGCTCCGCTCACGCTGTGGGAACGGGTTGAGGCCGAGGTGCGCAGGCGGGCGGAGGAGGATCGCCGCAACGAGGAGTACCGGCGGCGCGAGGAGTTGCGGCGCTGGGGCGGGCGTCTGCCGAGCGAGCGACTCCGACAGGTACGCGGCAATATCCACGGCATGCTGTTGCTGGACCGGGACCTGGTCGACGGGGTGGCCGATGCCGACGCCGTCACCCAACGCGAGATCGCGGTCTGGGCGGCGCGGCAGGCGTGCGCCCTCGCGGGCATCGCGGATCTCGACTGGATGAGGCCCGCGTGGACGGCGCTGGAACGGGGTGGACCGCTGCCCGCCGATTTCACCGACACGACGGCGCTCAGGACACGCATCCAGGGCAGGGCGACCGTCACGATCGCCGTCGCCTCGCTGCGCCGCGGGGATGCCGCGCCGACCGACCTGCTGCGCGCGGCGCTCGACGGCCCGGTGGACCCGGTCGCGATGGCCCTGCCGGCCCTCGTGGCCGCCGGCGAGTCGGATCCGTTGCAGGCCGCCCTGGAGGCGCTGTGGGCGGCGGTCGGCACCTACGCTTCCCGCCGGGACGAGTTCCTGGCGGCCGTACGGCGGGCGTTCCCGATCGTCGACCAGACGCAGGCGCGCTGACCCGCTCGTCCTCAGGTGACGGGACCTGGTTCGGCACAATCGACGACGAGCGGGCCACGGCGTCCCAGCGCCCACACGGCGAGCGCCAGACAGCCCAGGCCCGCTCCCGCGATCGCGACCGCTGACCAGCCGCCCGCCGACCAGAGCGTGCTCGCGGCGGCGGAACCGGCGGCGGCGCCGATGAAGTTGGCGGTCGCCAGAGCCGTGTTGAGCCGGCTGCGCGCCTCGTGCGCGAGGGCGAACAACCGTGCACGGTTGAGCAGGGCCTGCGTCTGGAAGGCGACGTCGACCACGACGGCCACGGTGATGAGAAGCACGAGGGACCGGCCGCCGAACGCCGCGACGACGAACGCCCCCAGGGCCAGGGCCCAGGCCGCCCCGGTGGCCGGAAGTGACCAGCCGCGGTCGTGCAGACGACCACCGCGCAGGCCGGAGAGGACACCGGCGAGTCCGACCAGCCCGAACATCCCGATCACCGCCGGCGGATAGTGGAACGGTGGACCGCTGAGCAGGAACGTCAGCGCCGTCCAGAAGAGCGAGAAGGCGGCGAAGCCGGCGGCGGCCAGGACCAGCGTCCACCGGACCGCCCGCTCCCGCCGGACCATCGCCGCGACCGAGAACAGCAGCCGTGGGTACGGGATGCGTGCTCGCGGTGGCAGCGGCGGCATCGCGCGGTGGAGCAGGACCGCGAGCAGGGCGGCGACGACCGCGGCGAGGGTGTAGGTCGCACGCCAACCGGCAGCGCCGGCGACGAGTCCGCTGATCGTGCGGGAGGCCAGGATGCCCGTGAGGGTCCCCGAGCCGACGACACCGACGATCCGACCACGGTCGGCGTCGCCGGCCAGGTCCCCGGCGAGCGGCGTGAGGATCTGCCCGGAGATCGTCGTGACGCCCAGCACGCCGAGCGCGACCAGGAGCACGCCGATCGACGGCGCCAGCGCGCACAGCAGTAGCGCGGCGGCGGAGGCCAGGAACATCAGCGGGACGAAGCGGCGGCGGTCCAGGACGTCGCCGAGCGGTACGAGCAGCAGGACGCCGACGGCGTACCCGATCTGCGTCGCGGTGACGAGCCAGCCGGCCGTGGACGTCGGCGCGTCCAGGTCGTCGGCGATGGCGCCGAGCAGCGGCTGCGCCCAGTACAGGTTGGCGACGGCCGCGCCGGCCGCCAGCGCGAGCAGGAACGTCAGCGGGCGGCTCAGGTGCGGGGGCGGTGCCGGGCGAGGCGCGGCCACCCCACCACGCTAAGGGCGTGTGTCAAAGCCCCTTGCCGGCCGAGGGCCCCTGGTCGATCAGCGGTCCGCGCCGTAGTTCGCGTAGCACGCCGTGCCGGCGCGCGGCCCACGCCAGCCGCCGCACGCTCGGGTGCCGGACGAACAGCGCCGCCGCCCGGCGGATCATGCCGAACCGGTGGTCGCTGAGCTGGTTCTCCATCGCCTGCCAGATCAGCTCACGCACGTTGGCGCTGTCCAGCGCCGCCCGGACCGCACGCCGTACCCCGGGATCCTCGGCGGCCGAGGCGATGGCGGCGGCGAGGCCCGGTCGGTCGGCGAGCGGTTCCACCGCCGCCGCCACGAGCGGCCGGCGCACCTCGTCCCGTTCCAGCAGCAGCAACACCGCCTCCCGGATCTCGACCGTCTCCAGGCCGGAGCGCAGCAGGTCCACCAGGCTGCGGTCGACCGCACCGTCGTGATCCGGCACGGCCAGCGTGCCGAGCAGCACGGACACCTCGTCGAGGTCGATGAGGTGTCGCAGCCCGTCGCGGAACTCCGGCAGCCCCCAGGCCACCTGGACGGCCTTCAGGAGATCGCGGTTCATGCGCCATCCGCTACCCGAAAGCCACTGCGGCCGAAACGTCCGCGACCCCACGTCCGCCGCGACCCGGGCCGATGCAGGCACTATCGTTCTGGGGTGCGCATCCGCTTCGACGTACCCGCCGACCCCGCCTACCCCGCTCGGGTGGCGGCCACCCTCGCCGGTGTCCGACTGCGTCGGTTCAGCTACATCGGCGCGGTGCTGGTGGCGGTCGGGGCGGTCGGCCTGGCGTTCTCGCGCGGGCTGGGCTGGGGTGAGCGCGCGTCCCCGCTGTGGCTGACGTTGGTGCTCGCGGGCGTGCTGTCGATGCTCTACCTGCCCTGGGTACGCTCGCGGGCCCGCCGCCGCTCGGGTGACTACGCCGTCGAGGGCGCGTACGAGATCACCGACGACAACATCATGATGCGCAGCGGCTCGGAGTCCGGCGGTATCGCCTGGGACGGGGTCGCGCGGGTGGGGGACAACCCGGACTTCTGGATCGTGTTCGTCGGCCGGATGCCGGCGACCGTGATCCCCCGGTGGCTGATGTCCGCCGAGGACGCCGAGACGTTGCGCGCCTTCATGGCCGACCGGGGCCTCCTGGGCCCGCGTCCCTGACGGCTACGGGTCGGTTCTTCGGCTGGGCGAGGAAGCGCAGGTACTCCGCCCGGTCGAACGGGTTGCCGTCGGTGCGGGCCCGGCGCGGCGGCTCGCCGGACACCGGTCGGTCGCCGCCGGGCGTCGACGACCACAGCCCCTCCCCGCTGGACAGGTCGGGCAGACGCCGCTGCGCCTGGAGTTCGAGCCGTGCCGGCAGCACGCCACTGATCCGCCAGCCGGCGGCGACGTCGTCGGTGCCGTCGACCCGGGCGCCGAGCCGGCCCAGGTACGACGTGACCGGGCCGAGCCGGTCGGCCGGCACCTCCACCTCGAAGCGGCGGCACGGCTCGAAGACCCGGGTGCCGGCCTCGGCGAGCGCCTGCATGAGGACGTACGGGGCGAGGTCCCGGAAGTGCCCGGCGGTCGTGATCGGCGACCAGTAGCCGCTGTGGGTGAGGATGATCCGGATATCGGTGACCGGCCAACCGTGACAGCCCTGGTCGAGGGCGGCGCGGGCGGCCTCCTCGATGGCCGCGTGGAACGACAGCGGCAGCGAGCCCAGCTCGACCTTCCGCCGGTAGTCCACGCCGACGCCGGGCTCGACCCGGAACCCGACCGTCCCGAAGAAGCCGTGTCCGATAATCTCCACGGCGGTGCCCGTGCCGGTCGGCCGCTCCACGTGCATGAGCCGTCCCGGCCCGAACTCCGCCTCGACCCCGTACGTCTCGGCCAGCGTGGCGCTCAGCACCTCGCGCTGCACCTCGCCGTAGAGCAGCACGCTCGTGCCGCCCTCGGGGGCCACCCGGGTCCGCAGGAACGGGTCGGTGTCCGCGATGTCCAGCAGCGCGGCGTGCAGCGCCAGCGTCTGGGACGAGTCGCGGGGTCGCACCACCGCCTCCAGGGTCGGCGCGGGGAAGTACGACCGCCCGTCGAGGCCGGCCGGGCTGCCGAGCTGGTCGCCGAGGCGTACCCCGGTCAGGCCGCCGACCCGGGCGATGTGGCCGGCGGTCAGCGCGGCCTGGTCGGTGGCCGCGCCGACCACGTCGAGCCGCGTGATCCGCCCGTGCGTCGTGGTGGTCCGGCCGTCCGACTCCCGGCGGTACGCGGTGACCCGCTCCCGCGCCCGGAACTGCCCGCCGTACGAGCGCAGGTAGGCCACGCGTTCGCCGGAGGGCTCGCGCTCAATGGCGAACACCCGCGCTCGCGGGTCGGGTTCGCCCGGGGGCGCGGGCGGAAGCACTGCCGCGATGGCGTCCAGCAGCTCCGGTACGCCGGCCCCGGACAGCGCCGAGCCGAACAGCAGCGGGTACGCCTGCCCCGCCGCGACCTGTGCCCGCAGGGCCTCGTCGACGCGGTCGGCGTCGGGCGGCCGGTCGTCGACGAGGGCGGCCAGTAGTTCGTCGTCGTGTTCGGCGAGAACCTCGGCGAGGCTGTGGTCGTACCCCCGATGGCGCGGCCGGTAGGTGGCGTCGGGGGTGCCGGGCGCGCGGACCGTGCCCAGCGGGACGACGGTCGGCGCGAGGAGCCGGCGCGTGTCCGCGACCAGCTCGTCGACGCGGGCACCGACCCGGTCGATCTTGTTGACGAAGATCAGGGTGGGCAGCCGGAGCGATCGGAGGATGCGCATGATCCGGCGGCTGTGCGGCTGGACGCCCTCGACGGCCGACAGCACCAGCACGGCCGCGTCGAGCACCCCGAGCGCGCGTTCGACCTCGGCCACGAAGTCGCTGTGCCCGGGGGTGTCGAGCAGGTTGACCTGGCGGTCGCGCACGGTGAACGAGGCGACGGCGCTGCGGATGGTGATGCCCCGCCGACGCTCGATCGCTCCGGTGTCGGTCTGGGTGGTGCCCGCGTCGACGCTGCCGAGCCGGTCGATGACCCCGGTGGCGTGGAGCAGGCGTTCGGTCAGGCTGGTCTTACCGGCGTCGACGTGGGCGACGATGCCAAGGTTGATGGTCTGCACAGGCGCTCTGGTCCTCGAAAGCTCGCGTCCGGATGGGCGGGGTTTCGAGTCCTCGCATCGCCGTGCTCCCGTCTGCTGGTGGTGCCGGGCCGTGCGGGCCCGGTCCTTCTCCGGCCAGGCTGGCACGGCCGCCGGCGTCGGGCCACCGATTTACGCGCGCTTGATTAGATAGTGGTCTGTCAATACATTGGGAGCGGGCGTCACTGCGTTCCGGGTAACAACCCGAAGCGGTGACTGACAGCTTCACCTCGAGCCGGGCACGTCGGTCGTACGCATCGACCACTCGCTGTGGCGCATCGCCGCGCCGTACCCGGCGTGTCGCCGTGTCCGCCCCGGACGCGCGCTGCCGCGCCGGTCTCCCGCTTGATGGCAGAAGGACTTCCCATGACCATTCTCCGCGCCCGCCCCGCCCCGACCCTCGCGGTCGTCGCCGCGTTGGCCGCCGCCGTGACCGCGACCGGCACGGCCCTGCTCGTCGCGCCGGCCGCGGCCGCCCAGGGCTGCCGGGTCGACTACACGCCCAACCAGTGGCCCGGCGGTTTCACCGCCAGCGTCAAGGTCAGCCCGGGCGACACCGCCGTCTCCACCTGGACCGTCACCTGGACGTACGCCGGGAACGAGCGCGTCACGAGCGGCTGGAACGCCACGGTCAGCCAGTCCGGATCGACGGTGACCGCCCGCAACATGTCGTACAACGGAAGCATTCCGGCCGGTGGCGTCACCGAGTTCGGCGTGCAGGGCACGTACGGCACCAGCGGTGGAGCGCCGACCGGCTTCAGCCTGAACGGCGTACCGTGCAACGGCGTCGCGCCGACGACGCCCCCGCCGACGACGCCGCCTCCCACGACGCCCCCGCCGACGACGCCCCCGCCGACGACGCCCCCGCCGACGACGCCCCCGCCGACGACGCCGCCTCCCACGACGCCGCCGCCGACCACGCCCCCGCCCACGACGCCCCCGCCGACGACGCCGCCGCCGGTCGGCTGTGCCGGAGCGGTGCTCTGCGACGGCTTCGAGAACCAGACCGGTTCGACACCGTCCGGCGACTGGGCCGTCGTGAGCCCGGACTGTTCCGGCGCCGGAACCGCCACCATCGACACGACCACCACGCACAGCGGCAGCCGAGCCGTGCGGATCAACGGGGCGGCCGGGTACTGCAACCACGTCTTCATCAGGTCGACGAAGAACCTCGGCAGCGTGGGCAGCGTCCGCTACGGCCGGATCTGGGTCCGGCACACCACCGCCCAGCCCACCGACCACACCACGATGATGGCGATGACCGACGCCGCCGACGGTAACCGGGACCTGCGGATGGGCGGCCAGAACGGCGCCCTGCAGTGGAACCGCGCCTCCGACGACGCGACCCTGCCGGAGCAGAGCCCGGCCGGGGTGGCACAGAGCGTGCCGCTGCCCACCAACCGGTGGACCTGCCTGGAGTTCATGGTGGACGGCTCGTCCGGTCAGCTCCGCACCTGGCTGGACGGCGCCGCCGTCGCGGGGCTGACCGCGGACGGCGTACCCACGCACGACATCGACGGGCAGTGGTACAACCGCACCTGGCGACCGCAGCTCACCGACCTGAAGCTGGGCTGGGAGAGCTACGGCAACGGGTCCGACACCCTCTGGTACGACGACGTCGCGGTCGGAGCCAGTCGGATCGGCTGCTGACCACCGGAGGTGGGATCGGGGGTGTGGCACGGTCGACGTGCCGCACCCCCGGCCGTCCCCGCGCGCACCGCTGGTCGGTGCCGGAACGGCCCACCTGGTGGAGGCTGGCCGACCGGCGCGACGATAGCCTGCTGTCATGGCGAGCGCCGAACTCCAGGAGCTGATCGTCGTGGACGCCGAGGCGCTGCGCGGGTGGCTGTCCGCCAACCACGCCACGTCGCCGGGCGTCTGGCTGGCCCTGACCAAGAAGGGCGGCACGGTCACGACGCTGACCTGGCAGCAGGCGGTCGACGAGGCGCTCTGTTACGGCTGGATCGACGGGCAGGCCCGCAAGCGGGACGAGGAGTCCTCCTGGATCCGGTTCACCCCCCGCCGTCCGCGCAGTATCTGGTCACAACGCAACGTCGCGCACGTGGCGCGGCTGGAGGCCGAGGGGCGGATGACGCCCGCCGGCCGGGCCGCGGTGGAGGCCGCCAAGTCCGACGGGCGGTGGGCGGCCGCGTACGCTCCGCCATCGGAAGCCGAGGTGCCGGCCGACCTGCTCGCCGCCATCGCCGCCGATCCCGCCGCCCAGGCCATGTTCGACGTGCTCACCAAGACCAACCGGTTCTCTCTCATCCACCGCGTCAACGCGGTCAAGCGGGTTGAGACCCGCGAGCGGAAGATCGCCGAGTTCGTCGCCATGCTCGCCCGCCACGAGACCCCGTACCCGCAGAAGGCCAGGCCGTCGAGCCCTCCGTCGTCGTGACCCGGGGGAGCGTCAAGTAGCCGTCCACTGGGTCCGGTCATCCTTGCCGGGTCCGAGTCACCCCCGAACGAAGGACAGCGGAAACCTCGTGTCCAGCCTCGCCCTGGTCGTAGCGGTCGGTGTCGCGATCCTGGTCGGTACGGGCGCGGCCCGTCGGCTCCGGATCGCTCCGCCGGTGCTGCTGCTGATCGCCGGTGTCCTCCTCGGCTTCGCCCCCGCGCTGCGCGGGGTGCACCTGCCGCCCGAGGCAGTCCTGTTGGTGTTCCTTCCGGTGCTGCTCTACTGGGAGGCGTTCTCCTCCTCACTGCGCGAGATGCGCCGGAACCTGCGGGTCATCGTGCTGCTGAGCACCCTGCTCGTGGTGGCGACGGCGGCCGGTGTGGCGGTCGCCGCGCACGCGCTCGGGCTCGGCTGGGGAGCGGCATGGGTGCTGGGCGCCGCCGTCGCGCCGACCGACGCGACGGCGGTCGGCGTCCTGGGCCGGATGCTGCCCCGTCGTATCGCGACCACGTTGCGCGCGGAGAGCCTGGTCAACGACGGTACGGCGCTGGTGATCTACACGCTCGCGGTCGGGATCACCCTGGGCGAGGAGCACCTGAGCGTCGGTCGGGTCGCCGGGTTGTTCGCCTTCTCGTACCTCGGTGGCATCGCGTCCGGCGCGGTCGTGACGTTCCTCGTCCTGCAGATCCGTCGCCGGCTGACCGACCCCTTCCAGCACAATCTGCTCGCGCTGCTGACACCCCTGACCGCCTACCTGATTGCGGAGGCGGCCGAGGTGTCCGGTGTCCTCGCGGCCGTGGTCAGCGGACTGTGGGTGGGCCGGGCCTCGCCACGCCTGTTCCCTGGTAACGCGCGCCGGCAGGTCCACACCGTCATGGAGTTCGTGACCATGCTGGCGAACGCCGCGCTGTTCGTCCTGGTGGGGCTGGAGGCGCAGTCGGCGGTGCGCGGGCTGGACCACACCGGTCTGGCACACGGCATGCTCGTCGCGCTCGTGGTCTGCGCGGTCATCGTCGCGGTGCGCTTCGGCTGGCTCTTCACCAGCCCGTACGTGATCCGGGCGATCGACCGGCGACCGCAGCAGCGGGAACGACGACTGAGCGGGCGTCCGCGGGCGCTCATGTCGGCGGCCGGGTTCCGGGGCGCCGTGTCGATGGCGGCGGCGCTGGCCGTACCGCACACGCTTCCCTCCGGAGCGGAGTTCCCGGACCGTGACCTCATCGTCTTCGTCACGGCTGTCGTGATCGCCGTGACCCTGCTGGTGCAGGCGCCGCTGATGCCCCGGGTGACGCGCTGGGCCGGGCTGGGCGCCGACTCCGAGGCCGAGCGGGAACGCCGGCAGGCCGAGATCACGTCCATGGACCGGGCGTTGGAGTCCCTGCCCACGATGGCCGCCGAGCTGGGCACGAGCGACGACGTGCACGAGCAGCTGCGCACGGAGTACGACCGCCGGCTGCGGGTCCTGCGCGACGGTGACGCCGCCGCCGGCCCGGACGAGGCTGCGGCCGACTACGAGAAGCAGTACGCCGACCTGCACCTCGCGGTCATCGACCACCGCCACGAGACCGTCGTGCGCATGCGCGACGCGGGCGAGATTGACGACGAGGTGCTTCGCCGGGTCCAGGACGGACTCGACCTCGAACAGGTCCACATGACCCAGCGCCGGGACAACGACAACCGCTAGCGAGGCCGTGTCTTCAAAGGTTCACAAACGTTGGAGTAGCGCGGCGATGGTGACGGTGGCCTGGAACGAGGCCCCGATCACACGGTCGGGGCCGCGTCGCTGAGCGGCGGCGGTAATGCTGATGTGCGTGATGCCTGTGAGGCATCTAGATGACTCACAGGCATCACGCACATCAGGATGTTGTTGGCGTCGGTCGCACGGCGTGACGCTAAGGCCCGTCCACGCGGGCGGCGATGTCCCGCAGGGCGGCGATGTGGCCGCTCAGGGCCGACCGCCCGGCCACGGAGAGGTTGATCCACGTGCGGGGTCGCTTGCCCACGTAGCCCTTGCGCACCTCGACGTAACCGCGGTCGCTCAGGTTCGAGATCCGCTTGGAAAGGGCGGAATCGCTCAGGTCCATGGCGTCGCGGACGAACGCGAACTCGGCCCACTCGGTCCCCGCCAGCAGCGCCAGGATGGCCAGCCGGGTGGGATCGAGCAGGACCGGGTCCAGCTTCGGGTCGGCCGCCACGGTCAGGCCGGGCGGGTGAGGACGCGGCGCTGCCACCACGGCCCGGCGGCGGCCAGCAGGACACCACCCACCAGGCCGAACCACGCCCAGAGGTGCGGGACGTCCAGGGCGGTGGCGAAGGCCGCGCCACCGATCAGGAGGGCCAGCACCAGGGCCGACCACAGCAGGCTCGACGTGTCGGGGGTGGCCCGGGGACGCACCGGACGCCGCAGCAGCGCCGCTCCCCATCGGGTGTTGGCCGCCATCGAGGCGAGCAGAAGCAGGATGACGATGGTGGTGCCGTAGGTGCGCACGAAGTCCGGATAACGGTCGGCCACGATCCCGTACGCCGCGACGAGGATTCCGGCCGCGAGCCAGGTCCAGCGTGACCGGCTGGCGGCCGCCGCCGTCTGGTCCCGGCGCCGGTCGACGTCCTCGAGAGCCCGCCGTGCCTCTTCTGGGGTCGGGGTGGTGCTCATCGCGCAACTCCTTGAGCTAGGGAAAGTACTTGCTCGTACGGAAAGTTAACACTCACTTTCCGTACGAGCAAGTTGGTGCCGAACCGGTCAGCACGCTGCCGCGCCGACCGGCGTACGACCCGCCCGACAGCGCCGCGGACTCACTCCGGGAGCTGGTAGAGGCGGTAGCGGGTGACGGTGTCGAAGCCGATCTGCCGGTACACCGGCTCGCCCTCACTGCTCGCCTGGAGGGTGGCGATCCGCAGTCCGGCCGCGCGGGTGATGCGCAGCGCCTCGCGGGTGAGGGCGGTCGCGATGCCCTTGCGACGGTGGTCGGGGTGGGTGGCGATGCAGTACAGAGCGCCGACGTCGGTGCCGAGCGACAGGGTGCACGTGCCCACGGTGCGGCCGTCCACGATGCCGGCGAGGCGGATCACGTCCGGGTAGGCGAAGGACAGTTCCCGGTCGACGACGAGCCCGAGGTCGCCGGGGACGCCGAGCGGCCCGGCGTACGCCTCGACGTACTCGCGCATCTCGGCCGGCGTGGCGGCGACCTGGATCCGCAGGTCGCTGGGGCCCTCGACCTCGGCCAGCGTGGTCACGTCCACCGCCATGACGGGCATGTCGGAGATCTGGGTCGCGCCGCGCGCGAGCAGTCCCTCGGCGGTGCCCTCGTCGCTGTCCGCACCCACCCACCAGCCCCAGACCGAGCCGGTCAGGTGCTTCCTCGCCTCCGTGATCGCGTCGTCGAGCTGCCGCCCGCGTACGCGCAGGACACCGTTGAGAAGCGGGTGCGGGATGTCGGTGCGATAGGTCGGCAGGTCGGTGTCGGGCTGGCCGCCGGCCCAACCGCACCAGTACGTGCGGTTCGCGGCCAGCTGTGGTTCCAGGTCGTGGATGGAGTACGTGGTCATACCCTCAGGACATGGCTCGGCGGGGGAAAGTTCGATTCCGCCGCGGATTCTCTAGAACCGGGGCGGCCGTGGGGTGTGCAGAAGGCGCACTTCGCGCACCAGGCCCTCTTTCTCCCTCAGCAACCAGGTCCCCCCGGGCGGGCAGTGGTGCGGATCCTCCGGCGGGTTGATGAAGGCGTTCTCCCAGATCGTGACGCCGGACCCGGCGAGCACTCCGGTGATCCTGGCAGCGACGCCGGACTCGTAGTCCTGCCGCATGACGGCGAAGACCGGTTCCCGACCGGTCGTCCGGATGCCGCTCGGCCACCAGAAGGTCATGTCCTCGGCCCAGCGGGCGGCCACCTTGTTCAGCCTGGCGCCGTCCGGCACCGCCGACAGGATGGTTGCCGCCTCCTGCTGTCGTTCGGCGCGCAGCGCCACGGTCTCGCCGTGCCGCTCGTCGTGCACACGGGGGAGGACCTCGGCCAACTGCCGGCGTGCCTCGCTCAGGCGACTACGGACAGTGCCGACCGGCGTACCGCAGAGGTCGGCGATCTGCTCGTACGAGTTGTTGTTGGTGAAGTACCGCAGCAACGCCACCGTCTGCGCGGCCGGCGACAACTGCTGGATCGCGTGCCAGACCCAGTCCCGCATGGCGCTGCGCTCGATGCGGGCGACCGGGTCGTCCAGCTCCGAGGCGAGCAGATTCTCGCCGGCCACCCCGACCGGAACGGGGATGCGGGCGCGGAGCATCGTCCGGCAGTTGTTGCGCACGATGGCGTGTAGCCAGGACCGCGCGGCGCCGGGGTCGCGCAGCTCACCGATGCGGCTGAACGCCGTGATCGCCGCATCCTGGCAGGCGTCCTCGGCGTCGGGCCGGGAGCCCAACAGACGGTGTGCCACCGCGAGCATGCCGGCGTAGTGGCGGTCGAGAAGCAGCGCGAAGCTGGCCGGATCGCCCTGCTGGGCGCTCCGGACCTGCTCGACCGTGTCGTCGGCCGACACGTGCGTCGAGGTCGGGAGAAGCATCCGGGAACGCTAGCTCGCCGGTGGGAAAAATCCATTAAGAGGATCGAACTTTCGTCTCGCCGGCGACGTCTGCTGAACATGGGTTACGAGACAGGACCTCGCCTCCGCAGGGCCGAGCCGGTCGGTGCGTGCCGCCTTCGACCCCGGTGTCGGCTTCCCCGCGCCCGGGATTGTCGGATCCTGCGGCGAACTGTCCGATCCAGTCGTCGTCAAGTAGACCTCCACTCGGTGGACGCAGCGTGATCAACGTGACGGACGATGTCGGCTCCGGTCGGACAGCGGAACCGGCGTCGCAGGGGGGACCGCGCCTGCAGATCATGGGCCCGCTGCGGGTCTGGCGCGGTGCGGCCGAACTCGACGCGGGCCCGCGCCAGCAACGCCGCCTCCTGGCGGTCCTGCTGGCCCGGCAGGGGCGTCCCACCACCACCAGCGATCTGATGGATCTCGTCTGGGGTCCAGATTCGCCGGCCAGCGCCGTGAACCTGATCCACAAGTACGTCGCGGCGCTGCGCCGCCTGCTCGAACCCGACCTGCCCGCGCGGGCCGTCGGCTCGTACCTGTTGCGGCACGGCAACGGGTACCTCTTCGTGGCCGAGCCGGAGACGCTCGACCTCGTCGCGTTCCGCCGCGACGTCTCGGCGGCCAAGTCCAGCCTGGCGCAGGACCGCCCGGACCAGGCGTTGGAGCAGTATCTCGACGCGCTGGGGCGCTGCCACGGTTCGTCCGGTGACGGGCTTCTCGACAGCGCCGCCGCCGCGGCGGTCTGCGCGGGCATCGACGGCGAGTTCTTCGACGCCGCGATCGCCGCCGCCGCGGTGGCCGTACGGCTGCGTCAGCCCGCCCGGGTCCTGACGCCGCTGCGGCTCGCGGCGACGATGGGTGAGCTCAACGAACCGGTCCACGCGAGCCTCGTGACGACCCTCGCCGCGGCGGGGCAGCAGGCGGAGGCGTTGGCCGTGTACGGCGTCATCCGGACGCGCCTCGACGAGGAGTTGGGCATCGATCCCGGCTACCACCTACAGGACGCCCATCGGCGGGCCCTCACCCAGACGGCGCTGACACCCGCCGAGGACGCGGACCCCGTGGTGGCCCGTCCGGCACCGCTGGTCCGCCCGGCGCAGCTCCCGCCGGACCCGCCCTTCTTCGTGGGCCGCGAATCCGAACTGCTGATCCTGGGCGACCTGACCACGGGGATGCGGACCGCCGGGCGGACCAGTCCACTGGTGATCGCGATGGACGGCATGGGTGGAGTGGGCACCTCGACGCTCGCCACGCACTTCGCCCACCGGGTGGCCGACGAGTTCGCCGACGGGCAGCTCTACCTCGACCTGCGGGGGCACCTCTGCGCGGGGGAGCGCCTGTCGGCCGACGACGCCGTACGCTCGCTGCTGCACATGGTGGGCGTGCCCGCCTCCGACGTGCCCGACACGTTCGACGCGCGGATCGGCACGTACCGCAGCATGACGGCCGGTAAGCAGATGCTCTTCCTGCTGGACAACGCCCACGACGCCGCCCAGGTGCGCCCGCTGCTGCCGAACTCGGCACGGAGTCTCGTGATCGTCACCAGCCGGCGGGCCCTCGTCGGCCTCGCGGCCTTCGACGGCGCGCACCTGCTCCGGGTCGACCCGCCCGACCTGCCGACGGCCCGTCGACTGCTCGAACGTCGTCTCGCCGGCCTGCCAGGCCGGTCGACCGACGAGGGGGAGGGGGCCGGCACGGCCGACGAGATCATCGAGCTGTGTGGTCGGCTTCCGCTGGCGCTGGCCATCCTGGCGGCCCGGATCGCCGCTCGTCCGGGCCTGTCGCTCGCCACCATCGCCGCCGAGCTGCGCGACAGCGCCCACCGGCTCGAGGCGTTCGCGGCCAGCCGCGGGTTGGTCGATCCCCGGACGGCCTTCTCGTGGTCCTATCGGCAGCTCAGTCCGGAGGCCGCCCGGCTGTTCCGACTGCTGTCGGCCGCCCCGCTGCCCGGTGTCACGGCCGAGGCCTGCGTGAGCCTCGCCGACCGCGGCTCGGACACCACGCGTGCCCTGCTCGCCGAGCTGATCGACGCGGCGCTGGTGAGCGAGCACGAGGACGGCAGACTCACGTCGCACGTGCTGGTCAAGGCGTACGCCGAGGAGCTGTGGGAGGCCGAGGAGCCGGCGGCGGAACGACAGGCGGCGCTCAGCCGCCTGCTGCAGCATTATCTGCACAGCAGCTACCAGGCGCAGCTTGCGTTGAACCCGAACCGTTCGCCGATCGAGCCGGCGCCGCCGCTGCCCGGTGTCGTCGTCGAACGGCCGGACACGCACGACGAAGCGATCGCCTGGTTCGACCGCCAGCGGGAGGTGCTCACGGAGGTGGTGCGCCTCGCCGCCGACGTCGGGTACGGCATCGTGCCGTGGCAGCTCGCCATCTCGATGCAGCAGTACCTGCAGTGGGCCGGACGCTTCCAGGACTGGGAGGACGTCATGCGCAACGCGCTACGTGCCGCGCGGGCACGCCACGACGTCGTCGGGGAAGCGCACGTCCTGCGCAGCCTGGCGGGCGCCCGGTACTTTCTCGGAGCCCACGAGGAGGCGCTCGGCCTGCTCGGCGAGGCCGCACCGACCTACCAGGACCGGGGCATGCGTCTGGAACAGGCGTTGGTGCACAACAACTGCCACCAGGTGCTCAGCGTGCTGGGCCGACACGACCGCGCGCTCACGCACAGCACGCAGGCGCTGGCGTTGTTCCGCCTGCTCGGCCACCGGCAGGGCGAGATCTGCAGCCTGCTGCGGATGGGACGGTCGTTGACCGCCCAGGGGCAGGTCGCTGAGTCGATCCAGGTGCTCCGGGAGGCGCTCGACCTCAACCAGCGGGCGGGGCGTGCGCACGAGGAGAGCGCGATTCGCGCCGCCGTCGCGGACAACCTGGTCGAGACCGGCCGGGTCGCGGAGGCGGTGACGGAGCTGGAACTCGCGGCGAGCACGGCGCGGCGCGTGGGGAACCGGCCGTCGCAGTTCGCCGCGCTGCGGCAGATGGCCGACGTGCTCATCGCCGTCGGTGACCTGCCCGGTTCCCGCCGGGCGTTCGAAGAGGCGCGCACGCTGCTGCGGGAGTTTCCCGACGGCGGCACCGAGGGGATGCGTGCCTCGGTCACCCGACTGGCCCAGAAACTGGCGTGAGCGGGCGGTTTGTCGTGGCCCGCCCGGGGAAGCCGGGTCCCGTTGTCGAGGGCTGGCGCCACTGCGGCGACCAGCGCGGATGGGAGTACGCGTGAAGGCCGTCGTTTTCCACGGAATCGGTGACATTCGGGTCGACGACGTGCCCGAGCCCCGCATCGAACAACCCACGGACGCGATCGTCCGGGTCACCACAGCGGCGATCTGCGGCACCGACCTGCACTTCGTCCGCGGCACCATGCCCGGGATGTCGCCGGGCAAGATCCTCGGCCACGAGGGCGTCGGGGTGGTCGAGGAGGTCGGCTCGCAGATCCACAACTTCCGACCGGGTGACCGGGTGGTGATCTCGGCGGTGCTGGGCTGCGGGTCCTGCTGGTACTGCCGCCGGGGCCTCTTCGCGCAGTGCGACAACGCGAACCCGCTCGGACCGCGGACCGGTACGGCCTCGCCCGGCTCACCCGATATGCAGGGTCCGTTCAACGGCTTGCAGGCGGAGTACGCGCGCGTGCCCTTCGCGCACACCAACCTGATCTCCCTGGGCGAGAACGTCACCGAGTCGCAGGCCATTACGCTGTCCGACATCTACCCGACCGGCTACTTCGGAGCGGTCCTCGCCGATGCCGACGATGGCAAGGTGGTGACGGTCTGGGGTTGCGGTCCGGTGGGTCAGTTCGCCATCCTCTCCGCGTACCAGCGTGGCGCGTCCCGGGTGATCGCGATCGACGGGCACGCCGACCGGCTGGAGCATGCCCGTGGCCGTGGCGCCGAGGTGATCAACTTCAACGAGGTGGACCCGGTCGACGCCATCATGGAATTGACGAACGGTATCGGCGCCGACTGCGCCATCGACGCCGTCGGAGTGGACAGTGAGAGCGCCAAGTCGGGACCTGCGGCGGGCAAGGACGCCGAGCGCAACGCCGAGGAACAGCGCACCATCTCCCCGAACCTCGACAGCCAGGGCCAGGACGGGCACTGGAAGCCGGGTGACGCGCCCAGCCAGGCGCAGACCTGGGCGGTCGACAGCCTCGCCAAGGTCGGCACGCTGGGCATCGTGGGTGTCTATCCGCCCGGCGACCGGTACTTCCCCATCGGTGTGGCCATGGGACGCAACCTGACCATCCGCGCCGGCAACGGCAACCATCCCCGGTACATCCCCAGGCTGGCGGCCATGGTCGCCTCCGGTCAGGTCCGTCCGGAGGATGTCGTGACGGAGCACGAACCGCTGACCGACGCCGTTGGGGCGTACCGGGAGTTCGACCTGCGCAGCCCCGGCTGGCTGAAGGTGGCCCTCGGCACCACCTGAGTTCCTCGGGGCCGACTGCGGCAGCACCCGCCCTGAACCGATTCCGGACCTGTTCCGTGTGAGGGGCGAACGGTTTCCGGACCTCCTGGGAGCCGGGTGACTGCTGGAGATTTCCGATGATGCGCAACCACGTGACACCCCTCATCGCCGCGCTGGCCGTCGGCGCGGTGACGCTCACGGCGTGCGGCCCGAGCCAGGTGCCACCCGGCCCAGCGCGGGCCGCCGACCTGAGCGGCAGCCCGGCGGCATCACCACAGGGCGGGGCCGGTGTCGCCGACCTCGCCCTCACGTCCGGCACCGCGAAGTCCAACAACGCGGCTCAGGGCACCGGTGACTGGGCGGTACCCAACGGCGGGGTGGCGACCGGGGCCGCCCGCGAGTCGGCGCAGCGCTGGGTCCAGCTGACCGTGGGCCGGGCGGGCAAACTCGACCCGGTCGTCGTCAACGGCGCGGGACTGACCCTGTACCGGTTCGACAAGGACAGCAACAACCCGCCGACGTCGAACTGCGACGGTGACTGCGCCACCACCTGGCCGCCGGTCACGGTGACGCCGGGCGGCAAGATCTTCGTCGCGGGGGTCAAGGCGGAGGCCGTCGGTACGGTCCGGCGCTCGGACGGCAGCCGGCAGGTCACCATCGGCGGCTGGCCGGCCTACCGCTTCGCCAAGGACACCAAGCCCGGCGAGACCAAGGGGCAGGGTGTCGGGGGGACCTGGTTCGGCGTGACCCCGACCGGCGGCAAGGCCGGCGCGTCCGGTGGCGAGCAGCCCGGCGCGGAGTCGCCGGCCCCGCCGGCCACCAGCGCCGTCTTCTTCGACGACACCAACTTCGGCGACGGCGCTGGCTCGCAGGGGGTCGCCGGCACCGGCTGCCGGAACCTGAGCCGCCCGGGTGTCTCCTCCTCGGTGGCGGCGCCCGGCTCGCTCAAGCTCTGGGCGGGCCCGGACTGCACCGGCCGCTCGAAGGTGATCAACGGGGACGTCGCGGATCTGGCGACCGTCGACTTCGACAACGCGGTCGTCTCGGTGCGCCTGGGCTGATCCCGGCGGTGCGGCTCGCGCCGGCCCGGCCACTGGCCGGGCCGGCGCGTTGCTGTCTGTCGCTGCTGGTGGTATGCCCTACAGCGTCGCGCTGACGTACACCGTGCCGTCGGTCGTCTCCACCCGGACACTGCCGATCTGGGCCTCGTCGATCAGGGCACTGCCGTCCAGGGTGACGCCCTCGGCGGCCCCGCGCTCCGACACCAGCCAACTGCCCGCCAGTACCGTGCTGCCGTCCTTGCCGACGACCAGTAGGCGACAACGCTGGCCCTGCGGGATGCCGGACACCGTGGCGTTGAGGCGTACCCAGCCGGGGGCCGGCTGGACGGCGACGGCGAGACGAGCGCCGGTGCGCGGATCGGCCGCGCTGGCGGAGCGGACCGCCCGGTCGGCCGGGACGCTCGGGCTCGGCTGCGGCGCGGTCGCGTCCGTCGTCGTGTCGCCCCGGGGAACGAGGAAGGCGCCGCCGAGGACGGCCGAGGCGACGACCGCCGCGGCGACCCCGGTCACGGCGTGCCGGCGGCGGCGCTCGTCGGCGGCCTCGCCGCGGATCTGCCGCAGGGTGCGCTGCAACAGCAGGTCGCCGTCCTCCGGCGGGCCGTCGAGCAGCATCACGTCGGGTACGTTCTCGAGCGCGTCCGTCCACGTCCGCAGTGATTCGACCTCGGCCCGGCACTGCGCACAACCCGCCAGGTGCTCCTCGGCTCGGCGGGCCGAGGACTCGTCGAGCGCGCCCAGCAGGTAACCGCCGACGTCGAAGTGGTCGGCGTGGGGCGATGAGCTGTCGGATGTCATGAGGCAGGCCGTTCCACCCCGGCGCGACGCTCGGCGAGATCGCGGAGGGCTCGGAGTGCGTAGTAGGAGCGGGACTTCACGGTGCCCGGCGGGATCCCGAGGACCTGGGCGGCTTCCGCGACTGTACTCCCGCGCAGGTAGACCTGCTCGAGCACCTGTCGGTGTTCGATCGAGAGGCGATTGAGGGCGTCCGTCACGACGATCGAGTTGACCACCTGGTCGGCGTGGTCACGCTCGACCGCGGATTCCGTCGGGCCGTCGGGCACCTCGGGTGGCCGCGCGTTCCGGGCGCGGACGGTGTCGGTCACGATGTTGCGGACGACCGTCAACAGCCAACCCCGTACCGAGCCCTTGCCGTTGACCAGACTGTCGGGGTGACGCCACGCGCGTACCAGCGCTTCCTGGACGACGTCCTCCGCGGCCGCGCGGTCGCGGGTCAACTGTGTCGCGTAAGCGAGCATCGCGCGTCCGTGCTCCTCGAATATGGACCGGACCAGTGCCTCGCCTGCCACTTCGCGCCGACGAACAGGTCCTGATCCCGCCATTGCTACCACCCTTTTGCCGACCCTCACGTCTCCGGCGTGCCCGCCGGTTGTCTACGGGGCCTCAGGATGCACGTCCTGTTAGTACCGTTAGTTGATCAATAAAAGATTTGTCTACTGACCCACGTCGAGACCGATTCGAGACGTCAACCGTCGCCGATGCGTTTCCGGCGGCACCACCCCGCTGGGGCGCAGACGTCACGTCCGAGCCCCAGCGGGGTGGTGCGTCACGGGGCGGTCGGTGACGGCTCGCCCTCGACGGCGACGTCCCGCAGCGCATCCGCGAACAGGCGCATGGAGCGAGGCCCGCCCGGATTCAGCAGGACGTCGACGCCGTCCGGGAGCAGCGTCAGCAGATCACCCAGGTCGACCTGCCGCCACTCGGCGGCGTCGACCCGGGCCTGGTCCACCACCCCGGTCGCGACGAGCACACACGGCACGTCGTCGGGCGCCGGTGCCACGATGACCTCACCCTCGCTGTCCAGCGCGACGTCCACGAGGCTGTCCCGCAGCGCCAGGAGCACCACGTCGACCCCCGCGCGGCCGGAAGCGACCAACTGCGCGGCGGCGTCCACCGGGCTGGTGGGCGCCCCCGGGTCCTCCGGCCGGTACAGCGGATTCGCGGTGAAGCGGCCCACGGTGCCGTCGGGCTCCACCAGCCAGCCACCGACGATCGCCTCCACCGGGGGCACGTCGGTCGCGTCCGCCGCACCCTCGTCGGGCGCGCTCCAGCGCGCGTCCGTCAGCAGCATCCAGTTTCGCTGCCGGTCACCGTTGTCGTTCTCGTTCATCACTTTGCCCCCTTGCCCTTCGGCTTGAGCTCTGCAAATTCGCCGCCGTTCTGCACCGCCAACGTCGCGATGGGCCGGCCCGGGCTGGTCACCAGACCGTCCACGTCCACGCCCTCGGTGGTGACGACCACCTCGTTCGCCGCGAAGATCTTTCGCCGGTTGCCGAGAGCAGCCATGGCGTCGGCGAAGTCCTGCCCCGCAGAGCCGGAAGCGTTGGCGAAGTTGCAGGAGATCAGGGCGATGGACCTCTTCGAATTGGGATCGAAGAGTTCGTTGTGGTGCAGAACCTTCGCGAACTCTCCACCCGGGACGTGCAGCAGCTTGCCGTTCGCCAGCCGTACGGCGGCACCGTTCGGGTTGCCGTGCGCGATGACCAGGGTGGGATCGTTTCTCAGGCCGGCCCAGGGCGGGGGAAGGAACTCGTTGCCCGCGAAGCCGGTGTCGGTACCGGGCAGTTTGCGGACCGCCTTCGTCCCCGGGTCGGCGGCCGTCCCGCCGATGTTCCGGCCGAAGGCGAGGTTGGCGTCGGTCCGGGCCCAGCTGGTGAAGTTGTCGTTGTCGGTGGCCCTGCTCGGGAAGAGCACGCCGACCAGCTTGCCGTTGTTGTCCACCAGCGGGGTCGACTCGACGTCCGAGGCGTGGAACGTCTTGAGGTGGCCCTTGCTGTTCTGGCCGATGATCAGGGTCGGGTCGTTGGCCTGCTTCTTCTTGGCGGCCTTGAGGTCCCGGTTGAACCGCAGGTCGAACAGCTTCATGTCGATCTTGTTGAACACGCCCTTGATGACCTTGCCGAGGCCGACCTCGGTGACGTTCGCGTCGATTCCGCGCCCCGGCGCCGCGCCGGCGCCCGGCACGCTGCGGCTGCCGCCGGTGACCTCCTTGGTGCTGTTCCTGATGCCGTCCGCGACGCTGCCGGGGCGAATCTTGCCGGCGAACTTGTTGGCGAACTTGAGGACCCGGCTGACGATGCGTCCGCCGGGTACGAGGCCGAGGGCGAGTCCGCCGGCGGCGAGGGCGATCTCGGCGGGGTCGCCGCCGAGGGCTGCGGCGGCGAGGTCGATGGCGCCGGAGAGGAAGCCGATCGCCGAACCGAGGGGTGGGAAGATGAACGAGGCGACCACGGAGAGCACGTCCAGGATGGTGGTGATCCACTCGATGACGGTGCTCTGCAGGAAGTCGATGAACGCGTTGAACGCTTCGACGATCTTGTCCCAGAGGGATCGTTGTGGTGCGTCCTTGGCGAGTTGACGCAGGGTGTCGGCGGCGGTGCGGGCGGCCTGGTCGCGTAGGGCGGTGGCCTGGCCGAGGAGCGACTTCGCGCCATCGAGTGCCTGTTGGGCGTCGGCGGCGCGGTTCTTGGCGGCGGTCGCGTCGTCGGTGGCCTTTTCCTTGGCGTCCGGAGTGGTCGTGGTGTCGGCGTTCATGACGAGGAGCGCGGCCGCCGCGCTGACGGCCGCCGCCTGGGCGGCGCTCTGGTCCCCGGCCGCCTGTCGGGCCTGGTCGAGGGCGCGCAGGGACATGGTCTGCGCCTCTTCCAGCGAGGGCAGGTACCGCAGGTACGCGTCGGCGGCGCTGGCGTAGGAGTTCGCCATCCCGTCCAGGCGTCCCGGCAGTTTGCCGATCAGGTCGCGGAAGGCGTCCATGGCCTTGCCCTGACCGACGTCGATCTGGCTGCCGGACGCGAGCAGGTCGTGCGCCTCCTGGGTGGTTCTGGCCAGCTCCTGGTACGCCCTGGTGATCTCCTCGAAGGACTCCGGATCACCCGGCACGGGATCTGAGTCGAGCTGCAACACGGACCACTCGGCGTCGCCCGGACGCGTCATGACGAACCTCCCCATCGCATCGTCAGGCCGGCGCCCGAGCCATCCGCCGGGAGCCGAGTCGCACACGTAGCGCGGGGTGGATCGGTTCACCTGGTGAACCGGGCCGGCCGCCGATCCGTGTACGCCCCAGTTGCCGAGACGGGTCGGGAGGGTGCGGAGATGAGCGATGCGATGAGCAGGCCGGCGGGGGAGTGCGCGCGATGAGCGAGATCCTCGTTCCGGGCGCGGAGTTGGAACGCGTACACGAGCTGCTGCGGCGTACCAAGGAGTTGATGGACAGCGCGTCGGTCCGGTCGATGGGCGCGGTGGTCGACACGCTCGGGCAGCGCGGCCTGGAGGACGCCGCCCGGCACTTCGAGAAGCGGTGGGGCGACGGTCGGCACGTCGTGGGCAAGGACCTGGGGGGCGTACGCGACGCCGCGAAGGCCGTCGCCGACGCGTTCCGGGAGACCGACACCCAGACGGTCAACGCGTTGACCGCGCCGGACCAGCAGGCGGCACAGTGAGCGCCCCGACCCAGGCCCATGCCGCGACGCCCACCCCGACCGGCTTCGAGCTGCGCACCCCGCAGGCGTGGGTCGACTTCGCGGTGGCCGACGAGGCGAGCGAGAACCGGCTCGGCGAGGAGGCGCGGGGCCACGCCCTGACCGGCGGGTTCACCGCCGACCAGGCGGGCCGCTTCGCCGAGCAGGTACGCCGGTCGGTACGCCAGGCCCGGCGCGGTGGCGCGGTGCACGCGGCCGGCGTCTTCGAGATGTACGAGGACGGCCCGCTCACCGCCACCGTGGTGGTCGCGGTGGTCACACCACCGGCCAACGGCGACATCCTCGGCGCGTTGACGGCGGTGGCGCACCCCAACCGGGCCGACGGGACCTGGCGGCGGGTGACCACCGCGACGATTCCCCGCATCGGCACCGTCGGTCGGGTGTACGGCATCCAGAACGTCGTCCAGGACGGCGTCACGATGCGGTGCGCGGTGATGCACACCGTCGTACCGATGCCGGGATCGGCGGACGTCGTGGTGGTCACCGGGTCGAGCCCGAACCTCGCGGAGGCGGAGGACATCTTCGAGCTCTTCGGCGCGATCACCGGGTCCCTGGCGTTCACCTGGGACGACGACCTGCCGGTGCTGGCCGCGCGGCCGGAGTCGACGGGCACGACCGACGCCTGAGCGGTGATCGACGAGAGGGGGACACCGCGCTGCGGTGTCCCCCTCTCGTTCGGGTTCTACTCCGGTGGCGTCACCAGGGACCGCAGCGCCACCGGATCGGTTCGGGGGACCTGCACCAGGCGGACGGTGCCGTCGCCCAGGTGAAGCAGCGCCCGACCCAGGCGTCCCCCGCCGAGCTGGCCCCGGCTCAGCTTGGCGCCGATCAGTTCGCCGTCACCGAGGCCCTGTGGGCTGAGCAGCGCGCCCTGCCGGTTGCGCCGGGCGTCGACGTGCCAGCCGCCGAAGCCGCCGGACAGGCCGTCGATGGTGCCCGCCATGACCAACCCGAGCCCCCGTTCCGCGCCGGTTCGGGCGATCTCCCCGAGGTCGCTGCCCGCGTCGCACTTGAGCAGCAGCTCGGCGTCGTCGAGCACGACCACGGCCGGTCCGCTCCTGCGCTCCAGCGCGGCCGTCAAGATGGCGGAGGTGAGGTTCTCGTTCGCGACGAGGTCGAGCACACCGGGGAGGTCGGCCAGCTCGCGTAGCGGCGATCTGCGGGGCGCCGCCACGACCACCTCGGTCCCCCTGCGCAGCAGGGTGGCGACCATCGTCAGCAGCGCGGTGCTCCGTCCCGAACGAGGTGGACCCGCCAGGACCAGGGTCGGGACGACCGTCAGGTCCGGCCCGATCGCGGTGAGCTCGTCGCCGCCCACACCCAGCATCGTCCACAGCGGCCCGTCGGGTCGGTGGAGCGTCTCGGTGTCCGCGAGGGTCAGCTCGTCGGGCAACACGTCGATCCGGAACGGGCGGTCCCCGGGCGCGAGGTCCGCGTCCCGCCGCCGGGCCGTCTCGGCGATGTCGGTGAGTACGCGCGCCTGCCCCTGACCCGAGGTGTCCTCGCCGAGCAGCGCGATCTGCGCCTCGGCGCCGTCGGACGCCCGGATCGCGCGACCCGCCTCGATCTCGTCCGGCAGTTGCCGATGGTTGATGCCGACCATGCTGTAGTCGCCGCGTTCGGTCAACCGCAACACCAGCTTGTCGTCGGTGGTGGACGAGATCCGGCTGGAGAACATCGCCCGGTCACCCGCGAGCACCACGTGGATGCCCGCCCCGGCGCCCTCGCGCAGCAGGGTCAGCAGAGCGGCCATGATCGTGCCGTTGTCGTAGTCGGCGAAGGTCTTGTCGAAGACCTCGAACCGGTCCAGGAGCACCAGGATGTGTGGCGGTCGCTCACCCGGGGCGGCACCCGTCCGGTACTCCACCATGCTCGCCGAGCCCCGGGTGGCGAGCAGCTGCTGCCGCCGGCCCAGTTCGGCGACGAGACGGGCGAACAACCGGCCGAGCCGCTCCGCCTCGGTGCGCTGCACCACCGCCCCGCAGTGCGGCAGGCCGTTGAGGGCCAGCAACGCCCCGTTGCCGCAGTCGACGCCGTAGAGGTGGACGTCCGCCGTGGACTGGACGCGGGCGACCGCCCCGGCGATCGTCCGGAGCGTCTGCGATCGGCCGCTGCGCGAGGAGCCGATGACGTGCAGGTGCCCGAGCGTGGAGAGGTCCAGTGCCAGCGGCACCTGGTCCTGCTGGGCCGGAAGGTCCACCAGCCCGTAGGCGACCGCCGGGAGGTGGTAGTCGGTGGCGCGGGCCGGGGGCAACGCGTCGACGGTCAGCGAGGTGGGCAGCGCCGCCAACCAGGGGCTGTGCTGGGCCGGGATGCCGAGCCGTTCGCTCGCGTCCCGGATCGCCGTCACGAGCACCGCGAGGTCGGTCAGCTCGGCCGACGGCGCCGCCTCGCCGGAGCGGCGACGTGGCGCGGGGCGACCGAGGTCGGGAAAGGACAGTGGCGCCAACCAGGGGGCCGGGCGGTCGGTGCTGCGCGCGCCGGGGCGGAACCCGCCGACCCGGCCCGCCTGGAACGGCACCAGCGACGACTGGGCGAGACGGACGAAGGCGCGACCGGGCGTCGACTTCGAGATGGCGGCCGCGTCCGGGGCGTTCAGCACGTCCTGGCTCTCGCTGCTGTCGGTGACCCGCAGGGCGATGCGCAGGTTGGTGTTGGCCCGGATCTCGGGGGAGACCACGCCGCCCGGTCGCTGGGTCGCCAGCACCAGGTGGATGCCGAGCGATCGGCCGCGCTGGGCGATGTTGACCAGACCGGTCACGAAGTCGGGCAGGTCACGCACCATCGACGCGAACTCGTCGATCACGATGAGCAGGCGCGGCATCGGGACGCGGGACGGCTCGCGGCGCAGCAGCTCCACGTAGTCGTCGATGTCCTTCGCCCCGGCCTCGGCGAGGATGTGTTCGCGTCGGCGCAGCTCCGCCGAGAGCGACGTCAGCGCCCGGCCCACCAGGTGGGTGTCCAGGTCGGTCACCATGCCGACGGTGTGCGGCAGGAGGACGCAGTCCTTGAACGCGCTGCCGCCCTTGTAGTCGACGAGCACGAACGTCATCGCGTCCGGACGGTTGGCCACGGCGAGCGAGGCGACGAGGGTCTGCAGCAGCTCCGACTTGCCGGAGCCGGTGGTGCCGGCCACCAGGCCGTGCGGTCCGTCCCGTTTCAGGTCGAGCGCGAACGGCCCGTCGAGCGACACCCCGAGCACCGCCTCGGTGGTCCGACCACCCGAGGTCCACCGGGCCGTCACCGCATCCGGCTCCGGCGGCTCCATTCCGAGTACGTCGAGCAGCCGACTCGACCCGGGCAGGGCGCTCTCCTCGTCCGCGCCACCGATGTCCCGCAGCGGCGCCAGCGCCCGCGCCGTCCGGTACAGCCACTCCGGCGACACGACGTCCGGGTGGACGTCGCCGATCGGGGCGGCGAGGGTCTGCGTCACCAGCAGCGACCCGTCCTCCTGCTGGGCGACGACCGCCTGGCACTCCTCGGGCAGCAGCCGCTCCTCGGCGTCGAGGCAGATGGCGTACACCCCGACCGCCGGTCCTTCGCGCAGGATCTGGGTGACGCCGGGCAGGGACCGGAGTTTGCGGGCGCCGTCGAGCACCACGAGGATGTCCCGGAACGCTCCGCTGCCCCGCTCGCCGGAGCGGGACGAGATGATGGCCACCAGCTCGCCGACCCGGCGGGCCAACGTCTGGGTGTCGGTGCCGACCGTGGCGAGGGTGTCCTGACCGTCGCGGGGCCGCAGGTGCGGCAGCCACCCCGCCCAGGCCCAGCCGCTCTCGTCGGCGGTGCCGCAGAGCAGGTAGATCTGCAGGTCCTCCGGGCTGTGCAGGGCACTGGCCTGGGCCATCATCCACCGGGCCGTCGTACGCGCGACGGCGTCGCCGGCCACCCCCACGACACCGTGCTTGCGTACCGGCACGGTCGCCGGTACGTCGAGGGCGCTCCACCGGACCTCACGCCGGTTCTCGTCCTGGCTCAGGTCGCGGAGCACCACGTCCGACGGCAGGTCCGCGCTGCCGACCCGCAGCTCCAGGAAGTCAGGATCGGTGCGGCGTCGCTCCCACAGCCGACGCTGCGGGCCGGTGGCGATCAGCCCCATCGACGCGGGATCGGGAAAGTCGTCCCGGCGGACCGACCGTTCGGCGGCCAGCGCCTCCTCGGCCTCGCCGCTGATGCGGGCCCGCTTCTTCTCGTACTCGGTGAGCCGGGAGCGGTAGGTGGCCCGGCCCTGACGCCGCGCGCCGATCTGGCCGGCGATCAGCACCAGCGGCGACAGGATGGCGAAGAGCAACGTGAGCGGGTTGCGGGTGACGACGAACGCGGCACCGGAGAGCACGACCGGCGCCAGCACGGTGATCAGCGTGAGCGGCCGTCGCTCCGGAGGCGCCGGCGGCCCGGGAAGCGTGAACTGGGTGGTCCGCGCCGCGGGCAGTAGGCGGGGCGGACGGTTGTAGTCGAGGCCCGTACGGTCCTCCGAGATCTGGAGCGCCGCCTCGTCCCGCAGGGGGCGGCGAAGCTCCAGCAGGGAGGAGCCCGCGGCGAGTTGCGCTCCGGGCTTCCAGATCCGCTCCTGCTCGTCGACCTCCACCCGGTCGAGCAACAGGCCGGGCTCCATCGGACGGAGCCAGCACTCCCCGTCCTCGGTCACCCGCAGCCGGGCGAGCACGGGAGCGAGCGGGTCGTCGTGTACGCGGACGTGGTTGTCGTCGGCGGCGCCGACGGCGTGCTCGCCGATGGCGAGCGGGTACAGGTTGCCGGCGCCGAGACCGCTGACCACCCGGATCTCCAGCGGACCGGCCGCCGGTGGCGGTGACACGGACGTCGGACGATCCAGCTCGACGACGCTGCCCTGCCACAGCGGGGCGTCGGCGAGCGTCAGCCCGGGGTCGAGGGGAGCGCCGGCGACGAAGATCGTCGGTGCTCGGGTGCCGGGTTCCGGACGGCGCCCCGCCAGCACCTCGGCGAGCTCCGCGACGGTGGAGTCGAGGGCGGCCTCGACCTGGTAGTCGGTTGCGGGGGTGGACTGATCCGTGACGGTGAGCAGCAGGCGCACGGGTATCTCCTGGTCGGGCGATCCGTCGGGAACACGGTTGGGGCCGCGTGGTGATCGCTCACCACGCGGCCCCGACCGTTTGTCGCGTCAGCGGCTGAGGCTGGCGGCGGTCTGCGTGTCGGTCTCCGAGAAGGCGTCGCTGACCTGCGTGAGGTACTGGCTGATGCCCTCCATGCCGTGCAGGGTCTGGTCGACGCTGCCCTTGTACTCCTCGAAGTACGGACCGAACTGCTGCTGCGCGCCCGGGGTGTTGTAGCCACCCTGGATCAGCGTGTCGATCTTGCTCTTGGCCTGGGTCATCCCGTCCAGCAGAGTCTGCATGTTCTGCTGCAGCCAGCTCGCGGACTCCTGGATGTCCTCGCTGACGATGTGGTACGTGGCCATGTCGCCCTCCCGTATTCCTGTGGTTCTGCGGGTCGGCGAGCGGTCCCCTCGTGGACCGTCTTGCGCCGATGCCGCCACCCACACGGATGCTCGCGCCATCCGGTTCAGGGCAAGTTCGAATCCGTCCGGGCTGTCCGTCGCGGTACGGCGATGAACCGATTCGGTACGGCGTCCGTGTGGGTGCCGGACCTGTGCACGAGCCCGGTCCACACCGAATACGAGGTGGAGCGAACATGGTGCAGAGAGCGCGGATCGCGATCGCGGTGATCGGCCTGGCGGCGCTGACCGCGTGCGGGGAGGCCACGGGGGCGGGCGGCACCGCGAGCGCGCCGACCCAGGGGGCGTCCGTGGCCGCGTCGGTCACCGCGACCGCGGACCCGGGCCCGCAGGTCATCGAGGTCAGCCCGGTGCCGCCGCCGACCGTGGCGAAGACGCAGCGCCGCGTCCAGATCTTCAGCGGGCGGTCCGACGTCCCCGTCTCCGGTAGCCCGGACCGCGGTCAGGGCAGCAACGTGGTGGCGTTGCGGGCCATGGAGCAGCCTGACATCGGCACGTACGTCGCGGACGGCCAGGGCAGGACGCTCTACCGGTTCGACAAGGACTCGGCGAAGCCACCGAAGGCGACCTGCGCGGGTGACTGCGCCAGGACCTGGCCCCCGTTGCTCATCTCGTCACCCGGCCGGATCTATCCCGACGGCGTCGACCCCCAACTCGTCGGGTACGTCGAGCGCGCCGACGGCACCTGCCAGGTGACCGTCGGCGGCTGGCCGGTCTACCTGTTCGCCAAGGACACCGCGCCCGGCGAGATCCGGGGCCAGGGAGTCGGCGGCACCTGGTTCGCGGTCGCCCCGACCGGCGCGAAGACGAAGCCGCTACCGGAGGTCGTCACCGTGCCCACCCCCACCGCCCGCTGAGATCGTGGAGTCGACGATGAGCCCGGACGGCGCGTCCGACAGCCCGGCGGTCACCGGCGCGGGGGCAGCCCTGCGGGCACCCCGCTGGAAGCCGGCTCCTGGGCCGCAGTGGGGGCCGGCGGCGACCGTGCCGACGGCGAGACGCTGGCGGCCCGCTCCGAAACTCGTGGTGGCCGTCGCGGTTCCGGTCGTCCTCCTGGTCGTCGCGGGGACGGTCGTGGCCGTGACCCGGCCCGACCTCCCGCGACAGAAGGTCCTCGACACGGCCGCCCTGCAACGCCAGGTGCTGACCGTGCTCCGGGCCGACTACGGGCTGAACGCGGACACCGTCGCCTGCCCGGTCGACCAGCCGGTCATCGAGGGCCACCGGTTCACCTGCACCGCCGAGGTGGACGGGGCTACCGTCACGACCTGGGTGACGGTCCGGTCCACGGGCCAGTTGGAGGTCGCGCGCCCGAAGTAGCCGGCCAGGGCGGGCGGGTTCGCTGCCGGGCCGGCCGGGTCGGTAAGAGTTCGTCACGAGGCTGGTAACTGGCCGACCGTAGCGTCGGGGCCGGGCCGATCGCCGGTTGCCGGACGTGCCGGTGGCGGGCCCGCTCGTAGACCAGCTCGTTAAGGACCAGGCACCAGCGATGACAACGGCTCCCCACACCTGTGCGGCGTCCGCCCGGACTCCCGCGCTTGACGAGTTGATGGCCGAGAACTTCGGGCCGCTGCTCACCTTCGTCGAGAGGCTCGTGGTGGACCACCACCTCGCCGAGGACATCGTGCAGGAGACGTTCATCCACGCCTGGCAGAAGGGCGCCCGCCTCCGCCCCATCGAGGTCCCGATCGGCGACTGGTTGATGACGGTGGCGCGTGACCTGGCCGTCGCGTCGCTGCGGGAGGTCGCCGTCGGGCGGGAGAGGATCGAGCCGGAGGTCGACGCTGCCCAACCGGACCACGCGGACGCCGCCGTCGCCGCGGCCGAGGCGGTCTCGATGCTGCGCCGGCTGTCCGTCGAGCACCGCGCGGTGCTGCTGCACACCTACCTGGCGGGACGGACCACCCACCAGACGGCCCGTGCGCTGGGCGTCCCGGTCCGGACCGTCCGTTCCCGGCATCAGGACGCGCTCCACACCCTGCGGACGAGCCGCCCGGCGGCCTGACCGGGCCGGTTCGCCCGCCAGCTCAGGCGGGGGAGCGCAACCGCGAACCGGAGGCGTCAACGATCCGTTTCGCGCCGTGCACGGTGACCCCGGTCAGCCGGATGCCCCCCAACGTCTCGGGGATGTGCGGATCGGTGGCGAGGACGCCGTCGCGGACGTCGAGCCCGAGCATCGTCCGCAGGAAGAGCAGGGGCGCCCCGCTGGCCCACGCCTGGGGGTTGCAGGCGGTGGGGTAGGGCACGGGTCGTCGGCCCAGTGACCGGTCGTACCCGGAGAACGCCTCGGGCAGGCGGTAGTCGAAGTGGGCCGCCGCTTCGAGCAACGCCATCGCGATGCGGTTGGCCTCGTGCCGGTGGCCGTACCGGGCGAGCCCGGCGGCGATGATCGAATTGTCGTGCGGCCACACGGTCCCGAGGTGGTAGCCGATCGGGTTGTACCCCACGTCCGTGGTCGACAGCGTCCGTACGCCCCAGCCGGAGAACATCTCGTCGGACATCAGCTGCCGCGCCACCAGGGCCGCCCGCTCGGGCGGAACGATCCCACTCCACAGCAGGTGGCCCATGTTCGAGGTCATCGAGTCGATGGGGCGTTTCTCCGCGTCCAGGCCGATCGCGTAGTAGCCACCGCGCTGTGGCAGCCAGTAGTCACGGTTGAACCGCTCCCGCAGATCGGCGGCCTCGGTCCGCAGCCGTCGCGCCAACGGGGCGTCGGCCCACGGCCCGTCGGCGAGTTCCGCGGCGCGTACCTTCGCGTCGTAGGTGTAGCCCTGGATCTCGCAGGTGGCGACCGGCAGGTCGGGGAGCCTGCTGTCGGCGAACTGCACGCCGTCCGGCGAGTCGCGCCAACACTGGTTGCGCATGCCGTTCGGAGAGCGCGTGCCGTACTCGACGTACCCGTCACCGTCGCGGTCCCCGAACTCGTCGATCCACCGCAGCGCCGCGTCGGCGTTGGGCCGCAACTGCCGCACCAACGCGTCGTCGCCGGTCCACCGCCAGTACTCGGAGAGCAGGATCAGCCAGAGCTGGGTGGTGTCGGCAGCGCCGAAGCAGGGGCCGTAGGGCTCGATGCCGAGCTGCGTCAGCTCACCGGAGCGGAACTCGTGCAGGATCTTGCCGGGGTCCTGGTCGCTGAAGTCGTCGACGACGGTGCCCTGGTGCGCGGCGAGAGCGACCAGCGCCCCGCGCGCGACGTCCGGACCGCAGGTGATGCTCTGGTACGCCGTGATCAGCGTGTCCCGGCCGAACAGAGTCAGGAACCAGGGCATGCCGGCGGCCAGCAGCACGACCTTCTGGCCGTTGATCTCCTTGACGATGCGCATCGACACCAGGTCGACGGCCGTCTTGTGGTAGACGTTGCGCAACAGCTCCGAATCCGCGCTGAGATCCGGTTTGTTGGTCGTCCACCGCGATGCCACGTCGTCGGGGTCGGTGGCGTGTGCCTCGCCGAAGACACGGCTGGTCGGCTGGAAGTCCGTACCCTGACAGTTCAGCAGCACGCGCACCTCGCACCCCCAGGTGTCGCCGCGCTCCAGGCGCACTTCCCAGGCCAGCGAGTCGCCCTCGACCCGGTCGGCCGGGGGACTGGCCTCGACGGTGGTGCCGGCCGACCAGCCCGAGTTCCGGTAGGAGAAGAGCAGGGCGGAGCCGTCCCGCCGGTGGTTCCGTCGGATATCGGCGAGCCGGCTCCGCCCCGCTCGCTTGATTTCGAAGAGGTCGGCGAAGTCCACGCCGACATCCAGCCGCAGGCGTACGGAGACCGGTTCGACGCCGAAGTACTGCAACTCGATCCGCTCGTACATGCCGTCCCCGACGAACCGCTCCCGGCGCAGCCCGATGCCGTTCGCCCGCAGGTTCGGTAGCTCCGGGTTGGCGAGGAAGAAGGCCGCGGAGTAGGCGTCGACGGTGCTGGCGCTGAGCACCAGCGGGGCGTGTCCGTCGAGCGTCATCTCCCAACGGCTGAGGTAACGGGTGTCGTCGTGCACCAGTCCCGCAATGGAATCGGCGGGCACGTCGCCGACAGCATTGGACAACATGAAGGTTCGGCCCTCGAATATGCCAACGGAATCGGAGCCGAGTTCCGGAGGCATGTCACGGTTGGCTCCGCCGTGAGGGCGTTCCTGCTGTTTCGTCGGCCGAGAATTCATGGCACCCGCACCTCCCCGTTGGCAGGGGCGGCCCCGCCGTACACGCTCGCAGTCTAGGAGCCGAAAGGGCAGTCTCGCGGCCGTATCGCCTGGAATCCACGGAGTCGGCGAAAAAGCGACGAACGGCGTCGGAGAGGCCCTGCCTCGTGTATTCCGCGCAGTGACATTTCTATTGTCGGGTGCCGTGCTCCACCGTTTCGTCCGGATCGCGTCTCGGTGACGGGTCGTCCTCGGCCGCGCACCCGTAGACTGGCAAGCTCGGTGGTGGCGGCGGGTACGGCGAAACAGGAGATTGAATTGTCGATTTCGACCGATGCCCGCCACGGAGAAGACGGACCCCGGCCGACCGACGGCAGCCTGCGTTTCGAGATCCTGGGTCCCCTGCGACTGTGGCGTGACGGTGTCGAGGTGGACGTCGGCCCCCGACAGCAGGGCCGCCTGCTGGCCCTGCTCCTCGCCCGCGCGGGGCGACCGGTCAGCGCGACCGACCTCATCGAACTGGTCTGGGGTGAGGACGCTCCGGCCAGCGCCACGAACGTCATCCACAAGTACGTCGGCGCGCTGCGGCGGCTGATGGAACCCTCGCTCCCGCTGCGCGCTTCCGGCACGTACCTGCGGCGGCACGGTAGTGGCTACCTCTTCGCGCCCGCGCCCGGCTCGCTGGACCTGTTCCGCTTCCGTGAGCTCGTCGGGGCCGCCCGCGCCAAGCTCACGGCCGGCGACCGTCACGCGGCGCTGGATCGGTACGCCCAGGCCCTGGGGCTGTGGCGCGGGCCCGCCGGTGACACGTACGCCCACGGCACCACCTCGATGTCGATCTTCGCGGCGCTCGATCAGGAATTCCTCGACGGGTGCGTGCCGGCGGCCGAACTCGCCATGTCACTGGACCGGCCGACGCGGTTGCTCCGGCCCCTCCGGCTGGCCGCCTCGATGGCGCCGTTCCACGAGCCGGTGCAGGCGAGTCTCATCGCCACGCTCGGGGCGAGCGGCCACCAGGCCGAGGCGCTGGGGCTCTTCCGGACCGTCCGCACCCGTCTCGTCGAGGAGCTGGGCATCGATCCGGGCGAGGCGCTCCAGGCCGCGCACCGGCGCGTCCTGGCGGGGACGGCGACCTCGGTGCCGAACGGCCAGACCGGCCCAGAGACGCGGCGGCGCGACCGCTCGTGGCCGGTGCCGCTGGTGCGTCCGGCGCAGCTCCCACCCGATCTCCCCGCCTTCGTCGGACGTACCGCCGAACTCGCGACTCTCGCCGGAATGTGCGAGTACACGGCCGACGCGCGCGGGACGGGTCCGCTGGTTGTCGCACTCGACGGAATGGGCGGCGTGGGCAAGTCCACGCTGGCCGCGCACTTCGCCCACCTGGTCGCCGGGGAGTTCACCGACGGCCAGCTCTACCTCGACCTGCGCGCGGAGCAGCCCGAGACCGACAGCCTCTCGGCCAGCGATGCGCTCGGATCCCTGCTGTCGTCGCAGGGTTTCCACATGTCCAGCGTCCCGGAGACGCTCGCCGCACGGGTCGGCATCTACCGGAGCCTCACCGCCGGCCGGAAGTTGCTCGTGTTCCTCGACAACGCGCTCGACGCCGCCCAGGTGCGCCCCTTGCTGCCCAACTCCCCGGAGTGTCTGGTTCTGGTGACCAGCCGCAGTCCGCTCGTCGATCTCGCCGTCCGCGACGGAGCCCACCTGCTGCATCTCGATCCTCCGGACATGCCGACCGCCCGAAGGCTGGTCCAGCGCCGGCTGAAGGACGCGCCGAACCGCTCCCCGGCGGGCAGCGCTGAGGTGTCCGACACCCTCGACGAGATCATCGAGATGTGTGGGCGCCTGCCCCTCGCGTTGGCGATCCTGGCCGGCCGGTTGAGCGCGCGTCCGCGACTCGCTCTGGAGGACGTCGCCGCGGAACTCCGGGACGGCGCGCGGCGACTCACCGCCTTCTCCGGCAACCACGGCGGATGCGATCCGCGTGCCGCCTTCGCCTGGTCGTACCGTCAGCTCAGCCCGGACGCGGCACGGCTCTTCCGGCTGTCCTCCGCGGCCATGGCGGCCGGCGTTTCGGCCGAGGCCTTCGCCAGCATGTCCCAGACCCCGCTGGAGCAGACGCGGGCCATGGTGCGCGAACTCGCCGAGGCGGCCCTGCTCGACGAGGACGACCGGGGCCGGTTCACCTCGCACGTCCTCGTCCGGGCGTACGCGCAGGAGCTGATCCTGGCGGCGGAGTCGGTCCGCGACCGGGAGGCGGCGATCGACCGACTTCTGCACCACTACCTGCACAGCAGCCACCAGGCCGCGCTGCGGCTGGTACCGACGAGCCCGGCGGCTGCCCCCACTCCGGCCCCGGCCGGCGTCATCGCCGAGCGACCCGGTTCGTACGAGGCCGCGATGCGGTGGTTCGACGATCACCGGGAGGTCCTGTTCGAGGCGGTTCGCCGTGCGGCGGAGGGCGACTTCGGTGTCCCACCCTGGCGGCTGGCTCTCACCATCTGGCCGTGGTTGCGGCTCACCGGGCGGTTCCACGACTGGCAGGACGTGATGCGGGTGGCTCTGCGGGCTGCCAACGGCAGCGGGGATGACCTGGGTGCGGCCCACGCTATGTGGAGTCTGGCCGATTCCTGCTTCCACTTCGCCAGCTACGACGAGGCACTCGACCTGCTCACCCGCGCCCGAGAGATCTTCACCGAGCGCGGCATGATCGCGGAGTTGGGCGGCGTCCACAGTGCCCTGCACCGGATCCACAGTCAGCTCGGCCGGCACGAGCGGGCACTCGCGGAGAACGAGCGAGCACTGTCCCTCTACCGGGCCGCCGGCTTCGAGCAGGGCGAGATCTGGGCGTGCGTGGCCCGGGGCCGGACATTGGTCCGACTCGGTGCTCCCGGCGAGGCCATGGGGTGCCTCGACGAGGCGCTGGCCCAGAGCGAGAAGGTCGGACCAGGGACGGACGAACCGGCGATCCGCATTCTGATCGCCGAGTGCCTGGCGTTGCTGGGGCACCAGAGCCACGCTCGGGACCAGCTCGAGCAGGGCCTCCGAGCGGCCGTCGAGGCGCACAGTCGGATCGACGTCTTCGAGGCGTCCGCCCAGCTCTGCGGGACCCTGCTGGATCTCGACGATGTGCCCGGCGCCTGTCAGGCCTGGCGGGGGGCCTGCGACGCCATGCACGCCATGCAGAACGGCGGGACCCGTCGCATGCGGGACACGGTCTGCGACCTGGGGGACAGGCTCCTCGAGGTCACCCCCTTCGCCTCGCGATCCGAGGACACGCAGCGGTGACGCGTGTTCCCGGGGATGGGCGTGCCGCTCTGCGGTCGACCGCCTGACCAGGGCTTTAATGGGTCGGACCGACCATGTCGGTCGATTGCGCGGCACTCGGTCGGTTGAGCGTGTTATCGATAACATGCTATGTTCCGGCGCGGGGAGTGAAGGGCACGCTCCCAGTCACTGCAGTCAGTCGGCGCAGGCATGCCGAGGGCCCGCCCTCCCGCCGCCGCACCGATCGGTGACCAGTCCGGGCCGCTCCGCCACTGCCAGGCGACCGCGCGGTCGTCGGACGCCCCCCCGGTCCGGCCGCATTCCCCGCATTCCATGCCCCGTCGCGGACAACCCGGCAGCGACGGTACGGCCCGTACACCACCCGTGTACGCCGCACCGGCCGCACGAGCACGTCGGCCCGCAACGGAAGGACGTCCTGTCACGGCACCTCGTCGGTCGGCCCTCGTCCCGCCCGCGCGGGCGAGCACCCCACCCGGCACGAACCGGCTCGAGGTGCATGTCGTACGCACGATCAACGGCAAGGAGTCGAGCAATGGTCAGACGGAGACAACTACTGACGTTCGTCGCGGCCGCGGCGGTTCTCGTCGTGGCTACCGGCGGCGCGTTGACCGCCGGGTTCCGCGGCGAGGCGGCGGCTGCCACGAACGGCACCCTGGCGGCGACCGCGGGCTGCGGTAAGGCGCCCACCCTCACCAACGGGACACGCACGATCACCAGCAGCGGCCAGAGCCGCACCTACATCCTCCAGATCCCGAGCGGTTACGACCGGAACCGCCAGTACCGCCTGGTCTTCGGTTTCCACTGGCTGAACGGATCGGCCAACAACGTCGCCTCGGCCGGCTACTACGGCCTCGCGCCGCTGTCGAACAACAGCACGATCTTCGTCGCGCCGCAGGGCATCAACGCCGGGTGGGCCAACACCAACGGGCGGGACCTGACCCTCTTCGACGACATCTCCAGGCAGGTCGAGAACGACCTCTGCGTCGACACGACGCAGCGTTTCGCCCTGGGCTGGAGCTACGGCGGGGCCATGAGTTACGCGGTGGCCTGTGCCCGACCCAACGTCATCCGCGCGGTCGCGGTGCTCTCCGGCGCGAACCTCAGCGGCTGTAGCGGCGGCACCCAGCCGGTTCCGTACTTCGGCATCCACGGCATCCACGACAGCGTGCTCAACATCTCGCAGGGTCGGGCTTTGCGCGACACGTTCGTGCGGAACAACGGCTGCACGGCACAGAGCCCACGCGAGCCCAGCCAGGGCAGCCTGACCCACATCACCACCACCTACTCCGGCTGCCGCTCGGGGTACCCGGTGCAGTGGGCCGCGTTCGACGGCGACCACACCCCGAGCCCGGTCGACGGGTCGGGCAGCCCCAACGACTCGCGGACCTGGACCTCGGGTGAGATCTGGCGGTTCTTCAGCCAGTTCCAGTCGACGACTCCGCCCACCACGCCGCCGCCGACCACGCCCCCGCCCACGACGCCGCCGCCGACCACCCCGCCGCCGACGACGCCGCCGCCGACCACCCCGCCGCCGACCGGTGAGCCGGGCACCTGCGCCGCCACCTATCGGGCGATCAACAGCTGGCCGGGCGGGTTCCAGGGCGAGTTCACCGTCACCAACGGGACGTCCGGCACGATCAACGGCTGGACGGTGCGCCTGACCCTGGCCAATGGCCAGGCCATCAGCAGCCTCTGGAGCGGTGTCAACACCGGGACCACCGGCAACGTCACCGTGCGCAACGCCGACTACAACGGCACGCTCGCGCCGAACGCCTCGACGACCTTCGGATTCACCGCCACCGGAGACGGCGCCACCCCGCCCGGCAACGTCACCTGCACCAGCCCCTGAGCACGGATGCCCGGGCCGGGAGTCACCGACTCCGGGCCTGGGCACCGGGGCGGGCGCGGCCGGCAGTCCGTCGATGAATCCTCGCGAGCACGGCTGCGGCAGCGGGGAAGACGCGGCGCTTTATGCGCGAATGTCGATGTTAGCGTCAGTCATTCTGGGTTGCCGAGTACGTCGGCCCGGGTTGTCGGGCGGTGGGTGGCCGGGCAGCAGGCGTGCGACCGGCGTCAATGGTCGGACCCGACGGGTCGGCCCTGCTTTACGCGGATGTTACGTCTTGACGAACAGCATGTTATCGCTCACAGTCGATGGTCAAGGACGACGTCGGGTGCGATGTACCGCCGGCCGACTTCGTCGACCGTCAATCCGACACTGTCCGCAGCACGCAGGGATCGTGTTAACGCGAACATTCCCGCCGTGTGCGCCCGGTCGCGTGTCGTGGTGCGCCTAGCTTCGGGGAGCCGTTCGGCTCCCTGTGATTGAGGAGGAACATGTCCGCCATTGATACGACCCCGGCGATAGCGCCGCCCTCGCGGCGGCGAGGGCGGTTGGTACGAGCGGCAGCCGCCAGCGTGGCGGCGGTGGTGGTCGCTGGCGCCGCCGCGATGGCGGTGTCGTCGCCCGCGGCTGCGGCGACCGTCGACACGAGCGCGTGGTACGTCCTGGTGAACCGCAACAGTGGCAAGGCGTTGGACGTCTACAACCTGGCCACGAACGACGGTGCGCGGATCACGCAGTGGACGCGTAACAACGGCAACCAGCAGCAGTGGCAGTTCGTGGACTCGGGTAGTGGTTACTACCGGGTCAAGTCGCGGTTGTCCGGCAAGGTGCTGGATGTTTCCGGCCGGTCGACGGCCAACGGCGGGGCGATCGTGCAGTGGTCGGACAACAACGGGACCAACCAGCAGTTCCGGCTGGCCGACTCGGACAGTGGGTACGTGCGGTTGATCAACCGCAACAGCAACAAGGTCATGGAGGTGCAGGGCGCCTCGACGGCCGACGGTGGCAACATCGTGCAGTACGACGACTGGAACGGCACCAACCAGCAGTGGCAGTTCGTCCGCGTCGACGGCGGGGGCAACCCCACCACGCCGCCGCCCACCACGCCGCCCCCGGGTGGCACCTGTGACCTGCCGTCGTCGTACCGGTGGTCGTCGACCGGGGCGTTGGCGCAGCCGAAGTCGGGCTGGGTGTCACTCAAGGACTTCACCGTCGCCCCCTACAACGGCCGGCAACTCGTCTACGCCACCACCCACGACTTCGGTTCGTCGTGGGGGTCGATGAACTTCGGTCTGTTCACCAACTGGTCGGAGATGGGCTCGGCCAGCCAGAACACCATGAACAGCGGCACCGTCGCGCCGACCCTGTTCTACTTCGCGCCCAAGAACATCTGGGTCCTGGCCTACCAGTGGGGCGGTGCCGCGTTCTCCTACCGCACCTCCACCGACCCCACCAACGCCAACGGCTGGTCCGCCGCCCAGACCCTGTTCAGCGGCAGCATCACCGGCTCCGGCACCGGCCCGATCGACCAGACCCTGATCGCCGACGACCAGAACATGTACCTCTTCTTCGCCGGCGACAACGGCAAGATCTACCGCGCCAGCATGCCGATCGGGAACTTCCCCAGCAGCTTCGGCTCCAGCTACACGACCATCATGAGCGACTCCACCAACAACCTCTTCGAAGCGCCCCAGGTCTACAAGCTCCAAGGCCAGAACAAGTACCTCATGATCGTCGAGGCCATCGGCGGCCAGGGCCGCTACTTCCGCTCCTTCACCGCCACCAGCCTCAACGGCAGCTGGACCCCCCAGGCCGCCACCGAGAGCAACCCCTTCGCCGGCAAGGCCAACAGCGGCGCCACCTGGACCAACGACATCAGCCACGGCGAGTTGATCCGCACCAGCGCCGACCAGACCTTCACCGTCAACCCCTGCAACCTCCAACTGCTCTACCAGGGCCGATCGCCCTCCTCCAACGGCGTCGACTACGGCCTACTGCCGTACCGACCGGGCGTGCTCACCCTGCAACGCTGACCTGACGCACGACCGAGGGGCGGGCCCGGCACCACGCCGAGCCCGCCCCGCGTCACGTCCACCGGCCCCCGTCTCTGCCAGGCTGGGGCATGCCCTTGAGCGCACACCACCTCAGAACGTCAGTCGCCGTGTCCGATATCGCACGGGCGGTCGCCTTCTACGAAGGCAGGCTGGGCCTGCGGGCGCTGCGGTCCGCGCCCAGCGCCCACATCCCCGACGGCAGCCGCATCTACGCCTCCGGCGGCGGACCGGCCCTCAACGTGTACCAGTCGGTCACCGCCGGGACGACCGAGGCGACGCTGGCGACGTGGTACGTCGACGACCTCGACGAGATCGTCGACGAACTCATGGCCGCCGGCGTCGACCCCGTGCGCTACGAGCAGTTCGAGCACGACCCGAAGGGGATCACCGCGCGGGCCGGAGGTGGGCGTATCGCCTGGATCCAGGACCCGGACGGCAACACGTTCGCCATCGAGGCGGATGTCTGACCGACCGCCGTTCCCCTGGCGCTGGCGCTCACAGATTCCGTTCCACCTCGGTCAGCCGGTCGCTGAGAAATGCCCGTTCGACGTCGTTGTCGGTGAGGGTCAAGGCCTCCTCGTAGGCCGTCCGGGCCTGCCGCCACTGCCCCAACTGGCGCAGGAAGTCGGCCCGGGCGGCACTCAGGTATCCGTACGTGGCCAGGGCCGGGTCGGCGAGCAGTGGGTCGAGCGCGTCGAGGCCGGCCCGGGGTCCGTCGCGCAGCCCGATCGCGACCGCCCGGTTGAGATCGACCACGGGGGAGGGCCAGATCCGGAACAGGGTGTCGTAGAGCGCGACGATCTGGGCCCAGTCGGTGTCCTGCCAGCTCGGCGCCGCAGCGTGCAGGGCGGCGATCGCCGCCTCCAACGCGTACCGCGTCGGAGGCCGTCGACGCAGCGCGTCGGCGACCAGAGCCCGGCCCTCGGCGATGAGCTGCCGGTCCCAGCGCGAGCGGTCCTGCTCGGACAGCAGCACCAGACGCCCGTCCGCGGCTCTGCGGGCGTCCTGGCGGGCGGCGTTGAGCAGGAGCAACGCGAGCAGTGCGCTGATCTCGGCGTTGGTCGGCATCAGCAGGTGCAGCATGCGGGCCAGCCCGACCGCGCTGTCCACCAGGTCCTGGCGGACCAGCTGGGCGCCGAGCGGCGCCGTGTGGCCGGTGGTGAAGATCAGGTGGACGACCTCCAGGACCGCGCTCACCCGCTCCTCCAGCTGGTCCGGGCCCGGCACCCGGTACGGGATGCGGGCCGCGGCGATCTTCTTCTTGGCCCGGGTGATGCGGGCGGCCATGGTGGCCGGCTGCACGAGAAACGCGCGGGCCACCTCGGGCGTGGACAGCCCGCACACCAGACGCAGCGTCAGGGCGACCTGGGCGTCCCGGGCCAGGGCCGGGTGTGAGCAGGTGAAGATGAGGCGCAGCCGGTCGTCGACGAGACCGTCCTCCGGCCCCGGCGTGGTCTCGTCGGCCACGAGCAGGGGCATCTTGCGACGGAACACCGACGCGCGGCGCAGGACGTCGCGGGCCCGGTTACGCGCGATGGTGGTCAACCAGGCGCCCGGCCGGTCCGGGATGCCGGTCTGCGTCCAGGTCTCCAGGGCCCGGGCGAACGCGTCCTGGGTGCACTCCTCGGCCAGGTCGAGGTCGCGGGTCAGGTGGGCCGTGGTGCTGAACACCTGGGCCCAGTCGCGGCGGTGCGCCTGGGCGACCGCCGCGACGACCTCGTCCTTCGTTCGTGGGTCGGTCACGTCAACCGTGGTCGACCACCGGGCGGATCTCCACACCGCTGTGCGACGCGCGCACCTCGGGGAGCAGTTTCGCCAACGACAGCACCTCGTCCAGGTCGGTGGCCTCGATCAGGTAGTAGCCGCCGAGCGCCTCCTTGGTCTCCAGGAACGGGCCGTCGGTCGTCGTGATCTGCCCCATCGAGTCCGAGCGCAGCGTGGTGGCCGTGGGCGACATCTCCAACTGCTTTCCGTCGATGATCTGAGTCCCAGCCTTCTCGGCGAACGCCGCGTGCGCGGCGTCGTGTGCCTTCCACTGCTCGTCGGTCATCGCCTCCCACTGCTGGGCGTCGCCGTAGATCAGAATCATGTACTTGGCCATGGCTCAAGTCCCGTCCGTGTGCCGGCCCCCTCGGTGGTGGGCCCCTACACTACGACGGCTCGGGCGGGCGGTAGATCGACAGCCATGCCGCACAGTTCGATCCTGGACTTCGCGGCGATCGGGCTACGGCTGGTTCCCGACGATGCCCTACACCTGAGCGCCCTCGTCCGACACGATCTCGACGTACCCGTCGGCGCCGTGCACCCGGATCCGCTGCCCGTTCCGGATGAGCCTGGTCGCGTCCGGCACGCCGACGACGGCGGGCAGGCCGTACTCCCGGGCGATGACCGCCCCGTGGGTCATGAGGCCACCCACCTCGGTGACCAGTCCGGCGACCGCCACGAACAGCGGCGACCAGCTCGGGTCGGTGTACGCGGTGACCAGGATGTCGCCCGGTTCCAGGTCGGCCTCGGCCAGGTCGGGAAGGACGCGGGCGCGACCCTCGACGATCCCGTCGGAGACGCCGAGACCGACAAGCGCGCCGGCCGGCACGTCATCGCGTCGGTACGCCCCGGAGATGCCCTCTCCCTCCGAGGTGAGCACCCGCGGCGGGGTGAGCCTCTGGTGCGTCCGGAACGCCTCTCTGCGCCGCTCGACGAGGTGATCGTCGATCCGGTGCGTCCGCACGAAGTCGTGCAGCTCGGCGAAGGTGAGGTAGAAGATGTCGTCGATCTGGCGCAGCACGCCCGCCCGCAGGAGGCGTTCCGCCTCCCGCAGCAGGGCCTGCTTGTACACGAGGTAGCGGCTGATGATCGCGTACTTCGGGTACTCCCGGTACCCGATGAAGGTGCGAACCCGGTCGATCATCCGTGCGGTCTCGTCGGCCTTGCGCACCCCGTCCGGCAGGGCACGCAGGCGTTCCAGCAGCTCCTCGCGCTTGCGCTGGGCCTCCTCGCGCCCCTGCGCGAAGCGCCGTGCGGCCGCGCCGCGCTCGTGCAACCTGATGTTGTCGAGGATCAGGGGTACGAGCGTGGTGGGGCGTTCGGCCCAGCGCGGCCTCGTGATGTCGATCTCGCCGACGCAGCGCATCCCGTACCGGTCGAGATAGGCCCGGATGGCGTCGCGCGCCTGGCTGCCGCCCGGCAGTCTCGGCAGCTCGTCGAGGAAGCCGTCGTCGTCGACGTCCCGCAGGAACGCCACCACCTCGGGGTACGGGCGGATCGCGTCCGCGACGTCGAGCAGCGCCAGGCCCATCTCCGACGTGATGTTGCCGGGGGCCGACAGGGTGAGGGTGTCGGCGGCGTTCCGCTCACCCAGCCAACCGGCGAGCTGTTCGTTGAGCCACCAGGTGGCCTCCATCCCCGCCATGATCGCCTGCATGCTCAATGGATCGGCGAGCAGCCGCTTGTGCTCCTCGAATGCCGTGAGCAGGAAGTCGAACAGTGCCGGTCCGGTCACCGTCGCGATGTCACGCCGCAGCGCGGCGAGGGACGTCCGGCTGCGCTCGACCAGTTCGGTGACGATGGCCGGATCGTTCTCGATCGTGGCCGGCGCGCCGCCCAGCCGGGGGACACGGGGAGCGTCGTCGGTCAGCGTCGGTACGAAGTCGGGGCGGGCGAGCAGGGTCTCCAGCGCGTCCCGGGTCAACGGATCTGACCTGCCCGCCATCTCGAGGAAGCCGGCGCGGCTCGCGGGCGACGCCAGGATTCCGGTGGCGTCCACGAAGAGCCGCCCACCGGCCTCGTGCATCGGCGCCATCGCCGTGAGCTGCCACATGGACAGCCCCAGCGGCTTCATGGCGTCGGTCATCATCTGCTGATGTCCCACGGACAGGTAGACGTGGTTCGCCCCGTCCCGGGCGGCGGCGGGTACCGGGAACAGCGTGGTGATCGGCCGGCTCTGGACGATCTGGGCGTCGCCGTCGGACAGGCACCACTCGATGTCCTGCGGGCAACCGAAGGCCGCCTCGATGCGCCGCCCCACCCGTACCAGTCGCAGGACCTGGTCGTCCGTCAGCGCCGGCTGGCCCTGCCGGTCCGCGCTGATCGTCTGTCGGTCGGTGCCGCCGCCGGGGAGGGCGTTGATGGCGAGGCGCTTGACGGCGATCGACCGGTCGACGATCGCGTCGTCGCGCACCCGGTAGGCGTCCGGGTTCACGAGCCCGGAGACCAGCGCCTCGCCGAGACCGAAGCTGGCCTCCACGGAGGCGACCTTCCGGTTGGACGTGACCGGATCGGCCGTGAACAGCACGCCGGCCGCCTGCGGGAACACCATCTTCTGCACCACGACCGCGAGGTGGACCGTCCGGTGGTCGATGCCGTTGCGCTGCCGGTAGCTGACGGCCCGCTCGGTGAAGAGCGAGGCCCAGCACCGGCTGACGTGCGCGAGGACGGCCTCCGCGCCCCGGACGTTCAGGTAGGTGTCCTGCTGGCCCGCGAAGGAGGCCGTCGCGAGGTCCTCCGCGGTGGCGCTGGACCGGACGGCGTAGGCCGTGTCGGCGCCGTGGCGGCGCAGGGCCGCGCCGATCGCCGTCACCACGTCGTCGGGCGGGACGATGGCTTCGATGATTCGGCGGATCTCCGCGCTGAGGTCGCGGATCGTGTCCCGGTCGTCCGCCGCGAGGCGCGACAGGCGGTCGAGGTGATCGGCCATCGCGGGCGCCTCGGCCACGACCCGTCGGAACGCGTCGGTCGTCACACAGAAGCCGGGCGGTACGCGGACGCCGTCGATCCGTGTCAGCGCCCCCAGTCGGGCGCCCTTGCCGCCGACGAGCGCGACCTGCGTCTCGTCGACCTCGTCGAGATCCCACACGTACCGGTCCGTCATCGCGCCACCTCGGCCCGCACGGTCGGCGTGAACACTCGCGTCCTGCACAACACACCCACGTGGTGCCCCGATTCTTCGCATCGTTCCGTCTCCGGCCGACGATTCTGCGTCACGACCGGGGTCTTGCGGCAAGGCCCCGGTCGCGATATACGTTTAAGTGGGAGCGGATACCGGTGGCGTTTTCCGGCCACGAATGAAAATCGCGAAAGAGCGGCGCGGTCCCGCCCCGAAAGCACGAGAGGGAGCTGCCGTGACAGCGGTCAGGCAAATCCTCTTCGTCCAGGGCGCCGGCCCCGGCACGTACGACGAGTGGGACAGCCGGATGGTCGACAGCCTGCGGCGCGAGCTCGGTGACTCGTACGACGTCCGCTATCCACGCCTGCCCGACGAGGGCGATCCGCGCTACGCCACCTGGAGCGCCGCCGTTCGCCGGGAGATCGCGGCCCTGGACGACGGCGCGGTCGTGATCGGCCATTCGGTGGGCGGGGCGATTCTCGCGCACGTGCTCGCCGAGCGGCCACCGGAGCGTGAGCTGGCGCTGATCGTCCTGGTCGCAGCTCCGTTCGTCGGAGCGGGCGGTTGGCCCGGCGACGAGTTCGAGTTGCCGGGCGACCTCGGTGCCAGGCTGCCGCGCGGCGTGCCGGTGCGGGTGTTCCACGGCCTCGGGGACGAGACGGTGCCGCCGTCGCACGCCGATCGTTACGCGCGGGCGCTGCCGCAGGCGCTCCTGTACCGGCTCCCGGGGCGCGACCATCAGCTCGACGACGACCTCGGCGAGGTGGCGCGGGTGATCACCCGGGACGTCGCGTCCGCACGCTGACCCCACTCCGTCAGGCGGGGCGGTGGACATCACTTTGACGGGTGTGGCTAATAGGATTAGCCTCTAGCTAAGACGATTAGCTTGGAGGCTTCGATGACCGAGTACCTGAACGTGGACGGCGGCACCCTGGCGTACGAGGTGACCGGCGCCTCCGGGCCGCTCGTCGTGCTCGCCCACGGCATGGGTGACAGCCGCGAGGCGTACCGCTTCGTTGTGCCGCGCCTGGCGGCCGCCGGCTACCGGGTGGCCGCGGTCGACCTGCGCGGTTGTGGCGAGTCGAGCGTCGGATGGCGCTCCTACAGTCGCACCGACATCGCGGGTGATCTGCTCGCCATCATCCGCCACCTGGGCGGCCCGGCCGTGCTGGTCGGTCACTCGATCTCCGGCGGGGCCGCCACCATCGCCGCCGCCCGTGCCCCCGAGTTGGTCGCCGGCGTCGTCGAACTGGCCCCCTTCACCCGCAAGCAGTCGATCAAGCTGGGTGACCTGCGGGTCTCCCGTTACCGCAGGGGCATCGCCCGGCTGCTCGGCACCGGCCTGTTCGGCAGCGTCCGGCTCTGGCGCAGCTATCTCGACGTGGCCTACCCGGGCCGCAAGCCGGCCGACTGGGCCGCCCGCACGGCCCGGATCGACGCCATGATGCGCGAGCCCGGCCGGATGGCGGCGATGCGTGGGATGGGTCGGTCGGCGCCGACCGACGCCGGGGCGCAACTGGGTAACGTCCGCTGTCCGGTCCTGATCGTCGAGGGCGCGCTCGACCCGGACTGGGCCGACCCGCGCGCCGAGGGCGAGGCCATCGTGGCCGCGCTGCCGAGCGGGCTGGGGCGGCTCGAGATGGTCCAGGGCGCGGGTCACTACCCGCACGTGCAGTACCCCGACGAGGTGGTGACCCTGTTGCTCGCCTTCCTGGGCGCGCACGCCCGCGCCTGATCGGCGGTCAGGCCAGCAGTTGCTCCCGCATCCGCGCGCCCAGGTTGAACCGTCCCACCGGATGTCCGGCGTGCGGATCGTGGACGTCGAGGCTGTTGTTGCGGCGCATCAGCGCGCGGACCGGCGGCGGCAGTCGCGGTGGGTCGTCCATGGCCGCGAGGATCTGCGCGGCGCTCGCGATCAGTCGATCGACCAGGGCTGCCCCGTCGGTGTCCACCCGCACCCGGCCGTACTCCCAGCCGGCGGTGGTGAGGTCGAGCACCTCGAACATGTGGGTCACCAGCGGCGCCGGATCGGTCACCCGATCGAGCCGGGCCGCGCGACCGCCGACCACCGCGACAGCGGCGGCCACCTGCGCGTACGGGTGGAAGCCGCAGGGCAGCGCGAACAGCGGCCAGCGCAGTCCGGGGCCGGCCTCCGACCACAGTTGCCGGTAGTTGCGCCGGTGCACGAGGAGTCGTCGGCCCGTCCGACGGTGGATGTCCTGGGCCTGCGCCCGAAGATCGAGGTGTGCCTCGTCGGCGACCTGGTGCAGGACCCGGGCCGCGACCACCAGCCCGTCGTCCCCGCTCAGCATCCCGGCCGCCGCCTCGACCTGCGCGGGGAACGGGGTCCGCGCCCGCGGGCCGTATCCGTGCTGGAGGTCTCGCAGCAGCGCCTGCTGCCGCTCCGGGTCGAGCTGGATCCGCCCGCCGCCCAGCAGCCGCTGGAGCCAACGCATGTCGCCTCGTTTCAGCAGAGCCGTCCCGAACTGTCGCCATGCTATGCGGCGGGGGATCATCGCGTGTCGCAGGGGTGTGCGGTGAAGGCGAAATCCACATTCCAGCGTGTCATTTAGTGAGGTCCATCTATATTGACGTCGATCGTCGACCGGGGACAGGATCTCGGCACCACCACCACCGCGATCTCCCTTGGGAGGCGTCATGTCCCGTCCCCGCCTGCGGCTCCTGCGGGCAGCCGCCCGAGTGGCCGCACTCGCCACGGCCACCGTCGGCGTCCTGCTCGCCGTCACCACACCCGCCAGCGCCGCGGTCCCCTCCGGCCGCTACGTCGCGCTGGGCGACTCGTACACGGCAGGTCCCCTGATCCCGACCCAGGTGGACCTCAACTGTCTACGGTCGAACCGCAACTATCCCTCCCTGGTGGCCGCGGCCGCCGGCTCGACGTCGTTCGCGGACGTGAGCTGCTCCGGGGCCACGACCGACGACATCCTCTACGGCGGCAGCGGTCAACTGGGCATCAACCTGCCGCCACAGCTCAACGCGGTCACCTCCAGCACGTCGTTGGTGACGGTGCAGATCGGCGGCAACGACATCGGCTTCTCCGGCATCATCGGCGAGTGCGCGGAGGCGAGCCTCAGCAGTCCCCTCGGCTCGCCGTGCAAGAACCGGTACACGGCCGGCGGCACCGACCAGTTGCAGGCCCGGATCGCGGCGACGGTGCCGAAGGTGACCACCGTGCTCCAGTCGATCCGCCGGGCCGCGCCCAGCGCGCGCGTCGTCGTCCTCGGCTATCCGGCGATCCTGCCCGACAGCGGGTACGGCTGCTGGCCGGTGGTCCCGATCGCCTACCAGGACGTGCCGTACCTGCGTGGCATCGAGAAGTCGCTAAACGCCATGCTGGCCAGCGCCGCGGGCGCGAACGGCGCCACCTACGCCGACGTGTACACGCCGTCGATCGGCCGGGACGCGTGCAAGAGCAGCGGCACCCGTTGGGTCGAGGGCCTGGTGCCGCAGAACTCCGCCGCGCCCTTCCACCCGAACGCCCGTGGTGAGCAGGGCATGAGCACCGCGCTGCTCGCCACCCTGAGCTGACCGCGCGCGACCGCCGCAGCCGGCCCCGCCGTACGACGGCGGGGCCGGACCGGCCGCACCGCCACGGCCGGACACTGTCGGAGGTCCGTGCCAGGATCCTCGCCGTGGATGGATGGACGTACAACGACCGCCCCGAGGGCGTCCGCTTCCTGACCGAGCGGGTCGCCGAGCCGGGTCGCGCCGAGATCGAGGCCGAGATCTGGGACTGGGTCGTGCGTGGCTACGACGACCCCGACGACTTCCTGGACTACCTCGACGGGGACGACGAGCGACACGGCGCCACCGACGACGACCTGAGGTCGGCGTACGAGAGGGCGCTGACCGCCCGGTGCGAGCAGCAGCGGGGTTGGGGCGTGGTGCGCAGCAACCTGAACCGCGCGTTCGCCGAGCTCACCGAGGCCGGCGTGGTGGCCCGGGAGAACTTCAGCTGCTGCGGCACCTGCGCGTCCGCCGAGATCCACGACGAGCGCGACGACTCGCGGCACTGGCAGGGCTACCTGTGGTACCACCAGCAGGACACGGAGTCGTTGCTCGCCAGCGAGGACGGCCAGGTCTACCTCGGCTACGGCGTCTATCCGGCGGCGGATTTCGACGAGGCCGCCTACTCGGCCCTGCCGCAGGCCGAGCAGCAGGCCCGTTACCAGGCCGACCTGGAACGCCTACTGGACGAGGTCGCCTTCCCGGTGCTCCGCCGGCACGGCATGCGGGTGGAGTGGAACCGCAGGCAGTCGCAGCGGGTCCGGGTGACCGGCGCGCAGTGGTACGCGCCCCTGCCGAGCGTCTGAGGCGGTCGCCCCGCCAGCCCTCACCGCCGCCGGTGGTCGTTGAGGCGGGCGGCCTGGCGGGTCAGGTGGTCCCGCTCGGCGAGGTTGGCCGCCTTGCGGGCCGCCTCGGCGTATAGCCGCGCCGCCGTCGCCGGGTCACCGGCGCGCTCGTGCAGGTACGCGGCCACCGCCGTGTACCGGGGCAGTGAGTCGTCCAACGCGGCGAGGGCCGCCAGCCCGGCCCGGGCACCGTCGGCCGCGCCGACCGCCACGGCGCGGTTGAGCCGGACGACCGGGCTGTCGGTCAGGCGTGCGAGCTCGTCGTACCACTCGACGATCTGCACCCAGTCGGTCTCCTCGGCGGTGGGGGCGTCGGCGTGCAGCGCCGCGATGGCGGCCTGTGCCTGGAACTCGCCGAGCCGGTCGCGGGCGAGGGCCGCCTGGAGGACGCCGACGCCCTCGGCGATGGCGGTCGTGTCCCATCGGCCGCGGTCCTGCTCCGCGAGCGGCACCAGGCTGCCGTCGGGCGCGGTCCGGCTGGGACGGCGGGCGTGGTGCAGCAGCATGAGGGCGAGCAGTCCCGCCACCTCGGGATGGTCGATGGCGACCGCGAGTTGCCGGGTGAGCCGGATGGCCTCGGCGGCGAGGTCGACGGCACCGGTGTAGCCCTCGTTGAATACCAGGTAGAGCACGCGCAGCACGGTGGTCACGTCGCCGGGCTGGTCGAACCGTACGGTGGAGACGGTGCGTTTGGCCCGGCTGATGCGCTGCGCCATGGTCGCCTCGGGCACCAGGTAGGCCTGGGCGATCTGCCGGGTGGTCAGCCCTCCGACGGCGCGCAACGTGAGCGCGACCGCCGACGACGGCGTCAGCGAGGGGTGGGCGCAGAGGAAGTAGAGCGCAAGGGTGTCGTCCACCCCGCTCGTGGGACCGGGCGTCGGCTCGGTGTCCACGACGTCCTCCCGGCGGCGACGGGCGGCGTCCGCGCGGGCGGTGTCGAGGAACCGACGCCACGCCACGGTGATCAGCCAGCCCTTCGGGTCGCGCGGCGGATCGGCCGGCCAGACGCGAACGGCCTCCACGAGCGCCTCCTGCACGGCGTCCTCGGCCGCCGCGAAGTCAGCTCCGCGGCGGACGAGAACGGCGAGCACGCTCGGCGTGAGGCTCCGGAGCAGTGCCTGGTCCATCGTGCAGGTCACTCCGTGATGGTGGGCGGCTCGGTGAGGAAGGGGCGTACCTCGAGCCACTCGTGGATCGGCTTTCCGCCCGCGCCCGGCGCCGCCGACAGCTCGCCCGCCAGCTCGACGGCGCGTTCGTAGCTGTCGACGTCGATCACCATCCAACCGGCGATGAGGTCCTTGGTCTCGGCGAACGGGCCGTCGGTGACCGGCGGACGTCCCTCTCCGTCGTAGCGGACCCAGGCCCCCTCGGGGGCGAGCGCCTGGCCTTCGATGAACTCGCCACTCTTCTCCAGCCGGGCGGCGAAGTCGTGCATGTACCGCATGTGCGCCGAGATCTCGTCCGGCGTCCACTGGTCCATCGGCACGTCGTTCACTCCGGCCGGACCGCCCCGGTAGTGCTTCAGCAGCAGGTACTTCATCGTCGTGTTCCTCCTCGCTGGCGCGACCCGTTCCGGTCGCGTTCACCCCGGGGACGACGCCGGATGGTCGTTCTCGACATCATCGCCGAAAAAATCTTGGCGATGTCGCGGTCGGCACTGCTACCGAGGACCGGGTGGCCCGGTGCTGCCCCGGACGACGAGCGCCGTACTGAGTTCGTACCGCTCCTGGGGCAGAGCGTGACCGTCGGCCAGCGTCAACGCGAGGCGGGCCGCGGTGGCCCCGATCTCGGTGAACGGTTGTCGCACCGTGGTCAGTGGTGGCGACGTCCAGGTCGCCTGGTCCACGTCGTCGAACCCGACGACGCTGAGGTCTTCGGGGATCCGCCAGCCGACGTCGTGGGCCGCCGCGTAGACGCCGAGGGCCTGCAGGTCGTTGCCGCAGACGACGGCGGTGGGTGGTTCGGGCAGGGACAGCAACTCGCGGCCGAGGTCCCGGCCGGCCACGAAGCTGAAGACCCCCTGCCGTTCGAGGCTGTCGTCGAATCCGATGCCGGCATGATCCAGCGCGGCGCGGAAGCCGTCCAGGCGAGCCCGCGCCGCCAGGTCCTGCACCGGCCCGGTGAGTACCCCGATCCGCCGGTGCCCGAGGTCGAGAAGGTGCCGGGTGGCGGCGAGGGCGCCGCTCCAGTTGTTCGACCCGACGGCGGGGGTGGGGAAGTGTTCGCCGCCCGGGTCTATGGCGACCAGCGGTATGCCCATGGCGGCCAACTGCCGGCCGTGTTCGGCGGTGACGAGAGAACAGACCGCGATGACAGCGGTCGGATGCCGCAGCAGCAGAGGCTCCATCCAGGGCAGCCCCGCCGTCACCCGGTGACGGAGGTCGACGAACCCGACCGTGCAGTGCCGCGCGTCGGCGACCTCCTGGATGCCGCGCAGGATCTCCAACGCGATCGAGGGCAGCATGTGGTGGAAGAGCACCTCGACGCAGCGGGTCCTCGCGGCGTCCTCCGGTCGACGGTAGCCGTGGTCGCGCAACAGCGCCTCCACCCGCTGCCGGGTCTGCTCACCCACCCCGGCGCGGCCGTTGAGGACCTTGGACACCGTGGGAGGGGACACTCCGGCGAGTTCGGCGATCGTGGCGACGGGCAGGTCACCCCTCAGTGGCTTGCGGGGGCGGCGCCGTCGGCTCTCGTCGCTCACACGGCGAGTCTACGGTCGCGGCACCGGTCGCTCAGCCGGCCGGACGCGCCACCGGCCGGTAGTCGAACCAGTCGAAGGCCGCGACGCCGTCGGTCACGTACATGCCGATGACCCGGCCGGTGAAGCCGCCCGCGACCTCGGTGGAGAGGTAGCGTCCGTCGAGTTCGGCCAGCAGCACCCGACCCTCGGTGCTCTCCACCTCGAACGTGATCATGTCGCTGGTGGCGGCGCGTACCCCGAAGGGTTCGTCGGTGGCGGCGAGGCCGGCGGCGGACGTCACGGTCGGCGGGTAGAGATCGTGGGTCCGGGTAGCGATCGTCAGGATGAGCGGACCACGGGGTACGTCGAGCGTCGCGAAGACCTGCCGGAACGGTCCCACCCGGCCGAGCACGCGGACGACGGCGTCCTGGACCTCGAGGTCGTAGTGGTGCGCCTCGTCGATGCGCAGGGTGAGTCCGGCCGTGCCGCCGCCCGGATCGACTCGCACGCTGGCGCGGCAGTCATGGTGGCGTTGGCGGGCCGCCACGATCGTCGCGCCGGCGCGGTCCAGCGTCGTACCGGTGGCGTGCAGGGTGAGCCATCCGGGCCGCTCGGTCAACGACCAGGCCGCGTCGGGACGGGAGCGGGGCGAGACCCACCCGGGTGCGAGGCTGGTCGTGTCGAAGTCGTCGCGGTGCGCGCCCGGATCGGGTGGGGCGGCCAGGGCCGGCGGGCTGCCGGCGGGTGCGGCGGTGACCTCTCGGACGGGGTCGATCACGGGCCAGCCGTCGACCCAGCGGACCGGCACGAGGAACGTCTCGCGTCCGAGCACGTGGAAGGGCGGCCACTGGCCCTTCGGCCGGATCCCCAGCAGGACCATCCACCAACTGCCGTCCGCAGCCTGCACCAGGTCGGCGTGCCCGGCCGCCTGGACGGGCAGGTCAGTGCTCCGGTGGGTGAGGATCGGGTTGGTCGGCGCGGGCTCGAACGGCCCCCGAGGGCTGCGGGACCGGGCGACCGAGACGGCGTGACCGGTGTGGGTGCCGCCCTCGGAGAGCAGCAGGTACCACCATTCGCCGATCCGGTACAGGTGCGGCGCCTCCGGGTACTGCCCTCCGGTGCCGGACCAGAGCGCGATCGGACCCTCCCGCACCCGGCCCGTGTCCGGGTCGATCCGGTAGCCGTCCACTCCCGAGGTCGTCAGCCAGCAGGTGCCGTCATCGTCCCAGGCCAGGGACGGGTCGACGTGCGGCAGGTCGAGGTAGACCGGCTCCGACCATGGGCCGGTGGGATCCGCCGCGGTGACGATGAGATGCCGGCCAAGGCTGACGTTGGTGGTGATCACCCAGAAGCGGCCGTCGTGGTGGCGGATGGTCGGCGCGAAGATGCCTCCGGACGCGTCGGCGTCCGGCGGGATCTGCAACTGGCTGGCACGGTCGAGGACGTTACCGATCTGTCGCCAGTGGACCAGGTCCCGGCTGTGCAGGAGCGGCACCCCGGGGAAGTACTCGAAGCTCGAGCAGACGAGGTAGTAATCCTCGCCGACCCGGCAGACGCTCGGGTCAGGGTAGAAGCCGGGTACGACCGGGTTGTCGTAGCCCGCAACGGCCGACGAGCCTGAGGACACAGCTGCCACCTCCGAGCGGTCGGTGCCGAGATGTCGCGGTTTGTTCGCGATAACATCTCGTGGCTCCGGATGGTACGAACGAGCTGCGTCGATGGCAAGGTGTCCGGGCGGCCCGCCGGTGGCGCGCCCCTGCGCGCCGATCCGAAACATGGTCGTCATCTATTGACGAGCAGCGTCGTCATCTACGAAGGTCTATGGAGGATGTATGGCGCGCCGCCGGGAGCCCGGTGCGCCGGGTCTCGGCTGTGAACGTTGCCAGAGGGTGCGAGCGGGCCGCGCCTGTTAACGCTAACAGCGAGCGCCCACCACGCGTCCCGGCCACCGCCGACCGTCCCCGCCAGGACTCGAACGGCAATCCGGCCGTGGGCACGTCCCCGCCATCGCGCCAATTCCGGCGGCGTCTCCAGCGGCGCCGTCCCCACCTGCGTGAGGTATCTGGCCTGCGCAGATTGGAGAGACCATGTCCGAAGTGACACGAAGAAACGTGCTACGCGCCGGTGCCGTGGGCGCCGGCGCCGCGCTGCTACCGGTCGCGTGGTCCGCCGTCGCCCGCGCCGGCTCGGTCGCGCCGCCGCAGGTGCTCGCCGCCAACGACATGGCTCTGTGGTACGACGAGCCGGCGGGCACCGACTGGCTCCGCGCGCTGCCGATCGGCAACGGGCGTCTCGGCGCGATGGTGTTCGGCAACGTCGACACCGAACGGCTGCAACTCAACGAGGACACCGTCTGGGCCGGCGGCCCGTACGACTCGGCCAACACCCGGGGCGCGGCCAACCTTGCCGAGATCCGGCGGCGGGTCTTCGCCGACCAGTGGACGTCGGCGCAGGACCTGATCAACCAGACGATGATGGGGAACCCGGGCGGTCAGCTCGCCTACCAGCCGGTGGGCAACCTGCGTCTCGCCTTCGGTTCCGCCAGCGGCGCGTCGCAGTACAACCGGACGCTCGACCTGACCACCGCCACCGTCACCACCACGTACGTGCTCAACGGCGTCCGACACCAGCGCGAGGTGTTCGCCAGCGCGCCCGACGGGGTGATCGTGCTCCGGTTGACCGCGGACCGCGCCAACTCGATCACGTTCAACGCCACCTTCGACAGCCCACAACGCACGACGATGTCGAGCCCCGACGCCGCCACGATCGCGGTCGACGGCATCTCCGGAGCCATGGAGGGCGTCAACGGGTCGGTGCGCTTCCTGGCGCTGGCCTCCGCCGCCGCGACGGGCGGGACGGTCAGCAGCTCGGGCGGCACCCTGCGCGTCTCCCGGGCCACGAGCGTGACCGTCCTGATCTCGATCGGGTCCAGCTACGTCAACTACCGCACCGTCAACGGCGACTACCAGGGCATCGCGCGTACCCGCCTCAGCGCCGCCCGCGGGGCGAGCTACGACCAGCTGCGCGGCCGCCATCTCGCCGACTACCAGGCCCTGTTCAACCGGGTGACCATCGACCTCGGGCGGACGGCAGCGGCCGACCAACCGACCGACGTGCGGATCGCCCAGCACGGGAGCACCAACGATCCGCAGTTCTCGGCCCTGCTGTTCCAGTTCGGCCGGTACCTGCTGATCTCCTCCTCGCGTCCGGGCACGCAACCGGCCAACCTGCAGGGCATCTGGAACGACTCGATGACGCCGCCGTGGGACTCGAAGTACACGATCAACGCCAACCTGCCGATGAACTACTGGCCCGCCGACACCACGAACCTGGCCGAGTGTTTCCTGCCGGTCTTCGACATGATCAAGGATCTGACGGCCACCGGTGCCCGCGTCGCCCAGGCGCAGTACGGCGCGGGCGGCTGGGTCACCCACCACAACACCGACGCGTGGCGGGGCGCCTCGGTCGTCGACGGCGCGTTGTGGGGGATGTGGCAGACCGGCGGGGCCTGGCTGTCCACGCTGATCTGGGAGCACTACCTGTTCACCGGCGACGCCGGTTTCCTGGCGGCCAACTATCCGGCGCTCAAGGGCGCGGCCCAGTTCTTCCTCGACACCCTGGTCGCTCACCCGTCGCTCGGTTACCTGGTCACCAACCCGTCGAACTCGCCCGAGTTGCCGCACCACTCGAACGCCAGCGTCTGCGCCGGGCCCACGATGGACAACCAGATCCTGCGGGACCTGTTCGACGCCGTGGCCCGGGCCAGCGAGGTGCTGGGCGTGGACACCACGTTCCGCTCCCAGGTGCGGACGGCGCGGGACCGGCTGGCCCCGATGAAGGTCGGCTCCCGTGGCAACGTGCAGGAGTGGCTCGCCGACTGGGTCGAGACCGAACGCAACCACCGACACGTCTCCCACCTGTACGGCCTGCATCCCAGCAACCAGATCACCAAGCGCGGCACCCCGCAGCTCTACGAGGCCGCCCGCCGGACGCTGGAACTGCGCGGCGACGACGGGACCGGCTGGTCCCTCGCCTGGAAGATCAATTACTGGGCCCGGCTGGAGGACGGAACCCGTGCCTACAAGCTCCTGAAGGACCTCGTCCGCACCGACCGGCTCGCGCCCAACATGTTCGACCTGCACCCACCGTTCCAGATCGACGGCAACTTCGGCGCGACGTCCGGCGTCGCCGAGATGCTGCTGCACAGCCACAACGGCGAGCTGCACCTGCTCCCCGCGCTGCCGAGCGCCTGGCCCACCGGCCAGGTCGCCGGCCTGCGCGGGCGCGGCGGTTACACCGTCGGCGTGGCCTGGACCAGTGGGCAGGCCGACGAGATCAGCTTCCGCGCCGACCGGGACGGCACCGTACGCCTGCGCGCCCGCCTCTTCAACGGGTCCTTCACGCTCGTCGACGTCGCCGACGGCAGCACCCCCAGCACCACCCGACCCGAAACGGATGTCGTGCAACTCGCCGTCCGCGCCGGTCACACCTACCGCGCGGCGCGGCCCGGTGTGACACCGTCACCGACGCTGACCAGCACGCCCTCGCCCACCGTCTCGCCGACCCCGAGTCCGACCGACACACCGAGCCCGATCCCGACGCCGACGCCGACCGTGTCGAGCACACCCTCGCCGTCCGGCGCGCGGGCGACGTACACGGTGACGAACGCCTGGTCGGGGGGGTTCCAGGGCTCGGTCACGGTGACCGCCGGAGCGACGGCGATCCGTGGCTGGACGGTCTCCTGGACCTTCCCCAACGGGCAGGCGATCAGCCAGATCTGGGGCGGCACGCACACCCAGAGCGGCGCGAGTGTGCGGGTGACGAACGTGGACTACAACGGGTCGTTGCCGGCCGGTGGCTCCACCACGTTCGGCTTCCTCGCCACCTCGACGGGGACCAACAACCCGCCGACCGACATCACCTGCACGACCACCTGACCCGCGCGTTCCCGCCCGCCGCCGGCCCCGCGCCGGCGGCGGGCCGGGCGTGTCGCCCAACCGTGGTCTACCCCGCCGCGCCGGCGTCCGTGCCTCGGGCCCTCGTGCGCCACCGCCATCGTCGCCACACGGCGACCACGAATGCCACGGCGACGAGGAGGGTGACGGCGCCCTTCCAGGCGCGCTCGAACCACGGTCGGTCGGTGCCGAACGCCGCCTCGCCGCTCGCCATGACCCACACGCCCACCCACGCCCACTCCCAGCCGCGCGGCCAGGAGAAATCCTGCGGCGGATCGGTGAACGCGCCGACCGCGGTGACTGCCGCACCGACGACGAAGAACAGCGGTACGCCGATATCCGTGACGAACTCCCAGGGCGACACGTCCCGATCATCGCTGGTGGGTGCACGGCCCACCAGAGCGTGCTTCAGGAGACCGCCGCGCGCACCAGCTCGACGATCCGCTTCTCCACCTCGGGGCTCCACGCGCGCAGGGCGTACGCCACCGGCCAGAAGTCGCCGTCGTCGAGGTTGGCCGGGTCCTGGAAGCCCAGCGTCGAGTACCGGTAGTTGAACTTGCCGGAGTCCTGGAAGAAGACGACGATCTTGTCGGCGGCGTTCGCGTACGCGGGCATCCCGTACCACGTCTTCGGCGTCAGCTCGGGCGCGGCGGTGGTGACCGCCACGTGCACCCGCTCGGCGAGCGCGCGGTCGTCCGGCGCCATCTGCGCGATCCGGTCGAGGACCGCCTGCAACCCGTCGGCCTTCTTGGCGCCCTTCTTGCCCTCGGCACGCAGCTCTGCCGCACGCTCCTTCATCGCGGCGCGCTCCTCAGCGCTGAAGCCGTCGGAATCGGTCCTGGAGGACTTCGCGGACATGTCGGGCTCCCTCTCGCTCGTCGTGGTTCGGCGTCGTGCCGGCCACCTGCGAAAAGGCTAGGCCCGGACAGCGCCCGGGAGCTTCTTGATTCCTGACCGGCTCGGGGCGGGGTGCGGCGGCCGGGACGTCCGGGTCGCTTCGCTGAGCGCCTATGCTCGGACCCGGGTCAGGGCGCGTCCCCGGCGGGGCAGGGATCGATTCGAGGGCGGCGGATGAACATCGGGGAGATCGCCCGTCGGGCGGGGGTGTCCCGCAGCACGGTCTCGTACGTGCTCAGCGGCAAGCGGACGGTGTCGGAGGCGACCCGGCAGCGGATCCAGGCGGTCATCGACGAGCTGGACTACCGGCCGAACGCCAGCGCCCGCGCGCTGAAGGAGGGGCGTACGCGCACCCTCGGGCTGGTGATCCCACCGGCCAGCCAACGATTGACCGACATGCAGTTGGGCTTCGTCGCCAGCGTCGTCGAGGCCGCCGCCCGACACGACCTCGACGTGCTGCTGTCCCCGTCGGGAGGCGACCACGACCGTTCGTTCGAGCGGATCGTCACCGGGCGTCGCGTCGACGGCGTCGTGCTGATGGAGATCCGGTTGGAGGACGACCGGGTGACCCGGCTGGCTCGCGCTGGTCTGCCGTTCGTCACGATCGGTCGCACGGCCGAGGCGCACGGCATGAGCTGGGTCGACATCGACTACGCCGGGTTGATCGCACGCTGCGTGCACCACCTGGCCGACCTGGGGCACCGCCACGTGGCCCTGGTGAACCGCTCCGCCGAGCTGGTGGCGGCGGGTTACGGTCCGAGCCACCGAGCCCTGGCCGGCTTCCAGGCGGCGGTGGCGGAGCGGGGCCTCGCCGGCATCGACGTCTGCTGCGGCGACGACACCGCCTCCGGCGAGGCCTGCGTGGAGCAGTTGCTCGTCACACATCCGGAGGTCACGGCCGTGGCCACCATCAACGAGGCGGCGCTGCCCGGGATGCAGCGCGCGCTGACCGGCGCCGGGTTGGCCGTGCCGGCGGACTTCTCCGTCACCGGCGTCGCCGCCCAGCACTGGGCAGAGGACTTCCGGCCGGCGCTGACCGCCGCGGACGTACCCATGCGGGACATGGGCGCGGAGGCGGTGTCACTGCTGCTGGAGATCATCGCGGCCCCCGGCAGCGTGCCGCGGCACCGCCTGTACAGCCCACCCATCTCGCTGCGGTCCAGCACGGGCCCGGTCCGGGCTCGCTGATCCGGCCCGCTCCCGCCGGCCGCGCGACCACGCCGGCCGCGCGACCACGCCGGCCGCGCGACCACGCCGGCCGCACGCCACCACGCCGGCCACGCGCGAACACGCCGGCCGCACGCCACCACGCTGGCCACGCGCGAACACGGCGGCCGCGCGTGACCACGCCGGCCGCGCGTGACCACGTTGGCCACGCGCGAACACGCTGGCCCGGTCAGCGCCGCGCGGCCCGGCGCTCCTGCTGGGCGGCGGCGAGGATGAGGTAGCTGCTGGCGGTCCAGGTGTACGCGCGGTCGCGCAGCCCCGCGCCGGTCTCGGCGTCGAAGTTCTCCGCGAAGCCCGATTTCTCGCAGAGCGCGAGGAAGCGCTGGCTGATGTCGTCGGCGATCGCGGTGTGCCCGGCCCGCCGCAGGCCGTCCTCGACCAGCACGGTGGAGGGCGCCCAGATCGGGCCCCGCCAGTAGCCGTCGGCGAGGTAGTGGGTCGAGTCCGTCGGCTCGGTCGCCAGCCCGTGGGTGGTGAGGTGGGCCTCGACGCCCCGGGCCAGCGCGTCGGTGATCGGGGTGGGCAGGTCGGCGCCGAGCGCGACCGGCATCAGGTCGAGCAGGCTACGGCTGGTCCGCCGCTGCCCGGTGTGCGGGCTGCGGGCGGCGAAACGCTCACCGTCCCACAGCTCCCGGAGCATCGCCGCCCGGATCCGGTCGGCCTCCCGGGACCACCGGTCGGCCTCTTCGCCCAGCTCGGTGGCGAGGTCGGCCAGGCAGTCCAACTGCGAGACGAGGAATGCGGCCAGATCGGCGGTCTGCAGGACCCGGTGGTCGTCGAACGTGGTGGCGTTGTCCCAGCCGCTGTCGTTGCCGTGCTGGTAGTACGGTAGCTCCTGGCCGGGTGCGCGGCGCGCGTCCAGCCAGAATCCGGTCCACCGGGCCAGCCGGTCGTACGTCTGCGCGAGCGCCGTCCGATCCGGTGGGTGGGGGAGACGTCGGCGCAGGTGCCGCAGCGCCCAGCCGTGGATCGGGGGTTTGACGTAGTTGTGCAGGACCTCGGAGTGGGTGACCGAGTCGGGGAGGGCGCCCGCGGCGTCCTGGTGGTCGAAGGGCAGGTGGAACTGGTGCCAGGCCAGCTCCGGCTCGCCGGCCGCCAGGGCGATCGCGTTGAAGCAGTGGTCCCAGCTCCACACCTTGTCCATCCAGTGCTTGGACATCAGGACGGCGGGTCGGGTGACGAAGCCCGCCGGGTCGACGGTGGCGGACCACAGCACGTACGCGGCCAGTTCGGCGGCCGGGGTGTCCTCGCCGCGCCACGGCGCGACCGCGTCGACGAACGCGGCGAACTCGGCGCTCCGGTCGTGGCACACCTGGTCGAAGGCGACGGCCGTGGCGTAGGGCTGGCGCGCGGTGGCGTACTCCTCGATGGCGATCTCCCAGGGCTCGTCACCGGCGAGGTCCAGGGACCGGTCGGCGGTGCCGAGCGCCTCGACGCCGTCGGCGCGGCGCAGCGCGCCGGCCAGGACCGTGACCCGGTAGCGACGCCCGGTCTCGTACGAGGTGAAGACGTGCGAGCCGTCGACCGGGTCGCGGTAGAGGTAGCTGCCGCTGAACGGGGTGAGCGTGTCCGCCGCCGCGGCGATCCGCAGGCCGAGCTGCCGGCCCCGGATCCGCAGGGTGTCCGGTCCGTCGAAGACGGCCTCGACCCGACCGGGACCGGCATGCCAGGTCAGCAGCGCGGGCGTGGCGACGACGGTGGTGTCCGGGGCGCCGGGGCAGAGGCGTAGCACCGGGTGCAGCCCGGTCTGGTGCGACACCAGGTGCAGGTCGTCGGCGTACGTCTTCTCGGCGACCACGGGGGAGATGTTGAGCCAGGATCCCCGATAGCTGAACGGGATGTCCTGGATGGCGAACTCCGGACCGGGCGGGGCGACAGTCATGGGTGGCGGCTGCCTTTCTGTGGTGCGGATGGTCAGTCCTTGACGGCGCCGGCGGTCACGCCCATCGAGACGTACCGCTGAGCCAGGATCAACAGCACGGCTGCGGGGACGGAGGCGACCACAGCGGTGGCCATGATGGCGTTCCACTGCTGGTTGTTGTTGCCGATGTAGTGGTAGATGCCGAGGGTGATCGGTTGGTGGTCGCCGCCACCGGCGAGGGTCGAGGCGAAGATGAAGTCCGACCAGGACCACAGGAACGCGAACAGCGACACCGTGACGATCGAGTTGCGGCTGACCGGCAGCACGATCGACCAGAAGGTGCGTAGCTGGCCCGCGCCGTCGACCACGGCGGCCTGGAGCAGCTCGTCGGGGATGCCCGACATGAAGGCCGTGAAGATCAGTACGGCGAACGGCACCGCGAGTGTGGTGTCGGCCAGGATCAGGCCGGGCAGCGTGTTCAGGACGCCGAGGGTGAGGTAGATGGCGTAGAAGCCCATCGCCATGATGATCCCGGGGATCATCTGGGCGATCAGCAGCAGGAAGCTCAGCACCGGGCCGCCGGGTGGGCGCAGCTTCGCGAGCGCGTATCCCGCGGGGGCGGCGAGCGCCACCGTCAGCGCCACCGTCCCGAGGCCGACCACGAAGCTGGTGCCGAGGTAGGGGAGCTGCTGGTCGAGGACGGCCCGGTAGCCGTCCAGCGTGCCGTTCGTCGGGAACAGGTGCGGCGGGCTGGCCCGCATGTCCTGGTCCCGGGTGAACGACACGTTGATCATCCAGTAGACGGGGAAGAGCATCAGCCCGGTCAGCGCCAGGCCGACGAGGGTCTTCCACCAGACTCGACGCGGTGACGTGGTCATCGTAGGTGCTGCCTCCGTTGGAACCGGATGTAGACGAGCCCGGCGACCAGCGCCAGCACGATGAGCAGGTTGCCGACGGCCGCGCCCGGCCCGAACTCGGGCAGCAGGTTGCCGAAGCCCAGACGGTAGGACCAGGTGGCGAGCGTGGCGGAGGAGCCGCTGGGGCCGCCCCTGGTCATGATCCAGATGATGTCGAAGACCTTCAGCGTGTAGATCAGCCCGAGCAGCAGCGTGATCGCGGAGACCGGGCGCAGCAGCGGGAACGTGATCGACCAGAACCGTTGCCAGCCGGTCGCGCCGTCGAGCGCGGACGCCTCGTACACCTCGACCGGGATCGCCTGCAGGCCGCTGTAGAGCACCACCAGGTTGAAGGGGATCCCGATCCAGATGTTGGCGATGATCACCGACGTGAGCGACCACGTCGGCGACGTGAGCCAGTTGACCGGGTCGACCCCCACCACGCCGAGCGCGGCGTTGACCAGGCCCGAGTCGCTGTTGAGCAGCCACGACCAGGTCGAGGCGGACACAATCAGGGGCAGCAGCCACGGTACGAGGATCAGCGCCCGCAGGGTGCCCGACAGCGGGAAGTGCTGGCGGAAGAAGAGCGCCAGGGCCATGCCGATGCCGAACTGGAAGACGAGCGACGCGCCGGTGAACACCAGGGTGTGCGTCAACGTCGGCCAGAACGCCGGATCGGTCAGGACGGTGCGGTAGTTGTCCAGGCCGGCGAAGGGCGCGCCACCCTGCACGAAGGACCGGACGGTGTACTCGCGCAGGCTCAGCTCGACGTTGCGATAGAGCGGGTAGGCGTAGAAGGCCAGCAGGTAGACGACCGTCGGCGCCAGGAAGCACCACGCCAGCCAGCGGCCGGGTCGACGGGTACGGGGCGCGGCGGGCCCGGGTGGGGCGGCGTCGGCCGCCCCACCGTCGCTCCGCGTGGTACTGGAGGTCTGCGTCGTGGGGGTCATGTCGTCGCGTCGGCGCGCTTACTTGCTCGCGGCCGTGGCCTGCGCGGCGGTCAGCGCCTCCTGCGGCGACTTCCCACCGCTCAGAGCCGCCTGCACGGCGCTCCACAGGGGCTCGGAGATCTTCGGGTACTTCGTGCCGAGGTTGTCGCCGGTGCGACCCTTGGCCGCCCGGACCGCCTCGACCCAGACCTTGAGCTTGGGGTTCTCGGTGGCCTGCCGGTCCTGCACGGCGGCCACCGGTGCGACGTAGGAGAGCGTGGTGTCGGTGGTCAGGAGGTTGTCGGCGCTGGTCAGGCAGGTGACGAGCTGCTGCGACGTCGCGTACCGGCCGGTTTTCTTCTGTACCGGGATGGAGACGAACTCACCACCGGTCGGCGCCGGGGCCGGCCCACCCGCGCTGGCCGGAATCGCGATGGTGCCGTACGAGAAGCCGAGCTTCTCGGCGTTGGCGAGCTGCCAGGTGCCGTTCTCGGCGAACGCGAAGTCGCCGGTGGCGAACTCCTGCCAGCTCGTGGTCTGGGTGTTGTTGATGACGGAGTTCGGGGCCAGCCCCTGCTTCAGCCAGTCGCTCCACAGCGTCAGCGCGGAGACCGCCTGTGGCGAGTCGAGGCTGGTCAACTGCGCGCCCGAGCCCCAGAACCAGGGCAGGAACTGGAAGCTGCCCTCCTCGGTGCCGATTGCGGAGAAGGTGATGCCCTTCTTGCCCTTGGCCTTGACCTTCGTGAGCGCCGTGGTCAGCGACGTCCAGTCGGTGACCGAGGCCGGGTCGACGCCGGCGGCGGTCAGCAGGTCCTTGTTGTAGTAGAGCGCGAGCGTGTTGGCGCCGATCGGCACGCCGTACGTCTTGCCGCCACTCTGTCCCGCGCCGAGCAGGTTCTTCTCCATGCTCGAGGTGTCCAGCTTGTTCTCCTCGGTCGTGGTGAGCGCGCCGGCCTCGGCCAGGGTCGAGATGACCGGGTTGTCGACGATCAGCACGTCCGGCGAGTTGCCCTGCTGGGCCGCGAGCAGCGCCTTGTTGGTCAGGTCGGTGGTGTCGTAGCCGGTCCGCTCGACCGTCACGCCCGCCGAGGTTCCGCACTTCTTGAGCAGGGCGACCCAGTCGGAGTCGTCGGCGAACTGGGGGTAGGGGTCCCAGACGAGGTAGGCGCCGCCGCCACCGTCGTCGTTGCCGGAGCCTCCGGACGACGAGCAGGCGCTGGTCGTCACGGCGGCGAGTGCTATCACGGCCACGGCGGCCAGTCGCCGCCGTCGGTTGAGTCGTGTCATGTGCTGCCTCACTTCAACTCGATCGGGTGGTGGGGTCGTGGGTTGACCGTCGCGGGCCGGACCGGGTCCGACCATGAGGCGAACCGATTCGACGAACCGGTTCGCACGAAGATAGGACCGTCCGTGTTCGGTGGTCAAGAGTTGCCCGGCAGCCCTCGTGAGGAGCACCGGGAAACACCGGCTTTACCGGACCGTCACTTCATTGACATGAGTGAGTCTCCGACCTACGATCCGAGCGAATCGATTCGCAAGCGCAGCCCTCCGGAGAGCGTCCCCCGCGCCCCACCAAGGAGCCGCCCGTGAAAACCCCGTCCCGCAGCAGGCCCGGCCGAGCGCGCGCGCTCGTCGCCCGACTCGCCGTCGGCCTGCTCGCCGCCACCACGGCCGTCACCGTCGCCGCGTCCCCCGCCCAGGCCGCCGACGAGTCGATAAGCGTGAACTTCTCCACGACCACCGGCACACCGACCTACCGTGCGTCCGGCTGGATCTACGGCATGACCGAGAACGCCAGCGGCCCACCCGACCACTTCTACCGCGACGTCAACTTCCGCTACATGCGGGCCGGCGGCGCGCAACTGCCCGGCAGTGGCTGGGTCGGCGGAAACTACGACCGCCGCTGGAACGCCACCCTCGCCCAGGCCCGCCGGACCGTCGCCCTCGGCGGGCAGTTCATCCTGCTGCCGCACGACCTGTGGGGCGCCGACGGTGCCGGCATCTCGCGCTTTCCCGGCGACAACGGCAACTGGACGGACTACGACAACTTCCTGAACCGCGTCATCGGCGACGTCCGGGCTTCCGGCCTGACCGTGCAGTGGGACATCTGGAACGAACCCAACATCACCATCTTCTGGAACCGGCCGATCTCCCAGTACCTCGAGCTCTGGCGACGCACGTACCAGCGGCTCCGCACGGAGTTCCCCAACCAGCTCATCGTCGGGCCGAGCTGCGCCTGCGTGCCGTCGACCTCGCACGCGTTCTGGAACCAGTACCTCGACTTCGTCCGCTCGACGAACACCGTGCCGGACATCATCAGCTGGCACTCCCTGCCGGGTGACCCGGTCGCCAACGTCGCGGCCGCCAACGCCACCCTCGATCCGCGCGGAATCGCGCACCCCCGCCCGTACCAGATCAACGAGTACGGGGCGTCCAACGAGCAGAACCCGGCCGACGGCGCCTGGTACATCTCGCGTCTGGAGCGGGCCAAGGCGGACGGTCTGCGCGCCAACTGGGCCAGCGCCGGCAACCTGCACAACGACCTCGGCAACCTGTTGGTCCGCAACTCGGCCGGCCAGCACCAGCCCAAGGGGGAGTGGTGGGTCTACCGCTACTACGCCTCCCAGGCCGGGGAGATCGTGGCGGTGACCGGCAGCCAGTCCTACGACGCGTACGCCACGAAGGCGAGCGGGGTGGCGAAGGTCCTGGTCGGCGGCGGTCGTACGACCGGAAACCTGGCCGTCAACCTGCAACGTCTCGACACGACGAGCGGCGTGGTGCAGAACAACCAGGTGCGGGTGCTCACGCAGCGCATCCCGTACAACAACGGTGGCGCGGTGCAGGGGCCCGTCACGGTCTCGAACACCGTCGTCAACCTGTCCAACAACAACGCCACGGTGAACCTGCCGTACGGCAACCAGAACGACACGTACACGGTGACCCTGCTGCCGCCCTCCGAGGCGGGCTTCCAGTCGGTGGCGGTGGCCCAGCACTCCCAGCAGTGCCTGGACAACACCAACCTGAGCACCGCCGACGGCAACGCGCAGCAGCAGTTCTACTGCGAGGGCGGTGACCAGCAGCTCTGGAACTTCCGGCCGGTCGCCGGCGTGGCCAACACGTACACGGTGGTCAACCAGCAGAGCGGCAAGTGTCTCGACGTCAGCGGCGCTTCCACCGCCAACTCCGCCGCAGTGATCCAGCGGACCTGCCAGAACGCGACGAACCAGCAGTTCGCCCTCCGGAAGGTGACCTACTCCGGCAACGATGCGCACGACTACCAACTCGTGGCCCGGCACAGCGGCAAGTGTGTCGACGTCAACGGGGTCTCCACGGCGGCCCGCGCGTCGGTCATCCAGTGGCCCTGCAACGCGGTCACCCAGGGCAGCCCGCTAAACCAGACCTGGCGTCTCTGGGGTCGGTAGGCGACGCGCGTGAACCCCGGCGGTGGCCGCCGGCACGGACGGCCACCGCCGGATTCCCGCCGACCGGGCTTTCATTGACACTGATCAAAATCCGCTCCTACGATCGCTACGAATCGATTCGCCCGCCCCGCCACCACCCTGCGGCGCGTCGGCACACCCCGTGCGCTGCCACGACTCTCCAGGAGCCACCCTGTGCGTACCCCGTCCCCCACCGGGCCCGGCCTGGCCCGCGATCCCATCCCGAGACGTCGCCCCGGGCGCCTGGCCATGCTGGCCGGCGCGTTGGCCGGCGCCCTCGTCCTCGTCACCGTCGGCGCCACGGCCGGTGCCTCGTCGTCCGCCGCGGAGGCCGCGGCGATGGCGGCGGCCATCGCGCCGGGGCAGAGCACCACCATCGTCGGCGCGGCCTCGGGCCGGTGCCTGGAGGTCCCCAACTCCAGCACCGCCAACGGCACCCAGACCCAGCTCTGGGACTGCAACGGCGCGGCCGGCCAGACCTGGACCTGGACGTCGAGCAAACAGCTCTCGGTGTACGGCAACAAGTGCCTGGACGCCTCCGGCCGCGGCACCACCAACGGCACCCAGGCGATCATCTGGGACTGCAACGGCCAGACCAACCAGCAGTGGAACGTCAACAGCAACGGCACCATCACCGGAGTGCAGTCCGGGCTGTGCCTCGACGCCAACGGGGCCGGCACCGCGAACGGCACCAAGGTCATCCTCTGGGCCTGCAACGGTGGCGCCAACCAGCAGTGGGCCTCGCCGACCACCCCGCCGACCAGCGTCCCGCCGACCACCGCGCCGCCGACCAGCCCGCCGCCGGGCGGTGCGCGCCCGTGTGACATCTACGCCTCCGGTGGCACCCCGTGCGTGGCGGCCCACAGCACCACGCGGGCCCTCTACGGGACGTACGCCGGCAACCTCTACCAGGTCCGGCGCTCGTCGGACAACACGACCCGCAACATCGGGCTGACCGGTACGGGCGGCACCGCCAACGCGGCGACGCAGGACTCGTTCTGCGCCGGCACGACCTGCGTGATCACGGTCGTCTTCGACCAGTCCGGGCGCGGTAACGACCTCTGGTACCAGGGATCGAGCGTGGTTCCGGGCTCGCCGCAGAGCAGGCCGGCCACGGCGACCACGGAGTCTCTGACGGTGGGCGGCAGCAAGGCGTACTCGCTCTACATCAACCCGGGCAACAGCTACTGGCGGGACGGTCACCTGACCGGCGTGCCGACCGGCGCCGCGCCCGAGGGCATGTACATGGTGACCAGCGGCACGCACGTCAACAGCGGCTGCTGCTTCGACTACGGCAACAGCGAGACGACCCGCAAGGCCGACGCCGCCGGTGCGATGGACGCCATCAACTTCGGCAAGCAGTGCTGGTTCGGCGGCTGCTCGGGCAGCGGCCCGTGGGTGCAGGCCGACCTGGAGTGGGGTCTGTTCCCGGGTGGCAGCAGCTCGTGGAACCCGAACCAGCGGGCGTTCACCAGCAAGTTCGTCACCGCGACGCTGAAGAACAACGGCACGTCCCGCTTCGCGATGAAGGGCAGTGACGCGCAGTCCGGTGGCCTGTACACGCTGTGGGACGGCTCGCTGCCGTCCGGCTACAGCCCGATGAAGAAGCAGGGCGCGATCATCCTGGGCAGCGGCGGCGACTGCTGCAAGCCCGACGGCGGCGCGAACCTCAGCGCCGGCACGTTCTACGAGGGCGCGATGGTCGCGGGCTACCCGTCCGACGCGACCGAGAACGCGGTCCAGTCCAACGTGGTGAGCGCCGGCTACCGCTGACGACGATCAGGACACCGAGTCCCCCGCCGGCCGCACGGCCGGCGGGGGACCGACCTCGCTCAGCGCGATTCGTACGATCTCCAGCAGGTCGCGGCCCGGGTGGTCAATCCAGTGCTGCATGGCGACGCGCAGGGCGGCCAGGAAGGTCGCGGTCAGCAGGCGGGCGCGCAGCGCCACCTCGGCACCGGTGAGGCGATGCGCGAGCTCGGCCGCCAACTCGCGCTCGATCGCGGTGTACGCCGCGACCTGGTGCGCGGCCAGGCCCGGGTGCCCGCGCAACTGCCGGCGTCGGGTCAGCCAGTCGTGGTCGCGGTCGCGCGCCGACTCCGCGGTGAAGTGTTCGGCCGCCCGGCCCAGCACGGTCCACGGCGGCTCACCGCCCGGCCGTTCGCGCACCAACTGCAACAGGCGGCGCAGGCGCACGGTGTCGCCGTAGAAGAGCGCCTCCTCCTTGTTCGAGAAGTAGTTCGAGAATGTCCGCCGGGAGACGTTGGCGGCGTCGGCGATCGCCTCGACGGTCACGCTGTCGGGGCCCTGCTCGGCCGCGAGGCGTAGGGCTGACTCGTGCAGGGCCAGGCGGGTGGCCGCCTTCTTGCGCTCCCGCAGGCCGGTGATCTCGTCCATCGTCGTCAGCGTACGTCGAGTGACCGGCTTCTCAATGGGCAAACTTGCCGACTGGGCAAGATCGGTAGATGCTTGCGTGAGGCAACCAACTCAGGCGCGCGGATGTCCGTACCCGAGGCCGCCGCGTACGCCTGGTTGTCGTCCTGGAACCCACGACAAGCGGGAGGCCGCGCGATGAGCGCACCCACCACCACGCCCGGCGCCGAGCCGATGAGCCATCGGCAGACCCTCGAGGCGCTCAGCGGCCTGCTGCTGGTGCTCTTCGTCGCGATGTTGAGCAGCACGGTCGTCTCGACCGCGCTTCCCAAGATCATTGGCGCGTTGAACGGCTCCCAGACCCAGTACACCTGGGTGGTCACCGCGACCCTGCTCACGGCGACGGCCACCACCCCGATCTGGGGCAAGCTCGCCGACCTGTTCAACAAGAAGCTCCTCATCCAGGTCGCCATCGTGGTGTTCCTGTTGGGCTCCGTCATCGCCGGCTTCTCGCAGAGCGCCGGCCAGCTCATCGCGGCCCGTGCGTTCCAGGGCATCGGCGTCGGCGGCCTGCAGGCTCTCGTCCAGGTGGCGATCGCCGCCATGATCCCGCCCCGCGAGCGGGGCCGCTACAACGGCTACCTCGGCGGCGTCATGGCGGTGGCGACCGTCGGCGGCCCGCTGCTCGGCGGCCTCATCGTCGACACGTCCTGGCTCGGCTGGCGCTGGTGCTTCTTCGTGGGCGTGCCGGTCGCCGTCGTCGCGCTGATCCTGCTCCAGGTGACTCTGCACCTGCCGACGTTCCGACGGGACAACGTCAAGATCGACTACCTGGGCGCGAGCCTGATCGCCGCCGGCGTGAGCGTGCTGCTGATCTGGATCTCCTTCGTCGACAGCTCGTTCGCCTGGGTCTCGTGGCAGAGCGCGGCCATGGTGGCCGGCTCGCTCCTCCTGCTCGCCCTCGCGGTCTGGGTCGAATCTCGGGCGGCCGAGCCGGTCGTCCCGCTCGCCATCGTGCGCCAGCACACCACCGCCCTGGCCATCCTGGGCAGCCTCGCGGTCGGCATGGCCATGTTCGGTGGCGCGGTCTTCCTCGGCCAGTACTTCCAGATCGGCCGGGGTTACAGCCCGACGGAGGCCGGCCTCCTCACCATCCCGTTGATGGCCGGAGTCCTCGGCTCCTCGATCGTCGCCGGCCGGCTGATCACCCGGACCGGGCGGATCAAGCCGTACATCGTCGCCGGTTCGATCACCCTGGTCGTCGGGTTCGGCCTGCTCGGCACCATCGACCACGAGACGTCTCTGGTGCTCGTCGGCGTCGGCATGTTCATCGTCGGCACCGGCGTCGGCATGACCATGCAGAACCTCGTCCTGGCCGTCCAGAACACGGTGGCCCTCAAGGACATCGGCGCGGCCAGCTCCAGCGTCGCGTTCTTCCGGTCGCTCGGCGGCGCGGTCGGCGTCTCGGTGCTCGGCGCCGTGCTGGCCCACCGGGTCACCGACCAGATCACGCGCGACCTGGCCGCCGCCGGGATCCCCACCTCCGGCAGCGGTGGCGACAGCAACCTCAACATCACCGCGCTGCCCGACGGAGTTCAGCACATCGTGCGCGCCGCGTACGGCGACGCCACCGGCCACATCTTCCTCATCTCCGCGGCCATCGGGGTGGTCGGCGTCATCGCGGCGCTCCTGCTCCGGCCGGTCACCCTGCGGACCAGCCTCGACCTGCCGGACGCCGCCACGTCGACGGCTCTGGCCGCCGACGCGGTCGACGGAGCGCCCGCGTTCGACCAGGTCGCCGCCGATTCCACGGCGAACGCGGCGCCCGAGCGGCGCTGACCTCTGCAGAGCACAGAATCAGGGGCCGCCACCGTCACGACGGTGGCGGCCCCTGATCCGAGGGCCTGTTTCACAAGGACTGGCCGGCCTGCGGCGGGGTCCGGACGACGACCGGCGGCGTGGCCTTGCCGGATCGTCGTCCAGGCCCCGCCTCGGCTCGACCGCCCCGGTGAAACAGGCCCTACGACCGAATCGAGACGCCTGTGGGAATCGCCGAGCTGACGGCGTCGAGGCCGGTCACGCCCGGCCGGCGGGCCGCTCCGGCGCGCCGGGCCGTGCGGGAGCTGCTGCTGGTCGCCACGCTGTTCCTCCTCTACAAGGGGGCGCGGATGGTGGTGGCCGGTCGGGTGGCCACGGCGCTGGCCAACGGCGAGTCCGTCTGGCATCTGGAGCGGCTGCTGCGCCTGCCCGACGAGGCCGTCGTCCAGCACCCCGTGCTCTCGCACACCCTGCTGGCGCACCTGGCCAACGGCTACTACGCGTACGTGCACTTCCCGGCCACGGCCGTCACCCTGGTCTGGCTCTACCTGCGGCACCCGGCGCGCTACCTGCGCACCCGCCGTACGCTCGCCGTGCTCACCGCGGCGGCCCTGGCAGTGCACGTCGTGGTCCCGCTGGCGCCGCCCCGGCTGACCGCGCTGACGGCCTTGGTGGACACCGGCAGCCGGTACGGGCCCTCCGTCTACGGGCCGCCCGACACCGACGCGCTCAGCAACCAGTACGCGGCCATGCCGTCCCTGCACGTCGGGTGGGCGCTGGCCGTCGCCGTCGCGCTCGTTTCGGTGACCCGTGGACGCCTACGGTGGCTGTGGCTGACCCATCCGCTCGTCACCATGCTCGTCGTCGTGGCCACCGGCAACCACTACTGGCTCGACGCTGTGGTGGCGGCGGCGATGCTCGGCGTCGTCCAGCTGGCGCTGCCGGCGTCGGCACCTCCGGCCGACGCCCAGCCCGACATCAGCCCACCGGTACGCCGTACTCCCGCTCGGTGAACAGGTCGACGTCGCGCGGACCCAGCTTGGCGGCCCGGCGGGCGTGCAGGGCGAGTTGCCGACGTGCCTCACCGAGGCGGCGGATCCCGGTCGTCATCTCGTCGGACGCCTCGAACGGCTCCCTCCCGCTGGCCTGCAACGCGGCCGCCAGCACGGCGTTGTACGCGGTCATCAGCCCGTTGGCGAGCGCGATGCCGTCCTGGTCCCCACGCGTCCAGATCTCCGACCACGCGGCCTCCACGGTGACCATGTCCCGGGCCAGCCAGTCGTGCAGCCCCATCGGCCCCAGCGGCTTGTGCCCGCCGAGCAGGTCGTTGCCCGCCTCGGGCAGCCCCGACCGCCAGTACCGGGTCTGCCGCAGCGCCTCGACCTTGTGGGCGAGGCGGAGCGCGCCGGATAGGACCAGGACGTACGCCCGCTGAAGCTCGGCCCGCTCGCGTTGGCGTCGCTTGACCCGGCTGTGCGTCCACACGACCAGGAGTGAGGCGCAGGCGGTGATCGCGGAGCCGAGCAGAGCGGCCAGGGTTGAGTTCACGCCGACATGATGCCTGCCGCCGATTGGTGTCGCCGCGCGGGCTCGGACCCGGTCCGGTTCTCCCCGGGCGGGCTTCGTCGGCGTCCTCCGTTACGGCTTGACGAACGGCATGTTATCGCTCACAGTCGATGTCGAGGCGACCGCACCCACGGCTCACCGGGCGAGCCATCCGCTTCGGGCCCGCACCATCCGGACGTCCCCTCCGGGCAAGCGGACGTCGCCATCAGCACCTGTCACCAGCCGCCGGCGACGCGCGGCAGATGTCGCGCGCCCGCGAGGGCGTCGTCCCGAACGTCCTTCCCGCGCGCCACCAACGCTGCCACCGACCGAGAGGGATCCGCCCATGAGAACAAGGTTCGCACTGCTGGCCGCCGCGTTGGCGACGGCGCTGGCGACGATGACGGCCGTGGTCACGGTCGCCACCCCGGCGTCGGCCGCGACCCTCACCCAGGTAACCAACTTCGGCACGAACCCGACGAACCTGCAGATGCACCTGTACGTGCCGGACCGGGTAGCGGCGCGTCCGGCTCTCCTGCTCGCCCTGCACTACTGCACCGGCAGCGGCCCGGCCGTGCACACCGGCTTCGGGCTCAGCTCGCTGGCCGACCGCTATGGCTACATCGTCATCTACCCGTCCGTGACCCGGAGCAGCAAGTGCTGGGACGTCTCCTCCCCGCAGGCCCTGCGCCGCGACGGCGGCAGCGACCCGGTCGGCCTCAAGTCGATGGTCGACTACGTCCGGAGTCGCTACCCGGTCGACCCGGACCGCATCGGTGTGGCCGGCTTCTCCTCCGGCGCCATGATGACCAACGTGATGGTCGGCCTCTACCCCGACCTGTTCAACGCCGGCGTCAGCTCCTCGGGCGTTCCGTTCGGTTGCTTCGCGACCACCAACGGCGCGGAGTGGAACAGCGAGTGCTCCGGCGGGCGGATCGTGAAGACCCCGCAGCAGTGGGGCGATCTGGTGCGCAACGCGTACCCCGGCTACACCGGCAAGCGTCCCCGCTTCCAGATCTGGCACGGCACCACGGACACCACGCTGAGCTACGTCAACTTCGGCGAGCAGATCAAGCAGTGGACCAACGTGCAGGGCGTGTCCCAGACCCCCAGCTACACCGACTACCCGCAGACCAGCGCCACCAGGACGCGTTACGGCGGCACCGGCGGCACCGCGCCGGTCGAGGCGATCAGCTTCCAGGGGTACGGCCACTCCATCCCGTTCGACGCCGCGCAGGCGATCCGGTTCCTCGGCTTCGACACCACCAGCGGCACGACGCCTCCGACGACGACACCTCCGACGACGCCGCCCCCGGGCGGCACGACCGGGGCGTTGCGCAACTCCGCCGCCGGCCGCTGCCTGGACGTCCCGGCGCAGTCGCGCACGAACGGTACCCAGGTCGCGTTGTGGGACTGCAACGGCGGCGCGAACCAGCAGTGGGCCTCGACGGCGGGCCGGCAACTCCAGGTGTACGGGACGAAGTGCCTGGACGCCGAGGGCGCCGCGACGACGGCGGGCACGCGGGTGATCATCTGGGACTGCACCGGGGGCGCGAACCAGCAGTGGAACCTCAACACGGACGGCTCCGTCACCGGTGTGCAGTCCGGACTGTGCCTCGCGCCGAACGCCGGTGGAACCGCCAACAGCACCCAGGTGGTGCTCGCGACCTGCAACGGCGGCAACGGTCAGAAGTGGACGCGCGGTTGAGGCGTACCCGATGGTGGTGAGCCGGAACGCGGCCTGAACCACCGGTGTGGCCCGGCCCGGGACGTTCCCGGGTCGGGCCACACGGCGTGCGCGGACCTTCGTGACCGCCGCCGTCGCGTCGCGGGGCGGCGGTCACGCGCTCTCAGCGGTAGCCGGCGGCGACGATGTTCGCCTGCACCGCGTTCTCGGCCGCGTCGGACGGGTAGCCCGCCACCATCGCGCCCTCGTAGAACGTACCGACGCTCTGGTTGGAGTTGTCGATGCAGCAGTCCCCGCCGCTGCCGAGGATGATCGCGCCCTGCTTCCTCATCGGGCTGTACCCGCGTGGCAGCGACCCGTCATAGAGGGTGTAAAGGCCGCCGGACTGGGCGTTGCTGCCCTTGATGGCGAAGCGTGAGGTGCCGTTGTTCTTCAGGGTGGCGGTGACGAACTTGCTGGTGAAGGCCCGCTGGTTGCTGTTCCAGGAGCTGCTGCCGCCGGGGTAGAGGCCGTACTCCAGGTCGGCCTGCACCCAGGGGCCGGAGCCGGAGCAGCCACCGAACCAGCAACTGGTGCCGAAGTAGATTGCGTCCATCGCGCCCGCGCCGTCGGCCCGGCGGGTGGTCTCGCTGTTGCCGTAGTCGAAGCAGCAGCCGCTGTTGACGTGGGTGCCGCTGGTCACCATGTACATGCCCTCGGGCGCGGCGCCGGTCGGGATGCCGGTCAGGTGACCGTCCCGCCAGTAGCTGCTGTTGCCGTTGATGTAGAGCGAGTAGACCTTGTTCCCGCCGACCGTCAACGACTCCCTGGTCGCGACCGCCGGTTGTACGGCGCCACCGATGCCACCGGCCCCCTGGTAGCCGAGGTTGTTGCCACGCCCCGACTGGTCGTAGATGACCGTGATGACGCATGTGGTGTTCGCGCAGAAGCTGTCCTGGGTGGCGGAGTTGGCGCGTCCGCCCGCGCTGAGGACGCCGATGGCACGGGTGGTGTTGTCCGAGGATCGGCGTACCTGGTAGAGCGAGCCGTTGTAGGAGGCGTACAGGGCGCGGGTGGTGCTGTGCGCCGCGACGCAGGGCGTGCCGCCCGCCGCGTAGATGTCGCAGGGCAGCGTCGTGCTCGGTGGGGGAGTGGTGGGCGGCGGCGTGGTGGGCGGTGGTGTGGTGGGTGGCGGCGTCGTCGGAGGCGGCGTGGTGGGCGGGGGCGTGGTGGGCGGGGGCGTCGTCGGAGGCGGCGTGGTGGGCGGGGGCGTGGTGGGCGGGGGCGTCGTCGGGTCCACCACGCCGTTGCAGGTGACGCCGTTGAGGGCGAAGGAGGTCGGCGTCGGGTTGCTGCCGGTCCAACTGCCGTTGAAGCCGAAGCTGGTGCTGCCGTTGGTTCCGATGCTGCCGTTGTAGGCGGCGTTGGTGACGCTCACCTGGGCGCCGGCCTGGGTGAAGCTGCCGTTCCAGAGCTGGGTGACGGTCTGGCCGGCGGCGAAGTTCCAGTTCAGCCGCCACCCGTTGATGGCGTCGCCCACGTTGGTGATGGTGACGTTGGCGCCGAAGCCGCCCTGCCACTGGGAGCTGACCGCGTAGGTGACCTGGCAGCCGGCGGCGGCCGCCGAGGCGCCCGTCTGAGCGGCGGCGGCGCCGACGAGCACGAGGGTGGCGGCCGCGGCGACGAGCGCCGGTCGCCGATGTCGGATGTCTTGGGTTCGCACGTTCTCTCCTCAAGGGTGGGAGTTGGCGGTGTGCGGGCCCCGCCCCGTTCACCCTGCTCGGGCCCGGACTCTGAGCAGGGGGACGACGGGACGGGGCCCGGTCCGCGGGCGCGTACGGCGTCGCCGGAACCGTCCGGCGCGGGATTGACCGCGCGGACGGTGGGGTCGGCGGGCCGGGCGCGACGGGTACGCGGTGGTGCGGTCGCCGCCCGCGACCCGGCCCGGGGTCGCGGTGACGGCGGTGGCTGTGGCCTGGAGCGATTGTGGGAAGGCCGATCGACGGCACGGCTCCGGCCGATCGAGGTGATGCCGACCTGCGGGCGCCGCTGGTCAGGCATCCGTCGTCCGGCCCTCGGCACGGGTCGCCCGGTGGTGAGCTCGGGCCGTCCCGTGTCGGCCACGCTCCGCCCGCCCGCGCCGCGAACGACGTAGACCGCGGCCGGGGCCAGCAGTTGGGAGGCACCGGTGACGGTCAGTTATCGACGGCCGTCGTTACGTTAGCGTTAACAGGCGGCCCTGTCCATAGACGGTTATCGGTGGCTTTTCCGACCGTCGGTCGGTTCTGGGCGCCGCCGCCCCTGTTCAGGGAGCGAGCGAGGTGCCGGTCCGGGTGTTCCGCGCGGCGCGTGCCCGCGAGCGTGCCCTGGCCGAGTGCTCAGGACGCCTCGCGGACCCGCGGGTCGGCGAGCCACACGTCGGCGAGGTCGCTGAGCGCGACACCGAGGACCTCGCTGAGGCAGACCACGGTGCCGAAGGCGGGCGCCGGGAGCCGACCCACCTCGATCTTGCGCAGGGTCTCCGGTGACATGCCGGCGGCGAGGGCGACCTCGGCGAGACTGCGGCCCCCCCGCGCGACCCGCAGCGCCGCGCCAAGGCGTTGCCCCGCGGCGATCTGCTCCGGTGTGAGCGGTGGCCGAACCATGTGAGCAGGATAGTTCCGCCGCTGGAGGCCGGCAATGTCGACCCGCCGGACGCCCGCACGGCGTGGTATAAATATACCGCACCGGATGGGGAGGGTTTGTCGTGATCGAGCTGAAGTCTGCCGCGGAGATCGACCGGATGGCCGTGACCGGCCAGTTCGTCGGCGAACTGCTGGCCGAGCTGCGGACGGTGGCCGCTGTCGGCGTCAACCTGATGGAGATCGAGCACCACGCCCGCCGCCGCATCGCCGAGCGTGGCGCCGAATCGTGCTATTGGGACTACACGCCGTCGTTCGGTCGTGGGCCCTTCCGTAACGTCCTGTGCCTCTCGGTCAACGACGCGGTGCTGCACGGCCTGCCGCACGACTACCTCCTGCGCGACGGTGACCTGCTGAGCATCGACATGGCGGTCGAGATCGACGGCTGGGCCGCCGACTCGGCGCTGTCGTTCGTCGTCGGCGCTCCCGCCCCGGCCGACCTGAAGCTGATCGAGGCCACCGAGGTCGCGCTGAAGGCCGGCGTCGACGCCGCCCGACCGGGCAACCAGCTCGGCGACATCTCCGCCGCCATCGGCGAGGTCGCCCACCGCTACGGCTATCGGGTCAACAACGAGTTCGGTGGGCACGGCATCGGTCGCACCATGCACGAGGCCCCGCACGTGCCCAACAACGGCCGTCCCGGCCGGGGCATGACACTCAAACCCGGCCTGACGCTCGCGATCGAGCCGTGGTTGTGCCGGACCACCGACAAGATCAAATTTGACCAGGACGGCTGGACGATCCGATCCTCGGACGGTTCGCGCTCGGCCCACTCCGAGCACACCATCGCGGTCACCGAGTCCGGTCCCCGGGTGCTGACGTCCCGCCCCGGGGAGGACCCGGAGCGGGACCGTCGCAGCGGACAGTCGGCCGCGGCGTCCTAACCGTTGGTGAAAGGAAGGGCCCCCTGTTAACAGACGTCTGCTAATAGGGGGCCCTTCCTTTCACGCGCCGTGGCGGGCAGGCGGGGGCGGCGTCAGCGCAGGCCTGCGAAGAGGTCGTCCTCGGGAACGGGCGCGTCGGTGGTGTCCCGCACCCGGACGAAGGTCTCCATGCCCATCAACTCGGTGAACCGCTCCTGGCCGAGCTGGAGGAAAAAGATGTTCTCGGTCTGGCTGGCGTGCGCGGCCAGGGCCGCGAACTTCTGCGCACCGTGGGCGCGGGTGTCGACCCAGGTGGTGATCTCGTCGTCGGGGAGACCCAGCTCCGGCATATCCGACGACTCGTCCGGGTCGGCCCACTCGACGCCAAGTTCCTTCATGACCCGGCCGAACTCCTCGAACGCCGTGCGGGGCACGGTGGTCCAGTAGACCTTCGCGGGGACGTCGGTCTGCGCCACGGCGGCCATGGTGATGCGGTGCGCCTGGATGTGGTCGGGGTGGCCGTAGAAGCCGTTCTCGTCGTAGGTGACGACGACGTCCGGCCGGTACCGGCGGATCAGCTCCGCGAGCCGGTCCGCGGCCTGCGCCACCGGCGTCGTCCAGAAGGAGCCGGGCTGGTCGTTCGTCGACCAGCCCATCATCCCGGAGTCGGCGTAGCCGAGCGTCTCCAGGTGGGTGATTCCCAAGGTGGCCGCGCTGACCTCCAGCTCGGCCTGACGCATCGCCACGACGGCGGCCGGGTCGTGACCGGGCTCGCCGGGCTTGACCCCGCCCGGCCCGTCGCCGCACCGCCCGTCCGTACAGGTCACGAGGACCGTGGTGACACCCTCGGCGGCGTACCGGGCGAGGACGCCACCGGTGCTCGTCGCCTCGTCGTCGGGGTGCGCGTGCACCGCCATCAGGGTCAGGGATCGCTCAGCCATGTCACCACCCTACGACCAGCATCGGACCTGGGTGGGGGCCGACGGCGTACGGCGGCGCATCTTAACCATCCGCCGGCCGGGCCCCGGTCTCCTTGCCCAACGCGCCGCCGGGCGGCTCGGGGCTTCGTACGCTCTCCCCAGGGTGGGCGCACTCCGGGCGCGGCCCCCAGGCTTGACCAACCGATGAAGGGTGCCGGCCATGGCGCTGTTCGACGACGTACGACAGATCGACGCCGGGGTCCTGAACGTCGGGTACGTCGATGCCGGCCCGCCGGACGGGCCGCCCGTGATCCTGCTGCACGGCTGGCCGTACGACATCCACAGCTTCGCCGAGGTCGTGCCGCTGCTCACCGACGCCGGCCACCGGGTCGTCGTGCCGTACCTGCGGGGTTACGGCACGACCCGGTTCCTCGTCGACGACGCCGTGCGCAACGGTGAGCCGGCCGCCATGGGGCTCGACCTCGTCGCCCTCATGGACGCCCTGGGCATCGACAGCGCGAAACTCGCCGGATTCGACTGGGGAGCGCGTACGGCCGACGTCGTGGCCGCGTTGTGGCCCGAGCGCTGTGCGGGTCTGGTGTCGGTGAGCGGTTACCTGATCGACGGTCAGGAGTCGGGCCGGGTGCCGCTGCCGCCGAAGGCCGAGTTCTCCTGGTGGTACCAGTACTACTTCGCCACCGAGCGCGGCCGGCAGGGGTACGACCGCAACCGCCGCGACTTCGCCCGGCTCATCTGGCAGACGGCATCGCCGAAATGGACGTTCGACGACGCGACGTTCGACCGCAGCGCGGCGGCGTTCGACAATCCCGACCACGTCGACATCGTGATCCACAACTATCGGTGGCGGCTGGCCCTGGCCGAGGGTGAACCGCAGTACGCCGAGGTGGAGAAGCGCCTCGCCGGCAAGCCGAAGATCACGGTGCCCAGCATCACCCTGGAGGGTGACGCCAACGGCGCGCCCCACCTGGACGCCAGCGTCTACGGCAAGCAGTTCTCCGGCCGGTACGAGCACCGGACCGTCGGTGGCGGCGTCGGGCACAACCTGCCCCAGGAGGCGCCGCGGGCGTTCGCCGACGCGGTCCTCGAGGTGTGAGGCCGGGCCGTGTGGCGGGTGCCATCCGGTCCGGCTCGCGTCACGAGGTGATCCGGAAGGTGGCGTCCTGCCGGTCCGTGGCGCCCGAGCTGGCGCTCAGCGGGTCGATGCGCAGCAGGTAGTTGTAGTGCCGGAGGTAGCGGGTCGGGTAGTTGTAGGAGCGGAACGACGTCCAGGACGCGTCGGCCAGCCCGGCGGTGCGGTAGAAGGTCGCGTCGGCCCGGAACACCGAGGTGTTGTCGGTGACTTCCAGCCGTACCTCGTAGTTGTAGTGGCGCAGGAAGTACCCGGGCTTGTTCACCGACTCGAACGACACCCCGGCCGAGTCGGCGAGGCCGGGAACCATCCGCCACAACTGGTCCTGGTACGGGTCGAACGGGTACGTGTCGACGCGGGCCACGTAGTTGTAGTGCCGCACGTAGCGGTCCGGCAGGTTGGAGGACTTCAGTCGGACCCAGTTCGGCGTACCCCACCGCGCGACGAGACCGGCGTACTCCGCGTCGGTGATGCCGGTCATCGACCCGTGCTTCGAGTTCAACGGCGGCGTGTAGTCGCGCTGGTTCAGCGGCGTCCAGGAGTTGCCGCCGATGGCGGTGGTCGACCAGGCGTAGAAGTCGTTGTTGACCGGGCTGTACGAGTCGCCCCACAACCGCCAGCCGCTACCGTCGACCGCCTTGACCAGCAGCGGCGCCTCGATGCCGCTGCCCTGCAGCAGTCCCGAGGTGTACGTGGTGAAGCTGTTCGGGGCGGCGGTGCTGGACCGGGCGCCGTACAGGTTCCCGTTGGCGAGGTTCTTGTAGTACAGGTAGGTGGTGCCGCCGTCGACGACGACGTCGCCGTCGAGGACCCCGAAGCCCGGACTGAAGAACACCTGCGGCGAGCTGACCGTCCGGAAGTCGCTGGTGTAGTTGACCAGGAGGACGTCCTGGCCGTTGTTCGCCGAGTAGACGATGGCGTACTGGCCGCGCGCCGCGTCCCAGAAGGCGGTCGGCGCCCAGGTGTGGGTGTTCAGGGTGTGCATCCGGATCCGGCGGTAGCCGGTGAAGCTGGTCAGGTCGGTCGAGTCCCACACGTGCAGGTACTGGCTGGTCTGGTTCCAGTTGGTGCCCTTGAGGTCGGTGGCCAGCACCACGAAGGCGCCGTCCTGCTTGCGGAAGACGAACGGGTCCCGCAGACCCAACTGCCCGGCGGTCGGCGTGACGACGGGGTTGTTCTGGTTCAGCGGCGTCCAGTTGAGACCGTCACGGCTGACCGCGAGGTGCAGTCCGTAGTCCGCTCCCAGGCCCTGCGGCGACTCGGTGAAGTAGGCCATGACGTAGGAGGTGTTCGGCGCGGCGAGGGCGGTGCGGGGCAGGCTCAGCGCGCCGGTGGCGGCAGCGGCGGTGGACAGCGCGCCCAGGGTGAACGCGCGTCGGGTCAGAGGCACGGTCGGCGACCTTTCTGCGGCGGCGAGCGCGAGCATTTCATTCGAGCCCATCGATGTGATCGTTAACATACGACGTCCTCCGACACGCCTGCAACCCCTCGCCAGCGCGCCGCTGTCAGTGGCCGGCGGCCGCCCGTCCGCGCCGCCGTCGACCCGGCGTCGAGGTCGGCGCCGGGCGTTCGACGCGGGTCGGATCGCCCCGCACGAGGTCGTCGTGGATGCGCCACCTGGCTGTGGTGACCGCGCGGCGGGCCACCTCGTCGCCCCGCTCGACACGCTGGCGCAGCAGTTCCAGAGCGATGCGCCGGTTCTGACTGAACTGCCGCTCGTCGTCCACCACGACGACGAGACCCGACGGGCGGTGGGTGGCGCGTACCGCCGTGCTGGCCTTGTTCCGGTGCTGGCCGCCGGGACCGCCGGTGCGGCAGCCGACGATCTCGACGTCGGCCTCGGCGAACGTCGTCGGGGGAACGTCGCTCGGCGGCGGTTGCGCCGTCACGTACCAGTTCTTTCGACCCGCGCTCGTCCGGTAGGGGCTGGGCGCCTGCCAGCACAACGTCCCCGTCCAGGAGGCGGCGAACGCCTCGACGTCGACGCCGGACAGCCGGATCAGCGCCGACCGGTAGGTGCCGGGCCGGTCGCCGGGCACCACGTGGACCCGCTGGACCGCCACGCCCTGCCGGGTGGCGTCACCCTCCAGACGGCGCAGCAGGTGGGCCAGCGCCCACCCGCACTCCCGCGGCCCACGGCCGGCGGACAGCAACAGAGCCTGGCTCACGACCGACCCCGCCCGCGACGCTGATCCCGCCGGTCCGAGCGAGGCGCGGCCCCGACATCCGGCGTCTTGTAGGTGACCAGGGGGATCGTGGTGGCCACCGGCGTGGCGAGCTGGTGGGCGACGAGATCGCCGATCACCTGCTCGATCCGCTTGTACGCGGTGGGCGCCTCCTCGAAGAGCAACTGCCGGTCGCCGCACACCACCAGCGAACCCACCGGGGTACGCCGTAGCTCCTCGACCGTGTGCTTGGCCCGGCCCCGGCGCAGCGCGTCGGCGCGGGACATCTTGCGACCCGCGCCGTGCGCCACCGAGTGGTTGGCGTCCGCCCCGGCGTGGGCGGCCACCAGGTACGACGCGGTGCCCCGCGTACCGGCGACGAGCACATCGCGACCGTCACCCGGCGCCGCTCCCTTGCGGTGCAGGTAGACGCCGTCGCGCACCTCGACCAGGTTGTGGCACTGGTCGACGACCGGCTCGGTCGGTTCGGCCCCCAGGGCGTACGCGACCCGGGCGGCCAGCAGCCGCCGGTTGAGCGAGCCCCAGCGCACCGCCTCGTCGTGTCGGGTCAGGTAGGCGGCCGGGTCGGGTGCGGGGCCCGCCCCGTGCGTCTCGGTGTGCGTCCGCAGGATCCGCTCACCCAGGCCCCGCGAACCGCTGTGCACGACCAGGACGAGGTCACCGGTTGCCAGCCCGAGGCGGTCGGCGTGCTCCGGCGCGAAGACGGTGTCGACGCGGGCCAGCTCCACGAAGTGGTTGCCGCGGCCGACCGTACCGAGCCCGTCCAGGTGGCCGGCGGGAACGTCACCCGCGAGGACGGCCCAGGCGGGGTCGTCGGCGTCCCGCTCCGGGTCCAGCGCGCGGTCGAGGTCGGGGAACCGGGCGGCCAGCCGCTCGGGTACGACGCGCCGGAGTCGAATCGGGAAGACGGCGATACCGCAGCCGATGTCGGAGCCGACCAGGAACGGGTACAGGACCGTCGACGCCATGGCCGCGCCGATCGGGGCGCCCTTGCCCGGGTGCAGGTCCGGCATGCCGGCGACGTGGACCATGCCGTCGAGGGCCGCCACCTGCCGGCACTGGTCGAGCGCGGCGGACTCGATCCAGCTCGCGGCGGACGCGAACACGGTGACGGTGGCGGGGGTGGACAGGGACAGGGACTCCCCAGGGGAGTGGTGCTCGGACAACGACGCTCATTTCTCGCTGAGTCGCAAGTGGACGGACGGCGGTACGGCGCCGGGCGGCGTGAAATGGCCTCGGCGCGGTCCTCAGGTGGTGTCCGTCAGTACGTCATGGGCACCACTGTGGCGACGTCCGTGACGCACGGCAACTGGTTATCGTGAGCGGTGGACACCGTCGGCCTCGCACCGATTGACGCTGTCCGTCATCTGTCGGATGGGTGATGGCCCGGGACGCGGCTCGCCCGTCATCATCCGGGAATGCTGACAGGGCGTGACGGCACGCTCGCCGAGGCCCGCGCCGCGCTGGTGCGGGCCGACGGCGCCGTCCTGATCGGTCCGGCGGGGGTGGGTCGCACGGCCCTCGCTCGCGCGGTGGTCGCCGACCTGCCGCCGCGACTGTTCGCCACGGTGTGGATCACCGCCACCGAGGCGAGCAAGGAGGTGCCCTTCGGCGCGCTCGGTCGACTCCTCGCGGGCGGTCACCCCGCCCTGCACCCGGCCCTGGTGCACAGCACCATGCTGACCAGTCTCGTCGAGCGGTGCGGCCCGGCCCGCACGCCCGTCCTGGTCGTCGACGACGCCCACCTGCTCGACGGGCCGTCCGCCGGTGTGCTGCTCGGCCTCGTGCAGGCCCGAGCGGTCCGGGCCCTGCTCACCGTCCGGTCGGGCGTCCCGGTACCCGACGCCGTCGTCGCGCTGTGGAAGGACGTCGGACTGTCCCGACTGGTGGTGCCCGCCCTGACCGAGGCCGAGGTCGGCGCGCTGGCGGCGGAGCGGTTGGCGGGTCCGGTCAGCCGCTCCACCACCCACCTGCTGTGGCAGTGGACCGGCGGACTGCCACATCTGGCGGTGGCGTTGCTCGACCACGGGCAGGAGGTCGGTTCGCTGGCCCGCGACAGCGACCAGTGGCGCTGGCGCGCCGGCCTGGCGGTGCCCGCACAGCTGGCGGACCTGCTCGACCGGGAGCTGGACCGGGTCGGCCGCCCCGGTGAGGAGGCGCTGGCCGCGATGGCGCTCGGCGGGCCGCTGCCGCTGCCCGTCGCGGAGGCCGCCGCGTCGGCGGAGCTGCTCGCCGACCTCGAACAGCTCGGTATGCTCCGCAGCGAGCAGCGCGGCGACGAGGTCTTGGTGCGGTTGCGCGATCCGATGCTCGGCGCGGCGGTACGCCGCCGCATGTCACCCGCCCGGCGTCGCCGCATCGCCGCCACGCTGCTGACCGGCGCACGGCAGGCCACGCCGCGCGGCTCGCACGCGGTGGCCCGCGCGCTCTGGGCGGTGCACGCCGGGCAACCGGTTGACCCGCCGGAGCTGGTGCGGTCTGCCGGCCTGTGCCTGTACGCCGACCCGGAGGCCTCGGAACAGTTGGCCCGGCGAGCGTGGCAGGAGGGTGGTGGGGCGTCGGCGGCGGTCGCGCTCAGCGCCGCCCTCGCCGAGCAGGGCCGCGCCGTCGAGGCGTACGAGACGCTGCGGACCGCCGCCCGGGACGCCGACGCGGCCGGTGACCCGACCGCCCGGGTGACGGTGGGGGTGGCCCTGGCCGCGCACCGCCTCTGGGTCGGGCGGGAGCCCCGACAGGCGTACGACGACCTGCGACGACTGCGCGCGGAAGCCGATGCGGCCGGTGACTCTGCCGGCCGGGCGGAGTTGGCCGCGCTCGGCGTGCTGGTCCAGCTGTTCAGCGGCGAGTCGGCGGGGGTGCTGGCGAGCGCCCGTCAGCTCCTGGGCGAGTCACTCCCGCGCGGCGCGCGGCTTCGGGTCATGTTGGCGTCGGTCGTGGCGCTGGTGCTGGCCGGCCGCACGGAAGAGGCGGTACGGGTGGGCCGCACGGTGGTCGAGGCGGTCGAGCGGTCCGGCTCGTCGGCCATGCCGCAGATCCGTGGCATGGCCGGGGCGGCGCTGGCACTGGCCGAGCTGTGGCGTCAGCCCACCCCGACCGGTCCGGTCACCGACCCGGCCACCGGTCGGTGGCCGCTGCCCCCGGACCCGCTCGTCTCCGGTCTGTCCCCCACCGCCTGGCCCCTCTTCGACGGGTACGCCCAGCGGGTCAGCGGGGATCGAGCGGGCGCCATCAGCCGGCTCCGGGACGCCGTCGCCCAACAGGCCGGCGGCAACGGCATGTTCCGCGCCGAGGCAACCGGCTGGCTGGCCGTCACGCTGGCCGAGGATGGCCGCCCGGACGAGGCGGAGTCGGTGCTACGGGAGCACCCCGTCGACGCGGTCGCGCTGGTCCCGGGGCTGCGCCCGTGGGCGCTGGCGGCGGTCGCCGCGGCGACCGGTCGGCGCGCTCGGGCGGGCGAGCTGATGGACGAGGCGATCGTGGTCGCGCACGCCTCCGGGAGTTGGTTGGTGGAACTGGGCTATCTCATCTACGCCGCGCACCTGGATCCGGTCGCCGGTCCGGCCCGCTACGCGGACCGCATCGCCGAGGCTCTCGTCCACGTGGACGCCGAGCGGCTCGTGGCCGCCGGCCGGGCGGTGATCGCGCTGGCCGGACGCGATCCCACCGTGATCCTGGAGCACGCGCACCGCCTGGTGGACATGAACATGACCGGCGAGGCGCTGAAGGTGGCCGGCGAGGTCGGCCGGCGGGCCGGGGTCACCGACACCGTCCGGCTCGCCGTCGACCTGCGTGCCCGGCTGCGATCGGCGGTGCGGGACGACCCCGCGAGGGTGGCGGGGCTGACCGCGCGCGAGCGGCAGATCGCCGGGCTCGCCGCCCGGGGCCTGTCCGACCGGGAGATCGCCGAGGCGTTGGTGCTGTCGGTGCGTACCGTGCAGACACATCTGGGACGGGCCTACCGCAAGCTGGCGGTGACCTCCCGGCGGGACCTGTCGGACGCCTTACGACCGGCGGGCTGAGGCCACCGGCGGTGGCCGAGGCGCGACGTGCGCCCCGGCCACCGCCCCTAGGAGTTCTTCGTGTAGCAGGTGACCCGGCCGTTGGAGTCCTCACGGCAGTCCGCGCCCTTGGCGCCGAGGACGTTGATGCTGCCGACCAGGAACGTGAAGCCCAATCCGGTCAGGATGCCGATGCCGACCTTCTTGGCGACCTCGGCGAAGTTGGCCGTGACGTCGAGCCGGAAGCTGACCGGCGCGTACCGGATCTGCTCCCACAACTCGGCGATGCGCGGGTCCTGGCCGGTGATGCTGAAGTCGTCGCTGCTGTGATCGTCGGTCACCCGGCCGGTGGCGACGGCCACGAACACCTGCTTGTGCTGGTCCACGACGTTCGGGCCGGCGGCGAAACTCCAGCTGTGGCTGAGGAAGCCGTTCTCGTGTACGTGCCCCTGGAACCAGTAGTGGCCGTCGCTGGCCATCCGCAGCCAGGCCGTGCCCTTCACGCTCGACGGCAGCAGGCTGCCGGAGAACGTCTCGGTCCACTCCTGTTCCAGCCGGTCCATTGCCACCCTTGTCGACCCGGCCGGATGCCCGACCTGCGCGCCCACCTGACGCAGCGTCAGCGGCGCACGGATGTCGAGGTACCGGCCGGCGGCGGTACGGACGCTGGCCATGACCTCACTCCCTCGACTTCCAGAAGTGGGTGGTCCCGTTCTCGTCCTTGTACGCGTGGACCTTGCCCGGCTGGCCGAAGAACGCGACCCACCCGGCGACCACCGCGCCGAAGATCACCACCGGAATCCACTTCAGGATGTTGCCGATCAGCTCTGCCACATTCATCGACACGCTCAGCCGGAAGTTCACGCTGGCCGTGCTGAGCTGATCCCAGTACTGCGCGATCCGCGGGTCCTGCCCGTGCTCGGCGAAGTCGTCGCTGCTGTGGTTGTCGGACACCTTGCCGCTCGCGGAGAAGACGAAGGCGTTGCCGTCATCGTCCACGAAGCCCGGCGTGGCGACCAGCGACCAGTTGTGCGTGACGGCGCCGTTCTCGTGCACGTGCCCGTCGAACATGTAGCCGCCGTCGCTGAACAGCCGCAGCCACGCCGAACCCTTGACGCTGGAGGGCAGCAGGCTCCCGGAGAACCACTCGCTCGACGTCTGTTCGAGCTGTACGAGCAGCCGGCGGGTGGAGCCGGTGGGGTGGCCGAGTTCCGTGCCGACCTCCCGCACCGTCAGAGGCGCCTCGAACCGTAGGTACTTCCCGGCCTTCTGACGCAGGCTGTTCATGACGTGGTCACCATGATCGGCACCAGTGCCCGACCGGTCGGCAGCGGCCCGAGCGCCTTGCCCAGGATCGCCCCGACCGCCTTGAGCGGGTCGGCCACCCGCATGGCGTGTCCCCGGGTGGGGGAGGTGGTCAGCAGGTCGCCGGGGCGCACCGCGCCGTGCGCCGCGTCGACCAGGCAGTAGACCTTGCCGGCCAGGGCCAGCGGGCGACGCTGCTCGCTGTCCGGTCGCCGGTCCAGCACCATCGCCGGCGCGAAGCTGCCGGCGCCGGAGACCACGCCGGCCACCGCCGTGTCGTACGGCTTGTCGGCCAGTTCCAACGCGCCGGTCTCGCCGATCACGAGCACCGCCCCCGGGATCGCCGACGGCAGGTGACCGGCCGCGACGTCGAACTCCTCGGCCAGGTCGGCGTTGCTGAGCGAGATGTCGCCGTGCACCCCGTCGATGACCACCGTGTACGCCCGGGTGTCCGGGTTGGCGAAGGACATCGAACTCTGGTCACCGCTGATCGCGACCGTGTAGGTGCGCGTCTTGCTGTGGCAGAACTTGATGTGGTTGTTGGCGCCGTCGAGGTCGACCTCGTTCGCCGCGACGACCTTGGAGTTGACCGCGTTGGTCGCGGACACGTTGGTCGCCGTGACACTGGGGCTGTTCACGTTGTTGGCGGCCCACACGTCGCCCGTGGTGCCGTTGAGCAGCAGCCGGTACTGCCGGGTGTCCGGGTGGGCGAAGGACATCGAGCTGTGCTCGCCGTCGATGCCGATGGTGTACGTGCGGGTCTTGCTGTGACAGAACTTCACGTGGTTGCCCGGCCCGTCCAGGTCGACCTGGTTGGCGCTCAGGCTCCGGCTGTTGACGTTGTTGGCGGCCCACAGGTTGCCGTTCTGCCCGTCCAGAACTGTCGTGTAGGCGCGCTTGTCGTTCGCCAGGCTGATGGTGCTGGTGCCGCCGTTCATCCCGATCGTGTACGCGCGGGTCGTGAAGTTGGTGAGGACGAGAGCGTTGTCGGCGCCGTCGAGCACGACGGCCCGGGCGGCGACGGTGTCGGCGGTGATGGTCGTCGGCGGTGTCGCCGTCGGCGTGGCCGGTGCCGCCTGGGCGTCACCCTTGGCCGGCGGCGTCGCCGTGGCGGGCGGACCGTCGGCGCGCTGCGCCTGCTCGGCCTCGCGGGCCGGCGCGGGGGCCCGGACCGGCGGCGGGGCCGGTGGGGCGACGTCCGCTCGGGCCGGAGCCTCGTCCGGGGTGGTTCGTTGCGGCGGTGTGGTCGGTGCGGTGGTGGGCCGGGCGATCGCCTCGGCGCTGTCCGGGTTGCTGGCCTTCGCGGCCTCGTTGCTGGTCATGTGTCCATTGCAGCCGCGAGTCGGGTGGTTGGACGTCCGCAGCCGCTACGTAGATTTGCCCACCCGACTACGTAGTCGTCGGCCGGCGTACGCTGCCGCGATGGCCGCACCGCGTCGCATCCTGGTCTACGGGGTGTACGGCGCGGGCAAGTCCACTCTGGCCGCCCGGTTGGCGCAGCGCCTCGACGTGCCGTGGTATCCGGTGGACGACCTGCTGTGGCTGCCGGGCTGGGTCGAGGTGCCGGTCGCCCAGCAGCGCAGCCGGATCGAGGAGATCTGCCGCCGGGACGCCTGGATCCTCGACGGCGCGTACCACGGGTGGCGGGACGTACCGCTGGCGCGCGCCGACCTGGTGGTGGCCCTGGACTACCCGCGGTGGCGTTCGTTCGGGCGTCTGCTGCGTCGTACGCTGCGCCGCCTGGGCACGGGCGAGGTGATCTGCAACGGCAACCGCGAATCAGTCGGCAGCGTGCTGTCCCGGGACTCAATCCTGCTCTGGCACGTCGCCGCGTTCGGGCGCGCACGGCGGCGGATGCGCGCCTGGCAGGCCGATCCGGCCCGCCCGCCGGTTCTCCTGTTCACGCACCCCGCGGCCCTGGACGACTGGCTGTCGAGGCTGCCGCCCCGGTGAACGCGCTCAGCCCGCCCGCTTGTCGACCCGGGTCGCCCGGCCCACGACGCACGGCGAGGAGGGGCTGGAGCTGCCGGTCGGGAACCGGAAGCGTCGCAGCTCCTCGACGGCGAACCCCGCCGCCGCGATGGCGGCCGTGGTGTCGCGGCCGGTGTGGCAGCCGGCGAACAGCTTCGGCCACAGCGTGGCGTCGGACAGCCGCTGGACCCGGCGCAGGCGGTTGGTTTCCTCGGCCGCGACGTGCTCGAAGAAGCGCAGCTGCCCGCCGGGGCGCAGCACGCGGTGGATCTCAGCGAGCGCTGCCGCCTGGTCGGGCACGGTGCACAGCACCAGCGCGACCACTGCCGCGTCGAACTCGCCGTCGGCGGCGGGAAGCGCCTCGGCCAGGCCGTCGACGACCGTGACCGGCACCGGTGCGCCCGCGGCCGCGCGGACGGCGGCGGCACGCAGGCGACGTTCCGGTTCGACCGCGACGACCTCGGTCACGGCGCGGGGGTAGTGGGGGAACATGCGTCCGTTGCCGGCGCCGACCTCGATCACCCGGCCACTCAGGCCAGCGGCCAGGTCACGGCGGAACTCGGCGGTGCCGGCACGGTCCATGGCGACGCTGAGTCGCTCGTAGACCCGCGCGAACACCGGATGGGACACAGCGGCCACGTCGACCTCCAGGATTCGCGGGGCGGCGACCACAATCATGGGTCGCGATGTCAACCGCGCCGGTCCGGCGCGCTCCGTAGGCTGGGTTCGTCAGGCGATTCGGCACACCGGAAGTGGTCCGATCATGAAGATCGTCGTCATCGGCGGGAGCGGTCTCATCGGCTTTAAGGTCGTCCAGAACCTCGGCGGGCAGGGCCACGAGGCGGTGGCGGCATCCCCGAAGACCGGTGTGAACACCCTGACCGGCGAGGGGGTGGCCGAGGCGCTCGACGGCGCCGCTGTCGTCGTCGACACGTCGAACTCCCCGTCGTTCGAGGACACCGCCGTCCGGGAGTTCTTCGAGACGTCGACCCGGAACCTCCTCGCCGCCGCCGCCACCGCCGGGGTGCGGCACTACGTCGTGCTCTCGATCGTGGGCTCCGACCGGCTCCCGGAGAGCGGGTACATGCGGGCGAAGGTCGCACAGGAGAAACTCGTCGCCGCGTCCGGTCTGCCGTACACGCTGGTCCACGCCACCCAGTTCTTCGAGTTCCTCCCGGGCATCGTCGACGTCGCCACGGACGGCGACACGGCGCGGCTGGCGCCGGTGCTCATCCAACCCATGGCGGCGGACGACGTCGCGTCCGAGGTGACCGCTGTCGCGCTCGACGCGCCGACGAACGGCGTCGTCGAGATCGCCGGCCCGGAACAGTTCCGTCTCGACGAGCTGGGACGGTCCGTCCTCGCCACCCGGCACGACTCCCGTTCGGTCGTGTCCGACCCCGGGGCGCGCTACTTCGGCGCCACGCTGACCGAGCGCTCGCTCGTTCCGGACGACGGCGCCCGCATCGCCGCCACCCGCCTCGACGGGTGGCGTGCCCGAGCGGCGGGGTAGCCACCGCCTCACTCCGGTGGCGTGCGCCGCAGGCGGTGCGCCAACTCCCGCACCGCCGCCGCGAACCGCTCGTCGGACTCGGCCGGCCAGTGCCCGAGGATCGGCGGCGGAACGCTGTCGCCGGGCGGGGTCACCACATCGCTGGGGTCGACCTCCCGGCGGTCCACCGCGGCGGCCGGGTCACCGGCGGACGCCTCGGGTCCCCGGTCGGGAAAGACGCGCCCGCCGATCGGGTCGGTGTCCCGCCAGAGGTTGACCCACCGCCAGCCCACCCGGTTGCCGATCTCGTGCAGCACCGCGTCGTCGAGGTAGGCGGGGAAGAGTCGCGCGTAGAGCCGGCGCAGCGGTGACCCGTGCGTGAGCAGCGCGACCCGGCCGCCGATCCGGGATGGCAACTGGAGCACCGCGGCGGCGAGCAGGACCGAGCCGTGGCTGTGCCCGGAGAGCAGCACGCGGTCCCCGCGCTCCACCAGGTAGGTGATCCGCCGCGTCAGCTCCGGCACGGCCCGTTCGGCGTAGCAGGGCGGCGCGAACGGGTGGGCGGCCCGGGGCCAGAAGGTGCCGAGGTCCCAGATGACACCGATGTGCCGCCGGAAGCTGGTGGTGCGGTAGGCGAAGATACCGGCGAGCACCAGGCCGAGAAGGCCCACCGCCTTCACCCAACTGGTGAACGCGATGCTGAAGGTGACCGCGCCCGCCGGCAACCGGGTGAACCGCTCGACGACGTCGCCCGGAAACACGCCCAACAGGCCGAGGGTGGTGCTGGCGGAGCCGACCCCGGCGAGACAACCGAAGATCACGCCCAGCAGCACCAGACGTTCGGTGAAGCTGGCCCGCGCCACCGCGTCGCGTACCTGTCGTAGCCGCGGGCGGGCCTCCGTCGGCGCGTCCGGGTAGTCGCGTGTGACGATCGCCGCCGCACGGCGGCGACGTCCGGAGCGGGAGACCGTGACGACCAGCACGGCGACGAGCGCCGTGACCAGCGCGGTGCGGAGAAAACCGAAGATCGCCCAGGTGTACGCCCGGGGCGGACCCGACGCGATGCCCTCCCCGGTCGGCAGGTCGCGGTCGAGGTAGTCCGCCACCCGGTAGACCAGCTCGGCCGAGTACCCCACCGCCGTGCTGATCCCCGCGGCCGCGATGACCAGCGCTCCCAGCCCGAACAGAGGGCTGCCCCTGCGCCGCCAGAGCAGGAACACGCCGAGGGCGGCCAGCAGGATCGTCTGGGTGGCGAACAGCCAGACCAGCGTCCTGTCGTAGCCGGGCAGTGCGGCGTCCTCGCGCCAGCCGGCCGGGCTGGTCGCCACGTGGGCGGCGACCACGACGGCCAGGACCATCGCGGTCGTGCGCAGGGCGGTGGTGATCGTGTCGAGCCGCCGGTCGGTGGGGGACCGGTCGATCAGCGCCGGCGTGCAGAGCAGCGCCACGCAGGCCGCCAGGACCACGCCGGTGACCACCGCCAACGCGATCGTGGCGACCGAGACGCCGCGCGCGGCACGGGCGGTGAGCAGGACGAGACTCAACGTCCCGAACGCCGCAGCGACGTGCACGGATCGCAGCCGCCCCACCAGGGGTTCCGCGTCCCACGTGCCGACCGTGCTGAGCCGATGCCCGGCGACCTCCTCGTCGGGCGCGCGGAACGCCTCGAACGACCGTCCGGGCCGGTTGCTGAGCCGCCACACCAGGCCGATCGCGGCGGCCGGGACCAGCGCGAACACCGCCAGTCGCCGCCCGACGGGCTGACCGCTGAACCAGGACAACCAGCTGCGGCCGGCCAGGCAGCGGGGCGAGTTCAGGCAGTGCCACGCGAGCAGGTCGAGGGCGACGCCGGCGATGGCGAGCACGTACAGCACGGTGAGGGTGAGTGCCAGCACCCGGCAGAGGGACTTGACCACGCTCTCCGAGCGGGGGTTCGCCGGCCGCATCCAGATCGCCACGTTGACCAGCAGGAACGGCAGTAGCAGCACCAGCGCCAGGGTGCGGGCGACGGTTCCGGAGGGTAGGTCGCCCCAGCGGTACGCCTCCAGCGTCACACCGCGCGCCTCGGGGGTCGCCCAGCTCGGCCGGACCCGGACGAAGCCGCCCATCTGGTCGCCCGCGACCTGTACCGTCCGCGCCAGGCCCAGCACCTGCTCGGTGCTCGCGCCGGAGACGCCGTGCACCCGCAGCTCCACGATGTCGGAGGCGGTGTCGGGGCCGCTCATCCGCGCTGATCCATCCGCCACCGCCCCCCGAGACACCCCGACCGCCCGGTGCCGGCGATCGGCCCGTGGGTGGCCCGCCACCGGCGTGGCGGACCGGGGTCTACCCGGCCGGGACGCGCCCAATCGCCCGGGGTCGCCCCCGGTCGGCGCTTGCCACGTCACCTACCCGCCCGGAACGCTCCCGGCCACCTTGTGGCGGTAGGCGCGTGGTGAGACGCCGGTGACCCGTTTGAAGGCCACGCTGAGGGCGCTCTCCGAGCCGTATCCGACGGCTCGGGCGATGGCCGCGACGGAGTCGGAGCCGTGCCGGATGCGGTCCGCCGCGAGTTCGATCCGCCATCCGGTGAGGTATTCCAGCGGACCGACGCCGACGACCTTCCGGAAGCGGGCGGCGAGCGTCGAGCGGGAGACGGCGGCGCTGCGGGCGATGGCATCCACCGTCCACTGCTGCGCGGGCCGGGCGTGCATCGCCCGCAGAGCGGGGGCGACCACCGGGTCGGCGAGCCCGGCCAGCCAACCGGAGGTGTGCTGCGGGTCGCGGGCGAGGTGCACCCGCAGGACCTGGATCAGCAGGACGAGCGCCAGGTGTTCCGCGACGAGCCGCGACCCGAGCTGAGGCCGCCGCAGCTCGATGTCGATCTGGTCGAGGGCCCACCGGATGGTGGCGGCCTCGGGAGCGTCGGCCGGCACGTGGATGACCGGCGGAAGGCCGTCCAGCAGGAGGCTGCGACCCCTGTCGCCCAGGGAGAACGCGCCGCCGATGAGGAACATGTCGGCACCCTCGCCGACGTGTGCCACGCCGTCGCCGGCGGCGGCGAAGATCGGGTACGCCGGCTGGGTCGGTACGTCGGGATCGCTGAAGAGCGTGTACGACACCGGCCGGGTCAACAGGTAGCAGTCGCCCTCGGTGAGGGCGATCGGTTCGGCCTCGCCCTCGATGAGCAGGTGGCAGCTGCCGCGTCGGATGGCGTTGAACTTGGCGCCGGCCGGCGGGTCGAACCGGACCGCCCAGCGCCCACCCGCGACGAGACCGGCGGACAGGTGCGCGGTGGCACCGAGCAGTGCCAGCACGTCTTCGAGTGGGTCCATCCGCACCGTCCTGGACGCTCGCGAAAGTATGAAGGACTTATGACTATAGGCAGTCCAGGGTGAGCTTGCATAGCGTGGTGGACATGACAGCGCACGCACGCCTCACCACCGGATTCACCGCCCGCACCACCGCCGCCGAGATCCTCGACGGCGTGGACCTGACCGGGCGTCGGATGATCGTCACCGGCGGCGCCTCGGGCATCGGTGTCGAGACGGTTCGCGCACTGGCCGGCGCCGGCGCGCAGGTCACGGTAGCGGTCCGTGACCCGGATCGGGCCGCGGGGATCGTCGAGGAGTTCGCCGGCGACGCCGCGCGGGGAAGCGTCCGGTCGGCCGCGCTCGACCTCGCCGATCTGTCGTCGGTCGACGCGTTCGTCGCGGCCTGGGACGGCCCGCTCGACGCGCTGGTCGCCAACGCCGGCATCATGGCGCTGCCGACCCGTCAGCTCTCGGCCCAGGGCTGGGAGCTCCAGCTCGCGACCAACTACCTGGGGCACTTCGCGCTGGCCGTTGGAGTGCGCGACAACCTGCGGGCGGCGGGCGCGGCGCGGGTCGTGCTGGTCAGCTCCGGAGCACACCTGAGCGCCCCGTTCGACGCCGCGGATCCCCACTTCGAGCGGCGGCCGTACGACCGGTGGACGGCGTACGGGCAGTCGAAGACGGCGGACGTCCTGCTGGCGGTGGGCATCACCCGGCGGTGGGCGGCGGACGGGATCACCGCCAACGCCCTCAACCCCGGCTACATCCACACCAATCTCCAGCGCCACCTCGACGACGACACGATGCGCGCGCTCGGCGGGATGGACGAGGCGGGCAACCTCGTGGTGCCGGACTACTACAAGACGCCCGCCCAGGGTGCGTCGACCACGGTCCTGCTCGCGGCGTCGCCCCTGCTTGAGGGCATCGGGGGCCGGTACTTCGTCGACAACCAGGAGATGGAGGTGGTTCCCGGTGGCCCCGATGCCTCGGACGGCGTCGCGGACCACGCGGTCGACCCGGTGGCCGCGGACGCGCTCTGGGCGTACGCCGAGAAGGCGCTCGCCGAGCGCTGAGCGGGACCGCCGTCCGACGCCGGGCGCGGCGCGGGCCCGCGTGGCCGCGCCCGGCGTTCAGGATTGATCGGGGTGGGGCGGGGTAGCCGCCCGCCATGGTCGCTGCCGGTCGTCCCGGTGTGGACGGGGACGCGTCGGCGCGCGCCGACGGGGCAGCGCCGCCCGGCCCGGCGTCGACCGCCGCGCGGCTGCGGGGCCAGCTGTCGGGCACGCTGCGGGATCGAGCGCGGCGGGTTCGGGGTATCGGGGGGCTGGCCCTGCAGGCCGGCGTGGCAGCGGCGCTGTCCTGGCTGGTGGTGCGCGACGTGCTGCACGTCTCGCAGCCGGTGTTCGCGCCGATCTCCGCGGTCTCCACCCTCGCGGCGTCGGTCGGGCAACGCCTGCGCCGCACCGTCGAGCTGATCATCGGTGTCACCGTCGGGGTGCTGGTCGGTGACCTGCTGCTCGGGGTGATGGGCACCGGGTGGTGGCAGCTCGCTCTGATCGTCGTGTTGGCGATCGTCGTCGCGCTGTTCCTCGTCGGCAGCGCGGCCGTGGTGATCCAGGCGGGCGCTACGGCCGTGCTCATCGCCACGCTGAGTCCAGCCGTGCGCGACCTGGAGATCCCCCGCTTCGTGGATGCTCTCGTCGGGGGCGCCGTGGCACTGCTGGTCACCGCCGTCCTGCTGCCGTTGAGCCCGTTGCGGGTGCTCAACCGGGCCGCGCGACCGGCGCTGGACCTGCTCAGCGCCCAACTCGACGCCACCGCCGGCGCGTTGGCCGACCGGGACATCGACCGCGCGCTGACCGCCCGGGCGAGGTTGCGGCAGAACAAGGACGAGTTGGGTGCGCTCGTCGAGGCGACGCAGGGTGCCCGGGAGGCCAGCACCCTCTCACCCGTGCACTGGCATCAGCGGCAGGGGCCGGTGGCCCGGTACGCGCGCACGGCGGAGCCGATCGACCGGGCCATGCGCAATGCGGGAACGCTGATCCGTAGGGCGGTGACCCTGCTCGAGGACGGTGAGCCCGTCCCGGAACCCCTGCCCACGGCGGTCGCCGGCCTGGCCGAGGCGGTACGCCTGCTCCAGCGGCAGTTCGCCGCCGGCAAGGAGCCCGTTCAGGCGCGCGAGCGGGCGCTCCGCGCGGTCTGCGCCGCTGGCGACGCCTACCGGGAAGGCGTCGGTTTCTCCGGGAACGTCGTGGTGGCGCAGGTTCGGACGACCGCCAGCGACCTGCTGGTGGCCACCGGTCTGAGCCAGGAGGCCGCGAACCGGGTGGTCCGCCGCGCGTTCGCAACCGCTGACACACCCGCTGAGCAGCGCCGATGACTACCGTGGCAGCAATCTGAGCCACAGGTGTTGCATGCTGAGCCAAAGTGGTGCCATGATGGTGCCATGGACTTGAGGCCGTACGTCGAGAACCTGCGTAACGAGTTCGCCGTGGCAGCCGAGGGCGTGGATCCGGAGAGTCGGGCGCTGGCCGAACGGCTCTTCACCCAGCTCGAAGCGGCCACCCATCTCACGCTGCTCGAGGCGCTGTCCGACGCGGCCGACGAGATCACCCGCGATCTCGCCCCCGGGTCGGTGCACGTCCGGCTGCGCGGACGCGAGCCCGACTTCGTGGTGGCGCCCGCCGCCGCGCCCACGGACGGGCCGGGCGAGCCCGCCGCGCCAGCTCCGGCCCCGGCGCCTCTGCTGCCACCCGAGGGCGACGAGGGCGGCACGTCCCGGATCAACCTCCGCCTTCCCGACCACCTCAAGGCCAGCGTCGACGAGGCCGCGAGTCGCGCCGGGCTCTCCGTCAACGCGTGGCTGGTGCGCGCCGTCGCCGGCGCGGTCGGGGCCGGTGGCCCCGACCGTCAGCCGCCGCGCCGGCCGGAGCCCCCGAGGTCCGGCCAGCACGTCACCGGCTGGGCGCGCTGAGCAGCCGCACACCCACCCCGTAGCTCTTTCCGCCTCCGCCAACACCTCCCGGGAGACCACCATGCCTGTTTTCGACACGCCAGAACCGATCTCCGTCCAGGTCGAGCTGCCCATCGGGGACGCCTGGATCGCCGCGACCGACCGCACCGACACCGTGGTACGGGTACGGCCCCGCGACCCGTCGAGCAAGGCCGACGTGAACGCGGCCGAGCAGACCTCCGTCGACTTCGCCGCCGGGCAGCTGCGGATCAGGGTGCCGAAGAGCTGGCGCCGGTACGGCTTCGGCTCCGGCCCGTCGGTCGACGTCCTGATCGAGGTGCCGAGCGGCACGCGGCTGCACGCCGAGGCGGCCTGGGCGGCCTTCCGCGGCGAGGGTCGGCTCGGTGAGTGCCGGATCAAGACCGGAAGCGCGATCCGGCTGGAGGAGACCGGGCAGTTGGAGATCGACAGCAGCCACGGCGAGGTCGTGGTGGAGCGTGTTACCGGTTCGGCCCGGGTGAAGGCGTCGTCCGGCAAGGTGCGCCTCGGCGCGGTAGACGGCACCGCCGAAATCAAGAACTCCTCCGGCGACTGCTGGATCGGGCGCAGCGGAGGCGACGTCCGCATCAACACCGCGTACGGCGACATCACCGTCGACGCGTCGACCGCCTCGGTGGCGGCGCGCACCGCGTACGGCAACGTGCGGCTGGGTGAGGTCGTGCGCGGGTCGATCGAGTCACAGACCTCCTACGGCGCGATCGAGGTGGGCGTCCGGCGCGGCACCGCCGCCTGGCTCGACGTCAGCTCCCGACACGGCCGCGTCCACAACGCCCTCGACGCCGCCGACAGCCCGGCCGAGACCGACGAGACGGTCGAGATCCGCGCCAACACCTCCTACGGCGACATCACCATCCGCCGCGCCTGACGCGCCCCGGCCCGACCACAGATGAGGAAACCATGACCGGCAGCAGCAGACCCGCGATCGTCACCACCGAGCTGCGCAAGTCCTACGGCGACAAGGTCGTGCTCGACGGCATCGACCTGATGATCACCGAGGGAACGATCTTCGCGCTGCTCGGCCCCAACGGCGCCGGCAAGACCACCACCGTGCAGATCCTCTCCACCCTCCTTTCGGCCGACGGCGGCCACGCCCGCGTCCTCGGCCACGACGTGACCCGCGACGCCGACGCGGTACGCGAGCTGATCGGCGTCACCGGCCAGTTCTCCGCGGTGGACAGCCTGCTCACCGGCCGGGAGAACCTGCACCTCATGGCCGATCTGTGTCACCTGGACCGCGCGGCGGGTCGCCGCCGGATCGCCGACCTGCTCGACCAGTTCGACCTGACCGGAGCGGCGGACAAGCCGGCCGCGACGTACTCCGGCGGCACGCGCCGTCGACTCGACCTCGCGATGACACTCGTCGGCGATCCGCGCGTCATCTTCCTCGACGAGCCGACGACCGGGCTCGACCCGCGCAGCCGCCGCGCCATGTGGCACATCATCAAGGCGCTGGCCGCCGAGGGCGTCACCATCCTGTTGACGACCCAGTACCTGGAGGAGGCCGACCAACTCGCCGACCGCGTCGCCTTCCTCGACCACGGTCGGCTGATCGCCGAGGGTGCCCCGCACGAGCTCAAGCGGCTCATCCCGGGCGGTCACGTGGTCCTGCGCTTCGCCGACCAGGGCCAACTCGACTCGGCGGCCCGTACGTTCGCGACGGCCACCCGGGACGACGCCGCGCTGACCCTCGAGGTGCCGAGCGACGGCGGGGTGGGTTCGCTGCGGTCCCTCCTCGACGACCTAGACCGGGGCTCCATCACCGTCGCCGGTCTCGCCGTGCACACCCCGGATCTCGACGACGTCTTCCTCGCCCTCACCGGCCAACCCGACGCCCCCTCCAGCCGTGAAAGGGCCACTGCGCGATGAGCACCCTGACCTTCGCCCTGCGCGACTCCTCGACCATGCTGCGGCGCAACCTCCTGCACATGCGCCGCTACCCGTCGCTGACCCTCATGCTCATCGGCATCCCGGTCATCCTTCTGCTGCTCTTCGTGTACGTCTTCGGCGGCACGCTCGGCGCCGGCCTCGGACCGACCGGCGGCCGGGCCGAGTACGCCAACTACGTCACCCCCGGCATCCTGCTCATCACGGTGGCCAGCGCGGCGCAGGGCACCGCGATCTCGGTCGCCATGGACATGGCCGAGGGCATCATCGCCCGGTTCCGTACCATGGCGATCTTCCGACCGTCGGTTCTCACCGGCCACGTCGTGGGCAGCGTGTTCCAGACGATGGTCAGCCTGGCGGCCGTCACCGGCGCGGCGCTGCTCGTCGGGTTCCGCCCCACCGCCGATGCCGTCGAGTGGTTCGCCGCGATCGGCGTGCTGACCATGGTCACCGTCGCCGTCACCTGGCTGTCGGTCGCCCTGGGCCTGGTCACCAGGAGCGTCGAGACGGCCAGCAACCTGCCCATGCCGCTGGTGCTGTTGCCGTTCCTCGGCAGCGGGTTCGTCCCCACCGACTCGATGCCGACGCCGGTCCGCCTGTTCGCCGACTACCAGCCCTTCACCCCGGTCATGGAGACGCTCCGCGGCCTGCTGCTCGGCAGTGGAATCGGTGTCAACGGGCTCCTCGCGGTCGCCTGGTGCGCCGTCATCACGGTCGGCTGCTTCTGCTGGGCCAAGGCGCTCTACAACCGTCCGCGCACGGCCTGACCCAACGTCCTCCGACGACCGACGACCGACGACCCGGCCCGGATGGGGGCCGGGTCGTCGGTGTGTCACCGGGCGGTCCCTGCGTCAGCCGAGGGCCCGGCCCGCCCGTCCGGCGGGGCCCGGAAAGCCCCGACACGGCCGGCCCGGAGCCGATCACTCCGGCGACGAGTCGACCCCGCGATCATGCATCGAATGTTATCGATAACACGCCGCGCCGGCCAGCGACCCGCCGTGGCGGTCGGGTGCTGGAGCGCCGGGTCAGGGGTCCGGACGCGGCGGCGGCGCGTTCGACGGGTCTGATCATGCCTGGGTGGCGACGCCGTCGATGTTATCGCTGCCATCCGCGCCGGCCGTCGATCGTCATCGCCATCTGACGGGGTCACGACCGCCCGCTGCCCCGGATCGAGCGCCTTGCGCCGGTCCGGTATTGACGCGCCCGAGTCGGTACGGCCTCCGCGTTCCGTTACGGAGCTGTTGCAGGTAGATGTCTTGACGAGGCTGGATGTGAGCGTTAACACTATCCCCGTTAACGGTGGAGGTGAACATGGAGCGTGTGGGCGGAGCTGCCGAAAGCTACGTCGTGGGTGTCGATTTCGGCACCCTCTCCGGGCGGGCCCTGGTGGTCCGGGTTTCTGATGGTGCCGAGCTCGGGACCGCGGTGCACGAGTACGGCGACGGGGTCATCAGCGAGACGCTGCCCGGAGGTCGGTCGCTGCCCCCGGACTGGGCGTTGCAGAATCCGGACGACTACCGCGACGTGCTGCGCCACGCCGTTCCGGCCGCGGTCGCCGCGGCGGGGGTGGACCCGGCGGCGGTGGTGGGCATCGGCATCGACTTCACCGCCTGCACCGTGCTGCCGACCGACGCCCACGGCACCCCGCTGTGCGAGGTTCCCGAGCTGCGCGACCGGCCGCACTCCTGGGTCAAGCTGTGGAAGCACCACGCCGCGCAGCCGCACGCCGACCGGATCAACGCGCTGGCCCATGAGCGGTCGGAGCCGTGGATCGGCCGGTACGGCGGAAAGATCTCCGCCGAGTGGCAGTACGCCAAGGGTCTGCAGCTCCTGGAGGAGGACCCGGAGATCTACCACCGGGCCGAGCGGTTCATCGAGGCCGCCGACTGGATCGTCTGGCAGCTCAGCGGCACCGAGACCCGTAACGTCTGCACGGCCGGCTACAAGGGCATCCTGCAGGACGGGCAGTACCCGTCCGAGAGCTTCCTGACCGCGCTCAACCCTGACTTCGGCGACTTCGTGGCCAAGCTCGACGGTCCGCTGCTGCCGCTCGGCGCGCGGGCCGGCACGCTCAGCGCCCGCGCCTCCGCCTGGACCGGCCTCCCGGAGGGGATCGCCGTGGCGGTCGGCAACGTCGACGCGCACGTCACCGCGGCCTCTGCCCAGGCCGTTCAGCCCGGTCGGCTGGTCGCCATCATGGGCACGTCCACCTGCCACGTGGTCAACGGCGAGCACCCGGCCGAGGTCGCCGGGATGTGCGGCGTGGTCGACGGCGGCATCAGCCCCGGCGCGTGGGGCTACGAGGCCGGCCAGAGCGGTGTCGGCGACATCTTCGGCTGGTTCGTCGAGCACGGCGCACCGGCCGGGTTCGACTCGCACGAACGTCTCACCGAGCTGGCCGCCAGCCAGCCGGTCGGCGCGCACGGCCTGATCGCGCTGGACTGGTGGAACGGCAACCGCTCGCTGCTGGTCAACCACGACCTGAGCGGGATGATCGTCGGGATGACCCTGGCCACCCGCCCGCAGGACATCTACCGCGCGCTGCTGGAAGCCACGGCGTTCGGCACCAGGATGATCATCGACGCGTTCGTCGAGGCCGGGGTGCCCGTCAACGACCTGGTGATCGCCGGCGGCCTCACCAACAACAAGCTCCTGATGCAGATCTACGCCGACGTGACCAAGCGCCCGCTGAACATCATCGCGTCCGCGCAGGGGCCGGCGCTCGGCTCGGCGATCCACGCCGCCGTCGCCGCCGGGGCGTACCCGTCGATCCACGAGGCGTCCCAGGCGATGGGGCGGGTGCACGAGGCCGTCTACACGCCGGACCCGGAGCGGGCCCGTGCCTACGACGGCCTGTACGCCGAGTACCGGGCGCTGCACGACCACTTCGGTCGCGGCGGCAACGACGTCATGCTCCGCCTCCGGGCGATCCGCAACGCGGCGGTAGAGGCCGCCGTGCCCACCCACGAGGCCACGCTGGAGGTCGTCGCATGAACGCAGAGGTGAGCCGGCAGATCGGTGAACTGCGCGAGACCGTTGCCCGCCTGCACAGCGAGCTGACCCGGTACAACCTGGTCGCCTGGACGTCCGGCAACGTCTCGGCGCGGGTGCCCGGCCAGGACCTCATGGTCATCAAGCCGAGCGGCGTGGGCTACGACGACCTCACGGCCGAGACGATGGTGGTCTGCGACCTCGACGGCGTCCTCGTCGAGGGTGACCTGGCGCCGTCCAGCGACACGGCCGCCCACGCCTACGTCTACCGCGCCATGCCGGAGGTCGGCGGCGTGGTGCACACGCACAGCTCGTACGCCAGCGCCTGGGCGGCCTGTGGCGAGGCGATCCCCTGCCACCTCACCGCCCAGGCCGACGAGTTCGGCGGGGAGATCCCGCTGGGCCCGTTCGCGCTGATCGGCGGCGACGACATCGGCAAGGGCATCGTCGCCACGCTCTCCGGGCACCGTTCACCCGCCGTGCTCATGCGCAACCACGGTGTCTTCACCATCGGCCGCAACGCCCGCGCGGCGGTCAAGGCCGCGGTCATGTGCGAGGACGTGGCCCGTACCTCGTACCTGGCGCGCACCCTCGGGCAGCCCGTGCCGATCGCGCAGGCCGACATCGACGCCCTCTACCACCGTTACCAGAACGTCTACGGCCAACAACCAGTCGCACCGGCGAGCTCCTGACCGTCTCCACACGGCCCGCCGGTCTGCTCCACCGACGCACCAGCACGCACCACCCGCGTACGCCACCTCTGCTCGTCGGCGGCTGACGCGGTCCCCACCACACCCAGCCAAGGAGATCTGATGAGAAAGATGCGAACGCAGCGCGCTATCGCGGTCCTCGCCAGTGTGCTGCTCATCGGCGGCGTGGCGGCCTGCGGCAACAGCGACACCGGCGGCGGCGGGTCCAAGGACGATGGCAAGATCACGATGGGCTTCTCCCAGGTCGGCGCCGAGAGCGGGTGGCGTACGGCGAACACCACCTCGATCAAGGAGTCGGCGGCCGCGGCGGGCATCGAGCTGAAGTTCGACGACGCGCAGCAGAAGCAGGAGAACCAGATCAAGGCCATCCGCAACTACATCCAGCAGAAGGTGGACGTCATCGCCTTCTCGCCGGTGGTGGAGTCCGGTTGGGACACCGTGCTCAAGGAGGCCAAGGACGCCGGCATCCCGGTCATCCTGACCGACCGCTCGGTCGACTCGGCCGACAAGAGCCTCTACAAGACCTTCCTCGGCTCGGACTTCGTCAAGGAGGGCAAGCTCGCGGGCGAGTGGCTGGTCGAGCAGAAGAAGGGCGCCACGGGCCCGGTCAACATCGTCGAGCTGCAGGGCAACACGGGTGCCGCTCCGGCGAACGACCGCAAGAAGGGCTTCGGCGAGGCGATCGCCGCCAACCCGAACCTGAAGATCATCGCCTCGCAGCCGGGTGACTTCACCCGGGCGGGTGGCAAGCAGGTCATGGAGCAGTTCCTCAAGGCCAACCCGAAGATCGACGTGCTGTTCGCGCACAACGACGACATGGGTCTGGGTGCTCTCGAGGCGATCACCGCGGCCGGCAAGGTGCCGGGCAAGGACATCACCATCATCACGGTCGATGCCGTCAAGGACGGTATGCAGGCTCTCGCCGACGGGAAGTTCAACTTCATCGCGGAGTGCAGCCCGCTGCTCGGCCCTCAGCTGATGGACCTCGCCAAGAAGGTCAAGGCGGGCGAGACGGTGCCGGCTCGGATCGAGACCGAGGAGACCACCTTCACGCAGGAGCAGGCCAAGGAGGCTCTGCCCACCCGCAAGTACTGATCGACGAGGAGGGGTCGCCACGCTCGCGTGGCGGCCCCGCCGCGTCGCCCCGTAAACCACGAACGGACCGGGCATGACCCGCGACGACCCGCGCCACGCCCGCCCGAGCCCAGGTGAAGGGCCGGGCGGGCGCGGTGGGAGCGCAACGGCCCATCCGCGTCGACAACCCCCAGAAGAGGTCTGATGGGATGACGGATAGCCGTCCGGTCCTGACGATGACCGGGATCAGCAAGTCCTTCCCCGGGGTGCGTGCACTCCACGACGTCAACTTCCGGCTCTTCCCCGGCGAGGTGCACGCCCTGATGGGCGAGAACGGCGCCGGGAAGTCGACCCTCATCAAGGTGCTGACCGGCGTCTACGACACGGACGACGGCACGATCACCCTCGGCGGCGAGCCGGTGTCCTTCAGCGGGCCGATGCAGGCGACGGCCGCCGGGGTGAGCACCGTCTACCAGGAGGTCAATCTCTGCACCAACCTCTCGGTGGCGGAGAACATCTTCATCGGACGTGAGCCGAGGCTGTTCGGCGCCGTCCGCTGGGGCGAGGTCCGCCGCCGCGCCCGCGCGCTCCTGAGCCGTCTCGACCTCGACCTCGACGTCAGCGCGCCGCTGGGCTCGTACTCCCTCGCGATCCAGCAGATGGTCGCGATCGCCCGCGCGATCGACATCCAGGCCCGGGTGCTGATCCTGGACGAGCCGACGTCCAGTCTCGACGCGGGTGAGGTCGCGCAGTTGTTCCGCATCATGCGGCAGCTCCGCGACGAGGGCATCGCGATCCTGTTCGTGACGCACTTCCTCGACCAGGTCTACGAGATCGCCGACCGCATCACGGTGCTGCGCAACGGCGGTCTCGTCGGCGAGTACCTGACCGCCGAGCTGCCCCAACTCGGCCTCGTCGAGAAGATGATCGGCAAGGAGCTCGACGTCCTCGAGGGAATCGAGGAGCACTCCCGGCGCGACCTGGCCGCGATCGAGGAGGGCACCCCCCTGGTGGCGGTGTCGAAGCTGGGCCGGGCGGGCGCGGTCGAGCCGTTCAGTCTGACCATCCACCCCGGTGAGGTGGTGGGCCTCGCCGGCCTGCTGGGCTCGGGGCGTACCGAGGTGGCGCGGTTGTTCTTCGGCGCCGACCGGGCCGACGGTGGGCAGGTCGCGATCGACGGCACGTCGAGCAGTTTGCGTACCCCCGCGCAGGCGATCGACCAGGGCGTCGGCTTCTGCTCGGAGAACCGTCGGGCCGAGGGCATCGTCCCCGACCTGTCGGTCCGCGAGAACATGATCCTCGCCATGCAGGCCGCCCGGGGTTGGCTGCGCCCGATCCCGCGCCGCCGCCAGGACGAACTGGTCGACAAGTACGTCAAGGCGCTCAACATCCGTCCGGCGGACCCGGAGGTGCCGGTTCGCAACCTCTCCGGCGGCAACCAGCAGAAGGTGCTCCTCGCCCGCTGGCTGATCACCGAGCCACGGCTGCTGATCCTGGACGAGCCGACCCGCGGTATCGACATCGGCGCGAAGACCGAGATCCAGCGGCTCGTGGCGCAACTGTCCGACGGTGGGATGGCGGTGCTGTTCATCTCGGCCGAGTTGGAGGAGGTGCTGCGCCTCAGCCACAAGGTGGCGGTCATGCGGGACCGGCAGATGGTCGCGCAGCTCGCCAACAACGAGGACCTCGACGCGGAGCGCATCATGCAGACGATCGCGAGTGGATCCCACCGGGAGGAGGCGGACCGATGAACGACACGAAGGGCCGCTATCGGACGATGATCGGTCACCGGCTGTTCTGGCCCGTCGCCGTGCTGGTGGTCATGCTCGCCGCGAACACGATCTACCGGCCCGGGTTCCTGTCCATCGAGCTCAAGGACGGGCACCTGTACGGCACGCCGATTGACATCCTCCGGCTGAGCGCCCCGCTGATCCTCGTGGCGCTGGGCATGACGCTGGTCATCTCGACCGGCGGCATCGACCTGTCGGTCGGCTCTATCTGCGCCATCAGCGGCGCGGTCGCCTGCATGTACATCAGCAAGCAGACCGACCAGAGCAGCCTCGCCGTGGTGCTGACCGCCCTCGCGATGGCGTTCGGTATCTCGCTGGTGCTGGGTGCCTGGAACGGGGTGCTGGTGGCCGTGATCGGCATTCAACCGATCATCGCCACGCTGATCCTGATGGTGGCCGGTCGCGGCCTCGCCCAGCTGATCACCCAGGGCCAGATCATCACCATCAACTCGGGGCCGTTCCGGGCCATCGGGCTGGGTCACCTGCTGACCCTGCCGCTGGCCATCTTCATCGCGCTCGCCGCCGCACTGCTCGTCGCCGCGTTCACCCGTCGCACCGCGCTCGGCATGATCGTCGAGTCGGTGGGCGGCAACGCCGAGGCGAGCCGACTGGCGGGCATCCGGTCCAACCGGGTCATCTTCCTCGTGTACGTGCTCAGCGCCGCCTGCGCCGCCGTCGCCGGTTTCATGATGACGGCCAACGTGTCCAGCGCCGACGGCAACGCCGTCGGCCTCTGGGTGGAGCTGGACGCCATCCTGGCGGTCGTCATCGGCGGCACGTCCCTCGCCGGCGGCCGGTTCTACCTCAGCGGCACCATTCTCGGGGCGCTGATCATCCAGACCCTGACCACCACGGTATACGCCATGAACATCTCGCCGCAGACGTCGCTGCTGTTCAAGGCGGTGGTCGTCATCGCTGTGTGCCTCATCCAGGCGCCGGCCTTCCGGGCCCGGTTCAGCCGGCGACGGAAGAGCACCCCGCCGCCGCGCCCCGTCGCCGACAAGCCGAAGGAGCAGGTGCCGGCATGACCACCGGATCGCTCACCGCCCCCCGCCGTACCCGGTTCCGGCTGCCCCGGCGGCAGGTGCCGGTGCTGGCCACGCTCGCCCTGCTGCTGGTGATGTACGGCATCGGCGTGTCCCAGTACACGGCGTTCTCGAACGTCCAGGTCATCTTCAACGTCTTCATCGACAACGGCTTCCTGCTCGTCGTCGCGGTGGGGATGACCTTCGTGATCCTCACCGGCGGCATCGACCTGTCGGTCGGGTCCGTCGTCGCCATGACGGCGATGGTGTCGGCGGCGCTGTTGGAGAAGGGCCTGCCGGCGGCGCTCGTACTCGTGATCGCGCTGCTCATCGGGCCGACGCTCGGCCTGTTGATGGGCTGTGTCATCCACTTCTTCGACATCCAGCCGTTCATCGTGACGCTCGCCGGGATGTTCTTCGCCCGGGGCATGTGCACGTTCATCTCGGACTCGTCGATCCCGATCACCGACGGTTTCTGGACCAGGATGTCGCAGGAGCGGATCGGCGATCCCCGGGGCAACTTCGTCTCGATCAGCGTGCTGATCGCCTTCGCCGTGGTGCTCGTCGCCGCGTACGTGCTGGCGTACACCCGGTTGGGACGGAACGTTCACGCGATCGGCGGCAACCCGCAGTCGGCGCTGCTGATGGGCCTGCCGCTGGGGCGTACCCGGATCGCCGTCTACACGATCAGCGGGCTCTGCTCCGCGATCGGCGGAATCCTGCTGTCGTTCTACACCCTCTCCGGGGCGCCGCTGATCGCCGTCGGCATGGAGCTGGACGTCATCGCCGCCGTCGTCATCGGTGGCACGGTGCTCACCGGCGGCTCGGGTTACATTTTCGGCACCGTGCTCGGCGTGCTGGTCCTGGGTGTGATCCAGACCCTCATCACGTTCGACGGCAGCCTCAACTCCTGGTGGACCAAGATCGTGATCGGCGGCCTGCTCTTCGCGTTCATCCTCCTGCAGCGACTCATCGGAATCCGTTACAAGTGACCGCCCCTCTCGCGGAAGGCAACCCCATGGCACCACACCCCGAACCCGAGATCTGGTTCCTCACCGGCAGCCAAGGCATGTACGGCGAGGAGACGCTCCGGCAGGTCGCCGAGCAGTCCCGCCAGATCGCGGCCACGCTCGACGACTCGCCGCAGATTCCCGCCCGGGTGGTCTGGAAGCCCGTCCTGACCAACAGCGGCGAGATCCTGCGGGTCTGCCGGGAGGCCGCCGCCCAGGGCGCGATCGGGGTCATCGCCTGGATGCACACGTTCTCGCCGGCGAAGATGTGGATCGCCGGGCTGGACGCGTTGCAGACGCCGCTGCTGCACCTGCACACCCAGGCGAACGTCCTGCTGCCGTGGGACGACATCGACATGGACTTCATGAACCTGAACCAGGCCGCGCACGGCGACCGTGAGTTCGGGTACATCCAGACCCGCCTCGGTGTGGCCCGCAAGACGGTCGCCGGGCACGTCAGCGACCCGCGGGTGACCGCCCGGGTCGGCGCCTGGGCCCGTGCGGCGACCGGCTGGTCGGCGATGCGGTCGCTGCGCCTGGCCCGCTTCGGCGACAACATGCGCGACGTCGCGGTCACCGAGGGCGACAAGGTCGAGGCGGAGCTGCGCTTCGGGGTGTCGGTCAACACCTACGGCGTGAACGACCTGGTCGAGGTGGTCGGCGAGGTCGCCGACGCCGACGTGGACGAGCTGGTCAAGGAGTACGGCGACACCTACCGCGTGGGCGCCGAGCTGCTTCCCGGCGGTGAGCGGCACGACTCGCTGCGGTACGCCGCCCGCCTCGAGTTGGGTATGCGTGCCTTCCTGGAGGCCGGTGGGTTCCGGGCGTTCACCACGAACTTCGAGGACCTCGGCGGCCTGCGTCAGCTCCCCGGCATCGCCGTCCAGCGGCTGATGGCGGACGGCTACGGCTTCGGCGGCGAGGGCGACTGGAAGACCTCCGTCCTGGTGCACACCATCAAGGCGATGTCCGTGGGGGTCTCGGGCGGCACGTCGTTCATGGAGGACTACACCTACGACCTGACCCCGGGCCAGGAGGTGGTGCTCGGCGCGCACATGCTCGAGGTCTGTCCGACCATCGCGTCCGACGTGCCCAACGTCGAGATCCACCCGCTGAGCATCGGCGGCCGGGAGGACCCGGTGCGGCTCGTGTTCGACGCCGCCCCCGGCCCAGCGGTGGTGCTCGGGTTGGCCGACATGGGGGAGCGGTTCCGGCTGGTGGCGAACGAGATCGACGTCGTGCCGCCGCCCCAGCCGCTGCGCCGGCTGCCGGTGGCGCGCGCCGTCTGGCGACCGCGGCCGGACCTGCCGGTCTCCGCCGAGTCCTGGATCACTGCCGGCGCCCCGCACCACACGGTGCTCTCGCAGGCGGTGGGCGCCGAGGAGCTGCACGATCTGGCCGAGATGAGCCGGACCGAGCTGGTCGTGATCGACGCCGAGACCACGACGCGCCGCTTCGCCGACGAGATCCGCTGGAACCAGGCCTACTACCGGCTGGCGCGCGGCTTCTGACCTGCGCCGAACCTCTGCTGAACCGGGTGGTCCACCCCTGCCTGCGGGCCGGGGTGGACCACCCGTTCGGGTTTGCGTCCGGGCTCTGCCGCGTGCATTAGCAGGCCGGCGGGCCGGTTGTGTTACGCCTTGACTAAGAGCATGTTATCGCTCACAGTCTATAGCCAAGGTGGTCGATGTCGTTGCCTGGTCCGGCCGTGCGCGCGTCCTAACCCCCCGTCGTCGGCATCGTGTGCCGTGACGCCCGGGGCGTGCTGTTAGCGATCACATGGCCGGGCGTGGTCAGCTCGGTGCCCCGCCCGGTGCCGCGGACGCCGGCCCAGACCGCACGGTTCGCGTCAGCAGAGGAGGATCATGCTTTCCATCGGTCGGGTTCCCCGGGGTGCGCCACGCCGGCGCAACTGGCTGTCGAGATTGGCCGTCGCCGCGACGGCACTGGTGGTCGGTGGCGCGGCCGTGGCGGTGGCCGCGGCGCCCGCGTCGGCGGCCACCGTCGACACGAGCGCGTGGTACGTCCTGGTGAACCGCAACAGTGGCAAGGCGTTGGACGTCTACAACCTGGCCACGAACGACGGTGCGCGGATCACGCAGTGGACGCGTAACAACGGCAACCAGCAGCAGTGGCAGTTCGTGGATTCCGGTAGTGGTTACTACCGGGTCAAGTCGCGGTTGTCCGGCAAGGTGCTGGATGTTTCCGGCCGGTCGACGGCCAACGGCGGGGCGATCGTGCAGTGGTCGGACAACAACGGGACCAACCAGCAGTTCCGGCTTGCCGACTCGGACGGCGGCTACGTCCGCCTGGTCAACCGCAACAGCAACAAGGTCATGGAGGTGCAGGGCGCCTCGACGGCCGATGGTGGCAACATCGTGCAGTACGACGACTGGAACGGCACCAACCAGCAGTGGCAGCTCGTCCGCGTCGACGGCGGGGGCAACCCCACTACGCCGCCGCCCACCACGCCGCCCCCCACCACGCCGCCACCGTCGAACGGCACGTTCTCGAACCCGGCCATCTGGCAGGACTTCGCCGACGTCGACATCATCCGGGTGGACAACGTCTACTACCTGACGTCGTCCACCATGCACTACTCGCCCGGCGCACCGGTCCTGCGCTCGTATGACCTGGTGAACTGGGAGTACGCCGGGCACGCCGTGCCCCGGCTCGACTTCGGCTCGAAGTACGACATGAGCGGCGGCAACGCGTACGTCGACGGGATCTGGGCCTCGACGTTGAACTACCGGCCGAGCAACCGCACGTACTACTGGGCCGGGTGCATCGACTTCGCGCAGACGCACATCTACACCGCGTCGGCCGTCGACGGCACCTGGAGCAAGCACACCACCATCCCCAACTGCTACTACGACGCGGGCATGCTGATCGACGACAACGACACCATGTACGTGGCGTACGGCAACACCACGATCAGCGTCGCCCAGCTCTCCGCCGACGGGAAGTCCCAGGTACGCGCCCAGCAGGTGTACCAGACCCCGTCGAGCATCGGCACGCTGGAGGGCGCCCGGTTCTACAAGCGCAACGGGGCCTACTACATCTGGCTCACCCGGCCCGCCAACGGCCAGTACGTGCTGAAGTCGACCAACGGCCCGTTCGGCCCGTACGAGCAGCGTCAGGTGCTGCTCAACCTGCCCGGTCCCATCTCGGGCGGCGGCGTGCCCCACCAGGGCGGTCTCGTGCAGACCCAGAACGGCGACTGGTACTACATGTCGTTCGTCGACGCGTACCCCGGTGGTCGGATGCCGGCCCTGGCGCCGATCACCTGGACCAGCGACGGCTGGCCGGTGCTGCAGACCGTCAACGGCGCGTGGGGCAGCTCCTACCCGAAGCCGAACCTGCCCGCTCCGCCGCGTGCGGTGAAGCCGCTGACGGGCACCGACACGTTCGCCGGCACCACCCTCGGCCCGCAGTGGGAGTGGAACCACAACCCGGACAACAGCCGCTGGTCGGTCAACAACGGGCTGAACCTGCAGACCGCCACCGTGACCGGCGACCTGTACGCGGCGCGTAACACGTTGACGCACCGGATCCAGGGCCCCACCTCCACCGCCACCATCGAGCTGGACTACTCCACGATGCGCGACGGTGACCGCACCGGCCTGGCGGTGCTGCGCAACTCGTCCGCCTGGATCGGCATCAAGCGGGACAACGGATCGACGCGTCTGGTGATGCAGAACGGTCTCACGATGGACGGTAACTGGAACACCACCAGCACCGGCAGCGAGGCGGCGAGCACCGCCATCTCCGGCGGACGGATCTGGTTGCGCGCCAACGCCGACATCAGACCGGGCTCGGGCCGGCAGGCGCGCTTCTCGTACAGCACCGACGGCGTGAACTTCACGTCCTTCGGCAACGCCCTGACGCTGGCGAACAACTGGCAGTTCTTCATGGGCTACCGGTTCGCCATCTTCAACCACGCCACCCAGGCGCTCGGCGGCTCGGTCGCGGTCCGCCGCTTCGACCTGACCACACCGTGACGCCGGTCACACAACGAGTGAGGTGACGGCATCGCCCACCCCGCAGGGGGAGGGTTCGTGTCGTCGCAGCAGACCAGTCGCCGCCCTGTTCCACGCTCTGTCCAGGAGCTTGGAGCGGGGCGGCGGCCCGTTGCGGCCACTTCCGACCGAGGGCGACGGCGCGAGGTGCGCGCGGAACTCCGGCGCGACCTGGCACACGCCGTGTCTTCGCGTTCAGCCGTGCCGTGTCCGGGGCGATCGCTGGCGTAGACTGTCGGCGATCCAGCGCTGGTCACCTGCGATTCAGCACCGGCGTGGTGGCTGAGCGAGGGGGATCGGGCCGGGCCGCTCCAGTCAACGTCGACGGGCCGCGGGTCGGGTTGAAGGCGGGGGGAGTGAAATGGCCGTCCACGGTCCCGCGATGACAGACGTCGCTCGTCTGGCCGGTGTCTCCCACCAGACGGTGTCGCGGGTGCTCAACGGGCACCCCAACGTGCGCGAGCAGACCCGGTTACGGGTGCGGGCGGCGATCGCCGAACTCGGCTACCGCCCGAACGGCGCGGCGCGCGCCCTGGTGACCGGCCGGTCCCAGGTCATCGGCGTGGTGGCACAGAACACGACCCTCTACGGTCCGGCGTCGCTGCTGGCCGCCCTGGAGCAGACCGCCGCGGCGGAGGGCTTCGCCGTCAGCGTCGGCAGCGTGCGCGACCTGGACCACCGTTCCATCTCGGCCGCGGTCGAGCGGCACCTGGCGCACCGGGTCGCCGGCATCGTGGTCATCGCGCCGGTGGAGTCGGCCGGCGAGGCGTTGGAGCGGCTACCCAAGGACGTTCCACTGGTGACGGTCGACGGTGACCCGCACCGTCCGGTGCCGTTGGTGACGGTCGACCAGGTGGCGGGCGCGCGGGCGGTGACCGAGCATCTCCTCGACGCCGGGCACCGCACGGTGTGGCACGTGTCGGGGCCGTCCGACTGGTTCGACAGCGCCGGTCGTATCGAGGGCTGGCGTGCGGCGCTGCTCGCCGCGGGGGTGGAGCCACCGCCCCTCATGCACGGGGACTGGTCGGCGGCGTCGGGCTACCGGTGCGGGCAGATGCTCGCCCGGATGCCGGAGGTGACCGCCATCTTCACGGCCAACGACCACCTCGCCCTGGGGGTGCTGCGGGCGCTGCACGAGTTCGGGCGCAAGGTGCCGGCCGAGATCAGCGTCGTGGGTTTCGACGACGTGCCGGAAGCGGCGTACTTCATTCCGCCGCTGACCACCGTCCGACCGGATTTCGACGCGGTGGCGCGGGCGAGTCTGCAGATGTTGCTGACCCAGATCGAGTCGGGCAACGGCAATGGCGGCGGCGCCCTGCGCCAGACCATCGCGCCGACACTTGTCGCCCGCGACAGTGTCGCTCCGCCGCGCCGCTAAGCGCGTCGATGCCTCGTGACCTGCGCCAGCCGCTCAACTGTCGGGAGGGGTTGCGCGAGGTCGTGCGGGTGAGGAAGTCTCCGTTACGAGACCGTGACACCGGTATTTCGGATCAGGTGTTGACGTGCCCTATGTGAGCGCTAACACTACCCGAAAGATGACAGGTGGCCCCGGCGGTCGGCGGGGGGAATCGGGAGAGGAGACGGCCCGTGAGCAGGAAATTCCTGGTTGCTCTCGGTAGCGCGGCGTTGGCGTTGAGCCTGGCGGCGTGCAGTGGTGGAGGCGCCGGCAGCGGCGACAACACCAGCGACAAGAAGCCGGGGGACCTGACGATCGGCGTCGCGATGCCGACGCAGACCTCGGAGCGGTGGATCGCCGACGGCAACGCGGTGAAGTCGAAGCTGGAGTCCAAGGGTTACAAGGTCGACCTGCAGTACGCGGGCGACGACATCCCGACCCAGTCGCAGCAGGTCGACCAGATGATCACCCAGGGCGCGGACGTCCTGATCATCGCGGCCATCGACGGCACGGCGCTCAGCGGTCAGCTGCAGGCCGCCGCCGACGCGAAGATCCCGGTCATCTCGTACGACCGGCTCATCCGCGGCAGCAAGAACGTCGACTTCTACGTCAGCTTCGACAACTACAAGGTCGGCGTGGCGCAGGCCACCGCGCTCCTGGTCGGGCTCGGCCTGCAGAACAAGGACGGCTCGAAGGGCACGGCCAAGGGTCCGTTCAACATCGAGCTGTTCGCCGGCTCGCTGGACGACAACAACACGCAGTACTTCTTCGGCGGCGCGATGGACACCCTCAAGCCGTTCATGGACGCGGGCACGCTGAAGGTGAAGTCGAAGCAGACCACCAAGGAGCAGGTGGCCACCCTGCGTTGGCAGCAGGAGACCGCGCAGAAGCGCATGGAGGACCTGCTCACCTCCAGCTACAACGACGGCTCGGTCGTCAACGGGGTCCTGTCGCCGTACGACGGCATCTCCCGGGGCATCATCACCGCCCTGCAGAACGCGGGCTACAGCGCTACCGGCAAGAAGAAGCTGCCCGTGGTGACCGGCCAGGACGCCGAGATCGCCTCGATCAAGCTGATCAACGACGGTGTGCAGAACTCGACCGTCTTCAAGGACACCCGCCTGCTGGCCGACCAGGCCGCGAACGCCGCCGAGGCGTTCCTGCAGGACAAGACGCCGCAGGCCAACGACAGCGAGACGTACAACAACGGCGTCAAGGTCGTTCCGTCGTACCTGCTGCCGATCGCGACCGTCTACAAGGACGACATCAAGGCGACGCTGATCGACTCCGGCTACTGGACGGCGGAAGAGGTCGCCGCCGGTCAGGCCAAGAAGTAGGTCACCTCGTCGGGCTCGGCGGGCGACCGCCGGGCCCGACGCCGTGATCGAGCAACGTCCAGACCGACAGAGGACAGTGACCATGGACGACACCATCCTCGAGATGCGTCGTATCACGAAGACCTTCCCCGGAGTGACCGCGCTGGAGGATGTCAACCTCGCGGTACGTCGGGGAGAGATCCACGCCATCTGCGGCGAGAACGGCGCCGGCAAGTCCACCCTCATGAAGGTGCTCTCCGGCGTCCACCCATCCGGCTCGTACGACGGCGAGATCCTCTTCGACGGCAAGCCGATGCAGTTCCGGGGCATCCGGGACAGCGAGGCCAATGGCATCGTCATCATCCACCAGGAACTCGCCCTGGTGCCCTACCTGTCGATCGCCGAGAACCTCTTCCTGGGTAACGAGCGCCGGGGCCGCAGCGGCCTGATCGACTGGAACAAGGCCAACGCCGAGGCGGCGGAGCTGCTGGCGTCCGTCGGGCTGCACGAGAACCCCGTGACCCCGGTGATCCAGCTCGGCGTCGGCAAGCAGCAACTCGTGGAGATCGCCAAGGCGCTGTCCAAGAAGGTGCGCCTGCTCATCCTGGACGAGCCGACGGCCGCCCTCAACGACGTCGACTCGGCGCACCTGCTCGGCCTGCTCCGGCAGCTCAAGGAGCGGGGCATCACCTGCATCATGATCTCGCACAAGCTCAACGAGATCACCGCGATCGCCGACTCGACCACCGTCATCCGGGACGGTCGTACGGTGGAGACCCTGGACATGCGCGCCGACGACGTCAACCAGCAGCGCATCATCCGGGGCATGGTCGGCCGCGACATCGAGAGCTTCTACCCCGACCGCGAATCGTCGCCCGGCGAGGAGGTGCTGCGGATCGAGGACTGGTCGGTGCGGCACCCGACCCAGGAGCGGATGGTCGTCGAGGACGTCAACCTGTCGGTGCGCGCCGGCGAGGTGGTCGGCATCGCAGGGCTGATGGGCGCCGGCCGGACCGAGTTGGCGATGAGCGTCTTCGGCCGCTCCTACGGCCGCGACATCAAGGGCAAGCTCTTCATGCACGGTCGCGAGGTCAACGCCCGCAACGTCGCGGAGGCCATCGACAACCGCATCGCGTACGTCACCGAGGACCGCAAGCGGTACGGCCTGAACCTCATCGACGACGTCCGGCGCAACGTCTCCGCCGCCGCCCTGGACCGGCTGGCCAAGTACGGCTGGGTGAACGGCAACGAGGAGATCAAGGTCGCCGAGTCGAGCCGGCGGGACATGAACATCAAGACGACGAGCGTGATGGCGGTGGTCGGCAAGCTCTCCGGCGGCAACCAGCAGAAGGTCGTGCTGTCGAAGTGGCTCTTCACCGACCCGGACGTGCTGATCCTGGACGAGCCGACGCGCGGGATCGACGTCGGGGCCAAGTTCGAGATCTACACGATCATCAACCGGCTGGTGGCCGCCGGCAAAGCGGTGATCGTCATCTCCAGCGAGCTGCCGGAGCTGCTCGGAATGTGTGACCGCATCTACACCCTCGCCGCGGGCCGGATCACCGGTGAGAAGCCGGTGAGCGAGGCAACCCAGGAGAGCCTCATGGAGCTGATGACAAAGGACAAGGAGCTCGTCGGATGACCAGCATCAAAACCCCTTCGACGGAGCGCCCGACACCGTCGGACACCGCCCCGGCCGCCGCTCTGCACACGGGGACGAGCGACCTGCGGGCCCTGGTGCTGAACAACCTCCGGCAGAGCGGGATCTACGTCGCCCTGGTCGTCATCCTGGCGCTCTTCGCGGTACTGACCGACGGGGTGTCACTGAGCCCCGGCAACATCACCAACATCGTCCTGCAGTACTCGTACATCCTGGTCCTCGCGATCGGCATGGTCATCCTGATCATCGGCGGGCACATCGACCTGTCGGTGGGTTCGGTGGTCGCGCTGACCGGCGCGGTGTCCGCCGTCCTCGTGATCCAGCAGGGGCACCCGTGGTGGCTGGGTGTCCTCGCGGCGCTGGCCGTCGGCATCGCGGTCGGCGCGTGGCACGGCTTCTGGGTGGCGTACGCCGGCATCCCGGCGTTCATCGTGACCCTGGCCGGCATGCTGCTGTTCCGGGGTCTCACCCTGCGGGTGCTCGACAACATCTCGCTGTCGCCGTTCCCGTCCGAGTACCAGAAGGTGGCGGCGGGCTTCCTCAACGGCCTGCTCGGCGGTAACGGCTTCGACGCCTTCACGTTGTTGATCGGCGCGATCGCCGTGGCCGGGTACGCCGTGAGCGGCTTCCGCACCCGTCTGGCGCGCATCCGCTACCAGCAGCCGGTCGAGTCGTTCCCGCTGTTCGTGGCCCGGGTCGTCCTGGTGGGCGCGGTCATCATGTACTTCGCCTGGCAGCTGGCCCACGCCCGGGGCCTGCCGATCGTGCTGATCATCCTGGCGGCGCTGGTGCTGGTCTACGGTCTGCTCACCCGGCGGACGGTCTTCGGCCGTCAGGTCTACGCGATCGGCGGCAACCTCTCGGCGGCGGCGCTGTCGGGCGTGAAGGTCCGCACCGTCAACTTCTGGATGTTCGTCAACATGGGCTTCCTCGCGGCCGTGGCGGGCGTCATCTACTCGTCGCGGTCCAACGGCGCGCAGCCCGCGGCCGGCAACATGTTCGAGCTGGACGCGATCGCGGCGGCCTTCATCGGCGGCGCGGCGGTCACCGGCGGCGTGGGCACCGTGGTCGGCGCGATGGTCGGTGGTCTGATCATGGCGGTGATGAGCAACGGCATGCAGCTGATGGGCGTCGACCAGTCGACGCAGTCGGTGGTGAAGGGGCTCGTCCTGCTCGTCGCCGTCGCGTTCGACGTCTACAACAAGCGCCGGGCGGCCGGCACCCGCTGATGCCCTGACCGCACGCACGTGTGCCCCCGCCCATCTCGAGGGCGGGGGCACACGTCGCTCGGTCGCCGAACCCCGTCGCAGACTGGGCTGTGAGCCCACGCGGTCAGGTCATCGCCGGCGCCGTGCACCCCGCCGTCTGGCACCATGCTGCTGGCTGGTCGTAGTTTCGTCGGCGATGGACTCGCCCGCCGGGCCGCCGACCGAGCGGCTGTTCGCCTGCCCCGACCATTGGCCCTCGGGGTAGAACTGGACGCTCGGAAATGTGTCGGCCGTGTGCTGCTGCCGGGCGTGATACGCCTGCCACGCCATCGCGTGCTCGCCAAATCCCGCATCACTCAGGATGTTCATGGCCTCCTGTGCTACCTGCGCATTCCTCGCGGTGGTGGAGAAGTGTTGTGCGCCGTGCGGGTTGGAGTCGGTGTAGACCCCGCCGCTGAGTGTGTTCGCCAGCCTGTCGACTGTTTGGTCAGGTAGATCGTTCCGGGTGGGCGTCGTCTGCCAGCCCAGGTCGGACACCCCGCGCACATCGCGCTCGTTCGTGTACAGGAGGACATTGACATCAGATGACATTAGGTGGACATCATCGAGGCTCCGGGTCGCCGCTTGGCGCGCCTGGCCGAAATCCGGGTGCTGCACACCACGCGTTCTCGCCTCATCGATCGCCCCGGTGGCGATCCGGTTTATGTTCAGAAAAGTATTGATAGAGTTGATCGCATCCCTCGACTGCGCCGCTTGAAGGGTCACGATATTCTCGTTGTACGGTGAGTCGCCTTGGTGAGAGTTCCACCGCTCCCCAGCCATGTTGAGTAAGCGGACGGACGTCTCCATCGCAGAGGCCGCCCGCTCGATTCCTGCGACGCTCTCCGCCAACCTTGCCGCGGCGTCGTTCAATAGATCGTTGCTGAGGTCGGGACGCTCCAGGATTTGCGTGGCGTCTTCCGGAAGGTGTCTGACGTTGTTGAACTCGGCAATGGCCTGCTGGCTGAGGTTTACGGCCATGGCCAGCTGCCGGGTCACGTCAATGTTCTCCCAGAGAGCGACCATTGTGTCTCGTGGGCTGACGTCGGGATTGCGATTCCGGGTGTCGACGACACTTCCCTGCCCGTCGTACTGGAACCAGCTCTGGTTGTACTCTTCCCATGGTGCCGCCACTGGTAGACCTCCCGGGTAGGTGTCCTGATCGGTACCGAGGTACTACGGGGTGGCCCGGCGACGGTTCAACCGGCTCTTGGACAACTTTGGGCCTGTTTGCCGCAGATCACGGCATTGTCGGGCAGACGCTGGTCACGGCGGTGCTGAGGTACGGAGAATCCCGCTGCGCCGCGAACGGCGCAGCGGGATCGGGCCGTCAGTGGCAGTTGCCGGTGCCGCTGTCGGCGTAGGTCTGGCCGGCGACCGGCACGAACTGCCAGTCGTAGCTGCCGGAGTGCAGGGTGAACTTCAGAACCCCCCAGGCGGAGCTGTTGCGCGCCTCGCTGTTGGGCTGGATGGTGCCGAAGCCGTAGTGGTCCGCGCCGCCCATGCCGGCGACGAAGCTGCGCATGCCCCGGCTGGCGTCGTAGCTACCGGACGGGTTCATCGGGCCGAACCGCTCGTACACGTGGTTGTGGCCCCACACCACGACGTCGGCGTTGTAGTCGTAGAGCGCCTGGTACAGCGGGCGCGTCGACGTGGACGGCGCGTGGTCGGAGCTGGACGTGAAGAGCGGGTGGTGCCAGTACGCGATCGTGCACGGCTTGCTGCTGGCCGCGAGGTCGGCGCGCAGCCACTGCTCCTGGGCGGAGCCGGCCGACATGCTGATGTTCGAGTTCAGCGACACGACGTGCCAGTTGCCGAGGTCGTAGGAGTAGTAGCCCCGGCCGCTCGGGCCGGCGGTCGTACCGAAGTAGTTGTAGTAGCCGGTGGCGCCGGACGTGTTGTAGTCGTGGTTGCCCGGCGACGGGCGGGTGCGGCTCTTGTGCCGGCCCCAGGTGGGCTCGTAGTAGCTGGCGAACTGCGTCGCGGTGCCGCTGTCGTAGACGTTGTCGCCGGTCGTGAAGACGGTGCCGGAGATGTTGTCGAGCAGCGCGGCGGTGGCCGTGTCGCCGGAGCCGGAGGTGGCGATGTCGCCGGCCCCGACGAGGACGGGGTCACCGGACGGCGGCGTCGTGGTGCCGGTCGTGACCACCAACTGCGGTGCGTCGCCGCCACTCTCGCGGGTGTCGTAGTACGCGCCGTCGCCGCTGGTCGAGGTGGCGCCGAAGCTGTACGTGCCGTTGCCGGTGACCGCGGCGGTGACGTCGACCTCGTACCAGGTGTTGCCGGCGACCGCGCCGAGCGAGGAGAGGGTGGCCCCGTCGATGGCCGGCTGGTTGTTCCAGGTGGTGCCGGTCTCCGACCAGGTGGTGCTGGACATCCTCCGGAACGTGCCGCCGGCGTCGCTGCCGCTGTTGCCGCTGATCGTGCGCAACCGCAGCTTGGCGCTGGTCACTGTGCCGCTGACGCCGCTCACCGTGAAGCGCAGGAACATCCGCCGGGCGGGCGAGTTGTCGACCACGACCTGCGTGGACGTGCCGTAGTTGGTGGATGCCGTGTCGCTCTGGACGTAGGTGTCGGCGACCGGCGTGAACGTCACGCTCGCCGCGGCGGCCGTGCCCGAGCCGGTCAGGACGACGGCGGCGGTGGCGGCGACGAGCACCGCGACCGTACCGACCGTCACCGGTGGGCGGGCGATTCGAATGTCCATCCAGGACCCCTTCGTTTGCGGGTGTAGAGCGCAAGGAACGTAGGAAGGTCGATGAACCGGCGCACTGCCGCCAGGTGAACAGTACGCTCAGACAGTGAAACATCTCGATGTTTGCTGGATGTTCACCCACCGCACGCCTGCCCGCAGCCTGTGCTCCCTTGTGGCCCTTCGCGCCGGATCGTCACGATGGCTGACCGTCGCCCACCGATGTCCAGGAGATGCGCGTGTACCTGTCGACCGTCTCCCGTCCGGTCGCCGACCCACCCGGGCCGCGCCGCCGCCGGCTCGCCCTGGTCAGCGGCAACGTGGTCGCGCTCGGCACGGTCAGCCTGATCACCGACGTCTCGGCCGAGATGGTGGCCGCCGTCCTGCCGCTCTACCTGGTGCTGGGCCTGCAACTCAGCCCGGTGGCCTTCGGTGTGCTCGACGGCGTCCACACCGGCGCGACCGCGCTGCTGCGGGTCGTCGGCGGCTTCGCGGCCGACCGGTTCCGGAGGCGCAAGCTCGTCGCCGGTGTCGGTTACGCGCTCTCGGCGGTCGCCAAGCTCGGGCTGTTGCTCGCCGGCCGGTCGGTCCCCGCCATCGGCGCGGTCATCGCCGTCGACCGGCTCGGCAAGGGCGTGCGCAGCGCGCCCCGGGACGCGCTGATCACGCTCTCCACCCCGCCCGAGGCGCTGGGTCGGGCGTTCGGGGTGCACCGGGCCATGGACAGCGTCGGCGCGTTCCTCGGGCCGCTCGCCGCGTTCGCCGTCCTGCTGGCCGTCGGCCAGTCGTACGACGCGGTCTTCGTCACCAGCTTCTGCGTCGCCGCGCTGGCGGTCGTCGTGCTCGTGCTGTTCGTCCGGGAGCGCCCGAGCGGCGAGCCCGCCGACGCGCCGGACGAGCCCCGGGTCTCCGTCGGCGAGGCGTGGGGCCTGCTGCGCAGCCGGCCGGCCCGTCGGCTGCTGCTGGCCGCGACGATGCTCGGCCTGGCCACCATCGGCGACGGCTTCGTCTACCTGGTGCTGCAACGCCGCGAGGACCTGGGCCTGCGGTGGTTCCCCCTGCTGGCGGTGGGCACCAGCCTCGCGTACCTGCTGCTCGCCGCCCCGCTCGGTGTCCTGGCCGACCGGGTCGGGAGGCTGCCGGTCGTGGTGGGCGGCTACGTCGCCCTCGGCGCGACCTACCTGCTGCTGGCCGGGCCGTTGCACGGCTGGCCGGCGCTCGTGCTCACGCTGGCGCTCTACGGCGGGTTCTACGCGGCCACCGACGGCGTGCTCATCGCGCTCGCCGGACCGGTGCTGCCACCGCGGCTGCGGACCACCGGGATCGCGCTGGTGCAGACCGGGCAGGCGCTCGCGTACCTCGTCTCCTCGGTCGTGTTCGGTCTGGCCTGGCAGGCCTGGGGGCCGCGGACGGCGGTCCTCGCGGCGGCCGTGGCCGTCGCCGGTGTCCTGGTGGTCACCGTGCTCCTGCTGGCTTCCCCGTCCCGTCTGATCCCTCGGAGGGTGTCCTCGTGACCGCGATGTCGACCCGGGCCAAGCTCGGTGTGGTGGCCGCCTCGGCGGTGCTGTTGGCCAGCGGGGCGGTGGGCTACGCGGCCCTCGCCGCCGAGCCGCCCCGGACCCCGCCAGCGGCCGCCGCCGGGGACCAGGCGGTCGCGCTGACGCCGGGCCCGCGCCTGCTGGCCGTCACCGACCGGCACGTCTCCAGCGTCGCCACCGCCGACCCCGCCGGGCCGCGTACCGTCTCGGGTCTGGAATGCCTGCGGGTGTACGCGGCGGCCGGCACCGGCGTCTGCCTGAAGCCGGATACCGCCTGGTCGTACCAGGTGGTGGTGCTCGACGCGGCGCTGAACCAGAGGCGGACGCTGAGCGTGCCGGGCCTGCCCAACCGGGCCCGGGTCTCGGCGTCGGGCCGGATGGTCTCCTGGACGACGTTCGTCGGGGGCGACTCCTACACGGCGAGCGGCTTCTCCACCCGCACCGGCATCCTCGACACCGTCACCGGGGCGACCGTCCCGTCGTTGGAGGGGTTCGCCGTCACGCGGGACGGCCGCGCCTACCGCAGCCCGGACGTCAACTACTGGGGCGTGACCTTCACCGCCGACGACAACCGGTTCTACGCGACCATGTCGACCGGCGGCAAGCGCTACCTGGTACGCGGCGACGTGGCCGCCCGGACCGTGGCGACGCTGCGGGAGAACGTCGAGTGCCCGTCGCTGTCGCCCGACGGCACCCGGATCGCCTTCAAACAGGCGATCGACGCGGACCCCAGGAAGGGCTGGCGGCTGTCCGTGCTCGACCTGGCGTCCGGGCGGATCACCGCGACGGCGGAGACCGCCAGCGTGGACGACCAGGCGGCCTGGCTCGACGACGCGACGTTGGCCTACACGCTGCGCCAGAGTGACGGCCGGCCGGACGTGTTCGGCGTCCCCGCCGACGGCTCCGGCACGCCGAAACTGCTGATCCCCAACGCCGAGTCGCCGTCGCCGCTGACCTGACGACCCGGTCGCGGGGCACGACACCTGACGGCCTTGACGCGGCCAACGTCCCGTCATGTCGGCTTCCGCGCCACAGCCTTCGCTGTTCATCGACGGCCTCGAAGGTATTGACCATGACAAGGCTCAGTCGTCGCATCTTCGTCCTCGGTGGACTCGCCGCCGCCGGCGCCGCGGTAACCCCCGGGCAGACTGCTCGCGCCGCGGCGCCGTACCCCTTCAAACTCGGTGTGGCGTCGGGTGATCCGGCCGCCGACAGCGTGGTCCTGTGGACCCGACTGGCGCCGTCACCGCTCAACGCGGACGGGCAGGGCGGCATGGCCGACGCTGACGTGACGGTCGAGTGGCAGGTGTCCACCACGGACCGCTTCTCGTCGCTGGTCGCGTCCGGCTCGGTGGTCGCCCGGTACGCCGACGCCCACTCGGTGCACGTCGTCGCGGGCGGCCTGGCGGCCGACTCCGACTACTACTACCGATTCCGGGCCCAGGGGCAGATCTCCCCGGTGGGGCGTACCCGGACCGCACCGGCGGCGGGCACGTTCGGCCGCGACCTGGTCATGGCGTTCGCCTCCTGCGCGCACTACGAGGCCGGCTACTACACGGCGTACCGGCGGATGGCCGAGGAGAACCCGGGGCTGATCCTGCACCTGGGCGACTACATCTACGAGGGCGGCGTCAACACCTCGGCGGTGCGCCAGCACGTGGGCGCGGAGATCGTGTCGCTGGCCGACTACCGCCGCCGGTACGCCCTCTACAAGTCCGACCCGGACCTGCAGGCGGCGCACGCGGCGGCGCCCTGGCTGGTGGTGCCGGACGACCACGAGGTGGAGAACAACTACGCGGACATGGTCCGGGCCGACAGCAGCCCGACGCTGACCGCCGCCCAGTGGACCGCCCGGCGTACCGCCGCGTACCGCGCCTACTACGAGAACATGCCGCTGCGACCGGCCTCCGCGCCGAGTGGCAACAGCATCGGACTCTACCGCCGCGTGCGGTGGGGGCAGCTCGCCACCTTCCACATGCTCGACACCCGGCAGTTCCGCGACGACCAGGCGTGCGGCGACGGCTGGAAGGTCTGCGCGGACGCCGACCTAACCTCCCGGTCGCTGACCGGCGCGACCCAGGAGGCGTGGCTGCTCGACGGGCTGGCCCAGCACTACGGCACCTGGGACATCCTCGGCCAGCAGGTGTTCTTCGCCCGTCAGTTCGAGGCGAGCGGGGCGGCGAACATGGACGCCTGGGACGGCTACCGGGCCTCGCGCAGCCGCATCCAGAGCGGCTGGCAGCAGCGCGGCGTGCGCAACCCGCTCGTCCTCACCGGCGACGTGCACAAGTCCTGGGCCAACGAGCTGAAGGCCGACTACGCCAACCCGTCGTCGGCCACCATCGGCACCGAGCTGGTCTGCACCTCGATCACCTCGACGGGCAACGGGACCGGCAGCACCACCATCCCGAACGCGGCGACCAACCCGCACCTGAAGTTCTACTCCGACCGGCGCGGCTACGTCCGTACGACGATCAGCCGCAGCCAGGTCCGCGCGGACTTCCGCGCGGTGAACACGGTGACCGAGCACGGCGCGGCCGCGTCGACGGTGCGCTCGTTCGTCATCCTCGACGGCCAGCCCGGCCTGCAGGCCGGGTAGAAGGAGCACCCTGATGACCGCACTCACGACACTGCTCGCCGCGTCCCTGCTGCTGCCGACCGCCGTGGCGCCCGCTCCGAAGGCCATGACCGCCGACGCGATCACCTGGACCACCGCCAACAGCGTGGCGACCGGCGACCAGGACCTGCCCGCCATCGCCATGAACCGCGCCGGGCAGGTCGCGGTGGCCTGGGAGGACGACCGGGACAGCACCGCGCCCGAGGACGACACCCACAGCGAGATCTACCTGCGCCTGTTCCGCGACGGCACGCCCGGCTACGAGCTGAAGCTCTCGACCGGCGGCACCAGCGGGGCCGCCTGGCGACACATCAGCCCCGACGTGGGGCTCGACGACCGGGGCAACGCCGTGGTCGTCTGGGCCGCCGACGGTGACGGCAACGGCGTCTACAACATCCAGTACCGGGTGGTGTCGCCGGCCGGCGCGATCCTCGGTTCCGGGCAGGCCAACGCCAGCGACGCCGGCCAGCAGATCTGGCCGAAGGTGGCCGTCGACCCGGACGGCGCGCCCACCAGCGCGGCCGTCGGCTTCGCCGTCGTCTGGGAGGACGTGCAGGGAACCGCGCCGGCCACCGTCAAGGCCGCCGGCTTCACCGGCCCCACCACCAAGGGGTACGAGGTGACGGCCTCCCAGACGACCGGCAGCCACCACCGCCCCGACGTGGCGGTGTCCGCCTCCGGCGAGGCGCTGGTGGTCTGGGACGAGGACGCCGACGCGAACGGGTCGTACAACATCGGTCTGACCCGGTTGGCGCGCGCGAACGGCGCGGTGGTGCTGTCCCGGCGTACGGCCAACGCGCAGAGCGGCGGGCAGCAGCGGCGGGCATCGGTCGCGTCGACCTACTCCGGTGACTTCGCCGTCGGTTGGGAGTCGGACCACACCGGCACGAAGGGCGTCTGGGCCCGTTCGTTCACCGCGGCCGGCGCGGCCCGCCACGACGAGGTCCAGGTGTCCACCGGGACCGGGGCCGTCGCCCCCGGCGTCGGCGTCGACGACGAGGACAACGTCGTGGTGGGCTGGACGGTGTCCGGCGCCAACCCGGACGTCTGGGCGCGTGGCCTCAACCCGGACGGCAGCACCACGGGTCGGCTGGCGGCGCAGGCGTTGAGCCAGACCACGACCGGCCGCCAGGAAGACCTGGCCATCGCCGCGTCCCCGTGGGGCGAGGTGAGCCTCTGCTACACCGACGACAACGACGGCAACGGCTTCGACCAGGTGCTCCTCGGTCTCGGGGCGACGAACTCGACCTGGCTGATGACCGCCGAGGAGTTGCGCCAGCGCAAGGCGCGGGCTGCCGCTCGGGTGGGCTGAGCGGAGTGCGAGGGACGGGCCGTGACTCGACGTCGGGTCACGGCCCGTCGGTCGTGCGGGTTCCGCCGAAGAGCAGGTCCAGTTGGGCGTCCAGGGCGGCGAGGGCCTGCTCGGCGGTGTACTGCCCACCCAGCAGGTAGACGCCGAGCCCTTCCATCAGCGCCAGCAGGCCGGCCGCGGCGGCCACGTCGTTGGTGGGCAGGACGCTGGCGACGAAGGCGGTGAGCTGCGCGGTGCCCTCGCGCAGACCGGTCGCGGCCGTCGGGCGCACCGCCGTGTAGGCGAGGAACGCGAGCGCCACCCGACCGTCGTCGCGGGTGTGCGCGTCGAGCGGCAGGAGCGCGGCGATGATCGTACGCAGCAGCAGCCGGGGCGCGGGGGCCTCGCCGAGTCGCGCCACCGCCTCGGTGACCCGGATCTGGCTGCGTTCGCGGACCACGCTCAACGCGAACGCCATCATCTCGTCCTTGGTGCGGAAGTAGTGCTGGACCATTCCGGCGGACACGCCCGCCTCGGTGGCGACGTGACGGAGGCTGACGGCTTCCAGGCCCTGATCCGCGGCGACCCGCATCAACGCGTCCGCGATGAGGGTGCGGCGCTGCTGGTGATCGACCTTCTTGGGCATGGCCTCGATCGTTTCACAGCGGGTGGCCGGGAGCCGCCGTCGCGCGGCGGTCAGTCTCCGGCGCGGGCGTGCCCCGGGCGCTGCGCAGCAGGCCGTCGGGGTCGTCGGCGTACAGTCGCAGCTCGTCCACCGGCGCGGACCGGCCTCGGGGCAGGTCGAAGGTCGTCGGCCGGCGCAGCACGACGTCGATGCTCGTCTGGCTGCCGACCGAGATGTGCAAAATCTGGCGCGCACCCTCCCGCTCGACCTGGATGGACCTGCTCGACGGCAGGGAGCGGTGCCGTTTGCGCAGCGCGGCGACGTCCGACCACGGGATCCAGATGTCGATGCCGGAGCTGTTGCGTACCCGCAGCCCGGTGTCGGCGACGATGTGTGGGTGGATGGTCATGCTCGCCCAGAGACCGACCATCCAGAGCAGACCCCAGATGCCGAGGCCGAGCACGATCCAGCGGGCCGGCCGCCAGGGGACCACGTGGCTGACGATCAGGTCGAAGATCGGGATCTCGACGGCCGACAGGGCGATGAAGATCCCGAGGATCGGCTTGACCACGCCGAGGTAGCCGAACGGCTCGTCGCCCGGCCCGAGCGGCAGGGGACGGCGACGCGCCCACAGGTAGAGGCTGCGCCACATCGCCGCCTCGGTCACGACCGCCCGGCGCAGCAGCGGCCCGACGGCCGCCCTGCTCGGCGTCCTCGTCTCGGTCATCGTCGTCCTCGGGGTCAGGTGGGTGGTCAGTGGACGGTCACGGCGCCCGCGCCACCGTCGACGGTGACGAGTTGACCCGTGGTGATCGTTCGGGTGGCGTCGGGCACGCAGATGACGGCGGGGATGCCGTACTCCCGCGCCACCGTGGGGCCGTGCGCCATGATCGCGCCCGTCTCGCTGACCAGGGCGGCGGCGGTGAGGAACAGCGGGGTCCAGCCGGGGTCCGTGGTCGCGGTGACCAGGACGTCGCCGGGCTCGACGTGGGCGGTGGCCGGGTCGTGCACGACGCGGGCCGGGCCGGTGACCCGACCTGCGGACGCTCCCACGCCGACGAGCGTCCCGTCACCGCCGGGTACCCGTGCCAGGACAGTCTCGACGTCGGTGCCGTCGGACAGCAGGGCCACCGGCACCGACCGGCGACGCAGCTCGCGGCGGTGCGCGGACCGCCGGGACGCGACGACGTCGCGCTGGTCGACACCCTGGTGTACGGCGACACACACCTCGTCGAGGGTCAGGAACATGATGTCGTCGCGCTGGTCCAGCAGCCCGGCGTCGGTCAGGTCGGCTCCGATCAACAGCAACTGTCGGCGGGTCTCCCGCAGTGGGTACAGCCCGGCGAACTTGCCGGCCTCGCGCAGGCCCGCCAGCGAGCGGGCGCGACCCAGCAGGAAACCGGCGATCCGGCCGCGTACCGGCCGCTGTCGGCGGGCCCGCGCGACGAGGTCTCTCAGCGCCGTCTCGGCCGTCGCGGCGGCACGGCGGAAGCGCTGGTCGGGGCCCTGCTCCGGGTCGGTGACCCGGAGATAGTTGGCGAGCGCGGCGAAGACCGGTGTGGGGTCCTCGGCCCAGCGCGGCACCCCGAGGTCGACCTCGGCCGCACCGCGGTGCCCGTACGCGTCCAGGAAGTCGGCCATGCCGATGTCGGGCAGCGCTCCGCGCAGGTGACGGGCGGCCAACTCGTCCGGTGGTGTGTCGAGCAGCAGTCGCCGGTGCTCACCCACGCCCTGGGCGAGTCGCCACAGCGCCAGGTCCATCTCGATGGTGACGTTGTGTGGCATCCCGCCGAGCACGGCGTGGATCTCGTCCGGACCGGCGATGCCCTTGAGCAGCGGGGACGGCAGCGCCGTGGCGAGCATGCCGGCGACGATCGGCCACATGATGGCGTCGCTGTGGTCGGTGTCGTCGCGCGCCTCGACGAAGCGCAGCCGCTCGGCGGTGGTCCGCAGGTCGTCGGGGGCCACCGAGCGGGCTCGGAGCTGATCGATCGCCTCGAACAGCCGAATGCGTGCCGTGTCCGGGCGGGCCAGGGCACGCCCGATTCCCACCGCCGCCCGGCCGGCGGTCCGTAGTGACGCCGCCCGCTGTGCCGTGCCGCGCCCGCCGCTGGTCGGGGCGAATCGCGGATCGGCCAGGACGTGCCGCATCACGGCCTGCGCCCGGGGGCCGAAGTCGACCGCCATGAGCTTGACCAGTCGTCGCCGGGACGACCTGCTCCGGGCCAGGTCGGTCAGGTCGCCGTAGAGGCGGCCGCCGATGTCGACGATCTCCACCCGGACGCCGAGCGCCGCGAGCGTCGCGGTGATCTGCGCCCGCAGGGTCGCCATGCCCATCGGGGTGACCGGTCGCAGCATGCCCTGGACGTGGCCGAACTCCAGGAAGACGCGGGGGAGGGGCTTGCCGGTGGCCGGCGGCAGGGGAAACAGGCTGGTGATCGGGCGTGACTGCAGCAACCACAGCACGTCGTCCGCGTCGATCGCCCACTCCACGTCCTGCGGGCAGCCGAAGTGCCCGGCCAGCCGCTCGCCGGCCGCCCGCAGCCTCTCCAACTGCGCGGACGTCAGGCACCCGGTGTCGTCCCGCGCGACGCCGTCGAGGACGTAGTGGTCCACGGCCGTGCCGCCGTCCACGACGGTGGTGCCGAGTCCCGGCGCGGCGTCGACCACCATCTCGTCACGCCGACCGGTCAGCGGGTTGGCGGTGTAGAGCACCCCCGCCACCGTGGGCGTGACCATGCGTTGCACGACGACGGCCATCGCCAGCTCATGCTGGTCGATCTCGTGGGCCTCGCGGTACGCGGTCGCGCGGTCACTGTGCAGGGAGTCCCAGCACTTCTCGACCGCGGCGACGAGTTCCGCCGCGCCGGTGACGCCCAGGACGGTGTCCTGCTGCCCGGCGAAGCTGGCGTCCGGCAGATCCTCGGCGGTGGCGCTGGAGCGTACGGCCACCGGGCCGGCCCCGAGCCGCTCGTACGCCGCGATGATCTCCGCCACCGGTACGACGCCGTGTCGGTGGGCCTCGGTGGTGACGCAGAACCCCTCGGGTACGCGTTCGCCGTGCCGGATCAGCGCGCCCAGCCCGGCTGCCTTCCCGCCGACCAGGTCACTCATCTCGGCGGTCACCTCGGACAACGCGAGCACGTACACGCCGACCCCCAGTTGCAATACGACTGCATTGCATCCACCGTAGCGCGTTGACGATGCAACTGCAACGCATCGCCGCTGGTCGAGGATGGCCGACGTCTGCCATGCTCGGGCCGGTGACGACCGGCCGCCCCACCAGAGTCCGCACCCATCGCCGTCCCCGCCGGCGAACCCTCGTCATCCTGCTCGCGCTCGTCGCGGCGGCGGCCGTCGCCGGCGTCGCCGTGGTCGTCGTGCCGATGCTGCGACCGGCCGGTCCCCGCCCGCTCTTCCAGATGCCCGTCACCTGCGGGGAGACCTGGCAGCTCAGCACCTACCCCGGCCACGACGACTACGACGTCGACTTCTTCCCCATCGAGGGCGAGTCGTGGGGGCGTCCCGTCCTCGCCTCCTACGGCGGCACCGTCACGGTGGCCGGCATCAACGGCTCGCTGGGTGGGCGTACGCCGGAGAACCCGGAAGGGCCGCGCGGACGTGGCGGTGGCTACTGGGTGAAGATCGACCACGGCGGCACCTGGGAGACGCAGTACCTGCACCTCCTCGAACCGCCGCTGGTCACGGTCGGTCAGAAGGTCACCCAGGGCGAGCAGATCGGTCGACTCGGCAGCACCGGCAACTCGGGCGCTCCGCACCTGCACTACGAGCAGCGCCGAGGTTGGGACAAGGTGGAGACCCACTTCGACGGCACGCCGTCGGGCATCACGACCGACGAGGAGGAGCAGATTCTCCGCCGGGTGAGCAACAACTGTCCGGCCGTCTCCTGAGGACGGCGGTTTGCCCGCCCCCGCTCAGGGCACTGAAGAGGACGACCGCGCAGACGCAGGGGAGGAGCTGGCGATGACCAAGGGCGATGTCGACACGTACCAGGAGAACGGCCAGTGGAAGAACCGCCCGGAGGGCAACGACCGGGCCAGCAGCACGCATGACACCAAGGCCGACGCGCAGGAACAGGGCCGCGAGATGGCCGCCGACCGGGGCGTCGAGCACGTGATCAAGAAGCAGGACGGCACGATCGGGGAGAAGAACACCTACCCGCGCAGCCGCGACCCCCGCGACATTGCGGGCTGATCACCCCACCGCCTGCGGACCGGCCCCCTCGGTGTGACCGAGTGGGGCCGGTCCGCTTCCGTATGGGCTTCGCCGGCTTCCGCGTACCCAGAGTATTGGGGGCTTTTGGGGTATAGAGTCCCTTTTGGGATTGGAGTGACCAGCGGAGGATGGACGTGGCGTTTCCAGGACTGTGTCGTCCGATGGGCACCCTGGCTCTCGTGGCCGCCGTGACCGCGGGGGCGCTGACGCTCACACCGCTACCGGCGTCGGCCGTCGGGTCCGTCCTGTTCGACCAGCCCTTTCACAACAACACCGCGAACGGCATCGGCCCGGTGACGGTGCCGGGCGTGCCCACCGCCGGCGGGACCAATGCCGCCTGCCTCAGCGCGGCCGGCAACACGACCACCGGCCCGCTACTGAGCTGCACCACCTCCACCGACCCGCAGGGCGCGGGCAAACTGCGCCTCACCCCCGCCACGATCAACCGCCAGGGCGGGGTGTTCGGCGCGGTCAGCGTTCCCACCTCGCAGGGTCTGCACCTCACCTTCAACACCTACCAGTACGGCGGCTCCAACCCGGGCGCGGACGGCCTCGCCTTCGCGCTGGCCGCTGTCGACCCCGCCAACCCGAGGTCCCCGGCGACCCTCGGTCAGACGGGCGGTTCGCTGGGCTACTCGGCGGCGTTCAACGGCGTGTCGGCGGGTCTGTCCAACGGCTACCTGGGCATCGGGCTGGACGTCTTCGGCAACTTCAGCAGCAGCACCTACCAGGGCACCGGCTGCACGAACCCGCCGTACATCAACACCACCGGGGGGCGCGTACCCGGGCAGGTCGTCGTCCGTGGTCCGGGCCGCAACGGCGTCGGCTACTGCGCGATCAACAGCAGCGCCGGCAGCACCTCGGCCCCCGCCCTGGCGTTGCGGGCCAGCACCCGGGCCGCGTCCGTGGTGCCGGTCGAGGTCGTCATCAACACCACCGGCTCGCCGTACATGACCGACAGCGGGATCACCACTCCCGCCGGTCAGTACCGGATCCGCTTCACCCCGGTCGGCGGTTCCGCGCAGACCCTTCAGGGCGCGCTGCCGGTCGTGTCGCCGACCCTGTACCCGTCGCCGACCTGGCTGAACGCCGACGGCTACCCCCGGCAACTCGCCTTCGGCTGGGTGGGCTCGACCGGATCGGTCACCGACTTCCACGAGGTCGACGAGGCTCGGGCGGTCAGCTTCAACCAGGTGCCGGACCTCAACGTCGCGCAGACCAGCGCGGTCGGCCCCACCCCGCAGCCCGGTGACCCGGTCACCTACTCGATCATCGCGGGGGTCGACGCCGGCGCCACGGAGACGTCGCCCATCTCGGTCACCCAGACCGTGCCGACCGGCGTCACGCCGCGCGGCGCGGTCGGCACCGGCTGGGTCTGCGGCCCACCCTCAGGCCAGACCATCACCTGCACCAACAGCAACGGTCCGTTCCCCGGCGGCACCTTCCTGCCGCCCATCACCGTCGTCGCCACCGTGACCGGAACCGGGGTGACACCGGCACTGATCCAGACCGCCACGGTGGCGACCTCGTCGTCGGTCGACGCGAACCCGGGCTACTCCGGCATCGCCACCGGCGTCGCGCCAGCCACCGCACCGAGCGGTGTGACCGTCACCCCCGCGCAGAGCTCGATCGCCGGGGGCATCGCCGTCACCGTCGGCGGCAGCAACCTCACCGGTGCGACCGCGATCACCATCGGTACGCCCGCCGAACCGCAGGCCGGCACGTCGGTGCTGCTGCTGCCCTGCACCTCCGGCCCGGCGGCCGGCTGCTTCACCGTCAACCCCGACGGCACCCTCGGCATCTCCTCGATGCCCGCCCGCTCCAGCGCGGCGACGGTCACGGTCAGCGTCGTCACCCGAGGCGCCGCCGGGTCGGCGAACTACGTCTACGCCTCGGCGCCCGCCACGCCGGCCACGCCGACCGCCGTCGCGGGTGTCACCAGCGCCACCGTGAGCTGGACCGCGCCGGCGAGCAACGGCAGCCCGATCACGGCGTACCTCGTCACCCCGATCCGGGACGGCGTCACGCAACCGACCCTCTCCTTCGACGCCTCCACCACAAGCCGCACACTGACCGGGCTGACCGCCGGCTCCTCGTACGCCTTCCGGGTCGCCGCGGTGAACGCGTACGGCACCAGCGCGGCCAGCCCGGTGTCGGCGGCGGTGGTGCCGTACACCCTGCCGGGCGCACCGGCGATCACTTCGGTCACCGGGGGGACGACCGCCGCCAGGCTGAGCTGGACGACCCCGGCCAACGGCAGTTCGCCCATCACCGGTTACACGGTGACGCCCTACCTCAACGGAGTGGCGCAGGCCCCCCAGACCTTCAGCGGGACCGCCACGATCCAGGTCGTCACCGGACTGACCGGCGGCGCCACCTACACCTTCCGGGTGGCCGCGATCAACGCGGCCGGTACCGGCCCCCAGTCGGCCCCCTCCGCGCCGGTGGCGGTCAACCCGCCGCCGACCCTGAACTTCGCGCCGCCGCCGCCGGGCAAGGCGTACGTGCCGTACCAGTACCAGCTCACGGTGACCGGCGGCACGAGTCCCTTCGTCTGGTCGGTCAGCTCCGGAAGCCTGCCCCCCGGCCTGAGCCTCGACCCGGCCACCGGCCTGCTCGCCGGCACACCGACGGCGTCCGGCACGTTCCCGTCCACCGTGCGGGTGACCGACTCGTTCAACCAGTCCGACACGAGGGCTGCGCAACTGGTCATCAGTCCGCTCGGCGGGCTCTCCATCAGCGTCCCGACGATCTCCCCACTCGGCACCGTCACCTCGGATGCGACAGGTGTCTCGGGTCAACTCGGCCCGGTCACCGTCACCGACGACCGTGGCCCCTTCTCCGGACGGTGGGTCAGCGTCGTCTCGACCACGAACTTCACCACCGGTTCCGGCACGTCGGACGAGACCATTCCGAACAGCAACATCACGTACGCCTCCGGGCCAGCCCTCGCCACCACCGGTGACGGGACGTTCCTCCCGCAGCCCGGCGCCGTACTGGACACGCCGCGCACGGCCGCCGGCTGGTCCGGCCAGACCGGCGGCGCGAACTCCGCCACCTGGAATCCGACGCTTGTGGTGCGGCTTTCGAACGGGCTGGTGGTCGGAGACTATGTGGCGGTCGTGACGCACTCGGTCATCTAGGTGTTCTGTCCAGAGAGGTTGGGGACGCGGCGGTCGACGGCGCCGACGAGACGTTCTCACGACACCATGCCGGGTCGGGTGACCGACCTGTCCGACGCGTTCGCCGAGAAGCGCTGGGACACGCGCGGGTCGGCACGACGCGCCACACGTGCCTCCGGGTGACGCCTCGTCAGATAGCGGCGTGAGATCGTCGGCCGTGACCTGCCGCGTGCCGGCCGGTGGCCTGCCGCGTGCCGGCCGGTGACCTGCCGCGTGCCGGCCGGTGGCCGGTCTGAGGCTGCTCCGAGAGGACGTCGCCCGGCCGTTCCAGTACGGGAACGGCCGGGCGACGTCGAGCGTTGGCGGTCAGGCCAGCCGGGTCCGTTGCCGGCGGACGAGGTGCCAGCCACCGAGGCTGACCAGGACCAGCGCGGCGAGCCCGCCGACGGCGTAGACCAGCCAGCCTGGCCCGGTGGCCGTCGTGACCGCCATCGGCGCGGCGACGGGCAGGACGATCGTGCCCGTCGCGGTGCGCTCGACGGTGCCGCTGGCGAATGTCGCGTGCACCTCCCAGGTGCCCGCGGGCAACGACTGGTTGACCTCGACGCGGACCTGGCCGCTCTGGCCGGGCAGGATCGTCACGCCGTTCGTCACCTTGAACGGTCCGGCCTGCACCGCCGCCTTGCGCAGCGACAGCGTGCCGGTCATGTCCAGGGCGCGCTGGCCGGTGTTCGTGATTTTGGCGGACACCACGGGAAACTCGCCGGTTCCGGGCTCCGCGGTCAGTCCGTCGATGCGGAAGTCCGTCGGTGGCTCACCGCCGGGGCCGACGTCCAGGTAGACCCGGATGCCGACCCGGTGGATCTGCGTGACGTTGCCGCCGCGCTCCTTCGAGCTGGTGACCTGTGCCCAGATCGCGGCGTACCGCTCACCCTTGGACGCCTTGCTCGGGACGGCGATCTCGACCTCGACCGGTCGCCGCTCGCCCGGGTCCAACTCCAGCCTGGCGGTCTTGAGCCGGATCCATCCGCTGAGCTCGTTGCCCGTACGCCCCTCGGGCACGGCGAAGGCGTTCTTCTCCACCGACGCCGCCCCGGAGTAAAAGTCGATCTTCTGCGTCTCGTCCGAGGTGTTCTGCACCTCGACCCGACGGTGGATCGTCGTGCCCGGCTTCAGGTGGTCCACGATGTAGACCTGCGCGCGGGGGTCCTGCACCCGACTCGCGGGAATGTCCAGCATGCGGATGCTGATCGCGGCATCGTCGGCGGGTTCCTGTCGCTGCTCCCGCGCGGCAACGGCTGGTGCCGCCGACACCCCGAGCGCCACGAGGGCGACCGAGGCCAGCAACACCAGCCGGCCGAGCGGTTCAGAACACCGAATGTGTCACCGTCCCGGTGTAGACACCCTGGACGGTGCCGACCGGAATGTCCACCACCAGCGTCGGGTTCCAGGTGGCGAAGTTGTTGCCCGTACCGCCGGTGTGGCTCATCGCGGTGCGGGGCACGTTGATGATCACCTGCTGGGCCGAGGTGGGCTGCCCCGGAGTGAAGGTGCCCCCACCGGCGGTCGCCGTGGCGGGACCGGACCAGTACAGGACGTTGATGTTCGGGATCGTCTCCCCGGAGCTGCCGCCGCCGGTGGTGAAGTCGGTGGAGATGACGTTGGCGGTCCAGTTCGGGGTGAGCGAGCCGCGCTGGTCGAGCACGGTGACCGGGCCGAGCAGGCCGGTGACGGACGAGCCCTCGACGCCGTGCCCGATGTTCGCCGTCGCCGGTACGGTGATCGAGAGACCACCGGCGGCATCGACGGTCAGGGTCACGATGGTGTCGCCCGTCGTGTCGGCGGCTGCCGGCCCGGCGAGAGCGAGGGCGGCGGCGAGGCCGGCCACGCCCGCGAGAAGTTTCCTGCGCATCAAATCTCCTATCTGAATCGCCCAACGGATGTGATTCAGAGATTAACCACGCAGAGTCTCCCAAAACGGTCAAACGACACCACCGTCATCCGGCTGGGTCGCCGCCAGGCCCGTGCGGCGGTCAGGCCGGCACCACGTACGGGAACGCGTCGGCGCGGGCGGCCTTCGTGACGTCGGGGGTGAGTCCGGAGGTGGTGCCGGTGTTCAGGACCAGGGAGAACATCACCTCGGGCGCGTTGTCGGCCATGGTGCGACCGTTGCGGACCGCGAAGCCGTAGTTCGCGGCCGTGCCCACCGTGTACGACAGCACGTCGGGGTAGAGCGCGCGGGCGACGCTCCAGCCGTACGCCTGGGGGTCCGGCGCGGTGCCGTTCGCCGCGACGACCCCGGCGACCGCCTTGGCGATCTCCTCTCCGTCCTCGGGCAGGTCCTGCTTGGGGTGCCGGAAGTTCGCCGGATCCGAGAAGTCGGTGTCGTGCGGCCAGAACACGGGCCACATCATGGGGTGGCCGGCGCGGTTGATCTGCCGCCATCCGCCCGCGTCGGTGGCGAGCAGGGTCCGGCACCAGACGCCGATCTCGGTGCCCTCGCGCAGCAGCGGCTCGTCGTGGGAGACCTCCAGGACGATCGACTCGACCGTGGTGCCGGCGAAGCTGTTCGTCGCCTGATCGGCCCGCCACGTCGAGCGGTCCACCTTCGCCCCGTTCTTGACCGCGCCGTTGATGGTGGCGAGTTCGCCGAGATCGATGTAGAACGGGTCGGTGATCCGGCCCGCCCAGACCCGGACACGCTGCCCGGTCGTCACCTCGCCGGTCCGGCCCTCGGCGATCGGAGTGCCCATGGCGGCGTCGTCCCGGGCGTCGGCGCCGGTGAGTTCGTACAGTTGGAGGGTCTGCGTGGCGTTGCCGTCCGGCTCGCCGAACGCGAACCGGTAGGTCAGCTCCTCGGTGTCCGCCCCGTTGAAGTGAATCTTGAACTCGTAGCGGGCCTCGGCGTGGAAGCCACGCTTGATGTCGGCCCTGGTCACCGAGCTGTTGACGTCCATGACGAACACCGTGGCGTGGTCGCCGTCGAAGACGTAGAGGTCGTCGATGTAGAGCTGACCTCCCTGGGCCGCGAGGGGGGTGTCGAGGTGGTGCGACATGGGCTCACTCCCGTGATGGCTATATACGGACTAAACCGAACATAGCGGTCGCTGGGTGGTCGCCCGACCGAATCGGGTTCGGGGCACTGTCGCGCACGCGAACGGGCCGTCCGAGGCTGCGCTCGGACGGCCCGTTCGCTCATGCCGGTCTGCTCAGAAGCGGGACCACTTCTGGTTGGACGCGCCGAGGCAGTCCCACAGGTGCAGCTTGCCGCCGTTGTTGGGGTTGGCCTCCCGTACGTCGACGCACTTGTTGGCGCTGAGGTTGACCAGGTCGCCCGCGCTGTTGAGCGTGAAGCGCTGGGCCGGGTTGCCGTTGCAGTTGACCAGGTTGACCTCGGTGCCGTTGGCCGTGCCGGCCCAGGCCGGGTCCATGCACTTGCCCATCGCCCGGACGGTCCCGTCGGAGGCGAAGGTCCACGCCTGCGCCGCGGTCGTGTTGCAGTCCCAGATCTGCAGCTTGGCGCCCTCGACGGGGTTGGCGCTCGGGATGTCGATGCAGCGCCCGCTCTGCGCTCCCCGGAGCCGCGTGGTGCCGGACGGCGGGTTGCCGCCGTCGGAGGTGTAGCTCGACACCCGGACGTAGTCGACGAGCATCTGCTGCGGGAACTGGGTGGAGCCGTCCGGGTAGCCGGGCCAGTTTCCCCCGACCGCCACGTTGAGAATCATGAAGAACGGGTGGTCGAACACCCAGCGGTTGCCGCCGAGGCGGGCCGGGTCGACCCGGTGGTACTGCACCCCGTCCAGGTACCAGGTGATCGCGCCCGGCTCCCAGTCCACCCGGTAGTCGTGGAAACCGTCGGCGAGCGGGCCGCCGATGGTACGGCTGCCGGTGATGCCGCCACTGCCGGAGTAGCCGGGGCCGTGCACGGTGCCGTAGACGGTGTTGGGCTCCCGGCCGATGTTCTCCATGACGTCGATCTCGCCGGCGTCGGGCCACCCGCCGCCGGTGCCGAGCATCCAGAACGCCGGCCAGATGCCCTGACCGCGCGGGATCTTGATGCGGGCTTCGAAGCGACCGTACGTCTGGGTGAAGGTCGCCGCCGTCAGCAGCCGGGCCGAGGTGTACTCACAACGGCCGTAGTGGCACTGGTAGTTGGCGGGGTTCTCCCGACGGGCGGTGATGACGAGGTTGCCCTGGCCGTCGTGTACGGCGTTGCTGGTGCTGTTGGTGTAGTACTGCCGCTCGTTGTTGCCCCAGCCCCCGCCGCCGATGTCGAAGCGCCACTTGTTCGCGTCGACGGGCGTACCGGCCGGGGCGTTGAACTCGTCCTGCCAGGTGAGTCCGCCGATGGCGGCCTCGGCGCGGTCGGACTGACCCGGGAGGGTGAGGGTGGCGAGGGTGGTGACGAGGGCGACCGCCGCGAGGACGAGGGGGCGGCTGCGGGAGGTGGGGCGGGCTGTGAACACGGGAGGCTCCTCAGCGAGGTGAAGGGGAGGCGGCGCGTCGGAGACGGCGCGGCAGAGAATCTTGGAGAGCGCTCTCCAAGCGAAGCATGTCGATATGGTGACCTTTCTGTCAAGAGTGTTTCCAATGCCGCGACGGTCCGTTACCGCCCGATCGCACCCCTCGATAGCGGTCGAATCGACACTTCCTATTGCCGTGGAGCGTCCACCCGGGACAGGATGACGAGGTCCGCAGGAAACCTCCCCGTAACCTGCGTGCTGCTGGTCTCTGTCACAAGGAAGTGGGAGTCAGTCATGAGCGACGCGTCGACGGCGCTGGGTGTGCGCCTCTACCCGGATCTGGTCGAGCGGGGTGGCCTGGCCCCCGCGCTCATCGAGACCGCCGACCGCCACCGGCTCGACATCGGCCGGGTGACCGCACCCGAGCAGGGGCGGGCCCGGTTCACCTGCGCCGAGCTGCACTCCGACCAGGGCGTGGTCTGTGTCGGGCTGGGCTCGCAGGCCCGGTACTTCATGATCGACGTCCGCTCCGCGGGCGAGGTGCTGGCCCGCGGCGACTGCATGGACCTGGTCCAGGTCGCCCAGGTTGCCTCGGCCTGGCGGGAGGGGGCGACCCTCGCCGAGCTGGCCGCCCGGTTCGCGTTCATGGAGGAGATCACGCACCGCCCGGCGCCGGTGGCCCAGGTCGGCTAGCCCCGGAGGGCACGTCAGCACCGGAGCCGGGGCGGCAACGGCGGCCCGGCCTCACCGTCCCGGTCCAGGTAGGACGACTCCACGAAGGCGACGAAGCGTTCGGCGTCGGCCGCGGTGGACGCCAGCCCGAACGACACCCGGACCGCGCCGCCGGTCGGTAGCGCCAGCGCGTCCAGGTACTCGTCGATCGTGCCGATCTGGGCGAGCAGGCGTCGCCGCAGCGTCTGCCGGGTGATCCCGAACGCCCCCTCGCCCGCACCCGGATTGCAGAAGCATCCGGTCCGCAGGGAGAAGCCCGCCGCGGCGGCCTCCCGGGCGACGAGTCGCTCGTCGACCGGCGTGCCGTCCGGCCGCAGCACGTTGAACGTCACGGTCGCGCCCCGGCCCTCGCCCGTGGCCGGCCCGTACACCCGCACCAGCGGTTGGCCGGTGCGGTGCCGCAGCGCGGTCAGGCGGTCCAGCAACCAGGCGGTGAGCAGGCCGACCCGGCTGTGCACGAGATCCACGCCGATCGAGTCGAGCCACCGCAGCCCGAACTCCACGTCCGGAATGCTCAGGAAGTTGAGCGTGCCGTCCTCGAACGCCGACTCGTCGTCCATCGAGCGGTGCCAGTCACCCTGCACGCTGACCGCCCTGATGGTGCCCCCGGCGAACCACGGACGGCGCAGCCGGGCCAGCGCGTCACGACGCGCCAGCAGCGCGCCGACGCCAGTCGGATAACCGAACAGCTTGTACCAGCTCAGGCAGACGAAGTCGGGTCGGACGGCGCGCAGGTCCAAGCGGTTCGTGGCGGTGAACGCGGCGGCGTCCAACAGCACGTCGTAGCCGTGCCGGTGGGCCAGCTCGACCCAGCCAAGGGGATGCTGCACGCCGGAGAAGTTGCTCTGCGCCGGGTACCCGAACAGCCCACGGCGGCCGGACCGAACCCCGCTGCCGGCGTCGAGCACCGAGACCAGGTCGGCCTCGGCGACCCGCAGCTCCGGGCCGCTCAACGGCACGTACCGCACCGCCGCGCCGGCCGCCCGGGCGTACTCGCGGATGCCGTTGACCGAGTTGTGGTTGTCCCAGGTCAGCGCGAAGGGTGCGGTCGGTCCGAAGGGGTACGCCTCGCCGACCAGACGGCAGGCGCCGCTGGCGTTGGGGGTGAAGACCACCGCGTACTCGGCGGGGTCGGCGGAGAAGAAGTCGAGCACCGCCCGCCGGGCCGACTCCACCAGCGAGCCGGCCGCCGCGCTGGTCGGGCTCTCCGAGTGCGGGTTGCCGTACGGCCCCGTTAGCAGCCGGTCGTGGTGCGCCCGCACCTGGGCCCGTGCGGTCACCCCGGCCCCGGCGTAGTCGAGGTAGACCTGGCCGTGCCGGTCGAGGTGCGGGTACTCGGTGGCGCGTAACTCGTCGATCCGCGCGGTGTCGGCGTACCCGGGCAGGTCTGTCGGCGAGAGGGCAGGGGCGCGCTCAGGCCGCACGGCGGGCCTCCCGCCGTACCAGCACCGCCCAGGTCGCCGCGAGCGAGAGCAGCACAAACCCGCCGAGTACCAGCCAGTCGACCCAGACCGCTCGCGCGAAGGTGTCGCCGTACGTCTGCGACAGCGGCGGGCCGAGCGGTGAGCCGCCGTCGCGCCACAGCCGTTCCACCCCGGCGGTGTGCCCCAACCCCTCGAACGCCCAGCGGTTCGACATCGCGTAGCTGAGCCACCGGCCGCCGTCCGCCATGGCCGGCACCGGCAGGATCGCCCCGACGAACAGCACCTGCGGGAAGCACAGCATCGGCAGCATGAGGGTCGCCTGGGCCGCGTCCGAGACGGCCGCGGAGCAGAGCAGGCCGAGCGCGAGCGCGGCCGCCGAGGAGAGCAGCAGGGTCGCGTACAGGGCCGCGAAGTCGCCGCCGCCGACCGGCGGCAGTCGGTCCATGCCGCGCAGCACCCCGAGCGGGGCCAGGTCCACCAGGGCGAGCAGCGGCAGCAACACCGCGACCTTCGCCATCAGGTACGGCAGCAGCCGGACACCCGCCAGGCGCTCCCGGCGCAGGATCGGCAGCTCCGTGCAGATCTGGAGCAGACCGTAGGTCAGGCCGAAGAAGAAGCCGCCGAACGCGATCCAAAAGAGGATCATCACGGTGACGGTCGGGCTCGGGCTCGCCGGGTCGAACGCGCCGGGGCGGAACAGCAGCGCGAACATCCCCAGCACCATCAGTGGTGAGCCGAGCAGGATCGCCAGCGTCAGTCGGTTGCGGGCGACGATCTCCGCGTTGCGCGCCGCGAGGACCCACCACTGGCGCAGCCGGCCGACCGGCCGTCCCGGACCCCTGCCGCCTGGGTCGCCCGTGGTGGCGGTCGGTCCAACGGCGCGCGACGCGGCGAAGCGCTCGGGCCAGACGGTCTGGTCGGACTCCTCATCGAGCAGCAGGTGGACCTCCGCGAGGGACCGCAGGCCGAAGAACTCCCGGGCGGCGTCGGGCGTGCCGGCGTACGCCAACCGCCCCTCGCGGGTCAGCACGACCACCCGGTCGCAACGGTCCACGTCAGTGACCTGGTGGGTGGTGAGCACGACGGTCGCACCGGCGTCGGCGAGCGTCCGCAGCGCCCGCAGGAGGTCCACGGCGATCGCCGGATCCAACCCGGAGGTGGGCTCGTCGAGGAAGAACACGCCGGGTCGGGTCAGCAGCTCGACGGCGATGCTGGCGCGCTTGCGTTCACCGCCGCTGAGGCGACCCACCGGCACGTCGGCCCGCTCGGTGAGCCGCAGCTCGGCGAGCACCTCGGCCACCCGGCGCGACACCTCGGCGGGGCCGGTCCCCGGTGGCAGGCGCAGCTGGGCCGCGTACCGCAGGGTGCGGGCCAGCGGTAGCTCGCGGTGGATGATGTCGTCCTGCGGGACGAAGCCGACCGAGCCCGGGACACCGTCATCGTCGTACCCCACGGTGCCGGCCGCCGGTCGGCGGACCCCGGCCAGCGTCTCCAGCAGGGTGGTCTTGCCCGCGCCGCTGACCCCGATGATCGCGACCAGCTCGCCCGGCGCGACGGTCAGCGAGATGTCGTCGAGGACGCGACGTCCACCTCGGACGGTCGCCCCCAGGTCACGGGCCACGATGCCGACGCCGGTGCGCGGTGGGGACGTGGTCTGTTCGGTCGTCATGTCGAAGGTGCCCGATCCGGTCGGCGAGGTGGTGCCCCTGACATCGTGCTTCGCCGATGCTACGTCGCGCGGCGGACCGTCCTGCCCGTCGATCGCCCCGGCATGAATCGGCCAACCGGGGGAAGACCGACGCTCCACCACCTGAGGGGGAGCCGGTATGAGAGCCGTCGTCTACGTAGACGTTCGGGACGTCGCGGTACGGGAGGTGCCCGACGCGAGGATCGAGGCGTCGACGGACGCGCTCGTGCGGATCACGTCCACCGCCCTGTGCGGCACGGACCTGCACATGTACGACGGGCGCACCAGCGCCGAACCGGGGTTGGTGTTCGGCCACGAGCCGCTGGGTGTGGTGCAGGAGGTCGGCTCGGCGGTGCAGACCGTGCGACCCGGCACCCGGGTGGTGATCCCCACGCACCTGTTCTGCGGCACCTGCGTGATGTGCTCGCGCGGGCTCTCGGCGGCCTGCCTGCGGGCACGGGCCGAGGGGCCGGGCGCCGCCTACGGCTACGCCGGGATGGGTCCGTACCGGGGTGCCCAGGCCGACCTGCTGCGGGTGCCGTGGGCCGACGCGAACTGCGTGCCCGTGCCGGGAGAGCCGGGCGACGCGTACGAGGACGACTTCGTGCTGCTCGCCGACGCGTTCGTGACCGGGTGGCACGCCGCGGCGACCCTCGCCGAGGTGCAGGCCGGCGACACCGTGGCCGTGTTCGGCGCCGGCACCATCGGTCTGCTCGGCGCGTACTCGGCGCTGCTGCGGGGCGCCCGGGTCGTCTACTGCGTCGACGGGGTGGACGCCCGGCTCGACAAGGCCGGTGAGCTCGGCGCGGTTCCGGTCGACTTCCGCCTCGGTGACCCGGTGGAGCAGATCCGCGCCGACCGCGCGCGGGCCGGTCTGCCGCTGGGCGAGGAGAAGTTGGGCGGGATCGACCGGGTCATCGACGCGGTCGGTTTCCAGGCGCGCGACCGGGAGCACCCCGACCAGGAGCGCCCGGACCAGGTGATCGCCGACGCCGCCCGGCTGGTCAATCCCGCGGGTTCGATCGCCGTGGCGGGCGTCTACCCCGAGAAGGACCTACACCCGCGGCCGGGCGCGAGCGCCCGCGAGGATCTCGTCGCGCCCTGGGGGACGCTGTTCACCAAGGGCGTCGCCGTGCGGTTCGGACGCACGCACGATCGTCGCTACACGGTGCTGCTGCGGGACATGGTCGTCGCCGGCCGGGCCCGGCCCGGTGTGATCGTTACCCACCACGGCGTTCTCGACGACGCGCCGGGGCTGTACCGCAGCTTCGACCGCCGCGAGGACGCGGTGATCAAGGCGGTGCTGCACCCCAGCTGACCGGTCGACCTCCACCGCCCGCCCCCGCCCCCGCCCCGCCCCGCCCCGCCCCGCCTCGCCCCGCCCCGCCTCGCCCCGCCCCGCCTCGCCCCGCCCCGCCTCGCCTCGCCTCGCCTCGCCCCGCCGATCTTGCACTTTCGGTCGTCGACATGAGCGGAATGCCCGCTATGCCGCCACAGCGAGTGCAAGATCGCGCGTGATCACCGCCCGCCCCGTCGATCATGGAGTTGTGGTGCCGGGTTTGGAGATTGACGCGCGCTTTGTCACCCACCACAACTCCATGATCGACGGGGCGGGGCGGGGCGGGGCGGGGCGGGGGCGGGGCGTGCGGGGGTGGCGGCCGTCGATCCCTTCGCTCGGGGGAGGCGTGGGTCACATCGCAGGCCGCGGTCGGCCGAGGCATGCTGGACGGGTCGCCGGCCTCATGGCTCGATCACCACCGTTCGATGGCAGTTCGGCCGCGGCGCACGGGTGTCCGCGCCTGCTGGGGCGGATTGTGCCTGGTGGCGAGCCTGCTTGCGGTGATCGGCGCGGATGGGTCGTCGACTCCGATTTGACAACGTTGCCAGGAGCGGTCCATGGTGCCATCGGCGACTCGTGGGACCGGCGTGACGGGCGAATACTCTGCTTCGTCTATATTGCCGGATTGTTACATTTTCAACACCGCCTCGCCTTGCGGATGGCCTGCTCACCGCAATACGTTGCCGTCAACAACAAAACCAAGTGAAGGTTCAACCTTCCGGAGGCAACCGATGACGTTGGCGAGGTGGTACGAGCGATGAGCGACGTGCCGATCCTCCTTGAGATGCGTTCCATCACCAAGGAGTTCCCCGGAGTCAAGGCCCTCTCCGACGTCAACCTGGTGGTTCGCGCCGGCGAGATCCATGCCATCTGCGGCGAGAACGGTGCGGGCAAGTCCACGCTGATGAAGGTGCTCAGCGGGGTCTACCCGTACGGCAGCTACGACGGCCAGATCGTCTACCAGGGGTCGGAGAGCAAGTTCTCCGACATCCGGGCGAGCGAGGGCGCCGGCATCGTCATCATCCACCAGGAGTTGGCGCTCATCCCCGGGATGTCGATCGCCGAGAACATCTTCCTCGGTAACGAACCGCGCAAGCGGGGCGCGATCGACTGGAAGGCCGCCAACCGGATGGCGCTGGACCTGATGGCCCGGGTCGGTCTGGAGGAGAACCCGGACACCCTGGTCAAGGACATCGGCGTCGGCAAGCAGCAGCTCGTGGAGATCGCGAAGGCGTTCGCCAAGGACGTGAAGCTGCTCATCCTGGACGAGCCGACCGCCGCGCTGAACGAGGCCGACTCCCGGCACCTGTTGGACCTGCTGCGCGGCTTCCGCTCCCGCGGCATCACCTCGATCATGATCTCGCACAAGCTGAACGAGATCGAGGCGATCGCCGACCAGATCACCATCCTCCGGGACGGCAAGACCGTGGAGACCCTCGACGTCAAGGCGGACGGGGTCGACGAGGACCGGATCGTGCGGGGCATGGTCGGCCGCGAGCTGAGCAGCCGGTTCCCGGACCACACCCCGAAGATCGGCGACGTCTTCTTCGAGGTGCGCAACTGGAACGTCCGGCACCCGATCTCCGCCGAGCGCCAGGTCTGCAAGAACGAGAGCTTCGTGGTGCGCCGCGGCGAGATCGTCGGCTTCGCCGGCCTGATGGGCGCGGGCCGCACCGAACTCGCGATGAGCGTCTTCGGCCGCTCCTACGGGGTGTACGAGTCGGGCACGATCATCAAGGACGGCAAGGAGATCGTCCTGAAGTCGGTGGCGGACGCCATCGACCACGGCCTCGCGTACGTCAGCGAGGACCGTAAGGCGCTCGGCCTCAACCTGCTCGACGACATCAAGACGTCGACGGTGGCCGCCAAGCTGTCCAAGATCTCGCACCACGGCGTCCTGAGCGAGGTCGAGGAGTACCAGGCGGCCGAGGCGTACCGCAAGGAGTTGCGGACCAAGGCCCCGACGGTCGACGAGGGCGTCTCCAAGCTCTCGGGCGGCAACCAGCAGAAGGTCGTCCTGGCCAAGTGGATGTTCAGCGACCCGGACCTGCTGATCCTCGACGAGCCGACCCGCGGCATCGACGTGGGCGCGAAGTACGAGATCTACGGCATCATCCAGCGGCTCGCCGACCAGGGGAAGGGCGTTGTCGTCATCTCCTCGGAGCTGCCTGAGCTGATCGGGCTCTGCGACCGCATCTACACCGTCTTCGAAGGCGCCATCACGGGCGAGATCGCCCGGGCGGACGCGAACCCGGAAACCCTCATGAAGCAGATGACCTCGACGAAGAAGTTGGCCACCCGATGAGCCGTATCAGAGACCTTCAGAAGAACCTGTTTGGAGGCACGACCTCCAACGCCCGCCAGTTCGGGATGATCTTCACCCTGGTGGCGATCGTCCTGATCTTCCAGATCTGGACCAATGGGCTGACGCTGCGGTCGGACAACCTGATCGCGCTGTTCCAGCAGAACTCGTACATCCTGATCCTGGCCATCGGCATGCTCATGGTGATCGTCGCCGGGCACATCGACCTCTCGGTCGGCTCGGTCGCGGCATTCACCGGCATCCTGGTCGCCAAGTCGATGACCGAGTGGAATCTGCCCTGGCCCGCCGCCATCGTGTTCGGCCTCGCCATCGGCGCGGTGATCGGCGCCTGGCAGGGCTTCTGGGTGGCCTACATCGGGGTGCCGGCGTTCATCGTCACCCTGGCGGGAATGCTGCTCTTCCGCGGTGGCAACCAGTTCATCGGCAACGCCCAGAGCATCCCGGTGCCGGAGGGCTTCCGGGAGATCGGCTCGGGCTTCCTGCCCGAGTTCGGCCCGAACACCGGCTACAACAACGCGACGCTGCTGCTCGGTCTGGCCGCCGCTGTGGCGGTGGTGTGGCGCGAGATCCGGGCCCGCAACACCCGACGGGCGATGGACGCCGACCCGGCGCCCCTGTGGATCTCGATCCTGCGGATGGCCGTCATGGTCGGAGTGATCGCCTTCGCGGCGCTGCGCTTCGCCAGTGGTCGCGTCGGCACCAGCTTCCCGATCTCGGGCATCATCCTCGTGGCGCTGGTCATCGCGTACTCCTTCTACACCCGCAACACGGCCGGCGGCCGGCACATCTACGCGGTGGGCGGCAACTCCCGGGCGGCCGAGCTGTCCGGCGTGAAGCTCAAGCGGGTCAACTTCTTCGTCATGATGAACATGTCCGTCCTGGCCGCGCTGGCCGGCATGATCTTCGTGGCCCGTTCGCAGGCCTCCGGGCCGCAGGACGGTAACGGCTGGGAGCTGGACGCCATCGCCGCTGTCTTCATCGGTGGCGCGGCCGTCGCCGGCGGTATCGGCACCATCAGCGGCTCCATCGTCGGTGGTCTGGTGATGGCCGTGCTCAACAACGGCCTCCAGCTCGAGGGCGTGGGCACCGACAAGGTCCAGATCATCAAGGGCCTGGTCCTGCTGCTGGCCGTCGCGATCGACGTCTACAACAAGAGCCAGGGGCGCTTCTCCATCATCGGGAGCCTGATGCGGCCGTTCCGCCGCGAGGACTCCGCACCACCCGCCTCACCGCCGGACGCGGAGCGCGAGCCCGCCAAGGCAGCGGTGTCCGGCTGACGGCCACCGACCTCTCCACCCGTCTCACATCCAGAAAGGCAAGTCCTCACCATGCGTAAAATCTTCGGCTCGTCGGTGGTGGCCATCAGCGCCGCCGCCATGCTGGCCCTGGCCGGCTGCGGCTCCGGCCGCGACGGCGACTCCGGTAGCTCGGGTGGCGGCGACGCCAAGGGCTTCGCGGCGAACTCGCTGATCGGCGTGGCCCTGCCGGCCAAGACCTCGGAGAACTGGGTCCTCGCCGGTGACCTGTTCACCAACGGTCTCAAGGAGGCCGGTTTCCAGGCTGACGTGCAGTACGCCGGCGCGTCGACCACGGTCGCCGACCAGCAGGCCCAGATCACCGCCATGACCACCAAGGGCGCCAAGGTCATCGTCATCGGCGCGACCGACGCCGCGCAGCTGGCGACCCAGGTCGCCGCGGCGCACGCCGCCGGCGCCAAGGTGATCGCGTACGACCGGCTCATCACCAACACGCCGGACCTCGACTACTACGTCGCGTTCGACAACTTCAAGGTCGGCCAGCTCCAGGGCCAGGCCCTGCTGGACGGCATGAAGGCCAAGAAGCCGAACGGCCCGTACAACATCGAGCTGTTCTCCGGTTCGCCGGACGACAACAACGCCGGTGTCTTCTTCAACGGCGCGATGGACGTGCTCAAGCCGGAGATCGACAAGGGCAACGTCGTCGTCGCCTCGGGTCAGAAGGACGTCAAGCAGACCGCCATCCAGGGCTGGAAGGCCGAGGGTGCGCAGGCCCGCATGGACCAGCTGCTGACCTCGACCTACGGCAACAAGGAGCTGGACGGCGTCCTCTCCCCGAACGACACCCTGGCCCGCGCGATCCTGACCTCGGTCAAGGGCGCTGGCAAGCCGACCCCGATCGTCACCGGTCAGGACTCCGAGGTCGAGTCGGTCAAGTCGATCGTCAAGGGCGAGCAGTACATGACGATCAACAAGGACACCCGCAACCTGGTGAAGGAGACCATCAACATGGTCAAGGCTCTCCAGGCCGGTAACACCCCGCAGGTGAACGACACCAAGTCCTACAACAACGGCAGCAAGGTCGTCGACACGTTCCTGCTCCCGCCGGTCGCCGTCACCAAGGCGAACGTGGTCGAGGCGTACGCCAACGACCCGAAGCTCGCGCCGCTCACCAAGTAATCAGCACACGGTAAGCAGCAACGCCGATGGGTCCCGGATCTCCTCTTCCGGGGCCCATCGTCGTCCGCGCCCCATCGTTCACCCGGCACCGATCCGTGAAGGAGGTCTGACCGTGGCGACACCCGTGCGGTCCAGGCCAGCCGGCGCCGGTCGTACCGCCGACACCCCACTGCCCCCGGTCCCCGGCGCGAGCCAGGAGGAGATCCGACGGCAGAACCTCGGCGCCGTGCTGCGCTACGTGCACCTGCACGGGCCGACGTCGCGGGCCGAGCTGACCAGCCGTCTCGGCCTGAACCGCAGCACCATCGGCGCCCTCGCCGCCGACCTGACCGCCAGCGGTCTGGTCACCGAGGAGGCGCCGGCCACGACCCGCCGCGCCGGCCGCCCCTCCCTCGTGGTCAGCCCTCGCTCCGACCGGGTCTACGCGCACGCGCTCAGCATCGACGCGGACCGACTGCGGGCGGCGCGGATCGGCCTCGGCGGTCGCATCCTCGACCTGCGGGAGGCACCCCGTCCCGGTGGAATGTCGGCCGTCGACGCCGTCCGCCCCCTGGCCGACCTCGTGCGCGGGATGGAGCGCGGCGTCGCCTCCGACGCGCTGCTGGTCGGCGGCGCGGTCGCCGTCACCGACACCACCCGCGACGCCGACGGCGGCCTGCGCATCGTCGGCGTCGAGGAGGGCCTGAGCGCAGCCCTCGAGGCCGAGCTGACCGACTGCCCAGGATTCGTGGCCGGAGATCTGGCCGACATCGCGGGCCTGGCCGAGCACATCCGGGGTGTGGCCCCCGGTATCGACGACCTCATCTACCTGCACGGCGACCTCGGCATCAGCGCCGGCATCGTGGTCGGTGGCCGACTGATGATCGGCCACCGGGGCCACAGCGGCAAGGTCGGCCACATGGTGGTCAACCCGAACGGACTGCCGTGCGGCTGCGGCTCCCGTGGTTGCTGGGAAACCGAGATCTCCGAGGCCGCGCTGCTGCGGCACGCCGGCCTCGACCCCGACGACCGGACCGCTGTGGCCGACGTGCTGCGCGCGGCGGCGGACGGCGACGCGACCGCCCGCGCCGCCGTCGAGCGGGTCGCCGACTGGCTCGGGTTCGGCGTCGCCAACCTGGTCAACGTGGTCAACCCGGACGCCGTGGTGTTCGGTGGCTCGCTGCGCGACATCTTCATCGCCGGGGCGGACACGGTGCGGCGGCGGCTGGACGCCATGCCGCTGCCGGCCTCCCGTGAGCACCTGCGGTTGCGGGCTGCGGCTCTCGGCCGGGACGCCGTCCTGATCGGGGCCGCCGAGCTGGCCTTCGACAAGCTGCTGGCCGATCCGCTCAACGTCGGCGTCGCCGGCCAGTCAAGTTCCGTCGACCCGATCTAGGCGATCTCCCGCACCACGCTGGTGCCGTTGCCCGGCCGGGACTCCCAGGCCCAGGACTCGTGCAGCTCCAGGCGGTCGTCGGCCCGGACCCGCACCTGCGAGACGCAGTGGCCGGTGGACGTCTGGCCCTCGGCATTGAGTTGGACGTAGCGAAAGTCCAACCGGTCGCCGTCGCGGGTGCCCACGAGACAGCCGCGTCGGATGGACCCACCGGCGTACTCGGCCCAGACCTCGCCCGCCCGCTCGTGGTAGGTGAAGACCGTCTCGGTGCCCACCTCACCGGCCACCACGTCCGTCACCGCGGCGAACCGCCGGCCGTCCAACGAGATCGTCATGCCGGGGACGCTAGTCGACCCACCAATCCCGTACGGTCTACCGTACCGTGTACGGTAGACCTTCGGTGTCCGGCTGTGGGAAGGGGACGGGTGTGACGACGAGCGGCGCGGCGATAGTGGTGCGAGGGCTGCGGAAGCGGTACGGGGACCGGTTGGCCCTGGACGGGTTCGACCTTGAGGTGGCCAGCGGGACGGTGTGTGGCCTGCTCGGTCCCAACGGGGCCGGCAAGACCACGTCGGTACGGATCCTGTCCACGCTGCTGCGCCCGGACGAGGGGCACGCCGAGGTCGCCGGGTTCGACGTGACCCGCCAGCCCGACCAGGTGCGCTACCGGATCGGCCTGGTGGGGCAGCATCCCGCGCTGGACGAGGCGCTCAGTGGCCGGCAGAACCTCGTGCTCTTCGGCCTGCTGTTCCACCTGGGCCGTCGCCGGGCCCGGCAGCGGGCGGTCGAGCTGTTGGAGCGGTTCGGCCTGGCCGACGTCGGCGAGCAGCCGGTCAGCACGTACTCCGGGGGCATGCGTCGCCGGTTGGACCTGGCCGCCGGCATGGTCCTCGCCCCCGCCGTGCTGTTCCTCGACGAACCCACCACCGGGCTGGACCCGCGCGGCCGGAGCGAGGTGTGGGAGTCGATCCGCGGGCTGGTCCGCGCGGGCACCACCGTCCTGCTCACCACCCAGCACCTGGACGAGGCGGACCAGCTCGCCGACCGGATCTCGGTGGTCGAGGCCGGGCGCATCGTCGCCGAAGGCACCCCCGACGAGCTGAAGACGCAGCTCGGCGGCGACCGGATCGAGGTGGTCGTGGGGGAGCCCGCCGACCTCGCGATCGCCGTCGCGCAGATGCGTCGGGTGGTCGCCGACGAACCGACTGTCGACGTGGACCGGCGCGCGGTCAGCGCCGGCGTGGGGCACCGGGCCGGCGCGCTCGTCGAGGTGCTGCGGGCGCTCGACGCCGCGCAGGTCACGGTGGTCGACATCGCCCTGCGGCGACCCACCCTCGACGACGTCTTCCTGCACGTCACGGGTGGTCGGGCCACCGTGGAGGTGACCGCGTGAGCGCCACACACCCGCCCGCGACCGTGGACCTGACGCCCGGCCGGCCCGCTGCCCTGACAGACAGCGGTGCCCTGGTCTGGCGTGGCCTGGCCCGGTGGCGACGTGACCCCGGGCCGCTGGTCGCCTCGCTCGGTTTCAACATCCTGATCGTGCTGATCTTCGCCTACCTGTTCGGCGGGGCGATGCAGGTCCCCGACGGGGGCAGCTACCGGGAGTTCCTGATGCCCGGCATGTTCGTGATGACGATGGTGTTCGGCATCAGCCTCACCACGATCGCCGTCGCCGACGACCTGGAGCGTGGGGTCACCGACCGGCTCCGTTCGATGCCGGTCGCACCACTCGCCCCGCTCGTCGCCCGCGCGGTGACCGACCTGCTCTTCGCGCTGGTCACCCTCGCGGTGCTGCTGGCCACCGGCCTCGCCGTCGGCTGGCGGGCACACGGCGGCGTCGGCGCCGCGCTGGGCGCGGCGGGACTGATCCTGCTGCTGCGCTTCGCCCTGGTCTGGGTCGGCATCTTCCTCGGCCTGGTCGCCCGGGGACAGACGGCCGTGGTCGCGGTGCAGACCCTGGAGTTTCCGCTCGGCTTCCTCTCCAACGCGTTCGTCGCGCCGTCCACCATGCCGGCCTGGCTCGGCGCGGTGGCCGCCTGGAACCCGCTGTCGGCGACCGTCGGCGCCGCCCGGGAGCTGTTCGGCAACCCGGGCTGGGGTGGCGACTCGTGGGCCGCGCGGCACTACCTCTGGTTGGCGGTGGCCTGGCCGATCGCGCTGGTTGCCGTGTTCCTGCCGCTCTCGGTCGCCCGCTACCGGCGGCTGGGCCGCTGAGGCCGGCAGGGACGGGTGATCGCCGGGCCCCCGTGGCTCCGGCGATCACCCGCCCGGTTACGCGATCCGGCGGACCCGACGCACCGCGAGGTAGAGCAGGAGCGCGGCGAGGGCCACGAAGATGCCCGTCTCGATGCTCTGGAACAGCCAGAACCGGTCGGCCGGCTGGTACATCTCCCAGTTGTACGCGCCCGGCCCGAGACCCAGGTCGGCACCGCAGACTCGGCCGTCCGGGCCCTTGCCGCCCGGCGGGCACTGGATGCGGGTGTTCTCCGCGACCATCGTCCCGTCGGCGTCGCGGATTCCCACGGCGAGAACCCAGTTGCCCCGGTCGCCCTCCGGAATCCCACCCCCCTCGATCGGGAAGGTCTGGGTTTTGGCGGGCTGGTAGTGCGGTCGGGCCAGGATCTCCACCGCCGCCCGCACGCCGATGAACCCGGCGAGGGTGATGCCCATGGCGGGCAGCATCCGCTTCCACACGGTGCCGGCGAAGATACCCAGCGCCACGGCGAAGAGTGTGTAGCCGATCGGGACGGTGCCCTGGAGGTCGAAGACGATCATGCCGAGCCGGCCCTCGTACGCGGCGTCGGTGAGCGGGTCGACCCACCAGGACATACCCAGCCCGTAGGCCGTCGCGAGGGCCAGGACGCCCGCGCCCACCAGCCCGAACTTCACCAGGGCCCAGTGGGTCCGGCCGACACCCTGGGTCCAGACGAACCGGTGGGTGCCCTGCTCCACCTCGCGGGCGACCAGCGGCGCGCCCCAGAACAGGCCGACCAGCACCGGCAGGGTGATCAGCAGGACGGCCACCAGGTTCAGGCTGCCGTACTGGTTACTGAAGCGGTGGAACCCCGCGTCGCAGGCCTCCCGGGTCGCCGCCGCCACGTTCGGGTCGTCGAGCTGACGCACGCATGTGGCCAGGTCGAGGTCGGCGAAGGTGCTCCGCATCGAGAGGCCGATCGGCACCAGCACCGCGGCGAGCACCAGGAACCCCAGGAGGGTGTAGAACGCCTGCTTGCGGTGTTGCCGCCAGGTCAGCCAGATCATGCCGCCACCCCCCACTCGCTGTGACTGGTCTGCGTGACGCCGTCGGCCAGGTAGGCCAGGACGACGTCCTCCAGGCTGACGTCGCGGACCGTCCAGGCCGGGTCGGTGACGGGACCGTCGGTGCGTACCAGCAGCGTGGACTGCCGGTCGGTGTGGCTGGCCCGGACCACGTGCGCCACGCCCCCGATCGGACCGCCGTCGTGCCGCGGGCCGACGAGCTGCCGGTGCCCGGCAACCAGGTCGTCGACCGAGCCGGTGAGCTGCACCTGGGCCGCGTTGAGCACGATCAGGTAGTCGCAGACGCGCTCCAGGTCGGCCAGCAGGTGCGAGGAGAGCAGAACGGTGGTGCCGGAATCCGCCACGCTGCCCATCAGCGACTGGAGGAACTCCCGACGGGCCAGCGGATCGAGGCTGGCCACCGGCTCGTCGAGCAGCAGCAGCCGGGGTTGTTTGGCCAGTGCGAGAGCGAGCGCCACCTGGGCCCGTTGCCCGCCGGACAGTTTGCCGACCGGCTTGTCGGGCGGTATCCCGAGCTGCGCCAACCGGGTCCGGGCCAGTGCCGCGTCCCATCGCCGGTTCAGCTTGCCGCCGGCGACGACCAGTTCGGCAGCGGTGAAGTCCCGGTACAGCGGCGTGTCCTGGGCGACGAACCCGATGTCGGCCAGCCCTTCCGTGTCGCCGTACGGCGACCTGCCGAACACCCGCACCACGCCCTCGTCGGGCTTGAGTAGCCCGACCGCCAGGTGCAGCAACGTGCTCTTGCCCGCGCCGTTGGGCCCGACCAGCGCGGCGATCCGGCCGGCCGGAAGGTGCAGCGAACAGTCCCGTAGCGCCCACGTTCTGCCGTACCGCTTGCCCAGCCGGTCGGCCTCCAAGACCATCTCCATCCTCTGTCCTCTCGTACCGCTCACGCGGGTTCCTTCTGTGGGGCGTCGTCGGTGAGGGTGGCGCGCAGCGTGGTCTCCACCAGGGCGACGACGTCCTCGGCCGTGAGGCCGGCGGCCCGCGCCCGCTGCAACCACGCCACGAGGTCGTCACGCAGCTCGGCCTGGTTGGGCAGGGACGCGCCGGCCAGGGTGCGCTGGACGAACGTGCCCACCCCGGGCCGGCCGCCGACCAGACCCTCGATCTCCAACTCCCGGTACGCCTTCAGCACCGTGTTCGGGTTGATCGCCAGTGACTGGGCGACGTCCCGAACCTTCGGCAGCTGATCGCCGGGTGCGAGCAGACCGACGCGCAGCGCCTGCTTCACCTGCTGCACGAGCTGCATGTAGGTGTTCACCTTCGACCGGCTGTCGAGCACGAACTCGATCACTCGTGATGATCCTTCCTGTTGTCCTACGACAGTAGGACTATGAGACAGCTTGGTCGGGTCGGCGACGCCTGTCAAGCGCGAAGGGGCCGTGGCACCCGTGGGCCACCGACTGGCACCGACGGGTCAGCCGCCCGGGAAGGGAACAGGCACGCGATCCGTACTCGATGGGGAGGTGCTCGATGGTCACCAACGACCTCCGGGCGACGACGGCGACGCCGCTACAGATCGCCCGCGCCCGGGGCCGGGTACGGGGACGGCTGATCCTGCTCGGCCCGGCGTTCGTCGCCGCCGTGGCGTACGTCGACCCGGGCAACTTCGCCACCAACTCGGCGGCCGGCGCCCGCTACGGGTACCTGCTGGTCTGGGTCGTGGTGGTGGCCAACCTGATGGCCATGCTGGTGCAGACACTCACCGCCAAGCTGGGCCTGGCCACCGGCCGCAGCCTGCCCGAGCTGTGCCGCGAGCGCCTGCCCCGCCCGCTCAACCGGATCATGTGGGTGCAGGCCGAGCTGGTGGCGATGGCCACCGACCTGGCCGAGGTCATCGGGGGAGCGGTCGCCCTCTACCTCCTCTTCGGCATCCCGTTGCTACCCGGCGGGCTGATCATCGGCGCGGCCGCGTTCGTCGTGCTCGCCCTGCGCTCGCGCGGGTTCCGCGCCTTCGAGATCGCCGTCGCCGTGCTGCTCGGCGTCATCGTCCTGGCGTTCGCGGCCAACCTGCTCGCCGCCGGCTCCGACCCGGGCTCGGCCATGGCCGGCCTCGTGCCCCGCCTCCAGGGCACCGACAGCGTCCTGCTGGCCGCCGGCATCCTCGGGGCGACGGTCATGCCGCACGTCATCTACGTGCACTCCGCGCTGACCCGCGACCGCATCCCCGCGACCGACGACGCCGAACGCCGTACCCTCTTCCGGGGCCAACGCACCGACGTGCTGCTCGCCCTGACGGCGGCCGGCGCGGTCAACCTCGCCATGCTGCTGATCGCGGCGGCCAGCTTCCGGGGCGGCGGCCCGGTGGGCGCCGACAGCCTGGAGGGGGTGCACGCCGGCCTGGGCGAGAGCATCGGCACGGCCGCCGCCTTCGGGTTCGCCGTCGCCCTGCTGGTCTCCGGGCTCGCCTCCACGAGCGTCGGCACCTACGCGGGTGAGGTGATCATGCAGGGCTTCCTGCGCCGCCGGGTTCCGCTGCTGCTGCGCCGCCTGGTCACCCTGGCACCCGCCGTGGTAGTGCTCGCCATCGGCCTCGACCCCACCCGCGCCCTCGTGCTGTCGCAGGTCATCCTCAGCTTCGGCATCCCGTTCGCGCTGATCCCGGTGGTCGCCTTCACCCGTCGCCGGGACCTCATGGGCAACCTCGTCAACCACCCACTGACCACGGTCGCCGCATCCGGAGTCGCCGTCCTGGTCGTCGCGCTCAACGCCTTCCTGCTGTGGCAGGTCGTCGCCGGCTGAGCCAGCCGGTGTCAGTGCCGGGAAGGCGGACGGGGCTACTCGTCCTCGTCTACCAAGCGGGGGCGTCGGTGTTCGGCGATGTACTTCTCCACATCAGCCTTGAGCCAGATCGAACCAACCGACAGTCGGGCGTACGGAGCCGGGAAGTGTGGCGACTGCTGGATCTGGCGGAACCGTGAGCGGCCCACCCCGAGCATCGCCAGGACCTCGCCCGCCGCGACGAGTTCGCCCGGTCCATCTGCCATGCGAACGAAGGTAGACCGGCCGTGACGGGTCAACATGAATGCGCTCAGATAGGCGCGCCAGGATTGACAGGGGGGTAGCGTCCGGGATGGGATCTGTCTACGCCCGTCGCCGCGCAAGGCGGAGCCCGGCGGCGACGGGTGTCCCGTCCGAAACCACCCCTGGAGGCTGGAGTGGAACAGGAACAAGAGGTAGAGCGGCTACGCGAGTGGGTGAGCCAGCTCGAGGCGTCACTCCTGGATGTCCGGCGAGAACTCTTCGACGCCCGTGGCCGGCTGACCGCCATCGCGCGAGTGACCGAAGACCTCGAGCGGGTCCAACGAGCACCTGGCGTCATCTTCGGAACCGTCAACGCGATCATTCACAGCCAGTCGTCGACCCTACGCTGGTCTGACCGATGGTCGCCGGTCCGCTACCAGGGGGTTCAGCAGTGAGCGGCCAGCGGCACGCCCCGGTCCGGCCGTTCTGGTTCTGCGCGTCCTGTGTGCTCCCCTGGCCGTGCGAGCACGCGAAAGTCGAACTCGTGGCCGACTACTCGGACGAGCCGAAGCTGCTCGGGGTGGACATGGCCGACTGCCTGACTGAGGCGAGCCGGGATCTGACCGACCTGTACCGGACCGCACCCGACCCGGTGCAGCACTACGGCCGGTTCTTGGGCTGGGTCAAGCAGGCCTTGACCGCCCACCGACACCGCGGCTCCGGTCGTGTGCTGTGCCGCCCCACCTGTGGGGCAGCTCGACAGGCACCGCCGACAACAGTCACCTCCACTGGTTCTAAGCGACGGGCCCCCCGCCGGTAGGGCGGGGGCACCGCCGTATCCGGCATGGGCGCTCAGGTGCGGCGGCCCTCGTCCCGCGCGGGGATCTCCTGACGCTGTTCGAGGGCGTCCGCCGGGTTGGCGTCGGCCGGCAGGGACGTCACCTCCTCCAGGGCGCCGGCCGGTAGCGCGCCCTGCTCGGCCAGGTCGGCCTCGGACGCCTCCGGGTCCACGTCGCCGGAGACCCGGTCCGGCGGCCCCACGTCGAACGCGTCCTGCCGCTGCTCGGCGGCGTCCGCCTCCGGAGGAGGGAACTGGTCGCCCTGTTCGTCCCGGTACGTGCTCATCAAAGCCTCCTACCCGGCGGAAGTCGCCATGACGCCGGGCCGCTGCCTACCCGCCGCCGTCGCGCTCACGCCTGGCGCACCACCCGCGCGGCCACGGCCTCGACCGTCTCGGGATGCCTCGCCAGCAGCCCCGCCACCGCACCCTGCTCGGCGGGAGCGTCGTCGGCCGGCGGCCACCCGCCGTCGTACCCGAGCAGACCGGAGATCGCGTCGACCACCTCGGGATGCGCGGCGAGGAGGACACCGACCCGCCGCCGCGGCGCGGCCACGGCGCGTTGGTCGTCCGCCCGCCCGACAGGTGGGGCCGCGACCCACGGCGGCACCCAGGAATCCAGCTCCGGCAGCGCCTCCGGGAAGGTGCGTCCGGCCTCACGGATCAGGAGCGGAACCAGCTCCGGACCCTGCTCCCGCAGTGTCGTGATCAGGGTCGGCAACCAGGGCAGCAGCACCGGATCGGGCAGCCGGGCGAAGGCCGTGGAGATCGTCTCGACGACGAACGGCGCGAGACCGGGCACCGGTTCCAGCGCGTGCACGAATCCGGCCAGGTACTGCGGGAAGGCCGGCACCACCAGCGGGTTGGCCAGCAGCTCGGCACACCGGGCCCGCAGATCGGCCACCGACAGCAGGCCGAGCTGGTGTCGGCCCGCCCAGAGCAGCGCCACCTTCGCCGGCGCGGTCGGGTGTGACTGCGCGACGGCCAGTTCCAGCTGGGAGCGGTCGCAGCCCAACGACAGTGCCAGACCCTCCATCGAGAACAGGAAGCCGAGCATCGCGCCGACCTGCCGCACGTTGGTCTCGTCGCTGGTGATCGCGGTGGGCAGCAGGGTGCAGTAGTGCGCGTACCCGGTCGTCACGAACGCCTCGCACCAGGCCGGCAGGGTCGGCGCGGTGGCCCGGTGATGCGCCAGCAACCGTCGGATGCGGCGCAACACGTCGGGAGCGTCGTCGACGGTGCGCGCGGTGGCGAGCAGCTCCACCGCCCGCGCCCCCAGCTCGTCGACCAGACGTGGGCTGTCGAGCAGCCGGATCGCGTCCTCGACCGCGGCCAGAGCGCTGGCGGCGGTGGCGTCCGGGCCGCGCACCGCCCGGCGCAGTCGTTGCTCCAGGACCTGCTCGACGGTCACACCCTCGTAGCCGAGCTCGATCAACGCCCGCTGATGGTGACCGAGCGCCAGGTCCCAGCTCTCCTGGACCGAGCGCTGACCGAGCCGCCGCTCACCCATGATCGGGCGGACCGCGGCCGGTGGCAGCAGATGCCGCAGGATCCACAGCAGGTCCGAGCAGCGGCCCAGCGCCGGCTCGGCGTTCAGGTCCAGCAGCGCCCGCTGGACGGTCCGCTTCTCCAGAGCCAGGCCGAGCGGTTCCAGCCGATCGAACACGTCGCGGGCCAGCGGCGGCAGAGCGTCGTAGCCGACCTGACCGATCCGGTCGCCGCCCAGCAGGATCTCGCAGAGCCGTCGGACGTCCCGCCGGCCGGGCACCACGTCCTTCTCGATGCAGGTGACCGCGGCGTCGGCGAAGTCGTACGGGGTGGGCCGGGCCCGGTTGCGCAGCCCGGCCAGCAGGACCGACGTCTCGAAGACCGCGATGGCGTCGGCGGTGCTCGCCAGATATCCGTTGCGGCGAGCCAACCGGACGATGTCGACACACCAGCCGCGCAGCTCCGCCTCGTCCAGACCGTCCGGGCGCGGTGGCGCGGCGAGGAAGCCGGTGAGTCGGTCATCGACCGGCCCGGCGGGGGAGGGGACCGTCGTGACCCGACCGCGTCGCCCCCGGACGGCCGTCGTGCGTTGGCCGCCGAGCTGGTACGGCGACAGCCCGTGGCGGCGTACCTCCTTGGCCCAGGTCGCCGCGGCGATGGAGACCGAGCCGGACGCCAGCCCGAACTGTGCCTCGATCGCCGAGTGGCTGGACGGGATCAGCCCGTACCGCCAGCGGGTGTCGGTGCGCGGGGTGATCTCGAAATCGTCCGCGCCGGAGCCCAGCCCGAACTGCTCGACCCGGCTGGCGGCGTGGAACGCGCCGCAGACGTAGAGGCAGTGCGCCGGATCGACGCCGGAGGTGGCCAGGTGCTGACGCATCCGCGTCCACATGTACCGCTCGCGATCCTCGTCGCGATCGAGCCGATCCGCGTCGGCCGGGCGCAGCCGCCGGAACAGGCTGCCGATCAGCACCATCACCTGCCGGTACGTGTCGTGGTCGGCGTCGGCCAGCGGGCGTTCCACGTACTGGTCCCACCATTCCGACCAGTGCCGCACCTTGCCGTGGTGCAGCAGGTACGCCTCCAGCTCCGCGAACCGTGGTCGCAGGTCGCCGATCTCCACCCCGACGGCGTCGCCGTGCAGTCCCGATCCCGCACCGGTGGCGGTCGGCCCGTTCGCGCTGCTCGCGCCGGTCGGCTGGTCGCGCGGCGACCACTGGAAGACGTGGTCGGAGGAGCGGTCCACCAGCACCAGCTCCACGCCGGGGGTCTCCAGCGCGTACGCGATGGCCTGGTATTCCGCCGACGCCTCGGTGATCGGCGCGACGACGCTGAGCGGCCCCCAGTCGGCCGGAAAGCCGGACAGCTCCGACGCGAACGCCTGCACCGCCACCGGCAGGCGGCAGTTGCGCAACTCGCCGAGCAGCGGCTGGAGATCCTCGCACAGCTCCAGGTAGATCACCCGGGGCTGTTTGGCGCGCAGCCGGCGCACCATGGCCAGTGCGGAGGCCGGCGAGTGGTGGCAGACAGGGAAGATCTCCAGCGGCTCGCCGAGCGCCCGGTCGACATCGTCGACCATCCCGGCGAGGATCGCGCCGAGCGCGTCGGAGGAGCCCGCGAACGCGGTCGCCGCGTCGGTGAGCTGCTCGCGGAGCGCGCCGAACGTGCCGGCGACTGTCGACGCGGTCACGAGAGGGACGCGATCGCCTGACGGCCGCCGTCCAGGAAGCCCGCCCAGCCGTCGTCGTCCTTGCGGGCCCGTGGCTCGACCACGCCGTGCAGGTACTTGTTGAGGATTGCCAGGTCTTCCGGGCTGCGCCGGGCCAGCGATCCGACCAACGACCCGGCGAGCGTCGCCGCGCGCAGCGTACGGTCGCCGAAGAACTGGCTGTGCAGGATCGCGTCCTCCAGCACGCCGATCTGCTCGGCGGTCGACAGTGCCGACTCCAGCTTCTCCTCGTCGCTCGTCGCCGCCGCGGCGCCGGCGCGCAGGTCGGCGAAGCTCTGCAACAGGATGTCCAGCAGGGTGGGCGGCACGTCCAGCTCGATGCGGTGCCGGCGCAGCAACTCCTCGGTGCGGAACCGCACGATCTCGGCCTCGCTGCGCTTGTTGGTGACCACCGGGATCCGGACGAAGTTGAACCGCCGCTTGAGCGCCGAGGAGAGGTCGTTGACGCCCCGGTCGCGGCTGTTCGCCGTTGCGATGATCGAGAAACCGGGTTGGGCGAAGACGATGTTGTCCTGGTCCAGCTCGGGGATCGCGACGTACTTCTCGGACAGGATCGAGATCAGCGCGTCCTGTACGTCGCTGGTGGAGCGGGTCAACTCCTCGAAGCGACCGACCACGCCACGCTCCATCGCCGTCATGATCGGCGACGGGATCATCGACTCCCGGGACTGGCCCTTGGCGATCACCATGGACACGTTCCACGAGTACTTGATGTGGTCCTCCGTCGTGCCGGCGGTGCCCTGCACGACCAGGGTCGAGTTGCGGCAGATGGCCGCGGCCAGCAACTCGGCCAGCCAGCTCTTGCCGGTGCCGGGGTCACCGATCAGCAGCAGGCCCCGGTCCGAGGCGAGGGTGACGATGGCGCGTTCGACGAAACTGCGGTCGCCGAACCACTTCTGCGGGATCTCCCGGGACAGGCCGTCAGCCCGCTCCGACCCGAGGATGAACAGCCGGACCATGCGCGGGCTCAGGCGCCACGAGAACGGCTTCGGACCGGTGTCGACCGACTCGAGGAAATCCAGCTCGTCGGCGTACGTGACCTCGGCGGGGGCGCGCAACATCTCGGACATGAGGGGGTGCTCTCCTAAGTGAGGAAGTTCTTCAGCTCGCTGACGAGCTTGCGGATGTGGCCGGAGATGACCGGGGTGCCCTGGTCCTTCAGGCGTTGCCGGAACCAGGGGTTGACGCTCTGTTGGCCCGAGCTGCTGACCGAGCCCACCGGAATGACCTTGGCGCCGGAGCGGTGGACGGCCTGCAGGCCGTCGAAGACCGCCTGGTGGTTGACCTCGTAGAAGTCGGAGATCCACACCAGCACCGTGTTCTTCGGCTCGGCGATCTTCGGCCGCGCCAGCGTCAGCGCCGCCGTGCCGTCGGTGCCGCCACCGAGCTGCGTACGCAGCAACACCTCGAACGGGTCGTGCACCCACGGGGTGAGGTCTAGTGCCCGGGTGTCGTACGCGATCAGGTGCACGTCCACCTTCGGCAGGCCGGCGAAGATCGAGGCGAGGATCGTGCAGTTGACCATCGCGTCGACCATCGAGCCGGACTGGTCGACCACCACGATGAGCCGGGACGGAGTGGTGCGCCGTGCGGTGTGCCGGTAGTAGAGCCGGTCGACGTAGAGCCGCTCGTCGTCCGGACTCCAGTTGGTCAGGTTCTGCCAGATGGTCCGGTCGAGATCCAGGTTGCGGAACACCCGCTTGGGCGGCACCGACCTGTCGAGCGCGCCGACACTCGTCTGTTGCACCTGCGTCCGGAGCACCTCGGCGACCTCGTCGACGAAGCGCCGGATCAACGCCTTGGCGTTCGCCAGCGCCAGTCCGGACAGGTTGGCCTTGTCCCGTAGCAACTGCTCGATCAGCGACATGCTCGGGGTCAGCTGACTGGCCAGCGCGGGGTCGGCAAGCACCTCCCGCAGGTGCATCCGTCGGACCAGGTCACCCTCCAGCCCGGCGAGGGTGCCGCCCAGCCCGCCGCTCTGACGGCGCAGCTCGCCGGGCTCGCAGCCGAGTGCCTGCTCGAACCAGCCGGCATCGGACTGCCACCGCGCCAGCTGGGTCGCGCTGACCGGGCCGGAGCCGGTGGCGAACACGTTCAGCAGCACCTTCGACACGAGCGCGGCGCGGCGTACCTCGGCGGCACCGGGCAGATAGGCCGAATCCGCGCGCGGCCCGTCGTCGTGCGGCGCAGCGTCGTGCGGTTCAGCGTCGTCCGGTTCAGCGTCGTCCGGTTCAGCGTCGTGCGGTTCAGCGTCGTCCGGTTCAGCGTCGTCCGGTTCAGCGTCGTCCCGCCCGCTGTCCGACCCAACGGCCCGAGGCCCGATGGCGTCCGGTCCGGTGGCGTCGGGTCCGGTGGCGTCGGGCTCGGCGTCGGTGGGGGTGAGCAGGCCGCGCAGCTCGGCCGCGAGCGTCGGGAAGCGCTGGACGATGGTGTCCACCGAGACGGCCGGATTCAGCAGGGCGGCGGGCAGCCCGAGGTCGTCGACCACGGCGACGCTCGCCGACTCCAGGCTGGGCTGCTCGTCGCGGTCGAAGAGGCGGGACAAGAGCCGCCAGTAGAGAACCTGACGGCGGTTGGCGTCGGCGAACCCGCCGGTGGGGATCGGCGTGGTCATCGGCGCAGCAACCGTCCCGCGCGTTCGCGCAGCACGGCCACGGCGTCGCCCGCCCGCGCCTCCTCCTTGGCGATCTTCGGATCGGTGACGCCGCACGCCCAGTCGCCGTTGTGCGCCGGCACCGTTCGCCGCTTCACCGTGCCCAGCACCGCCAACGGCTGGAGCTGCCACCGGTCGTCGTCCCAGCGCAGGAGCCCCAGGCTGGCGGACGCGGTGGCGACCAGGTCGACGGTCAGCGGACCGGCGGCCGGCAACCTGTCGACGGCCAGCGGTATCCGTTCGCCGTCCACCTCGACGGCGAGGGCGCCGGCCTCGTCCCGGATCACGGGCCCTTCCACGAGGACGGGCTCGGCGATGCCCGCCGGGTGTCGATCCAGGGGGTCGGTCGCGGCCGTGGTCGCCGCGGGTAACAGGACCCGGGCAGTGGCGAACGGGTCGGCGGGCTCGTCGAGCCGGACCCGGTCGTCGACCCAGCCCAGGTCGCCGCCGCGCAGCGGCAGGTCGGTCACGGTCAACGCCCGCTTGTCGGCCAGCGCGGTGAGCAGCGCCGGATGGTGCGACAACAGCCGCCAGATCGCCGGACCGACGATGGTGTCGACCTTCGCCGCGGTGACCGCCGTGCGGACCAGCCGCGCCGGGCCGCCGTCCGCCGGCTCCAGGATGGCGTGCAGTTGGATCTGCACCGCGGTGTCGTGACTGTGCACGTCCACACCGAGCGGCAACAGCCGCCCGGAGACCGAGGGCGTCGCCTCGGGCGGTGGCGTGCCCTCGGCGAGCAGGACCCCGCGAGCCCAGAGATCGGCCCACCGGCGTGCCGGCACCCGCGCCATGGTGGCGACCGGAACGCAGGCCCGCAGCTCGGCGGCGAGCCCGTCGAGCAGCACCGCGACGCGTCGTAGCTCCGGCACGAGGAGGCTGGTCTCGACCACCCCGGCGGCCACGGAGAGCAGCTCGTGGTCGACGCCCCGCCAGCCGGTGAGCGCCACCTCGTGCCACCACGCCCGCGCGCCGGCGAGCGCGGCCGGCGCCTCGGGAGGCACGCTGGTCGGTGTCGTCCACGACGACCGCGTGCGGCCGAGTGTCTCGTCGAGCTGCCTGAGCAGGGCGTCGTGTGCCGCGCCGAGCAGCGCCGAGCGCGCTCCGGCGAGCGCGGCGAGGTGCTGCGGGGCGACCGACCCGGCGACGACCGCGTCCACCGCGACGGCCGCCGGGCCACCCAGTGGCGTGCCGGTGAGCGCGTCGGCGAACGCGGCCAGTGCGGAGGCGCCCCGCTCGCCGACCCGGCCGAAACCGTCGATGAGGGCGTCGTCGAAGCCGGCCACCACATCGAGCGCGTCGGTCAACCCGGCCGGGGCCGTACGCAGGGGCGCGACCTGGGCGCCGCGCATCAGCGGGCGGCCCGGGTCGCCGGGAACCAGTGCAGCTCGGGCAGCGGGGCCGTGCTGACGGGAACCTCAAGGTAGGCGAGGTGGCGCAGGAAGCGACTGAACACCACCGCCGCCGACGCCGGCTCGGGCTGACCGTCCAGCCGGGCCAGCAGCTCCGCTCCGCTGGCCACCCCGTCGCCGACGTCGACCCGCAGGTAGCGGGCGACGCGGTCGACGCCGTACTGGAGGAGCGCCTCGTCCGCGAGCGCGTGCAGATGCTTGCACGGGGTGGCGCGCAAGCCCCCGCACGGTCGGTTGTTGTTGGTGCTGCACTGGTAGGCGTGGGTGCCGGCCGCGACCGACGAGACGTAGACCCGCTCGACGTCCGACCCGCTGGAGACCACGCCCTGCAGACGTCCGTCGGCCAGCTCGACGAAGGGCACCTTCGCCAGTTTGCGGGAGCGGGCGGGCGGCAGTACCGCCACCACGCTGCGCCGCCGCCAGTCGGCTTCGTCGGCGTTCGTCACGTCACGGCCTCCCACGTTGAGAAGAATGCAGGGTGGTGCGCGCGCGGCCGGCGTCGGCGGCGCTGCGACGACACGATCATGGACCACGGGTACGACAGAGCCGGGTGCGGTGCGGGCACGGCGGCGCGGCCCGGAGCGCGGATGCCGTCGGGTCCGCGCGCTTGGTCGCCGTCGCCGTCCCCGATCGGCCAGGATGGGCGGGACGGCCGGGCCACCGGCCGCGACGAGGAGGCGGACGATGCGGGTACGCGGCTGGGTGACCCGGGGGCGGCGCGTCCGCACGACGGCGGTGGCGACTCTCGTCGCGGGCGCGGCGTCGCTGGCCGTGGCCGTACCGGCGACTCCGGCGGCGGCCGGTGCCGCGAATGCGGGCGACCCGGTCTGCGAGATCCGCGACGAGCGGCTCAACGAGCTGTCCGGGATGGTCACCACCGACGAGGGGTACGTGGTAGTCAACGACGGCGCCGACGACGAGGCCCGCCGACGGATCTTCTTCCTCGACAAGAATTGCGCGGTGGCGCGGACCGTCAGCTACCCCACCCGGCCCCGGGACACCGAGGACCTGGCCGTCGGCCGGGACGGCACCCTCTGGGTGGCCGACATCGGTGACAACGACCGCAACCGCGAGACGATCGCGCTGTGGCGGCTCGCGCCGGGCGCGGACCGGCCGGTGCTCCACCGGATGACGTATCCGGACAATCCGCACGACGCGGAGGCGCTGCTGATCGACGCGTCCGGCCGTCCGCTGATCATCACCAAGGGTGGCAGCGGCACCGTCGTCCTGTACGCCCCGACCACCGCGCTGAAGCCGGGCGCCACCACGCCGCTGGCCTCCGTGGGCAAGGTGGTCCTGCCGTCGACAACTACCAGCAATCCGTACTCGTTTCTCGGCCGGAGCGTCGTGACCGGCGCGGCGAGCGCGCCGGACGGCCGCCGGGTGGTGCTACGCAGCTACGCCGACGCGTTCGAGTACGACGTGGCCGGCGACGACCTGGTCGGCGCGCTGACCGGCGGTACCCCGCGGATCACGCCGCTGCCGGACGAGCCGCAGGGCGAGTCGATCACCTACAGCCGGGACGGCCGGTCGCTGCTCACCGTCTCCGAGTCCGCCGACCAGCCGGCCGGCAGCCGCCCGACGATCCTGCGGTACCCCGCGACGGTGGCCCCCGCCGCTCATCCCGCGGAGTCGACCACGGCGGCCCCGCCGTCGCCCGCCGCGGCCAGCCCGGCGGCGCAGACGGCCGGTATCGGCGGCGGCCAGGTGTGGTCGCTGGCGGCCGGCGCCGGGACGCTGCTGGCGCTGCTCGCCGTGGCCGGACTGCTGTGGCGGCGGCACACCGACCGACGTTGAGGGGCAGACCGGCGCGGTACGGGAGGATGGGTGGATGTCCGTGCTGTCCGCGCTACGCCACCCGATCGTCGCCGCCCCGATGGCCGGCGGCCCGTCCACGCCGGATCTCGTGTCGGCGGTCTCCGCCGCCGGTGGACTCGGGTTCCTGGCCGCCGGCATGATCGACACCGGCCGGCTGGTCGCCGACATCGCCGCGGTGCGCGCCCGTACCGACCGGCCGTTCGGGGTCAACGTCTTCCTCCCCGGTGACGGTCGGGTCGACGAGGCCGCCGTCTCGGCGTACGCGCGGCGGCTCGCGCCGCAGGCCGAGCAGTTCGGGGTGACGCTCGGCGATCCGGCGGGCGGGGACGACGCGTACCCCGAAAAGCTGGCCGCGCTCCTCGCGGACCCGGTGCCGGTGGTGTCCTTCGCGTTCGGACTGCCCGACCGCGCCGCAGTGACGGCGTTGCGGGAGCGCGGCACCGAGGTGTGGGCGACGGTCACCCGACCGGACGCCGCCACCGCCGCCGCCGACCTGGGCGTCGACGCCGTCATCGTGCAGGGCACCGAGGCCGGCGGGCACCGCGGCGGTCTGCCGGACGACGACGACTACGCGCTGCTGCCGCTGCTCCGGCTGGTCGCCGGAGGTGACCGTCCGCTGGTGGCGGCGGGCGGGATCGCCGACGGCCCCGCGCTGGCGGCGGCGCTGGCCGCCGGGGCGGTCGCGGCGCAGGTCGGTACGGCGTTCCTGCGCTGCCCGGAGGCGGGCAGCTCGCCGTTGCACCGCGCGGCGGTGGCCAGCGTCGCCCCGACCGCGCTGACCCGGGCTTACACCGGCAAGCGGGCCCGTGGCGTGGTCAACGACTTCCTGCGGACGCACGACGCGCAGGCGCCGGTCGGCTACCCGCAGGTGCTGCACCTGACCCGTCCGCTGCTCGCCGCCGCCCGACGCGACGGCGACGCCTCGGTGGCGAACCTGTGGGCCGGGCAGGCGCACCCTCTCGCCCGGGACGTGCCGGCGGCCGAGTTGGTCGTCGAGCTGAGCACCGCCGCCCGGGTGGCGCTGACGGAGGCCGTCGAGCGGGCGGGTCGCTGGGGCTGAGCCGGCCTCCGACCCCGGAGTCTCCTGGCCACCCGTTAGAGTCTCGCCGTGATCGAGATCGGCGCGCACGTCGACCTGTCCCACCCGTCCGACCGGGTCTGGCTCGCACTGACGGATCGGGAGTTGCTCGGCCGCTGGTTCGCCGAGGCGGACATGGTGGAGGGAGTACCGGACCGGCTGCGGCTGCACACGGCCGACCTGCCCGGCTTCGACGCCGACGTCGAGGTCGAGGTGACCGAGCGGCAGGTGCCGGAGCTGCTCGCGTTGCGCTGCGACGAGGCCGGCCGGCTCACCGAGCTGACCTGCACCGTCACCGCCACCCGAGAGGGCAGTCGGCTGGCCGTGCGGGAGGTGCCGACCCACGGCGCCTGGTCGGACGAGCAGCGCGACGCCCGCGACCAGCAACTGCGTCAGGCTCTCACCGTGCGTCTGCCGGCCATTCTGGACTGGCTCGCGTTCCAGCAGGTCGACCTGCGCCGAGGCGAGGCCGGGATGACCACCGAACTGCCGGTGATCGCGGCGGCGACCGGTCCGGCCCGGCGTCGGCGGCGGACGGTCGTCGTCGGGCTCGTCGGGGTGCTGCTGGCGGCCGGGGCAATAACGTGGCTGACGCTGCCGGACGAGTCGAACCCGGTGACCGCGCCCACCTCGTCGCCGACCCCGACGCCACCGCAGCCGAGCGTCGTGGCGGCGACGCCGACCACACAACCCAGGGCCACGGCCTCCGCACGCCCGTCGCGCACCGCGACGCCGACCAGCGCCCGTCCGACGCGTACCGCGTCGGCGAAGCCGTCGCCCACTTCCACTCCCACCGGGCCGCCGCCCCCGCCCCCGCTGGTCGCGCGGTACGACACCGCCTCCAGTCGGCTGTTCGGCTACACCGGGGAGGTGGTGGTGGACAATCCGGGGCCCGCGCCCGTCGAGCAGTGGGTCGTGGTGGTGACCCTGGCCGAGGGCAGCAGCGTGGACGACGTCGACGGGGCGGACTCGTCCCGGGACGGGCAGGCGCTCACCCTCACCGGCGCGGCCCTGCCGGCCGGCGGGTCGCGGACGATCCGCTTCGACGTCCGCGACAGCCGACCCAAGGCCCGGGAGCCGGAGGGGTGCACCGTGGGCGGCAACCCGTGCGCGGGGTTCTGACTAGGCTCCGGACGCATGGCACTGCTGCACCGGGCGACACTGCGCCCCACGAAGCTCGAACTGCTGACGACCTGGCTGCCCGACCGACCCTGGTACCGGGGACCGGCCGGCGTCGAGGTGGTGAGTAGGGGGGCGTACCGCTTCGACGACCCGGCCGGTGAGGTCGGCGTGGAGACGATCCTGGTCGCCGCCGCCGACGGGCCGGTCCACCAGGTTCCACTGACCTACCGCGCCGCGCCGCTCGACGACGCCGACGAGTGGCTGGTCGGTACCACCGATCATTCGGCGCTCGGCCGCCGCTGGGTGTACGACGCCTGCGCCGACCCGGTGTACGCGGCGGCGCTGACCCACGCCGTCCTGAGCGGCGCCGGCCAGGCGGAGCAGTACTTCGAGGTCGACGGTCGGCGCGAGGTGCGAGCGCCGGCGATGACGATCGACGTCGACGGCGGCGGGGACGTGCCGGAGGTCGGCGCGGTCCGGCGGGTCGTCGACGGGGACGACACCGTCATCGTCACCGACACGGTGGAGCTGGTCGTCGTCCGCCGGCCGGTCGCCGGGGCGGGCGAGGTTCGGGGCGTCACCCTGCGCGGTTCCTGGGACGGCCAGCCGACGACCGTGCCGCTGGCGTACGTCCGCACGCGTTAGACGGCGGTGGGCGGCCCGGTCGACCGGGCCGCCCACCGCGTTCACCACTGTGCCGGAGGCGGCGGCGGTGCGACCGGCGGCCGGTCGTCGCAGGTGATCGTGTTGGGCAGCAGCCACGGCGCGAGCCAGCCGCCGTCGTTGCCACCCAGGTCGGTCAGCGTGAACTCCGAGCCGGCCGGGGTGAAGTGGAACGACCCGCAGTTGTTGACGCCGACCGCGCCCACGTTGCGGGCGTCCACGTTGGCGAACGAGGCAGAGCCGGCCGTACGGGCGCTGACCACCGAGGTGCCCGTGCCGTCGACCCGGACGTCGCGGAAGCGCACGTTGGTGATCGAGTAGAGGTCCTTCACCGGCCAGTCGCTGACCAGCATGATCGCGTTGTAGGTGCTGTCCAGGTACGCGTCGCCGGTGACCTCGATGGCCGCGTCGATGCTGCGGTCCAGCGCGAACATCCAGATGGCGCCGAGCCCGATGTTCCAGTTCAGCTCGTACGTGCCGGCACGGGCCGTGGTGTTGCCGGTGAACCGCAGGTACCCGGCGAACGGCTCCGCGCCGAAGCGGGCGCCGGCGTGCAGGCCGCTGCCCTCGCGGACCGGGTCGGCGACGAGGTTGTGCGAGACGGTCGTGTCGGTGCCGCCGTAGATGGCGATGCCGTTGGCCAGCGTCGGAGACTGCACGGTGTTGTGGTCGAACGTGTTGCGGGCGTTGGCGGTCTTCTCCGACCACATCGCCAGGCCGTCGTCGCCGGTGTTGCGGACGAAGGTGTGCGCGACGAGAGAGTCGGTCACGCCGGTGTGGAAATTGAGCGCGTCGGCGATCTGGTCGACGATGATGGTGTTGGTGATCCGGACGTTGCGCATCGGCCCGTCGAACCACACGCCGACCTTGGTGTGCCGCAGGTGCAGCCCGTCAATGGTGGAGTCACTCATCGCGCCACCGATGGCGTTGACCTGATCGGTGTCGATGCGCTCGCGGACGTCGCCCTCGATGGCGAAGCCGGACAGGTGCACGTTGCGGCTGCCGCCGTCGGCGGCGTCGCGGCCGTAGAACCCGACGCCGGTGTGCACCGAGCCGTCCGGCGCGGGGGTCGACAGGGCGACCTCGCGGCCCTTGATGATGGTGTGCCAGTTGCCGGCGCCCTCGATCGTCACGTCGTCGACGATGATGTGCCGGTTGACCTGGTACGTGCCCGGCGGGATGTACACCTTCAGGTGGGTGCGGCGGGCGAAGGCGATGGCCTTGTCGATCGCGTCGGCGGAGTCCCGTCGGCCGGTCGGGTCGGCGCCGAACGCGAGGACGTTCGCCGCGAGCAGCCGTACCCGCGGCGGCGCGACCAGTTCGGAGTCGAGCAGGTCGATGACCGTCCAGGCGGCGGCGGTGCCGGTCGGCGCGGTGAGCCGGACCTTGTCACCGGCCCGGTAGGTGCGCCCGAGCAGCAGTCGCTGCTCGTCGTAGAAGTGGGTGGGCCGGAACGGCGTGGTGATGCTCGGGTACGGCGTGGTGGCCGACGGCACGCACTGGCACTCGGTGATCCACCAGTCCGGGTGCAGCAGGCCGGCCTGCGGGTCGTTGGTGAACGGGTACTGGTTGTAGAGCCACGAGTACTGCGAGGTCAGCGTCATGGTGCGCACGTGCTTGCCGTTGACGGCGACCGTCAGCGGCGCGGTCATCCCGCCGCCGGACGGCGCGTCCGGGATGCTGTACCGCACGGTGATCCCGTTGGCGGCGCTGGGCAGGACGAACTCGACGTACTCGCCCGGGGTGAGTCGGACGGCCCGGCGGCCGGACGCCTCGGCGGGCAGGGTGTAGGCGGACCGGTCGGGGCCGATGATCTCGCCGTTGGTGCGGGCGTTCTCGGCCTCCTGTTCGACGAAGTCGACGTCGGCCCCGCGCCCGGCGACCAGCGCCGGATCGAGTGCCGCCCGGGTGACGACCGGCTGCGTGCCGGGTGACGTGGCCGAGCCGGCCGCGGCGACGGTGGGTCCGGCGACCAGCACGGCGAGGCCGGTCGCGAGCGCGACGGCGGTGGCGACCGGGCGGCGGCCCGGGCGTCGGCGCGCCGGCAGGATGCTGCGAGACATCGGTGACCCTCCTGGGTGGGTGGTGGTGGAGGTCCGCCCGGCGTTCCCCTGGACGCCCGACATTGAGCGTCATGATGCAGCACCCCGCAGTCTCCTGCAAGACATCAATCAACGAACGAAAAGAGACGACTGTAAAGCCGCAAGAATTGGACGAAAGGACGGCGGCGGTGTCGCGCCTCGCCTGCGTCCCGCTGAGCCGGAGCGGGCGTACGCTGGGCCGCGTGGAGCACGAAGATCGGATCGCCCTCTTCCTCGACTACGAGAACCTGGCGTTGGGGGCCCGCGACCATCGTGGCGGCGGGGCCTTCGACTTCCGGCCGATCGCCGACGCGTTGGCCGAGCGCGGGCGGGTCGTGGTGCGCCGGGCGTACGCCGACTGGTCGTACTTCGACGAGGACCGCCGGATGCTCACCCGGTCCCACGTGGAGCTGATCGAGATCCCGCAGCGGATGGGGGCGTCCCGCAAGAACGCCGCCGACATCAAGATGGCCGTCGACGCGATCGAGTTGGCGTTCGAACGCGACTACATCTCCACCTTCGTCATCTGTAGCGGCGACAGCGACTTCACGCCGCTCGTCCACAAGCTCCGTGAGCTCAACAAGCGGGTCATCGGCGTCGGGGTGGAGGGGTCCACGTCGGCGCTGCTGCCACCGGCCTGCGACGAGTTCCTGTACTACGACCGGCTGGAGGGCGTGGACATCCCGCCCGTCCGCGCCCGGCATGCCCGGCCGGTCCGGCAGACCGGCCCCGACCAGCGGCCGACCGGGCCGGAGCAGCAGCGGGAGCCGGAGGTGGAGGAGCCGCCGGTGGGGGAGGAGCCCGGCCGGGACGTCGACACGCTCGCCGTGCAGGTCGCCCAGACGGTGGCCGGTCTGCAGGGCAGCGCGAGCGGCGAGGTGACCGCCTCCCGGCTCAAGCGCACCCTGCTGCGCAAGGACCCGACCTTCAGCGAGTCCGACTACGGCTTCCGTACCTTCGGCGAGCTGCTGCGCCACCTCGCCGAGCACAACGTGGTCGACCTGGCCGAGGGGCCCGCCAAGGGTGACCCGGAGGTGTCCCTGCCTGAGCACGGCGACCGGGAGGTGGCGTTCGGCCTGCTCCGGGGCGTGGTGGGCGACCTGGGCAGCGCCGGCAACCCGGTGGCGCTCTCCGGCCTGAAGAACCAGCTCCGCCGGGTGCGGCCCGACTTCAGCGAGAAGAAGCTCGGCTACCGCAGCTTCCTGCAGTTCTGCAAGGCCGCCGCCACCAGCGGCGCGGTCGACCTGCGGTGGAGCCCGGAGGCGGACGACTACCTGCTCACCAGCTCGTCCTGACCGCATCGACCGCTGTCGAGCGGAAGTGTCGGGACTGCCCATAGGGTGGACGGCAGGGCTGCCCCGAGGGCGAGGTGAGGGTCGTCATGCCGGGACGTGGGGAATGGACACTCGTCGGCCGCGACGTCGAGCTGAAGACCATCGAGGACGTCGTGGCGGCGCGGGTGCCCGGCCTGGTGCTGGTGGGCGACGCCGGCGTGGGCAAGACGCGGTTGCTGCGGGAGGCGTTGGCGCGCGCCGCTGACAGCGGTGTGGAGTGCCACTGGGTGTCGGCGACCGGCGCCGCCCGCTCGATCCCGTTCGGCGCGGTCTCGCACCTCATCCCCGCGCCGACCCGGCCGCACGCCGACCCGATGGGGCTGGTCGTCACCGTGGAACGCGACTTCGCCCGGCGCAGCGCCGGACGCACGGTCATGATCGGGATCGACGACGCGCACCTGCTCGACGAACCGTCCGCCGGGCTGCTGCACCAGCTCGCCGTGCACGGTCTGGCGGTGGCGGTGGCGACGGTCCGCGCGGGCGAACCCCTCTCCGACGCCCTCACCTCACTGTGGACCGGTTCCGGTCGGCGCCTGGAGGTGCGTCCGCTGCCGTCCACCGCCGTGGACCATCTGCTCGACGAGGCCGCGCCGGGTCCGCTCGACGCGCTCAGCCGGCGTCGGCTACGGCAGCTCGCCGACGGCAACCCGCTGCTGCTGCGGGAGCTGCTCGCCGACGCGATGGAGACCGGCGGCCTGCACGAGGTGCGGGGCGTCTGGCGCTGGCGCGGCACCGCCTCCGGCAGCCCCCGGCTCGCCGAGCTGGTCAGCGCCCGGCTGCGCGCCCTCGAACCGGCGGCCCGGCAGGTGCTGGAGGTGGTCGCCTGCGGCGAACCACTCTCCCTGGCCCTGCTGGAACGGTTCGTCGACCCGACCGCCATCGAGGCGGCCGAGCGCAGCGGCATGGTGGTCGCGGAACGCTCCGGCGCGCGTACGGCCCTGCGGATGGCCCACCCGCTCTACGGCGAGGCGCTGCGCGCCAGCATGCCCGCCAGCCGTTCCCGGACCGTGTTCGGGCAGCTCGCCGACGTGTTGGCGAGCATGCCGCTGCGCCGCCGCGACGACGCGCTGGTCGCCGGTGTCTGGCAGCTGCGCTCCGGCAGCGTCCGGCACCCGGGTATCGCGTTGGCCGCCGCCCGACAGGCGATCGACCGGTTCGACATCGACCTGGCCGAGCGGCTGGCCCGCACGGCGTACGACGCCGGGCCGGGTTGGGAGGCACAGTGGCTGCTGGCCCGGGTGCTGCAGTACCAGGCGCGCAGCCAGGAGGCGTTCGACATGCTCCCGCCGGCCCCGCCGCCGGGCAGCAAGCGGCTCGCCATCTGGGCGATCACCCGGGCCGGGCTGCTCTACTGGGGTCTGGACCGGATCGACGAGGCGCACGAGACGCTGCGAATGGTGCCGGAGGGCTCGCCCGGCCACGACCTGGCCGAGGCCACCCGGTCGTGGGTGCTGTTCTACGACGGCCGGTGCGAGGCGGCGTTGGCGGTCGGTCAGGCCGTGCTCGCCCGCGCCGACACCGGCGTACGCGCGGCGAGCTGGGCGACCATGGGCGCGGCCTCGGCGGCGGGCATGCTCGGCCGGCTCGGGCTCGCGGCGGAGCTGGCGCGGCGGGGCCGGGCCGTGCTCGCCGCCGCGCCCGAACACCTGCCCTGGAACGAGGCCCAGGTCGGGCTGGGGCTCTGCTACGCCCGGTACGCCGCCGGTGAGCTGGCCGAGGCCGTCGAGCTGGCCGACGAGGGCTACCGCGCGGCGGTCGCCAGCGACGCGCGGGGGATGGTGGCCGTGTGGGCCGGGTTCCGGGGGATCATCGGCAAGGCGCAGGGGCAGCTCGACGCCGCCGAGGCAGACCTGCGCGAGGCCATCGCCCTGGTCGAGGAGAACGACCAGTACCACCTGGTACGGACGTACTGGGCCGAGCTGGCCGGCGTACGGGCCCTGGCCGGCGACCTGTCCGGCGCGCGGCGCTGGCTGGCCGCCGCGGACGCCCGGGAGCGGACCGCCAACCGGATCTTCCACTCCTGGGTGGAGCTGAACCGCGCCTGGGTGCAGGTCGCCGAGGGGGACCTCACCGCGGCGATCCGTACCGCCCGGCACGCGGCCGACCTGGCCCGGGGCAGCGAGCAGCCCACCATCGAGGCGGTGGCGCTCTACGAGTGCGCGCGCCTCGGCGCCCCGGAGCCGGTCCGGGACCGGCTGCGTACCCTCGCCGACCAGCTCGGCGGCTTGGCGTCGACCCTCGCCAACGCGGTCGACGGTCTGCTCCACGACGACGGGCCGGCCCTGGAGGCAGCCGCCGACGACCTCGTCGCCCGCGGGCACACGCTGCTCGCCGCCGAGGCGGTCGGCGTCGCCGCCCAGGCGTACGCCCGACGGGGTCGACCTCGACTGGCGGTGGCGCAGCGGGCCGCGACGCTGGCCGAGGCCTGCCGGGGCGTACGGACACCGCTGCTCGCCGCGACCGCCCCGGGCGTCGAGCAGGCGACGTTGACCCGCCGCGAGCGGGACGTCGCGCTGCTCGCGGTCGCCCTGTCCAGCCGCAGCATCGCTGACCGGCTCGGACTGTCGGTCAACACCGTGAACAACAACCTGGCCCGGGTCTTCACCAAACTGGGCGTCCGCAACCGCCGGGAGCTGGCCGTCGTGCTCGGTCACGAGACGGTCGGGCGTACGCCAGAGGGTCACCGCGAGCGATCCCCGCTCGACAGTAGGTAAGGCCGACTGATCTACCGGGTTACCGCGCGCGTCCCTACCGTGCGGTAACAACCTACCGGTGCACTCAGTCCCTGGAGGACGGCAATGAGCCAGTTGGATCCAAGCGGACCACCAGGAGCACGACCCACGAGGTCGTTCCAGAACGTTCTCTTCGCCGCCGGGATGGCGCTGGCGGTGGCCACGCTCACCGCGGTGGTGGCCCCGACCGCCGGGGGCGCCTCACCCACCCCAGCGAGCGCCGCCCCCGCGTCCGAGTCGTACGACGCGGCGCCCTGCACCCGCGAGTTGGAGGGTACGACCTGGCTGCTCGACCCGTGCGTCAAGCCGGGCGGGAAGCTCCCGGCGGAGGTCGAGGCGCGGCTCGCGCAGATCCGTACCCAGAACCGGGCGGCAGCCGACGACTGCCCGACCCCGACCGGTTCGGCGTCGGCGTCGGCGTCGGCCTCGGCCTCGCCGACCCGGCAGACCCGACCGCCGGTGACGGCCCAGGCGGTCGCCCAGCGCGCCCCCGCCGCGACCGCCACAGCGCCGACATCGCCGGCCTCGCCCAGCGGTTCGCCCACCTCGTCGCCCACCTCGTCGCCCAGCGGTACGCCCTGCCCCTCGGGCAGCGCGTCTCCGTCGGTCAGCGCGTCACCGTCGGGGAGTGCGTCTCCCTCGGGGAGTGCGTCGCCGTCGGGTAGCTCGTCGCCGTCGGGCAGTTCGTCGCCGTCGGGCAGCGCGTCTCCCTCGGGGAGTGCGTCGCCGTCGGGTAGCTCGTCGCCGTCGGGCAGTTCCTCGCCGTCCGGCAGTGCGTCGCCGTCCGGCAGTGCGTCGCCGTCGGGCAGCGCGTCGCCGTCGGGCAGTTCCTCACCGTCGAGCAGCGCTTCGCCCAGTGGGTCGTCGTCACCCAGCAACCCGACCGACCCCACCGACGGGCCGCCCTGGCCCACCGGCGGGCCGGGGTCGCCGCCACCGCCGCCGCCGACCGGCTGCCCGCAGGTCAACGGCAACCCCACCCTCGTGGACGCCAACAAGGACCGCATCCGCTGCCGCGAGGTGCAGACCGTCGAAGACGACACCGTCCTCACCGTCACCGGCGACTCGATCAGCTCGTCGCACCACCAGTTCGGCTTTGGGTTCATGGGTCCCGGCTGCCCGAACACCTCGTTCGACGATCGGGGCATGCCCGGCAACAACGGCGTCTACAGCTACGCCCGGCGCTACTACGACATGAACGGCAGCATCGTCGACTACGACAACTACGCCCGGACCGGGTACGGCACCGGCGACATCATCGCCGGCCGGGCCGGCCCCGACTCGTGCGGCAACCCGTGGGCCCGGGTGGCCAGTCCGCTCGGTCTCGCCACGGCCCGCATCGCCAAGGCGAAGAGCGACAAGCACGACGCGTACCACGTCACGACCGGCGGCGTGAACAACACCAACTGGACGACGGTGCTGACCCGGCTGGCGAAGTGCCGGGGTTACGAGTTCGCGGCGGAAACCCTGGACCCGTACGGCGTGTTCCGCTTCGAGTGGGCGGCCCAGGGTGGCAAGGCCGGCATCGTCACCAACGGCGGCGGCTGCAACTTCTGGCTCGACCTGCCGGTCGGTGAGGACTACTACATCAACGTCCAGGTGCCCCGCTACGACGGCCCGAGCCAGTACGCCGGTGTCAGCGCCGATGCCACCTTCATCGTCAACTCCCTGTTGGCGGCCGGCGCCGACAAGGTGGTGTGGATGCTCTACTACGACATCACACCGGCCAACATCGACATCGGGCAGTACGGCTGGATGCAGCTCAAGGCGTACCTGCCGGCGGCTCTGCTGACCTACGTACCGCCGCAACCGGTGTCGATGCTGTCGCCGCTGATCGACCCGCTCTGGGTGGGCACCGTGCGGGGCGTGATCAGCGACCTCAACTGGGCCATCCAGATGGGAGTCCCGTTCGACCCGGCCGTACGGGTGGCGCTTCCACCACCGTTCACGCCGGGTGACATTCAGATCACCGCCGAGGGAGGGTCGCCACATCCCAGCCCCTCGGGTCAGGACAAGCTGGCCAACACCCTGGCCAGTGTGCTGAACGGCATCTGAGTCGCTCCTGAGTCATCGCTCAGACGGGGAGGAGCCGCCGTTGCGGTTCCTCCCCGTCGACACACAGGTGGATCTGCGCCCGGATTGCGGCTATCGACCCCGTATCTGCCCACCTGCGCCGTACCCCCGGCGCGAAAATTGCTATACGGTCGGCGAATGAAGGTGGAGGAACACTGGTGGAACGGTGACACGACCCCGCGCGGGCGCCGGGACGTGTACATCCGTACTGACGGGCAAGGTTGGGAGGTTCGCGCCCAGATCGGTGGGGCGTCGGGCCGTGAGCGGGTGCAGCAGTGCCCCAGCCGGGCCTCGGCGACCATCCTCGCCGACGCCTGGCGCGGTACGCACCCATCCTGGCGCGAGCTGAAGCAGCGCTGATCCGGCACCGGGTCGGGCCGGCAACGCCCCCCGCGCCCCCCGGCCCACCCGGTGCTCGACCCCACCCCCTTTTCGCGCCCCGAGGTCACCCCTTCTGAATCATGATCGCGGCAACCTCTGCCGCGAGGGCCGATGCCCACTCAAGCTGAGGACAGTCGTCCCGCCCTCTGCATTCCAGGCACCCACCTGCCCGCCACGGTGAGTCGAGCGCATCCGTCCAGTGCGCGTCGAGCACGCGTTTGGCGGTGAAAAGCTCGGTGACCCTGGACACGGGTTCGTCGATCGGCATGTTCGGCACCTTTCGCGATATCACGATGAGTCCCGCCCAGAGGTTGGCGAACCGATCGCGCCAATCCCCTGAGCGGGTGCCGGGGTCAGGCTCCACCGTTTGCCGAACGAAGGAACCGACCACCTTCGCTTGACCTTAGAGACCTTTAGTACCTAAGGCAATGTTGGTCTTGAAGGGGTGTGATCGGCGTGATCCGATGGAAGGTGCCGAACGAAGGAACCTTCACATGCCCATACCGACTGGCGGATACCGCGAGGTGGCCGAGGATCTCGCCGCACGCATCGCAAGTGGGGAGTACGCGCCGGGTGAGCGGCTGCCCACGTACAACGAACTCTCCGCCCTCTATGACGTCAGCGTGACCACGGTCCAGAGGGCGGTCATCGTCCTACAGACTCGTGGTCTGGTCATAGGTCTTCAGGGTCGCGGCCTGTGGGTCGCGGAGAAGTCGCCCACCTGATCGGCGCGCCCTTCGTCTTCCTTGATCACTTGATGCTCACCAGTTCGGAGAGGCTTCCTGGAACTGGTGAGCATCAAGTGATCAAGCCGAGAGCGCTCGATCAACTCGACTTCGCCGATCCGGGGGCATCCCGAGGCCGGGATACCGCGACATCGTGGAAGTGGAGTGGATCAACCCCGGGCGCGGCCAGGTCCCGTGGGCGCATTCCCCGCCGCAGGCGGGGTAGGCAGGGGCGGTCCGCGCGCGATGGAGGTCGCTCATGTCGCAGGGTCCCGACGAGGACAACCCTCGGCTCGACGAGGAGGTACGGGAGGCCGAACGCCGTCTCGCCGACCTCGTCACCCCGTCGGGCGACGCGCTGACCGACGACGACGCCCGCGTGCCGGACGATGCCCTCTCCGAGCGGGACGAAGCTCTCTCCGAGCAGGAAATTGCCCGCTCCGAGCGGGACGAGGCCTCCTCCGAGTAGGAGAAGGCCCCCTCCGAGCAGGAGACGAAGTAACGCTCAGGACGTCGGGACCGGAAGCACCACGCCCTCGGCCGCCGACCGGTGCGCCAGCTCGATCAGCTCGACCGTGGCGGCCGAGTCGCGCGGGTCCACCGGCAGCGGGGTGCCGTCGCGCAGCGCCGCCGCCACCTCGGCGTAGAAGCTCTGGTACGCCCCGGGCAGCGTCGGTGTCGGGCGCAGGTCACCGTCGACGCCGAGCAGGCCGTACCGCTCCGGTGGGACCTCGCCCCAGCCCGGCTGGTCCGGTCGGCCGCCGTCGTGCAGCGCGGCCTCCTGCACGTCCAGCCCGTAGGTCGTGTAGCCGGCGCGGTCGCCGAGCACCCGCAGGCGGGGGCCGAGCTGCGCGGTGATCGCCCCCATCCACAGGTGCGAACGCACGCCGTTGGTGTGGGTCAACGCCACGAACGCGTCGTCGTCGACCTCGGCGCCCGCGCGGCGGCGGTCGACCTCGGCGTAGACCCGCTCTACGGTGCCGAAGAGCTGCACGGCCTGATCGACGAGGTGCGCGCCCAGGTCGAACAGGGCGCCCCCGGCCTCGTCCACCCCGGCCAGCTCTCGCCAACCCGGCTTGATCGTGGGGCGGAACCGCTCGAACCGGGACTCGAACCGCAGCACCCGACCCAGCTCGCCGCTCTCCACGAGCGCGCGGGCGGTCAGGAAGTCGCCGTCCCAGCGGCGGTTCTGGAACACCGTCAGCGGCACTCCGCGCCGCTCGGCCTCCTCGACGAGCGCCCGGGCGTCGGCGGCGGTGGGGGCCAGGGGCTTGTCGACGACGACCGGCAGGCCGGCGGCGAGGGCCGCCCGCGCCATCGGCACGTGCTGCCGGTTCGGCGTCGCGACCACGACCAGGTCCAGAGCTTCGGGGGTACGCCACAGCTCGTCGGCGTCGTCCACCAGGCGGGCGTCGGGGAAGTGCTTCTGGGCCTGCTCGCGCCGCTGCGGATCGCGCGTCACGATGGCGTCCAGCCGCAGACCGGGTGTCGCGGCGATCAGCGGAGCGTGGAAGACCCGACCCGCCAGCCCGTACCCCAGCAGACCGACCCGCAGCGCCTCCGCCATGCCGTACCCCTTTCTCCTGGCCCGCGCCCGGTTCGGCGGCGGTACCGCCGATCGAATCTACGCTCCGATCATCGCCCGGCGCTGGTCAGCCCACCGGGTCGGCGCGCAGATAGGTGAGCACGGCGAGCACCCGGCGGTTCGTGTCGTCGCTGGGCGGCAGGTCGAGCTTCAGCAGGATGTTGCCGACGTGCTTGCCGATGGCGGCCTCGGTGACGTGCAGCCGGGCGGCGATGGACGCGTTGGAGCGGCCCTCGGCCAGCAGCGCCAGCACCTCCCGTTCGCGGGCGGAGAGCGCGGCGAGCGGGTCGCGGGGCCGGTGCAGCAGTTGCCGCACCACGTCCGGGTCGATGGCGGTGCCGCCGTCGGTGACGCGGCGCAGCGTGTCGACGAACTCGGTGACCTCGGCCACCCGGTCCTTGAGCAGGTAGCCGACCCGCTGGCCGTCGCCGCTGTCCAGCAGCGCCGCCGCGTACCCGGTCTGCACGAACTGGCTGAGCACCACCACGGGCAGGCCGGGCCGCTCGGCGCGCAGCGCGACGGCGGCGCGTAGCCCGTCGTCACGCCGACCCGGTGGCATCCGGATGTCGGTCAGCACGAGATCCGGCTGGTGCGTGCGGGCCGCCTCCAGCAGTTCCGGCGCGGAGCCGACGGCCGCGCACACCGCGAACTCGAAGCGGGTCAGGAGCGCGACCAGCCCCTCGCGCAGCAGCACCTCGTCCTCGGCGAGCACCACCCGGGTCACCGGCGACATGGCAGCTCCACCCGGACCAGGGTGGGCCCGCCGGGAGGGCTGGCCAGCAGCAACCGGCCGTCGGCGGCGGCGACCCGGTCGGCGAGGCCGGTCAGGCCGGTGCCCCGGGCGGGGTCGGCGCCGCCGCGCCCGTCGTCGGACACCTCGACGACGAGGTCGCCGCCGGTCCGGGTCAGGCGTACGTCGGCGCGGGTCGCCCCGGCGTGCCGGGCCACGTTGCCCAACGCCTCGGACACCACGAAGTACGCGGTGGTCTCGACGATCTCGGGCAACTCACCGTCGACGTCGACGTCGGCGTGCACCGTGACCGCGACGGGAGAGGCGTCGGCCACCTCGCGGACGGCGTCGGCGAGGCCGAGATCGGTGAGGCTCTGCGGCCGGATGCCGTGCACCAACTGCCGCAACATCACCATCAGTCCCCGCGCCTGGTCGTGCGCCACGGCGAGGGGCCGGGCGGCGGGGGAGTCCTCGGGTACGTCCAGCCGGGCCAGGCCCAGTTGGAGGGTGAGGCTGGTCAGCCGGGGCTGCGCGCCGTCGTGCAGGTCCCGTTCGATGCGCCGTCGTTCCGCCTCGTACGCGCCGACCAGCCGGGTCCGGGAACGGGCGACCTCGCGCAGCGCGGCGGCGTCGGCGGGGCTGGCCAGCGCCCACCGGGCGACCGTGGCCTGGGCGGCGGCGAGCAGTCCCGCCGCGTAGCAGAGCACCGGGACGAGCAGCACACCCACGATCGCGTACGGGACGGCTTCGCCGGCGCTCTCGATCGGGCGCCAGATCACCACCGGATCGGCCTCGCCGACCACCCAGGGGCTGGTGACCATCCCGAGGTCCAGCAGCACCAACACCAGGAACGTCCAGTACGCGACCGGCACCACACCGCCCAGCCAGAACAGGTACGCCACCTCCCGCCAGCCGGCCGCGCTGCGGTAGCGGGCCACCAGGCCCGGCCACCGCGACGTGGGCAGCGGGCGGCCGTCCACGAGGCCGAGTCGCCAGCGTTCGACGGCGGCGACCGGGACGCTCGCGAGCGGCGCGAGGGCCACCATCGTGAGGCTGCCGACCGCCAGGAACAGCATCAGCGGTATCTCCGGCGGCCGACCGTGCTGTCGCAGCGCGTTGGCGGCGGCCAGTAGGGGCGCGCCGATGATGAGCAGCCCGACGGTGAGCACACCGGCGATCGGCACGGTGGTGACCAGGTAGGCCAGCGCGCGCCAGGGCCAGGCGGAGATCAGCCAGTCGCGCCTTCGCAGGGCGGCGGCGAGGTGACGGGGGTGTTCCGAGGTCATGCCGCTGACGCTAATCGCCGACCAGGGGCGGCCCCAGCCGTCCAGATCCCCTTTGCGGGGTATGCCCAGCACTACCGGCGCCGGGGTGTGCGACGTCGGGAAACGGGAAGGACGCGCGACGTGTGACCTGTGGTGGCGACGGCGGGAGCGACATGGGTGCCAGAACGTTCGTGGTGGTCGGCGGAACCAGCGGGCTGGGCCTCGCGGTGGCCCGGCTGCTGCTCGACGAGTACCGCGTCGTGGTGTTCGGCAACGTGCCGGCCGAGGTCGCCGCGACGACCGACGAGCTGGGGTGCGACGGCGCGGTCTGCGACGTCTCCTCCTACGAGCAGGTCCGGGACGCCTTCGCCGAGGTGGTGGGGCGCTACGGCACCGTCGACGGGGTTGCGGCGTGCGCGTCGATGTGGGCGGGCGGTGATCTGGACGACCTGTCCGTGGAGCACATCCGGCGGGCCGTGGAGATCAACGTGCTGGGCACCACGTTCCTGTTGCGGGAGGCGTTGGCGCACCTGAACCGGCAGGGCTACGGCAACATCGTGTACGTCGGGGCGATGGCGCTGGCGGCGCCCAGGCCCGGCATACCGGTCTACCGGGCGACCAAGAGCTACGGCAGCAGCCTCGTCGACTCGCTGGCCGAGGCCCAGCACAGCAACCGGGTCAAGGTGATGCAGTTGCATCCCGGGCCGATGCCGACCCGCCTCCAGGAGCGCGTCGGGGCCGAGTTCCTCGACGAGATCTACGCCCTGCCCGAGCAGGTCGCCACCGAGGTCGTCCGACTGCTGCTGCTGCGACCCGACGACCTCTACGTCTCCGGTGAGCGCGTGCTCCGCGCGGACGGACGGTGGTGACGGCGGGGCCCGGGGCGGGGGACCGTCCGGCCTCCGCGTGGGCGCCCCTGCGCGGCGCCGTCTACCGCAACCTGTGGCTGGCCCTGCTCGCCGCCAACGTCGGCACCTGGATGCAGACCGTCGGCGCGCAGTGGCTGCTGATCCACCACGCCAACGCCGCCACGCTGGTCGCCCTGGTGCAGACCGCCAGCCTCCTGCCGGTGCTGCTGCTGGCGCTGCCCGCCGGTGTGCTGGCCGACAGTTTCGACCGCCGCCACCTGCTGATCGCCGTACAGCTGTTCCTGGTCGCGGTGGCGGTGGCGTTGGCCCTGCTCACCCTGACCGATCGGATGCCACCGGCCCTGCTGCTCACCCTGACCTTCGCGTTCGGCGTCGGGCAGGCGCTCACCCTGCCGGCCTGGTCGGCGGTGATCCCGGAGTTGGTGCCGCAGGAACAACTGCGCTCGGCGTCCGCGCTGGGCTCGATCAGTGTGAACGTGGCGCGGGCGGTGGGACCGGCGGTGGCCGGCGTGCTGATCTCCCGGACCGGCGTCGCCCCGGTGTTCGGGCTGAACGCGCTGGCGTTCGCCATCTTCGCGTACGCGCTGTGGCGCTGGCGGCCCGGCAACGCCCGCGCCGTCGAGGTGCCCGAGCGGTTCACCGCCGCGCTGCGCGCCGGGAGCCGCTACGTACGCCACTCGCCGACCGTGCGCCGGCTGCTGCGCCGCGCGTTGGTCTTCGTGATCCCGGCCAGCGCGCTGTGGGCGCTGCTGCCGCTGGTGGCGGCCCGGCGGCTCGGGCTGGGTTCCGGCGGGTACGGGCTGCTCCTGGGCGCGCTCGGGGTGGGCGCCATCGCGGGCGGCGTGCTGCTGGCCCTGATCCGTACCCGGCTTTCGGCCAACCAGCTCCTGCTCATCTCCGGCGCGCTGTTCACCGCCGCGCTGGCGGTCGTTGGCACCGTGCGGGTGGTGCCACTGGTGCTCGTGGCCCTGCTGCCGGCGGGGATGGCCTGGGTGACGGTGCTGGCCAACATCAACGCCGAGATGCAGCTCTTCCTGCCCAGCTGGGTACGGGCCCGGGGCCTGGCCGTCTACCAGGTGTGTTTCGCCGGCGGGCAGGCCGTGGGCGCGCTGCTGTGGGGTCTGGTGGCCGAGATGGGCGGGCTGCTCCCCGCCTACCTCACGGCGGCGGCGTTGATGTTCGTCGGAACGGTGACCAGCCGGATCTGGCCGCTGCCGGACCTGCGGTCGGTGAACCGGGAACCGGCGGCCTACTGGCCGCAACTGCACCTGGAACACGAGCCGGACCCGTGGGTGGGGCCGGTGCTGGTGACGGTGCGGTACACCGTCCGGCCGGAGCGGGAGGGACCGTTCCTCGCGGCGATGAACGTGGTACGCGCAGCCCGGCAGCGCACCGGCGCGATGCGCTGGGGGCTGTTCCGGCCGGCCGAGACGACCGGCCGGTTCGTCGAGGTGTACCTGGTGCCGTCGTGGGACGAGCACCTGCGCCAGCACGGCGGTCGGTTGACCGGCGCGGACCGCGAGGCCGAGGCGCGGGCCCGGGAGCTGACCGATGGCATCCCGCAGGTACGCCACCTCGTGCCGGCCGCCGCCGGACCGCGGCTGTCCGACGCCCGCGAAGAGGTTTGACGCGTCGTACCCGTCGGTGCCGACGGGCCGCCACCTGTGGACCGCGCCGGCACCGTACCGCGTACGCCCGCGTTGTTAGGATGGCCGGACCATGGCGACTGAGCGCAAGCCGACCGCGGACCCGGCCCGCAGCCTGGCGATCCTCTGGCGCACCCGGGAACCGACCAGCCGCGGCGCCGGGCAGGGGCTCACCGTCGACCGGATCGTCCGGGCCGCCATCGACATCGCCGACGCCGAGGGGCTCGACGCGGTGACCATGCGTCGGGTCGCCGAGGCGCTGGGGGTGGGCACCATGTCGGTCTACACATACGTGCCGGGCAAGGCCGAACTCGTCGACGTCATGATCGACACCGCGTACGGCGAGATGCCGCGTTCCGCCGCCGAGGGGGACTGGCGGGCCCGGCTGGAACGGATCGCCCGGGACAACCTGGCGCTCTACCAGCGGCACCGGTGGATGGTGCGGGCCGAGACCACCCGCCCGGTGCTCGGGCCGCACCTGGTGGCCAAGTACGACCACGAACTCGGCGCGGTCGCCGACATCGGGCTCTCCGACGTCGAGATGGACGCCGTGCTCACCCTCGTGCTCGGGCACGTGAAGAGTTCCGCGCGCGCCGCCTCCGAGGTGGTCGACCTGGAACGGGAGACCGGCATGACCGACGGCCAGTGGTGGCAGTCGCACGCGCCCTGGCTGGAAACGTTCCTGAACCCCGACAGCTACCCGACCGCGTCGCGGGTCGGCACGGCGGCCGGCCAGCAGCACGGCGCCGCCTACGGCCCGGAGTACGCCTTCGAGTTCGGCCTGCAACGCGTCCTCGACGGCATCTCGGTGGTGGTCGCCGAGCGGGCGGCCGACTAGGGCCTGTTTCATAAGGGCGGTCGAGCCCGGGCCCGCCGCAGGCCGACCAGTTCTTATGAAACAGGCCCTAGCCGTCCAGCGCGGGGACGGCGTTGCCGAGCCGGGCGAGGGAGCGGGCGGACGGGCTGCCCGGCTCGGCGTGGTAGACGACCAGCGACTGGGTCGTGCCGCTGATCGTCAGCTTCTCGTAGCGCAGCTCCAACTCGCCCACCTGCGGATGGCGGAACACGCGCAACCCGCCGCCCGCGCGGGCGGTGACGTCGTGGCGCGCCCACAGCCGCCGGAACAACTCGCTGCCGGCCGTCAACTCGTCGACCAGCTCGGTGAGCCGTGGATCGTCCACCTCCGCTCCCACCTGCGCGCGCAGGCCCGCCACCGCGCTGGCGGCGACCGCCTCCGGGGCCGGGTAGAGCGCCGGCACGCGCGGGCCCAGGAAGACCTCGCGCAGCAGGTTCACCCCGACCCGGTAGATCGGTGTCAGCGCGGTCGCCATCGGGTTGGCGAAGAGGACGTCCAGGTGTCGGCCGTGCACGAAGGCCGGCGTTTGCGCCCAGGAACCCACCAACTGCCGGATGCCCACCGGTACCCGCTCCGGGCGTCGTGCCGGGCGCTCGGGCGGGGCGTGCCCACCGAGGCGGCGCAGGTGCGCGGTGGCCTCCGTGTCCAACAGCAGCGCCCGGGCCAGCGCTTCGAGCACCTGGGCCGACGGGTTGCGGTCCCGGCCCTGCTCCAACCGCAGGTAGTAGTCGGCGCTGATGCCGGCGAGCAGGGCCACCTCCTCGCGTCGCAGCCCCGGCACCCGTCGGCGACCATGTGCCGGCAGACCGACGTCACCCGGCCCGACCAGCTCGCGCCGGGCACGCAGGTACTCGCCCAGCGGGCCGGCCATGCTCACCAGCCCATCGTAGGAGCGCCCGCCGCCGCCCAGCCTGGTCCTGCCACTACCAGGAAAACCGGTAACCCGGATATCGCCGTCCGGCCGGGTGACAGTGGGTCGCATACGGATTCCGAGAGAGATGGGACAAAGATGACCAAGCTCATCACGACGCCGTTCGGTTTCGCCTCGACCGCCGACGAGGTGCTGGCCGGAGTTGACCTGACCGGCAAGCGGGCCGTCATCACCGGCGGCGCGGCCGGCATCGGCATCGAGACCGCCCGCTCCCTGGCCGCCGCCGGCGCCGAGGTGGTGCTCGCGGTGCGTCGCGTCCCGGCCGGCGAGGAGGCCGCAAGGAACATCGCGGCCAGCGTCGGCGCGGACCGGGTCACGGTCCGCGAGCTGGATGTGGCCAACCAGGACTCGGTACGCCGGTTCGTCGCCGGCTGGGAGGGGCCGCTGCACATTCTGATCAACAATGCCGGGATCATGGCGCTGCCCGAGTTGGAGCGCACCACCGAGGGCTGGGAGATGCAGTTCGCCACCAACTTCGTGGGGCACTACGCGCTGACCGTCGGCCTGCACGACGCCCTCGCCGCCGCCGGTGGCGCCCGGGTCGTGTCGGTCAGCTCCAGCGGCAACCTCTTCTCCCCGGTGATCTTCGACGACCTGCACTTCGCGTTCCGGCCGTACGACCCGCTCCTGGCGTACGGGCAGTCCAAGAGCGCCGAGGCCCTGCTCGCCGTCGAGGCCGACCGTCGCTGGGCCGCCGAGGGCATCCACGCCAACGCCTTGAACCCGGGCGCGATCGCGACCGGGCTGCAGAAGCACACCGGCGGGCTGCGTACCCCGAAGGAGCGGCAGAAGACCCCGCAGCAGGGTGCCGCCACCTCGGTGCTGCTCGCCGCGTCCCCGCTGCTCGACGGCGTCGGCGGTCGCTACTTCGAGGACTGCGCCGAGGCCCCGGTCCGGACCGAGCGACCCGCCGACTACACCGGTGTGGCGGCGTACGCCCTCGACCCGGGCAACGCCGAGCGCCTCTGGAACGTGGCGGCGGACCTGATCGCCCGCTGACCCCGGAACCCGCCCGAGCGGGGCCCTGCGGATGGTACGACTGGGTCGGCGGGTGACGTCCGGGAAGGGGGGCGATGGCGAACGGGCTTCCCGGGCGGCTGCTCCAGAAGCGGGAGGACCCCCGGCGGACCTCGTTCCTGGAGCTCTTCTTCGACCTGGCCTTCATCTTCGCGTTGACCCGGCTGTCCCGGGCGGTGGTCGACGACCCCAGCGTCAACGGTGGCTTCCAGGTCATGGTGATGCTGGCGGCGATCTGGTGGGTGTGGTTCGTGACCGCGTGGTCGGCGGACTGGTTCGACCCCCGGGCGCCGCTGATCGTCGTACTCCTGCTCTGGGTGATGTTCGGCGGCCTGCTGATGGCCGCGGCCGTGCCCACCGCGTTCGGCTCGCACGCCGCGCTGTTCGCCAGCGCCTACGTGGCGATCCACGTCGGCCGGGGCGCCCTGCTGATCCCGGCGCTGCGCGGGCACCCGCTGCAACTGCGGAGCCTGCGGGTGGCGATCTGGTTCGCGATCTCCGGTGCGATGTGGTTGGTGGGCGCGGCCGTCGCGCCGGCCCGGGAGGTGCTCTGGACCCTCGCCCTGGTGCTGGAGTACTCCCTGGCCCGGCTGCGTTGGCCGTTTCCGTGGCTCGGGCGCAGCTCGTGGCCGGACCTCCAGGTCAACGGTGAGCACCTCTCCGAGCGGTACCAGCAGATCTTCATCATCGCGTTGGGCGAGCTGATCCTGTTCGCCGGCATCGCCTACAGCGACGCCGGCCTGCACGTCGAGAGCACGCTGGCCTTCGCCCTGGCGTTCGTCACCGCGGTGGCCCTCGCCCGGCTCTACCTGGTGCCGGCCGGCTCGCGGCTGGGCGCGAGCATCATGGCGGCCGGTCCGCCCGGCAGCAAGCTGGCGCTGCTCGCCGGCTACCTGCACCTGCTCATGATCGCCGGCGTCCTGGCCACCTCGGTGGCCATGGAGATGACGATCGAGAACCCCCGCACCGAGGAGACGGCGCAACTGGCCCTCGGCATCGTCGGCCCGGCGCTGTTCCTGACCGCCCGGATCCTGCTCGCGTGGGCGGTCGACGGCAGCCGGCCCTGGGCACGCCTGGTGGGCGTGCCGGCGATCATCGGGTTCGGGTTCGCGACCCAGCGGCTTCCGCACGTCGCCAACAGCGCCGTCGTCGCCGGGGTGCTGGTGCTGATCGTCCTGATCGACGGGACGCCCGGCCTCCGGCGCTCCGCCGCCAGCAGCAGGCGGGACGGCAGGCCCGATCCCCGGCGGCCCGGGTAACCCGCCGATGTCAGCACCGCGACGGGATGCCCCACCACGATCCGCCGACGTGGTGGAGTTGCGCGTGCACGGCGTGTCGGGGGCGGAACCCTCGGTCGTTCTGGGCTCGGCGTCGGCCCGCCAGGTCGCGGGCGACGATCGTGGCGGCTTCTACCGGCCGGATGGGCCGGGCCGCGACGCCCCCGACGGGTTGACGCTCGAGGCGTACCGCTGGGGTGATCTGCCCTCGGACACGGTGGCCCGGACGATCTCCATGGTCCTGCTGCTGCCGTTCATGCTCAGTAACGCGGCGGCGTGGATGCGACCCACCGGCGAGCGCGCCGCCGGAGTCACCGTCCTCAGCCGGCTCCTCGCGCTCAACCTCACCCTGGTGTACGTGGTGTCCATCGCCGGGGTCGCCCTCGACCTGCTCGCCTGGCGTTGTCTCGGCGCGACACCCTGCCGGGCGCCCTTCGACACGCTGTTCGGGCTGGACGACCGACACGTCGGGCAGCGGCTGGCGGTGTTGGCGTTGCTGCCGATCGCCGCCGTGGGGCTGCTGCGACTGCTCGGGACCCGCCGTCGCCGACTGTCCGGCAGCCCGCTCTGGGCCGTGGAGCCGCTGGTGGAGCGGTTGCGGGCGATCCACGTCGCCGCCGCGCTCGGCGTACTCGATCTGCTGCTGCTCACGGCCCGGCGGGCCGGCGGCGCGACGGTCGGGACGAACCTGTTGCTGGCGTCCACCGCGGCGGTCCTGGTGGCCTGCGTCGGTCTGCTCGCCGTCCCCGGCCTGATCGACCGGGCCGCGACCGCGCGGACGGCGACCGTGACCGCCCGCGCCACCGCCGTGGCGGCGGCCGCCCTGACCGTGGCGACCCTCGTCGTCGTCGTGGGCGACGGGCGGGGCTGGCCGGCGTCGGGCGGACTCCCCGGCTACGGCGGGATCGCGGGCGGCACGCTGTTCGGCCAGATGGCCTTGCTGGTGTTGCTCAGTGCACTGGTGTTGGGGCGACGGGGTCGCGCTCGCGGTCGCCGGGCGCTGCCGGGAGGCGCGGGCGCCGCGGTTATCGCGGCCATCGCGGTCGGCCTGGCTGGCGCTCTCGCCTCCGGCCTGGTCTACCAGAGCGGGGTGCTGCTCGGCGGATATCGCGGTGACGGCGGGCCGCCGTTGCCGTACCGCTGGACGGTGCTGGCCTTCTTCCTGCACGTCGACGCGGCAGTGCTGTTGGGTGTGGTGCTGACCCTCCTGTCGCGTCGGCGTCGCCGCCGCTCGGCGGCGACGATCACCACCCGCGACTTTCCCGCGCCGCCGCCGGGGGCGACCGTGCGGTTGCGACAGGTCACCAAGGCCGTGGCCCGTGCGCGGTTCACCGAGTGGCTGGGCCTGCTGGCCGGCACCTACGCGTTGCTCGCCCTGATCGGGCTGGCCACGAGTCTGCTCGGGCAGTTCGGACGCGAACCGGACGAGCTGGCGTGGCGGGTTCTCGGCCTACCGGCCGGTGTGGTCGGGATGGGCCTGGCGGGAGGCACCTACCTCGTCGCCGCAGTGGCTCTGGCGCTGCTGTCCGGCGGCCTGTTCGCGTACCGGACGGCGTGGTTCCGCCGGCACGTCGGGATCCTGTGGGACCTGGGCACCTTCTGGCCCCGGGCCGCCCACCCGTTCGCGCCGCCGAGCTACGCCGACCGGGCGGTACCGGAGTCGGCCGACCGGATCGGCCACCTGGCCGAGCGGCACGCCGGAGTGCTGCTGTGCGGGCACAGTCACGGTTCGGCGCTGCTGGCGCTCGCGGTGCTGCGGCTGCCGCCGGCCGCGCGGCGACGGGTCGCGCTGCTGACCTACGGCTCCCCACTGGACCGCCTCTACGCCCGGCTCTTCCCCGCCTACCTCGACGACAGGACGCTGCGTCAGGTGGGGGAGCGGGTCGGATGGCGGTGGGTCAACCTGTGGCGGGACACCGATCCGGTCGGCGGCTGGATCTTCGCCGCGCACCGACCCGGCGATCCTTCGCCGGACCCCACCGACCCCGCCGGTCGCGTCGACCGGCGGCTGCGGGATCCGGACGGCCTGCTGCCGGCACCCGGCGAGCGCCGGCCTCCGCCGCTGCGCGGGCACCACCCGGGCGAGTCCGACCCGGCGTTCCGGGCGGTCGTACGTGACCTCGTCGGCCGGCTCCGCGGCGCCGACGCGGAGTGAACAGTGCGCGCGTCACTCGGGGATCCGGTCGGACTCCGCCACCACCGCGCGCACCCGGCGCAGCGTGGCGTCCGGCGCGCGGATCGCCGCCCGCCACCGGTCCAACGTGCGGTTCAGCACGCGGACGACGAACTGCAACTGGTTGACCTGCTCGCGCAGCGTCCCCAGCTCGGTGCGGGCGTGCAGCGCCTCGCCCTCCAGTTCGGTGATCCGGGTCTGGAGCGGCTGCACCAGGGTGAGGGCGGCCTCGGTGAGGGTGTCGGCGGCATCGGCTTTGAACTTGCCTCGCTGGACCAGCACGGTGGCGATCGCGGCCAGGCCGGTCGAGCCGCCGAGGATGCCGAGCACGCTGAGCGCCACCTGCACCCAGTGCGGCGCGGTTGGCGCGGGGGAGGTGTTCATGGTGCACTTCCCTGTAGTTCTTCGTAGCTCACACATTCACATGCACGGACGAGACGGCGTAGGTCGACGGCGAGTTGCCAGGCCCGCCACAGCGATCCGACCGTCACCGCGACGATGAACGACGAGGCGACCAGGGACTGCTGGCTCCAGAGGGCGACCAGGGCCACTGCGTACATGCCGGTGATCGTGCCGAGCACCAGGATCGCCGCGAGTTCCATGCCGAGCCCGGTGGAGAGCCGGCCCGGCCACGACAGGCCCAGCAGCCCACAGACACCCGCCGTGATCAGACCGATCTCCCAGGCGACCTGCAGCGGCGTGGGCATGGACGTCTGGACGGAGGCCGGCCGCACGTCGAGGAGCACCATGAGGAGGCCGCAGACGGGCGCCATGCCCAGGACAGCGACCTCGTACGGCTGCTGGTGGAACCGGCTACGCAGATACCTCACGGCAACTCCCTGGCGAAGACCCTGCCGCCTGCCGGCCACCAGAGAGGGCGGCTTGGTCCGGGACCGGCGGTGGTGGAGAGACGATGGTCGAGGAGATGACCGACGTGCCGTCGTTGGTCGCCGATATCTGCCTGTGTATCACCGCCGACCGGTTTGCGTCCACCTGGTGTAACGTCGTATTTCCGCAGGTCAGAGCATTCGGGGGTGGGTGGCCGGGCGGTCTGCGGCAACCCGGCCACCCCTCGACCGCTCGTTACATTCAGTGTCGGATATCCAACTCCCCGTGGCCGCGTAGCGCCCCCACCACGACGGCCGGCGCCTCCTCGGCCATGAAGTGCCCGCAGGTGACGGTCTGGTGCGAGAGGTCCGGCGCCCAGGCCCGCCACACGGCTGCCGCGTCGTAGCCGAGAGCGGCCCCCCAGTCCTGCTGAAGCACGGTCACCGGCATCCGCAGCCGGTTGCCGCCCGCCCGGTCGGCCTCGTCGTGCGCGACGTCGATCGCCGCGGACGCCCGGTAGTCGGCGACGATCGAGGTCACCGCCTCGCGCGACGCGCGCAGGTATTCGGCGCGTACGTCGGCCGGCAGCGCGTCCGGGTCCCGGGTCCAGACGTCGAGGAAGTGGCCGAAGAACGCGTCCGGGCTGCCAGCGATCAGCTTCTCGGGCAGGCCGGGCGGCTGCGCCATCAGGTAGAGGTGGAAGGCGACGGAGGCGTCGACCCCGTGCAGCACATCCCACATGTCCAGGGTGGGTAGCACGTCGAGCAGGGTGAGCCGGCTGATCGCCGCCGGGTGGTCGAGGCCGGCGCGGAACGCCACGAGAGCGCCCCGGTCGTGCCCGGCCAGGGCGAAGCGGTCATGGCCGAGCGCGTGGGCCAGCGCCACGACGTCGGCGGCCATGGTCCGCTTCGAGTACGCGGTGCCGTCGCCGTCCACGGGCTTGTCGCTCTCGCCGTAGCCGCGCAGGTCCGGGCAGATGACGGTGTGGTCGGCGGCGAGGTCGGCCGCGACGTGCCGCCACATGAGGTGGGTCTGCGGGAAGCCGTGCAACAGCACGATCGGTGGCCCGGAGCCGCCCACGGCGGCGCTGAGCGTCACGCCGTCGGCGACGGTGACGCGCTGGTAGTCGAATCCGTTGATCCTCGGCTGCACGGGTGAGCCTTCCTGGTGAGCGGTCCGGCGCGGGGGGATGCCCGTCGTCGGCGTACGTCATCGAGCCTGCCCGGGGGTGATCAGCGGACGGTCAGTGTCGGATCAGTGCGGGCTAGATTGAGGCCATGACCAGGCAGCCGACGGCACCGGTGACGTTCGGCGTGCTCGGGCCGGTGACCGCCGTCGCCGGGACCGGCCCGGTTCCGCTGCGGGGGCACCGGCAGCGCCTGGTGCTGGCCCGGTTGCTCATCGCCGGTGGCCGGGTGGTGCCGGTGGAACGTCTCGTCGACGACCTGTGGGAGGTTCCGCCGGAGCGCGCGGTGGGCGCGATCCGGACGTTCGTCGCCGACCTCCGCCGGGCGTTGGAGCCCGACCGGCCGCCCCGGCAGCCATCTGGCCTCCTGGTCACCGAGCCCTCGGGGTACGCGCTGCGGACCACCCCGGACGCGGTGGACGCCGACCGTTTCGAGGCGGCGGTCGGCGAGGCCGGTCGGTTCCTGACGGCGGAGCTGCCCGCGCCGGCCCTCGCGGCGCTGGACGCGGCGCTCGGGCTGTGGCGTGGGCCCGCGTACGCGGACTGCGTGGGCGAGGGCTGGGCCGTGGCGGAGGTCAACCGGCTGGACGAGCTGCGGATGCTCGCCGTGGAACGGCGGGCCGAGGCGCTGCTCGCGCTCGGTCGGCCGGACGAGGCCGCCGCCGACCTGCCCGGCCACCTCGCCGCCCATCCGCTGCGCGAGGACGCCTGGCGGCTGCTCGCCCTGGCCCGGTACCGCGCCGGCCGACAGGGCGAGGCGCTGGCCGCCCTGCGCGAGGCCCGCGCCGTCCTGGTGGCGGAGCTGGGGGTGGACCCGGGCCCCGAGTTGCGCCGGCTGGAGGCCGACATCCTCGCGCAGGCTCCACACCTCATCGTCACCCCCACGGTGGCCGTTGCGGACCGGGCCGGAGCCGTCCCCGACGGCGGATCGGCGTCACCACGGCCGTTCGTCGGGCGGGACGCGGAGCGGAAGCGGCTGCGGCGTGCCGCCGAGGCCGCCACCCGTTCCGGGCGGCCCACGCTCGCTCTGCTCAGCGGCGACCCGGGCGCCGGCAAGACGGCCCTGGCCGAGGCGCTGACGCGAGAGTTGGCCGCCGAGGGCTGGACCACGGCGTGGGGCCGCAGCCCCGAGTACGAGGGCGCCCCGGCCGCCTGGCCGTGGACCCAGATCGTCGAAGCGCTCACCGGCTCGGACGAGCCGTCCACTCCGGGCGGCGTGTCGTCCACTCCGGGCGGCGTGTCGTCCGCGCCGGGCGGCGTGTCGTCGTCTGCGGGCGGTGTGTCGTCCGACGGCGGGGCGGCGGACGCCGACAGCGTCGATGATCCCGCCGTGGCCCGGTTCCGCCGACACCGCGCGGTGGCGTCGGTGCTCTCCGCCGCTGCCGACCGGGGCCCGCTGCTGCTGGTCCTGGACGACCTGCACCGGGCCGACGGTGACACGTTGGACCTGCTCACCGCACTGCTCGCCGGGCCGCAACCCGCCACCGGCCCGGTGCTGGTCCTGGGCACGTACCGGGCCACCGAGATCACCGGGGGGTTGACCGCCGCCCTGGCCCGCGCCGCCGGGCTCGAACCCGTGCGGGAGTACCTCGCAGGCCTGTCCCTGGAAGCCACCGGCGAACTGGCCCGCGCCGTCGCCGGCACGGAACTGACCCCGCCCGCCGTCGCGCTGATCCACCGCCGCAGCGCGGGTAACCCGTTCTTCGTCCGGGAGCTGGTCCAGCTCTACGCCGTTGCGGGCGGCGCGGCGCTGGAGGCGGTACCGCCCGGGGTGCGCGACGTCATCCGGCACCGCCTCGCGCAGCTGCCCCCACCAACCCGTACCGTGCTGCGGCAGGCGGCGGTGCTCGGCCGGGACGTCGACCCCGCCGTGCTCGGCGCGTTGACCGACGACCCGGCGGTGCTGCTGGACGCCGTCGACCGCGCGTTGCAGGCCGGCTTCCTGACCGAGCAGGCGTCCGACGGGCGGCTACGGTTCACCCACATCCTGGTCCGCGACACGCTCTACGCCGACCTGTCCGCGCCGCGCCGCGCCGCCTGGCACGCCGCCGTGGCCGAGGCGTTGCAGCGGCACCAGCCCGTCGACCCCGCCACGCTCGCCCACCACCTGCTGTCCGCCGGGGGGCCGACGGCCGTCCGCCGGGCCGCCGACTACGCCCGTACCGCCGCCGAACGGGCCGAACGTGGCGGCAACCCGCACGAGGCCACCCGGCTGTGGGCGCAGGTCGTCGAGGCGTACGACCGGGCCGGGGGGACCGAGCGGCGCGAACGGCTGACGGCTCTGCTCGGCCTCGGGCGCTCGCTGGCGGTGACGGGTCGGCTGGCCGAGGCGCGGCGTCACCGTGCCGAGGCGATCGCCGACGCCGAGGCGCTCGGTGACGCCCGACTGACCGCCCAGGTGCTGGCCGGTTTCGACGTGCCCGCCATCTGGACCCGCAACGACGACGACCCGCTCTCCGAGCGGATCGTCCGCGCCGCCGAGCACGCCCTGACCGGCCTCGGCCCGTCCGGATCGGCGCACCGCAGTCGGCTGCTGAGCACCCTCGCGCTGGAACTGCGGGGCGTCACCGATGACCGTGGCCGCCGCGCCGCCGTCGAGGCCGAACGGATCGCCCGGACCCTCGACGACCCCGGGCTGCTGGCCTTCGCGCTGAACGCGCGCTTCATGCACGCCTTCGACCGCGTCGGGCTGGCCGATGTCCGGGCCCGGATCGGCGCCGAGCTGGTCGACCTCGCCGCCCGGCGGCACCTGGTGACCTTCGAGGTGCTGGGCCACCTCATCCTGCTCCAGGCGTGCTGCGCGCGGGCCGACCGGACCGGCGCGGACGAGCACGCGCGCGCCGCCGACCGCCTGGCGCAGCGGTACGAGCTGCCGCTCGTCGGTGTCTTCACCGGCTGGTACGCCGCGCTGCGTCGGGCGTGGGTCGGTGACCGGGGCGCGGCGGTGACCGCGTACCGGAGCGCCGCCGAGCGGCTGCCGACCGACGGCATGCCGGGCCTGGCCCAGGGGCTGCTGCCGCTCGCGCTGCTCGGCCTGCGCCTGGCCGACGCCGTCGACTACCCGGCGGATGATCGGTTGGTACCCGCCGACGGGCGGCCGGTGGACGGTCTCGGCGACGAGGACTGGGCGGGGCTGGACTGGGGCCCGCACGAGCCGTGGGTCCGACCGCTGCTGCTCGCCCACTCCGGTGACCGCGGCGCCGCCGTGTCGGCGTTGCGGGCCGTCCCGGACGGGCCACACGACCTGCTGCGCGAGGTGCGACTGTGCCTCGTCGCCCGGGCTGCGCTCGCCCTGGACGACCGGCCCGCCATCGAGCGCGCCGCCGCCGCGCTCCGGCCGGCCGCCGCCGAACTGGCCGCCGGCAGCGGCGTGCTCACCGCCGGACCGGTCGCCGGGCACCTGGCCGATCTCGCCGCCGCGCTCGGCCACGACGAGGAGGCCGGCACGCACCGCCGCACCGCCCGCCTGCTCACCGCGCGCGTCCGCGCAGTCGACCCGACCTGAGCACTGCCGCGCTCGGCAGCCGGCGACTTGCCGGTTCCGGTGGAACCGGCAACCGGTGTGCGGTCAGATGGAACCACCGGCCTGCGCCGCCAATCGGGGATCTAGGGGGTACGCCGTGCAGGGGCTCGTGCTGATCGTGGTGCTGGGCGTCACCGTCCTGATCGGCACCACCCTCGGCGGCCGCTACCGGGTCGCGCCGCCGGTGCTGCTCATCGCGTTCGGAGTGCTGCTCGGGCTCGCGCCGCCGCTGTCCGACCTGGTCCTGGAACCGGACCTGGTACTGCTGATCTTCCTGCCGGCGATCCTCTACCGGGAGAGCCTGACCATCAGCCTGCGGGAGATCCGGGCCAACCTGCCGGTGATCGGGCTGCTCGCCGTCGTGCTCGTGGTCCTCACCATGATCACCGTCTCCCTGACCGCCCAGGCGTTCGGCGTGAACCCCGCCGCCGCCTGGGTGCTCGGCGCGGTCCTCGCGCCGACCGATGCCGCCGCGGTCACCGGTCTGGCCAAGCGGCTGCCCCGCAAGCTCCTCACCACCCTGCACGCCGAGAGCCTGATCAACGACGGAACCGCCCTGGTGATCTTCGCGGTGACCGTGGGCCTGCTCACCCAGCGCGGGGAACCGGGGGCGCTGGGCATCGGCGAGGAGTTCGTCGGGGCCAGCCTCGGCGGGGTGGTCGCCGGTCTGCTGGTGGGCGTCATCGTGGTGTTGATCCGCAAGCGGCTCGACGATCCGCTGCGCGAGGGCGCGCTGAGCGTCCTGACGCCGTTCGCCGCCTTCCTGCTCGCCAGCGCGGTGCACGCCAGTGGTGTGCTGGCCGTCGTGGTCGCCGGTCTGGTGCTCGCGTACGCCGGCCCACGGGTCATCCGCGCCCGCTCCCGGGTGCTGGCGTACGCGTTCTGGGACCTGTCCACCTTCCTGATCAACGGCGGCCTGTTCGTGCTGCTCGGCACCCAGATTCCCCGCGCCGTGCGCGGCATCGTCAGCACCTCGCCCCCGAGGGCCGTGCTGATCGTGCTCGCGGTGACGCTCGCCGTGGTGCTCACTCGGTTGGGCTTCGTCTACCTGACGTCGCAGTCGGTGCGGCTGCGGCGTCTTCGGATGGCGGAGCAGGAGCGCACGACACCGAGTTGGCGGGTCGGCACGGTCGCGGGCTGGTCCGGTTTCCGGGGCGCCGTGTCGCTCGCCGCCGCGCTGGCCGTGCCGACGATGACGGTCTCCGGTCGTCCGGTGGTCGAGCGGGATCTGATCATCTTCGTCACGGCGCTGGTGATCGTCCTGATCATGCTGGTGCAGGGCACCACGCTGCCGCTGGTGGTGCGCTGGGCGGGCCTGTCCGGCGACCCCGAGCGCGTCGACGAGACCCGACACGCCCGCCGCCGTGCCACCCAGGCCGGCCTGGACGCCCTGCCCGGAGTCGCCGAGAAGGTGGGGGCCGAGGAGGAGGCCGTACGCCGGCTGCGCGCCGAGTACCAGCGACACCTGGCCGACCTCAACGAGACCGGTGGTCGGACCGCTCAGGAGCGCAAGCTGGAGCTCCGGCTGCGTCTCGGCGTCCTCGCCCACAAGCGACGGGAGCTGACGCGGCTGCGCGACAACCGGGAGATCGACGACCTGGTGCTCCAGGAGCTCCAGTCGGCGTTGGACAACGAGGAGATCCGACTGCTGGGCCGCAACCCGAACGAGTGACCAGCGGCGGTATCCCGTGACGGATTGGTGACATGGGCTCGGCCGGGTACGGGGCATTCGGGCCGCTCGTCGGCGGGTACGGTGAAAGCCATTCGGCGATCGTCGATGCGTTCGGTCCGGGTGGGGGTGTCCATGACCAGCGGGGCGAGCGCGGCCGAGCCGCGGGTGGTCACCGAGCGGCAGTTCCTCGACGAGCTGGCCTCGGTCACCCGCGAGCGTGTCGCCACCCAGTTTCTCTACCTGATGGCGCAGGAGGGTGCCGTCGTCGGCGTCCAGTGGGAACAGCCCGGCGTGGACCACCTCCGGCGCTACCGCGTCCGCGACGCCTGCCCGCACTGCGTCGTCCTCGCCGCCGTGGTGACCCTCGCCCCCGTGCTGCCGCTGGACGGGCTGCGGGCCGGTCGCGCCCGGCCGCAGTACGAGACGGTCCTGCGTACCGGACGGTTGCCCCACCTGGCGTTCGCCCGTCCGCCAGGACCACCCGGGGCGAGCTGGCTGGGCGACTGCCACGCGGTCGACGGTGACCCGCACTCCGACGCCGACTGCCCGAGGCACGCCGTGCCCGCGCCCACCGGTGACCCGTTGGCGCTGCGCCCCGGGTCGCTGCCCCGGGCCGTACGGGAGCTGTATCCGCACGACGGCGCGGCCACCGCCGACCTGGCGCGGCGGCTACGGATCGCCCAGGACTGGCGGGCGGACGCGCAGGCCGTTGCGAGTGGTATCCGCGAAGCGGCGGCGACCTGGGCGTTCCTGCGTAACTCCTGCGTGCTGGCTGTGCCCGTGCCCGGCGCCAACGGCCTCGTGCTCACGCTGCCGCCGGGGCGCCCCCCGGACGACCGGCCGCTCGGCGAGCTGCACGAGGCGACCGTACGCGCCCTGCCCTCCGGCGGCCCGGTGCCCTACCAGGAGCTGGCCTGCCTGCTGCCCGAGCCGGCGTCGACGACGCAGCGCCTGCCGACGTACGCAGGTGCGGTGGACCTGACCGCCGCCGCGCCGGTGCGGACGCTGCGGCTGCCGACGCCGCGCCGGCCGCTGAGCACTACCGGCCGGGGTGTGCTGCTGCTCTACGAGGCCCGGCACGCCATGGGCCGGCACGTGGCGAGCGCGCCGGTGCGCGACAGCGCGTACTGGGATTCCGAGGCGGCGTTGAACGTCTTCGAGTTCACCCTGCTGGAACGGGTCGCCGGGCGGCACTACCAGGAGGCGGTGGCCGCCTACCTCCAGGCGTTGCGGCGCGAGGGTGACCTGCTCGCGCGCCCGCACAAGGTGCTCGACCGACGTCGCCGCAAGGCGTTGTCGCTCGCGTTCGGCGGGCTGGACGACGAGGAGCTGCACCTGTGGGCGTCGGTGGCCTACCGCAACGCCATCCTGGAACTGCTCGGCGACCTGCAGGCGTTCGCCGCGCACCTGCGCCACCAGGCTGGCTGAGCGGTCTCCTCAGAGCACCTGGGCGAGGAAGCTTCGCAGCCGGGGATGCTCGGCCCCCTCGAAGATCCGCTCCGGCGGGCCGGCCTCCAGCACCACGCCCCGGTCCATGAAGGCCACGGTGTCGGCGACCTGCCGGGCGAAGCCCATCTCGTGGGTGACCACCACCATGGTCATTCCGGCGGCGGACAGGTCGGCCATCACCCCGAGGACCCCCTTGACCAGCTCCGGGTCGAGCGCCGAGGTGGCCTCGTCGAAGAGCATCACCTCGGGTCGCAGCGCCAGCGCCCGGGCGATCGCCACCCGCTGCTGCTGACCGCCGGAGAGCTGCGCGGGCCGGGCGTCGGCCTTGCCGGCGAGCCCCACCAGCTCCAACTGCGCGCGGGCGACCTGGACCGCCTCGTCCTGGCCGAGCTTGCGCAGTCGGCGCAGCGCCAGCGTGACGTTGCGCAGCACGCTCAGGTGCGGAAAGAGGTTGAACTGCTGGAACACCATGCCGACCCGCTGGCGTAGCGCGTCCGGGTCGTCCCGCAGCACGCTGCGTCCGTCCAGCAGCACGTCGCCGCGGTCGGGTTCGATGAGGCGGTTGAGCGTACGCAGCAGGGTGGACTTGCCCGAACCGGACGGTCCGATCACGCAGGCCGTCGCGCCGCGGGGCACGGTCAGGTCGACGCCGCGCAGCACGCGGTTCGGCCCGAAGGCCAGGTGGACGTCGCGCGCCTGCACGCTCACCGAGGTCGTGGTCATCGCCGGTCTCCCTGCGTCGTGGCGGGCAGCGCCGTGTCGTCGTCCTCGTCGTCCGGCGCGGTGGCCGGGCGGCCGTGGCGCAGCCGCCGGTCGATCCAGTTGACGAGGTGGGTCAGCGGGACGGTCAACGCCAGGTAGAACAGGCCCGCCAGCAGCAGCGCGGATTCGTTCCCGGTGGTGGCCGCGTAGTCCTGCCCGATCCGGAACAGCTCGCGCTGGCTGGCCACCAGGCCGAGGAAGTACACCAGACTGGAGTCCTTGATCAGCGCGATGAGCTGGTTGACCCAGGCGGGCAGCACCCGCCGGATGCCCTGCGGGATGATCACCAGCCGCATCGCGTCGGCCCAGGAGAAGCCGAGCGCCCGGGCGCCCTCAAGTTGGGCGGCCTCCACCGACTGGATGCCGGAGCGGAAGATCTCCCCGATGTACGCGGCGGCGATCAGCGACAGCGCGAGGATGCCCAGCGGGTACGGTTCCGGTCCCCAGACCCGCATGCCCAGCGGCGCCAACCCGACGCCGATCAGCAGGATCGTCGCCGCGGCCGGCAGCCCTCGGAACACGTCCGTGTAGACGCGCGCCGGCCAGCGTAGCCACCGACTGCGGGAGATGCCGGCCACGGCCAGCAGCAGACCCAGCACCGTGCCGAGCAGGGCGGCGGAGACCGCCAGGATCAGCGTGTTGGGCAGCCCGACGGTCAGCATCTCGGGCAACGCCTCGCGCATCGCGTCGACGTCGAAGAACGTTTCCCAGAGGGTGCTCAACGGATCCATCGTTCGCCTCTCCTGCCGCCCTGCTCGCTCGTCACCGCCGGCCGCTCAGGAGGCGGCCGACGCGGACGCCGACGGTTGCGCCGACCCCGGACGCGGACGGGGCTGTCGCCTTGCCGCTGCCCGGCTTGAAGTCCGCCGGGATCGGCCGGCCCGGGTAGTACTGCGCCTGCAACCGGCTCCAGGTGCCGTCGGCGATGACCTCGTCGAGGGCCTTGTTCAGCGCCTCGCGCAGCTTGTCGCTGCCCTTGGCGACGGCGTACGCGGTCGGCGCCGGGCTGAGCTGCTTGGCCGCCACGGTGATCTTGCCGTTGCTGTCGGCGGCGGACTTCTCGCCGATCTCGGCCGGTGCGATCCAGGCGTCGGCCGTGCCCGCCTTGAGCTGGTTGATCGCGCCGTTGTAGTCCGGCACGCGGACCGGGTCGAGCTGCTTGCCGGTGGCGTAGTCGTCCTGGACGGTGCCCTGCACCACCACGACACGCTCGCCGGTGAGCTGGTCGAATCCCTTGATCGGCGAGCCGGCCGGCACGTCCAGCCCGAAGTAGCCGAAGTCGTACCCGTTGCCGAAGTCGACGGTCTTCTTGCGCGCCTCCGTGATGGTGATCGAGGAGCTGCCGACGTCGAACTTGTGGTTGTTGACCTGGGAGAGCAGCGCGGAGAAGTCGGTGCCGACGAACTCCACCTTCAGGCCGAGCTTGCCGGCCACGGCGGTCAGCAGGTCGTTGTCGAAGCCGGTGAACTTGCCGTCCTTGAGGTACACGTTGGGCGGGGCGTCGGTCAGCGTGCCGGCCCGCAGCACACCCGGCTGCGCCAGACCGTACGGGTTCCCGCCGCCACTCCCCGAAGAGTCACCTCCACCCGAGCAAGCACCCAGCAAACCAACGGTCAACAAAGAAACCCCAACAGCAACAAAACGAGAAGAAATACGCATAACTAACTCCAAAGGGATGCGTCGATCCCGTCGATCATGAAGTTATTGCCGCGACACGCCGGTCAGGCGGGCAACAACTTCATGATCGACGCGAAGAAGGGTGGGGCGGGGTGGGGAGGGGTCAGCGCTTTAGGCGGCGGTACACGCCGCGCTGCGCATTCGCATCAGGTCCACGTGGCGGCGCCGGGTCAGGGCCGGCGTACGCCGGACGGCCGGTGGCGTGGGGCTGAGGATGTGCATGCGGTCTCCCGGGTCTTGGTGCTGACCTGGGTGCCAGGCCACGCTTGCACCGACGTCCCGCCGGTGCCTGGTCTTCACCCGGGGCACCCCACCGCGGAGGAGGGTTGCCGGCCAGCGAGCCGGGGCTTCGCGCTGGCACTCATGACCTGCGCCGAGGCTAGCAGCAGCCACCGGTCGGTCGTCCAGCCGATATGACCACCCTCACCGGCCGCGACCCGCGCTCGGCGAGCCGGTCAGCCGGCGTGCACGTGGGGCCGGCGCGTCCGGTCCGGCTCCTGGCGGCGCAGGATCTCTCGGGTGACCGAGACGATCTCGCCCTGCCCGAACGCCAGGTAACGCAGCACGTTGCGGGCCGGGCCGCCCTCGGTCCACTCGAAGTAGATGTGGGGGCGGCGCGTGCTGCGGTCGCGGATCTCCAGCAGCAGCGCGGCCAGCGCGTTGGGCACCGAGGAGCTGGCCAGGCTGAGCACCGGGAAACGGTCGTGCGCCACGCTGCCGCGTACCAGCAACCCCGTCTCGAAGTCCGACGGATCGGTGACCCGGACCTCGACGAAGATCACGTCGCTGTCGTCGGGGAAGTCGTTGTCCGCCATGGTCTGGGCCAGCTTGTCGCGGTACTCCGCGAGGTCGCGGCGCTCCGGCTCGTGCGCGACCAGGCGGATGCGACGTCCGGAGCGCTCGTCGATCATCGCGCTCGCCAGCTCGTCGAGCTGGACGCGGTCGACCCGCAGCTCGAACGCCCGCGACACCCGCGACAGCGCCGACACCAGGATCATCGCGCCGATGAAGCAGGCGGCGATCTTCACGCCGTCGGGCCGCTCTGCCACGTTCGCCACGGTGGTGTAGACGAACGCCACCGTGATGACCCCGAACGCGACCGCGCGACCGCGCTGACGCCGCCGCCGCGCCGCGAGCGTCACGGCCGTCGCCGCCGAGGTGATCAACACCAGAACCCCGGTGGCGTACGCGCCGCCCTGCGCGTCGACGCTGGCGGAGAAAATGATCGTGATGAGGAACGCCACGCCGGTGAACACCAGGACCAGCGGCCGGACCGCGCGAGCCCACGTCGGCGCCATGCCGTAGCGGGGCAGATACCGGGGTACGAGGTTGAGCAGCCCGGCCATCGCGGACGCCCCCGCGAACCAGAGGATCGCGATGGTGGAGAGGTCGTAGACGGTGCCGAACACCCCGCCGAGATGCTGGTGGGCCAGGTAGGCCAGTGCCCGGCCGTTGGCGGCCCCGCCCGGCCGGAAGGCCTCGGGCGGGATCAGCACGGTGGTGGTCACGCTGCTGGTGATCAGGAAGACGCTCATCGTCGCGGCGGCCGTGGTGAGCAGCCGCCGCGCGCCCCGGATGCGGCCCAACGGCCGGTCCTCCGAGTCTTGGCGGTCCCCTCGGATGTGCGGCATCACCGCCACCCCGGTCTCGAAACCGGACAGACCCAGCGCCAGCTTCGGGAACACGAGCAGGGACAGCCCGACCACCAGCAGGGGATCCCCGTGTCCGGTGGTCAGGGCGTTCGTCCAGTCCCCGACCGCGCTCGGGTGGCTCACCACCCGCCACAGCGCGTCGGCGATCACCACCGCGTTCAGCGTCAGGTAGACCGCGACCAGGACGACGGCGATCCCGATGGCCTCGCCGAACCCCTTGAGGAACACCGCGCCGAGCAGCGCCACCAGCAGCAGCGTGACGACCACCTCGTGACCCTTGAGGCCGCTGGGCAGGAACGGGTTCTCGTCGAGGTGGGCGGTCGCGTCGGCCGCGGACAGGGTGATGGTGATGATGAAGTCGGTGGCCGCGAAGCCCAGCAGCACCAGCACGAACAGCTTGCCCGGCCAGTAGCTGAGCAGGCGTACGAGCATCGCGATCGAACCCTCGCCGTGCGGGCTCTCCACCGCCACCCGCCGGTAGACGGGCAGCGCGCCCAGCAGCGTCACCAGCACCAGCACCAGGGTCGCCACCGGCGAGAGCGCCCCCGCCGCCAGCGCCGCGATCCCCGGCTGGTAGCCCAGCGTCGAGAAGTAGTCGACGCCGGTCAGGCACATCACCTTCCACCACGGGTGGTGGCGCTGCTCGGGTGGGCGACCGCCGGGGCCCTGCGGCACGGGCTGCTGCGACTCGTCGGCGAGCAGCCAGCGCCGTACCCGGTCGGTCCGCCGGCCGGCACGCCTGTTCACCTCCACCGGCGTCACCCCCGTCCCGCCCATGGTCACCGCGAGTATCCGCCGTGTGGTCGCCATCCGTCCGGCGGTGTGCGGAAACCGTCCGTCGCGTGCACCGGCCCGGGGCCCCGGGTTTCGGGTCGTAAGCACCGGGGAAGCAGCGCCCCCGTCCCGAACCCCGGGCCGGGCAGCGCCGGGAGGGGAGCGGGCTCGTGGTTGGTGGCCGCCGCTTCCGCCGGGGCGACGGCTTCGGCCGTCAGCTCGACGAGCACGAGGCCCGGGTCGGGGCCGTCCCGCCCGCACAGCCGGGGAGCCCGTCCACCGGCCGTCTGGTGGACAGCGCGGTCTACATCCGCGGACACCGGTTCGCCTCACCGGCCGGTCTCGCCGAGACGTACGCCTGCCTGCAGACGCAGGACCACGCGATGGCCTGGATCGGGTTGTACCGCCCCGACATCGACCAGATCTCCTCGTTGGCGCGCGAGTTCCGTCTGCACGACCTGGCGGTTGAGGACGCGATCAACGCGCACCAGCGGCCCAAGCTGGAACGGTACGGGCACACCCTCTTCGTGGTGCTGCGCGCCGCCCGCTACGACGACCTGCGGGAGGAGGTGGAGTTCTCCGAGCTGCACCTGTTCATCGGGCCCGGTTTCGTGGTCACGGTCCGGCACGGAGAGGCGCCCGACCTGGCCGCGGTACGACGTCGCATGGAGGCCGACGCGCCGATGCTCGCCCGGGGCCCCGAGGCGGTGCTGTACGCGATCCTGGACCAGGTCGTCGACGGGTACGCGCCGGTGGTCGCCGGGTTGGAGAACGACATCGACGAGATCGAGACCCAGGTGTTCGGTGGTGACCCGAACGCCAGCCGGCGCATCTACGGGCTCAGCCGGGAGGTCATCGAGTTCCAGCGGGCCGCCCGCCCACTGCTGGGCATGCTCGACTCCCTGGCGGCCGGCGCCGGCAGCTACGGCACCGACGAGGAGCTGCGCCGCTACCTGCGTGACGTCATCGACCACCTCACCCAGGTGGTGGAGCGGGTGGACGGGTTCCGGCACCTGCTGCAGAACATCCTCACCGTCAACGCCACGCTGGTCTCGCAGCAGCAGAACGAGGAGATGCGCAGCCTCACGGCCGCCAGCTACGCGCAGAACGAGGAGTTGAAGAAGGTCTCCTCGTGGGCCGCGATCCTGTTCGCCCCCACCCTGATCGGCACGGTGTACGGGATGAACTTCGTGCACATGCCCGAGTTGAACTGGCGCTTCGGCTACCTGTTCGCGCTCCTGCTCATGGTGCTGGTCTGCGGCACCCTCTACCTGGTCTTCAAGCGCCGCGGCTGGCTGTGAACGACGCTCACTCGATGCCGCGCAGGATGTGCCGCTCGTCCTCGAGGTCGTCGTCGCCGGCGCCGATGCGACCGAGCAGCACGGCGGCGGCCCAGATGGTCAGCGGGGTGGCGGCACCGGTCAGGCCACCGCCGGTGCGGTCGTGCTTGGTCTGGCTCCGCTCGCTCCGCGGTGGCCTGCGCTGAGCCTGCATGGGCCCTGCCTCTCGTCGTCGAAGCCGTCGCGGGCGACGCGGTGTGCCCCGCGCGCCCGGCCGGGCGACCCGCGCACGCGGGTCGCCACCGGTACGGCATCCACGTCGAACCATCCCACGTCGGGCCGCGTCCGCACCCCCTGTTTTCGGTTTCCCGACTCAGGCCCGCCAAACCGGACAACTTGCCCCGCGGTCGGGCCTGCTCAGCGCAGCGGGTGGGCGATACCACGGGCGTGGTCGGTGAGCGCCGCGCCGACCACGGTCGCCGTCAGCGGCAGCACCTCCAGACAGCGGCGCACCGCGGCGGCCATCAGCGTGTTCGGCACCCGCATGGACAGCGTGCAGTGCGGCACCCAGCGCCCCGGCTGGTAGTGCTCGACCAGTTCGATACCGGCGGCGGCGAGTCGGCCGTGCACCAGCCGGTGATGCGCCAGCAGTTCCGCCGTCGGCGTCGGACCGAGCCACAGCACCCGACCGACGAACTGCCCGGCGTGCTGGAAGTCGAGGCGCAGCGGAGCCGCCACGACCGTTCCGCTCAGCGCCTCGGCCACCCGCTCCGGGTCGAAACGGGGCGCCACCGCGAGGGACACGTGCGGGCGGTGGCGCTGCTGGAGCAGCGAGCGCATGCTCTGCACACCCTCGGCCTCCAGGGCGTCCCACAGCACCCGGATCCGCCGCGTGGCGTCCGGGTCCAGATACAGCTCCAGCGCGGCGACCACGTGATCACGGTAGCGGCCGAGGTTCGGCCGTCGGTGGCCGGCGGTACGGTGATCCAAGACCCACCAGGAGGCGTACCCGTGGACGTGAGTGACCTGCTGACCGAGACGTACGACCGGCTGCCCGACCTCGTCCGCGCGGCGGTCGACGGCCTCACGCCGGAGCAGCTGCGCTGGGCGCCCGCCGAGGGGGCCAACTCGATCGGCTGGCTCGTCTGGCACCTGACCCGCGTCCAGGACCACCACGTCGCCGACCTGCTCGACGCCGAGCAGATCTGGACCGGTGGCGACTGGGCGGGGCGCTTCGGGCTCGTCGCCGACCCGCACGACACCGGCTACGGTCACACGCCCGCCCAGGTCGCAGGGGTACGGCCGGAGAGCGCGCAGGCGCTCGTCGACTACTACGGCGCGGTCGCGGCGCGTACCCGATCGTTTCTCGCCGGCTTGCGCCCGGCGGACCTGGACCGCATCGTCGACGAGTCGTGGGACCCGCCGGTCAGCCTCGGCGTGCGGCTGGTCAGCATCGCCGACGACGACGCGCAGCATGCCGGCCAGGCCGCCTACGTCCGGGGCCTGCTCGAGCGCGGCTGACGCCCGGCGTCCGCCGGGCTCACGGCACGATCACCGCCCGGCCTTCGAGCGTCCCGTCGCGCATCTGCCGGTACGCGTCAAGCGCGTCCTCCAACGCGAACGTGGTGATCTTCGGCCGGACCAGGCCCCGCGCGCCGAGGTCCAGCACCTCCACCAGTTCGGGCCGGCTCCCCCAGTACGTCGTCGCGATGCTCACCTCGTACGGCACGGAGAAGAACGAGACTCCCAGCGTGCCCCCACCGATGCCCACGATCGTGAGATCACCCACGGTGCGGGCCACCGCCGCGCCGAGCGTCAGGGTGGCGTCGCTGCCGACGAAGTCCAGCACCACGTCGGCGCCCCGCCCACCGGTGGCCCGCCGGATCTCCTCGGTGGCCTCGGGGCCCGGGGTGACCGTGCGGTCGGCGCCGTACTCCCGCGCCAGGTCGAGCGCCTCGGCGCGGGTGTCCACGGCGATCACCCGCGCGGCCGTGGTCGCCTTGAGGATCTGCACGCCGACGTGTCCCAGCCCGCCGACGCCGATCACAACGGCGGTGCTGCCCGGCGGCAGGTTCGGCCACGACCGCCGGATGGCGTGGTACGGGGTGAGACCCGCGTCGGTCAGCGGGGCGGCGTGCACCGGGTCGAGCCCGTTCGGCAGCGGCACGAGATGCCGCGCGTCCGGGACCAACTGGTACTCGGCCATCCCGCCGTCCAGGCCCAGCCCGCCACCTCCGCTCGGCACCGGCGCGCCGGCCGGGTTCTCGCAGTACGGGTCGATGCCGAGGCGGCACCGGGCGCAGGTGCCGCACCCCCACGAGCCGAACACCGCCACGGGCTGCCCCACCGTCAACCCGGAGACCCCGTCGCCGAGTGTGTGTACCCAGCCCGCGTTCTCATGCCCGAGGGTGAACGGCGGATTCCACGGCATCGCGCCCGGCTCGAACTCGTCCATCAGGTGCAGATCCGAGTGGCAGGCGCCCGCGCCTCCGATCCGTACCACCACCTGACCTGGACCTGGCGTCGGCTCGGGAACCTCGACCAGCTCCGGTGTCGACTTCCACTCCCGCAGCCGCAGCGCCCGCATGTCGACCCCCCTTGCCGTCGCCGTCCTGGCGTCGCTGCCTGCCCACCACCCCCCGTGCCAAACAAACCCAACCCTCCCCGCCCCCGAGTCCCCGCGCGATCTTGCAGTTTCTGCTGTCGATTCGCGTTCTCTCGACCGATATGTCACCACCGAAAGTGCAAGATCGCGGGGGCGCGGAGCTCGCGGGTTCACCCGATTCGGGTGACTCCCGATCACCCTGGCGCGAGGGACTCTGCGGGGATGCGGGAGGGGATGTGATGGGCACGACGGCGACGAGCTACCTGGAGCACCTGGAGACGGGCCGGCCTTTCGACCTGCCCGAGACGATGGCCGGGACGCTCCGGCTGGACCTGCGCGACGACGGGTACACCGAGCACTGGTACCTGACCGTGGCGGACCAGCACATCCGGGTCAGCCGCTCGGCCGACGACGCGGACCTGGTCGTCCGCGCGCCCCGGGCGGTCTTCGACGAGTTGGTCAACGGTGACCTGCCCCCGGGCACGGCGCTGCTGCGCAACGAGCTGACCCTGCGGGGCGACATGCGGCTGCTGCTGGTGCTGCGGCGTGTCCTGCCGGGGCCGAGGGGCGCCCGGCACCCGCGCGAGCTGGGGCGGGCCGCGTTGGCCCGGCGGAGCGCGCCGGCCGGGCGGGCGGCGACCGGCGGGCCGGGCGGCCAACCATGAGGCAGGAGCTCGTGCACGTCCTCGCCGGCAACGTGTTCGCCATCAGCGACGCCCAGGGTGACGTCGAGGTGGATCCACAGGCGCCCGTCGGGCTCTTCGCGTTCGACACGCGCTTCCTCTCGCACTGGGTGCTGACCGTCGACGGCGAGCGGATCAACGCCCTCTCCCGGGACGACATGACGTACTTCGAGACCCGGTTCTTCCTGGTGCCCGGCGCCGCGAGCCACTACGTCGACGCCGACCTGTCGATCATCCGGCACCGCTCGGTCCACGATTGCTTCCACGAGAAGATCACCGTGCTGAACCACTCGCCGCAGCCCGCCGAGCTGAGCGTACGGATGGAGATGGGCAGCGACTTCGCCGACATCACCGAGATCGGGAACCTGCGGCGGCGGGACGTACGGGTCGACGTCGACTCCGCGCGCCAACGGCTCACCCTGCGCTACGAGCGGCAGCGGTTCGTCCGGGAGACGACGGTCAGCAGCACCGCCGCGGTCGACGTCGACGAGGGCGGGATGACGTTCCGGATCCGCATCCCCCCGCACGGGCGCTGGGAGACCGACCTGCACGTCGTCCTGACCGTCGTCGGGGAGGGCGGCCAGGACATGCGCGCCAGCCTCCATGCGCACCAGCGGGCCGTCCGCACCGGGATGCGGGAGGACCTGGCGGCCTGGCTGGACCGTGCGCCGCGGTTGGTGGCCGAGCGCGGGGGCCTGGAGGAGATGTACCGGGGGAGCCTCGCCGACCTGGCCGCGCTGCGGTACCGGCCACTGTCGACCGCCGAGCGCGTGCCGGTCGCCGGCCTCCCGTGGTCGATGGCCTTCCTGGGGCGGGACAGCATCATCACCTGCCTGGAGACGCTGGCCTTCACCCCGGAGTTGACGCCGGCCACGCTGCGGATGCTGGCCCTGCTGCAGGGCGGGCACCTCGACGACGAACGCGAGGAGGAGCCCGGCAAGATCGTCTCTGAGCTCCGTTACGGCGAGTCGAGCGTCTTCGGTGAGCGACCGAGCGCGGTGTACTACGCCGCCGCGGACATCACCCCGTTGTTCGTGGTGCTGCTCGACGAGTACGAGCGCTGGTCCGGTGACGCCCAGCTCGTCCGCGAGCTGCGCCAGCCGGCCCGGATGGCGCTGGACTGGATCGACGAGTACGGCGACATGACCGGCGACGGCTACGTGCGCTACCAGCGCCGCAATGAGCGCGTCGGCGCGGTCAACCAGTCCTGGAAGGACTCCTCGGACGCGATCATCGACGCGCAGGGACGGCTGCCCGAGTTCCCCCGCGCCACCTGTGAGTTGCAGGGTTACGCGTACGACGCGAAGCGGCGCGGCGCCCGGCTGGCCCGCGAGTTCTGGGGCGACCCGGAGTACGCCGACCGTCTCGACCGGGAGGCCACGGCGCTGAAGGAGCGGTTCAACCGGGACTTCTGGCTGCCCCACCGGGAGTACTACGCGCTGGCGCTGGACCCGTACGGCGAACCGGTCGACGCCCTGTCGTCAAACATCGGGCACCTGCTGTGGAGCGGGATCGTCGCGGACGATCGGGCCGAGGCGGTCGCCGAGCACCTCCTGGGGCCCCAGCTCTTCAACGGCTGGGGCGTGCGGACGTACGCCGCCGGTCAGCGCCCGTACAACCCGGTGGGGTCGCACCTGGGGGCGGTGTGGCCGTCGGACAACGCCCTGATCGCCGCCGGGCTGCGGCACTACCGGTTCGACGCGCACGCGGCCCGGATCGCGAAGGGCATCTTCGACCTGGCCCAGACGCTCGGCGGGGCGGTACCCGAGCTGATCGCCGGCTACGAACGGAGCTTGACGAAGTATCCGGTCCAGTTGCCGTCGGCCGGACGCCCGAAGTCGTGGTCCTCGGGAGGCCTGCTGATGTTGCTCGGCACCCTGCTGGGTCTGCGACCCACCGGTGAGGACCTGTTGGTCAGGCCCGCTCTGCCCGCGGGGTTCGGCCGTGTCGACCTGCTCGGCGTTCCCGGGCGCTGGGGCCGCACCGACGCGTACGCCGGCGAGCGCTCCACCCAGCCGGTCAGGCCCCCGACGTCCCCGTTCCGGTCCTGAGATCGGCAGCCGTCGAGCCCTGCTCCTGCACGGGCGCGTCCCGCTGGGCCGGGGGAGACCGGTGGCGGTGTGCCTGGGCCTGGCGGAAGCCCCGCACGGCGCTGCCCAGACCGGCCAGCTCGCCGGGCCGCGCAGCGGCGCGGGCCGCCGTCAGCAGCAGCCCGACCGGATGCGTGCCGGCGGACTCGTCGACGGGAAGACCGCCGAGCAGCTGCTCGGCGGTCTCGCCGTCCATCCGGTCCGCGTTCATCTCGTGTCCCTCAGCGCCGCTCTGGCGGGCGATGTCACATCCGCTCGCGCGGGGGACGAGGAACACGACGTGCACGCGGGCCGGTGACCGCCGGATCGCGGGTCAGCCCATGGTCTTCGCCCCGTCGATCGCCTCCCGCAGGATGTCGGCGTGCCCGGCGTGCTGGGACGTCTCGGCGATCAGGTGCAGCAGGACCCGACGCACCGTCCAACTCGCGCCCGGCTCGAACCAGGGCGCCTGCGGCAGCGGGTGCGCCGCGTCCAGGTCGAGGGTGGCGATCAGCTCGTCGGTGTGCGCGGCCACCGCCTGGAACCGCTCGACCAGCCCGGCCAGGGTCTCGCCCGGCGACATCTGGAACTGGCCGACCCAGTCGATCTCGGTCCGCTGCATCTCCTCGGCGCCACCCACGGCGAACAGCATCCACCGCTCCTCGGTGGTCGCGACGTGCTTGATCAGCCCGCCGGGGCAGAGCTCGCTCACGGTGCTGCGGGTGCCGGCCTGCTCGTCGGTCAGACCGTCGACGGTCTGCAGGAGGAAGCCCCGGTGCCGGCGCAGCGTCTGCAACAGGTCGGCCCGTTCCCCGGTGAGCTGCGCGGTGCTGGTCATGGTGTCGCCCTCTCCTCGAAGTCCGTCGGCCCGCAGCCTAGGACCGGGCACCGACACTTCCAGGTCGGACACGACGTGGGCATCGGGCGTCAGCGGTTGCCGATCGCGGTGCGGGACTGTCCACTGAATGACATGGGTGTCATCAAGGTGGGCACGTCGTCCTGGGCGGACCAGTCGCTGCTGCGCTCGGGCTGGTATCCCCGCTCGGCCAACACGCCGGCCGGCCGGCTGGCCTTCTACGCGGGCCGGTTCCCGCTCGTCGAGGTGGACACCTCCTACTACGCCGTCCCGGTCCCGGAGACGACACAGGGCTGGGTCGACGCCACGCCCGACGACTTCACCTTCGACGTCAAGGCGTTCAGCCTCTTCACCGGGCATCCCACGCCGGTCGCCGCGCTGCCACGCGACCTGCGGCCGACCGCCGGCGCCGGCCGGGTCCGTCGCCGCGACCTGCCCGAGCAGGCGTACGAGGAGCTGTGGTCCCGCTTCCGGGCGGCGCTGGCCCCGATCGCGGCCGCCGGCAAGTTGGGCACTGTCCTCCTGCAGTTTCCGCCCTGGCTGGCCCGAAGCGCCGCCGCCGAGCGGCGCATCGTGGAGCTGGCGCAGCGCTGCCGGCCGTGGCGGGTGGCGGTGGAGCTGCGGCACGGGTCCTGGTTCGACGGCGCGGCCACGACCGCGACCCTGGATCTGCTGCGCGCGCACGACCTCTCACTGGTCTGCGTCGACATGCCGCAGGGGCACCCCTCGTCGGTGCCGCCGATCCTGGTGCGGACGGCTGAGCCGGCGATCGTCCGTTTCCACGGCCACAGTGACGCGTGGCGCGACGGCGACAAGCAGGACAAGTTCCGCTACGCGTACGCCGAGCAGGAGCTACGCGCCTGGGCGGAACGGCTGGCCGGGTTGGCCGAGGACGTCGACGACCTGCACGTCCTGTTCAACAACTGCTGCGCCGGGCAGGCCCAGCGGGACGCGACGCGGCTGGCGCAGCTGCTCGCCGAGACGATGCTCGGCGACACACCGGTGCCCGTCGGGCCGCGTCGGACGCCCGACGGTCCGGCCGTCGCGGCCTCGCGCGGCTGACCGACGGCCTTCGCGCGTGCCCACCGTCCGGGCCTGCGGGCAGCGCCGGCGTTCAGGAGCGGCGACCCCGGCTGCGCAGCGCGTCCTGGGACCGGTCGGTGACCTCCGCCTCGTCGGGGAACGTCCGTCCGCTGGGCGCGGGATCGGGCGGCGCGCCCGGCCCCGCCATCGTGGTGCGGGTGGGCTCGACCGAGCCGAAGCCGTGCCGTCCGGCCGGGCCGCTCTGCCCGTCCGGCAAGCCCGCCCGCCGTTCACCGCGCCGCCCCTCGGGCACCGCCGTCTCCTCGCTGCCCTCGTCCATCGGGGCGTCGTCGCCCGCGCCCCAGGGCGCGTCGGCGTCGAGGCCGTCGCTGGTTCCCCACGGGTTGGTCGCCTCCGGTTCGAGCCGGTCACCGCCGCGTCCCTCGTGTGCCGTCATGGCCACCTCTTCGGTCGGTCCGCCGCTGTCGACGGACGGGTTGCCCCTCCCGGTCCTGTCCACCGGGCGTGGGCGCGGGGTGGGCCGGCGCCGGTGCGACCCGTGCCCACCCCGAAGTGCCGCGCGGCGCAGGGCCGGCCGGCGTCCCGCCGTCGACGGTCCGGCGGGGCCCCGGCCGGCCCGACGCTCAGCGTCCGGCCATCGCCATCTGGCGCTTGCCGCCGACGCTCATGCCGATCTTGGCCAGGCCCATCGGGGCGCTGCGCATCCCGCCGGCACGGCTCATCAGGCCCCGCAGCACCTGACCGGGCTTCTGCTGCTCACCCATGTACGCGGTGACCACGACCAGCGATCCGGTCAGCGCCGGGATCGCCCACTGGAGCAGCTTCATCTGCCGCTGCGAGGAGGCGACGCTGGCCGGTGTCTGGTGGTTGGGCTCGGTGGCGCCGCTCACCGGCGGTCCGCCCGCCTTCTCCAACCGCATACCCACCAACCGGCTGTAGCCGGTGACGGCCAGCGCGCCGATCGTCAGCGCCGTCTTGATGGCGCTGGCGCGGCCAACTCCACGCTGGGCCGCCACCCGCGGGCTCTCGGTGACAAGTTCGCCGACCGCGCCGGCGAGGTGCGCGCCGATCGCGGCCGCGTTGACCGGTGTCCACTTGGACCATCCGGCCGAGGCGACCGGGAGCCGCTGGGTCGAGTCGTTGATCTTCGCTGCCGCGCCGTTGACGCCGAAGGCACCCATGAGGGAGCCGCCGAACCAGGCCGCCAGACCCAGATCGTGCATCGAGCGCAGTGCGGTGTGTCGTTCGGACATGTGTGATCCCCTTCCGCCGTGTCGGGCGAGGCGGCTTACCCGTCGCCCGGACGGCTAACCCCGTCGTCCGCCGGTCGATCCCCGCGACGGGGACATTCGGGCTTCGGGGGCCGAACCGTCTTCGCCGAGGAGTCGTCGGCGCGGCGGTGGGTAGGTCAGGCGGACGCCGACGGAGAGGGGAACGGCATGTCGCAGCCGGACGAGGTCCGCGAGAAGACCCCCAAGACCGACGCGGTGCTCATGCACCCGGACAACGATCCGCACCGCACCACCGCCGAGGTCGCGCCGCGCAAGGACCACGCGCCGATCGAGGTGGAGCGCGACGGCGAACGGACGCCGGTCGAGCAGGAGGACTGAGTCGACACGACGGAGGCCCCGTCGGATGACGGGGCCTCCGGTGGCGAGACCGGTCAGGAGACCGAGATCGCCCCGTTGCTCGCACGGACACACGACACCGCGCGGGCGGCGGTGACGGCCGCGCCGGCGAGGCACTGGCCGAGCACCTGGTGTCCGGTGGCGTTGGGGTGCCACGACTCCTGGCACGTCTGGAAGTAGCTGACGCAGGTGTTGGCGATCCGCTGGATGGCGATCTTGTCCTTACCGGCGAGGCTCGTCACGAAGGTGCCCGTGGCGCCGTCCTGCAACCGGATCGGGGTGGCCAGCGCGCCGGCCGGGCTGGACGTCGACTCGCACAGCCGCGCGCCGTCGAAGGCCCGCTGCACGTTCAGATAGACCAGGTCGTCGTTGGGGAACTCGGCGGCCAGGGTGTCCCGAGTGGACTTCACGATGCCGCCGAGTCCCTGCGAGAAGCGGTGCCCGGGGGCGAGGCTGGCCCGGTGGATCGGGCAGCCGGCCGCGTACCGCTCGGCGCCGAGGTCACGGAACTTGTCCCGGGTGTCGTCGCGGCCGTCCTCCTCGTGGAACGCCGCGTTCAGCTCCTGCGGCAGCGGGTTGGTGTAGTCCTGGAACACCACCCGGTGCTGTCCGTCCGCGTCCACCTGGTCGAGGGTGGTGAGGATCTGGCGTACGGCGGCGGTGGTCTCCGCGGTCGCGGCGCTGAACTGCGCGGCGGTGGCCAGGTCGGCGTCGCTGCACGGCTTCTGCTCGACCGGACCGTTCAGGTACGCCCAGAACTCCCACCAGCCGGTCCAGGCGTCGGCGATGAACCGGTTGGCGCACGTCTCCGCGACGCTGCCGAAGGTGAACGAGCTGTTGTTGGAACCAAGGCCGATCAGCACCAGGTCGATGTCCTGGGTCTGCGCGACGGCACGGAGCTGGTCGAGCTGCGCGGCCACCGTACGGCCGTTGGTCCGGGCCTGCGAGGCGGTCGCGATGTCGTGCGGCTGGCCGCCGGAGCAGGCCAGGTTGAACCGGTTCTGGATGCCCGGCAGGTTCGCCTGGTTCAGCGAGGCGTTGGCCGACCGGTGGCAGAAGTACGCGTTGTTGTTCGGGGCGGTCCAGCCGGGAAAGCCCTGGGTGACCCCGTTGGCGTCGACCACCGGCGTGTACGCGCCGGCGCCCTCCCCGCTGATGAAGCTGTCGCCGAGCGCCACGGCTGCGGTGGGCAGCGCGGCGGTCGCGGGGGCGGGCAGCGCGACGGCGGTCGACAGCGCGGCCGTGACGATCGTGAGTGCCGCGGCGAGCGCGGTGCGGCGGAACCTGGGCATGGGGCTCCCATCCATCGAAAGATGAAAGATTCTCTGAGAGCGCGATCAGATCACCCCCGTGCAACGGGCGTCAATGGCCCGTAACAGAATCTTTCGACGATCGACACGTGGATGTCGGCGCAGCGGTGTGCGCCCACTCTGGACGGGCGATGAACGCCGGACCGTCGACGACGTCAGGGGTGACGCCGGCCGCGCACGGCCGCGCCGAGCGCGTTCAGACCAACACCCCAGATCAGGAGTACGCACAGCCACTGCGCCCACCGCAGCGCGCTCATCTCCCCGGAGAGCAGGTTGCGGACGCTGCCGAACGGGGTGAGCCACGGCAGCGCCGGACGCAGCGCGTCGACGGCGTCCAACAGCCCGAACAGGCCCAGCGGGAGGACGATCGTGGCGAGGAACGCGACCACCCGCGAGCGCAGCAGCAGACCGAGCCCGGTGCCGACCAGACCGGCGACCACCTGCACCAGCACGCTGCCCACCGCGACCGTGCCGGCATGCCGCCACGGGTCAGCCGCCCCGTCGGCCGGGCTCAGCGCCAGCGTCGCGGCGCAGATCACCACACCGGCCACCCCGATCACGACGGCCGGCAGCAGCACTCCGAGCGCCGTCGGGACGACACCGCCGGACTCCCGGCGCGGATCGTGCGCGAGCAGGATGCCGAACAGTGGCGTCGCCACCGACAGCAGACTCTGGACCGCACCCGACAGGTCGACGAACGTCCGATCGGCGGGCGCCGCGGTCGCGACGAGGGCCACGGCGGTGAGCAGCCCCGCCAGGAGGGTGCCCGCGAGCAGCCAACGCCGGGCACCCGTACCGACCGAGCGCCGCAGGGCGTCGCGTGTCGTGTCGTCCACCCCGGCCGCCTCCCCGCGTCCGTCGTCCCCGCAAGTGAGGAATCGTACCGAGGTGGGTATCTCTGCGTGGTCCCCTGCTCACTGTGCGGCTGTTCGGTGGCTCACGTTCGTCGGGTCGAGCACGGCGGGTCGCGTAGGTGCTCCGGGAGTTGTCTCAGTCTCGGGCTAGGCTCGCTGCGGCGCGCGCCGGCCGACCGACAGTTGGGACGCCGCACCACACCGCCGAGACCGGGGAGTACGACCAGTTGACCGCAGAGCCTGACACCCTGTACGGGGCCGATGACCTCACCCACCTTGAGGGGCTGGACGCCGTTCGTAAGCGGCCCGGCATGTACATCGGTTCCACCGACAGCCGTGGCGTGGGTCACCTCGTCAACGAGATCCTCGACAACTCCACTGACGAGGGCGTCGCCGGCCACGCGACAAACGTCGAGGTGATCCTGCACCCCGACGGCTCGGTCCAGGTCGACGACGACGGCCGGGGCATCCCCACCGACGTGCACGCCAAATCCGGCATCTCCGGCGTCGAGTTGGTGCTGACCCGCCTGCACGCGGGCGGCAAGTTCGGCGGCTCCGGCTACAAGACCTCCGGCGGCCTGCACGGCGTTGGCGCCTCGGCGGTCAACGCGCTGTCCCGTCGGTTCGACGTGACCGTCCGCCGCGCCGGCAAGATCCACGCCATGTCGTTCCGGCACGGCGTACCCGGGATCTTCGACGGCGCCGGGCCGGACGCGCCCTTCACCGCCGGACCGGGGCTCCAGGTGACCGGGGCGATGAAGCGCGGCCAGCGCACCGGCACCTCCATCCGCTGGTGGCACGACGCGCGCTACTTCGAGACCGGCGCGGCGCTGGACGTCGACGCGGTCCGGATGAAGCTGCGCAACACGGCGTTCCTGGTCCCCGGCGTGACGTACCTGCTGCGCGACCTGACCGGTGAGGCGCCCGTCGAGGAGCGGTTCCACTACCCCAACGGGCTCAGCGACATGGTCGAGTTCCTCGCGCCGGCCGGCGACCGGCCGGTCTCCGGCATCCTGCTGGTCAACGGCGAGGGGACGTACCGGGAGAACGCCGCCGACGCCAACGGCGTCATGCAGTCCAACGTGCAGCGCCGCGCCGAGGTCGAGGTGGCGTTCCGCTGGGGCACCGGCTACGAGCGCACCCTCGAGTGCTTCACCAACACCATCCGCAACGCCCACGGCGGCACCCACCGCAAGGGCTTCGAGCGGGCCCTGGTGCGCACCCTCGCCGACGCCGTCCGCAACACCCGCGGCCTGCTCAAGGCCAAGGAGGAGCCGCCCACCCTGGACGACGTCCTGGAGGGGATGACCGCCGTGGTGCACGTGCGGCTTCCCGAGCCGCAGTTCACCTCGCAGACCAAGGACGAGCTGTCGACCACCGGCATCACCAAGGTCATCCAGAGCCTCGTCGACGCGCACGTCAAGGCCTGGCTGGAGGACCGGCGCACCAAGGCCGAGGCGCGCGTCGTCCTGCAGAAGATCGTCGACGCGGCGCGGGTGCGGCTCACCCAGAAGCAGCAGAAGGACGCCGCCCGGCGCAAGACCGCCCTGGAGGGCGCGTCCATGCCGCCGAAGCTGGTCGACTGCCGCGCCACGGGCATCGACCGTAGCGAGCTGTTCATCGTGGAGGGTGACAGCGCCCTCGGCACGAGCCGGATGGCCCGTTCGTCGGAATACCAGGCGTTGCTGCCGATCCGGGGCAAGATCCTCAACGTGCAGAAGGCCAACCTGCAGCAGGTGCTGGACAATGCCGAGTGCGCGGCGATCGTGCAGGTGCTCGGTGCGGGTTCGGGGCGGACGTTCGACCTGTCCGCGCTGCGCTACGGCCGCGTACTGATCATGGCCGACGCCGACGTGGACGGCGCGCACATCCGTACGCTGCTGATCACCCTCTTCGCCCGCTACATGCGGCCGTTGATCGAGGCCGGCCGGCTCTACGCCGCGATGCCGCCCCTGCACAAGATCACCACCAAGGGGCGGAACCCGCAGACCGTCTACACCTACACCCAGGCCGAGATGGAGGCGACGGTCCGCAAGCTGGAAAAGGCCGGCAAGCAGATCGTCACGCCCATCCCGCGCTTCAAGGGCCTCGGTGAGATGGACGCCGACGAGCTGTGGGAGACCACGATGAACCCGGCCACCCGCGCGGTCCGCCGGATCACCCTCGACGACGTGGACGCCGCCGAGCGCATCCTCGAACTGCTGATGGGCGAGAAGGTCGAGCCGCGCCGCAACTGGCTGATCGACTCCGCCGACCGGGTCGACCGGGAGGCGATCGACGCATGAGCCGACGTTTCATTCGAGTGGAGAGCTGAGTCATGGCACGCCGCAAGGACAACAAGGTCGACCTCTCCTCGTTCGACCAGGCCGGCGCGCGGGTCTTCGACAATCCGCTGGTCACCGAGGTCTCCGACTCCTACCTGGAGTACGCCTTCTCGGTCATCCACTCCCGTGCCCTGCCGGACGCCCGCGACGGCCTCAAGCCGGTGCACCGGCGGATCCTCTGGTCGATGTACGAGCAGGGCTACCGCCCCGACCGAGGGCACGTGAAGTCCGCCCGAATTGTCGGGGATGCGATGGGAAAGTATCATCCGCACGGCGACACGGCGATCTACGACGCCATGGTCCGCCTGGCGCAGGACTTCTCGCTCAACGTGCCGCTCATCGACGGACATGGAAATTTTGGATCTCCGGACGACGGCCCGGCCGCCAGCCGCTACACCGAAGCCCGGATGTCCCGCGAGGCCATGCTGCTCGTCGGTGAGCTGGGCGAGGACACGGTCGACGTCGAGCCCAACTACGACGGGTCGTTGACGCAGCCGACCGTGCTGCCGGCGGCCTTTCCGAACCTGCTGGTCAACGGCGCGTCCGGGATCGCGGTCGGGATGGCCACCAACATGATCCCGCACAACCTCGCCGAGGTGGTCTCCGCGGCCCGTTGGCTGATCAACCACCCGGACGCCACCCTGGACAAGCTCATGGAGTTCGTCCCCGGCCCCGACCTGCCCACCGGTGGCGTGCTGCTCGGCCTCGACGAGGTGCGCCGGGCGTACGAGACCGGGCGCGGCGTGGTGCGGATGCGCGGCAAGGTGGAGATCGGCCCGATCGAGGGCAGCCGGGGCCGCCAGGCCATCACCGTGGTCGAGCTGCCCTACGGCGTCGGCGCGGAGAAGGTCATCGCGGCGATCACCAACGAGGTCACCAAGACCAAGCGGCTGACCGGCATCGCGGACGTCAAGGACCTCACCGACCGCGAGAGCGGCACCCGCCTCGTGGTCGAGTGCAAGGTGGGGGTCAACCCGCAGGCGCTCCTCGCCGACCTGTACCGGTTGACCCCGTTGGAGCAGTCGTTCGGCGTCAACAACCTCGTGCTGGTCGACGGTCAGCCCCGTACCCTCGGGTTGAAGGCGCTTTTGGAGGTCTTCCTCGCCCACCGGTACGAGGTGGTCACCCGGCGCAGCTCCTACCGCCGCCGTAAGCGCGAAGAGCGCCTGCACCTGGTCGACGGTCTGCTGATCGCGCTGCTCGACATCGACCGGGTGGTCCGTCTGATCCGTGGCAGCGACGACGCGCAGGCGGCCAAGGACGCTCTGATGAGCCAGTTCGGCCTCTCCGACATCCAGGCCACCTACATCCTGGACACGCCGCTGCGCCGCCTCACGAAATTCGACCGGATTGAGCTGGAGGCCGAGCAGGACCGGCTGCGCTCCGAGATCGCCGAGCTGTCCACGATCCTCGACGATGAGCGGGTGCTCAAGAAGCTGGTCTCCGACGAGCTGGCGGCCGTGGTCAAGCAGTTCAGTACCGAACGGCGTACGACCCTTGTCGACGGTGACCTGAAGGAGGTGCTGGCGGCGTCCGCGCCGGCCGGCCCGCTGGAGGTCGCGGACGACCCGTGCCAGGTGATCCTCTCGGCGACCGGGCTGGTCGCCCGGACCGCGGCCGAGTCGGAGGAGAGCGCCGAGGGGCGTCGGCGCAACGGCCGGGTCAAGCACGACACGGTACGCGCGATCGTGCACTCCACGGCCCGTGGCCGGGTGCTGCTGGTCACCAGCGCGGGTCGCGCCTTCAAGATCGACGTACTGCCGCTACCGGTGCTGCCCGAGCAGGCCGGCACGGTGTCGCTGCGCGGCGGCATGTCCGCGGCCGAGTTGGTGCCGCTGGAGGCGGGGGAGACCGTCGTCGGTCTGGCCCCGCTCGCCGGCGCCGCCGACGCCTCAGCCGGGCTGGCGCTGGGCACCCGGCAGGGCGTGGTCAAGATCTGCGCCCCGGAGTGGCCGGTGCGGTCCGACGAGTTCGAGGTGATCGGCCTGCGGGACGGTGACGAGGTGGTCGGGGCGACCTGGCTGACCGACAACACCGAGACGCTGACGTTCGTGACCTCGGAGGCGTCGTTGCTGCGCTTCGCGGCTTCAGTGGTGCGCCCGCAGGGCCTCAAGGGCGGTGGCATGGCCGGCATCAGCCTGCCGGCCGGGGCGCGGGTGGTCTTCTTCGGCGCGGTACGCACCGACGATCCGGGTCACGGCGAGCCGATGGTGGTCACCTCCACCGGAGCGACGGTCAAGGTCACGCCGTTTCAGGCGTACCCGGCGAAGGGCCGGGCGACCGGCGGCGTGCGTGCCCACCGGTTCCTCAAGGGTGAGACGGACGTCGCCGTGGCCTGGGTGGGGCCGCGCCCGGTCGGCGCGACCGCCACCGGCGAGCCGGTCGAACTGCCGGCGGCGGACCCCCGCCGCGACGGCAGCGGCTTCGCCGTGATGCTCGGCCCAACGGTAGTAGGCCACCTAATCGAACGCGACTAACCCCGCGCTCCCCACCCCCACCCCCACCCCCACCCCCACCCCCCGGCCCCTCTGCCCTCCGGCCCCGCTGCCTCCTTGGTGATCAAGAGGTTTGCGTCATCGCTCCCGGCGTGTCGTGACGCAAACCTCTTGATCACCGGGGCGGAGCGGGGAGGGGGGTGGGTGGGGTGGGGTGGGGCCGGGTGGGGTGGGGGAGGGACCGGGTTAGGCGACGTTGATTGGGCGGAACTGGACGCTCACCCTGGGGCCTACTGGGCGGGTGGTCTTGGGGATGGCGTGTTCCCAGGTGCGCTGGCAGGAGCCGCCCATGACGATCAGATCGCCGTGTCCCACGGGGAAGCGCAGGCTGTCGCCGCCGCCGCGCGGGCGTAGCAGCAGCGGTCGGGGTGAACCGAACGAGACGATCGCGACGATCGTGTCCGTGTGCGCGGAGCGGCCGATGGTGTCGCCGTGCCAGGCGACGCTGTCGCGGCCGGAGCGGTAGAGGCACATGCCGGCGGTGACGAAAGGTTCGCCCAGCTCGGGTGCGTAGTGCCGGGTCAGGGCGGTGCGGGCGGCCGTGAGCACGGGGTGCGGCAGTTGCCGTTCGCCGTCGTACCAGCAGAGCAGGCGGGGCACGTCGACCTCGCTGTCGTACATGGTCCGGCGTTCCGCGCGCCAGGGCACCTCGGCGAGCAGGGTGTCGAGGACCGCGTCGGAGCCGCGTACCCAGCCGGGGAGGTGGTCGACCCAGGCGCCCCGGGTGAGATCGTGCCGCCGGATCGCGCCGGGCAGCGGCCCCAGGGCCGGGTCCGCGTCGGTCAGATCGAGCATCGACGGCTGGTAAACGACCTCCATGCAGCCCACCCTAACAGCACGTTAGTACAAGCGTGCGAGTGCCGAGCCGCACGCCCGCAGCCCCCACCCACACCGCGCCCCCACACCGCACCCCCACACCGCACCCCCCGCCGCGCCCCCACACCGCGCCCCCACACCGCACCCCCACACCGCACCCCCCGCCGCGCCCCCACACCGCGCCCCTCGCCGCGCCCCCACACCGCGCCCCCCGCCGCGCCGATCTTGCAGTTTCGGTTGCCGATATGGGAGTAGACGCCCCTTGTGTCGCCACAGCAAGTGCAAGATCGCGGGGAGCGGGGAGCGGGGAGCGGGGAGTAGTGGGGAGCGGGGGCGGCGGTCAGGGTTTGGTGGGGGTTGGGGTTATGGCCTCCAGCACGGCGTCCACGACGCGGGCGCGGCCCTGGCCGTCCACGGCGGCCCAGGCTCGGGCGGCCAGCGCCGCCCGGCGTCGCGGCGAGCTGAGCAGCCCGTTCAGCGTTCGCGCCGCCGTCGCTCGGGCGGTCCGCCCGGGCAGCCCGGCGGCGGTCAACTCCGGCAGTTCGCCGAGGCCGGCGGCCAGGCCGTGGCGCACCACCCGGGTGTACGACTCGCGCTGGTTGTCGACCACGCAGACCAGCGCAGCGGGCGCGCCGAGGCAGCACAGTTCCCAGGTGGAGGTGCCGGCGGCGCTGATCACGAGGTCCGCCTCGGTGATCAGGGTGGGCAGCGAGCCGGTGGGCGGGACGGGACGCACGACCTGCCCCCGCCCAGGGCTGATCGCCTCCAGCTCGGCCTCGATCTCGGGTCGCCCGACGACGACCGTGAGGTCCAGCGGGTGGCCGGTGGCCAGCAGTACCCGGGTCAGCGCCGGTGCCGCGCCGACCGCGTCGGTGCCACCGAAGAAGGCGAGCACCCGTGGCCTGCCGACCGTCGTGGCGGGCCGGGGCCTCGCCGGGCGGGCGGTCACGACCGAGTCGCGCAGCAGGGCGTACCCGCTGCCGGCGAGCAGCCGTCCGGGCAGGTCCGGAGGCCGCGCCCCGAAGTTCTGGTCGAGGTAGAGGTCGGCGTCCTGGCCCCGGCTGTCCCCGTCGATCACGGCGAGGGTGAGGATGCCGGCTGCGCGCAGGGCACCGGCGGCGGCCGGGTCCAGTTCGTACGAGTCGAGGACCACCACGTCGAGGTCGTGTCGTCGGGCCGCCTCGACCAGCTCGCTCGGTGACTCGGGGCCGGGGTGCAGCTTGATGCCGCGCGCGGCCAGTTCGGCGCTGGCCCAGCCGACGCGCTCGACCGTGCCGAACACCGCGACGTGGGCGCCTCGGGCCAGGAACTCCTCGGCGAGGGCCAGGCAGCGGACGAGGTGCCCCACGCCGCGCCGTGGCCCGGCGTCGCAGCGCAGCCCGACCCGTAGCGTGCTCAGGACTCCTCCAGCCGCTTCTGGCGTACGTCGGCGTTGAGCGCGCGCAGCCGGGGTTGCCCGTCGAGCCAGTCGGCGAGCTTGGCCAGTGGCACGCTGACGTCGCCGAAGTGGTCGGCGACGGCGCTCACCAGCGCCCAGTCCTGCTCGGTGTCGAGGGTCAGCCGCAGCGCCGAACGGTTCGGGGTGAGGGTGACCCCGAGCACCCGGAACAGCTCCGGATGGGTGTACGCGTACGAGGTCACGTGCACCCGGTGGTGGCCGGTGGCGAGCCGGTCCAGGGTACGCAGGGCGTCCGCGCGGATGATCTCGACGTCCAGCCCTCGGGGCAGGGTGCGCGCGATCGACGTGCTCGCGTAGTCCAACCCGGGTACGGCCCGGTACACCGAGGCCACCAGCGTGATGATCTCCGGGTCGAGCAGCGGGCAGTCGGCGGTGAAGCGCATGACCGCGTCGCCCGGGTGGGCGGCGAGCGCGCCCACGAACCGGCCCAGCACGTCGTCGACGGGGCCGCGATGGCACGGCACGTCGAGCCGGCGGCACTCGTCGACCACCGCGTCGTCGACCGTGTCGGTGCTCGTGGCGACCACCAGGTCGGCCAGGACGCCGCTGTCGCGGGCGGCGCGGACGACGCGGCCGAGCACGGACCGCCCGGCGAGCGGGCGCAGCACCTTGCCGGGCAGCCGGGACGAGCCCATCCGGGCCTGCACGATGCCGACGATCCGTGCTCCGGCGGCCGCTCCCGCGTCGGCCGTCGCATCCGGACGCGCTGCCGTGGCGGGCGGCGCCGCAGGGTCGGGCCGCGCCGCAGGGTCGGGCCGCGCCGCAGGGTCGGGCCGCGTCGTCGCGGGAGCGCCGCCGTCGTCGGTCACTGCTGCTCCTCCTGCTCCGTGACGAGCTGCTTCGGGGCGAGCGCCGCGCGGGCACGTCGCTTCGCGGCACGCGCACCCCGCTTGGCCAGCCGGGCGGGGGTGATGGCGAGCCGGCCGACTCGGTAGCTGATGGACCCGCTGAGCAGGCCGATCTTCGCCTCGGCCCGGCGCAGCGCCCGTTCCCGGGAGGTGAGCAGCTCGTCGGTCCACTTGGTGAGGGCCGCCAGCCGACTGATCTCCTCGCGTTGGCGCCGCCACGCCTCGCGCAACTGCTGGTAGCTGTGCGCGCCGAGCGGCGGGTCGGTCGGTTCGACCGCCTGCAGGTCGGTGGCGAGGGCCGTGCGGTGCTCGGCGTCCAGGCCGTGCAGGCTGGCCGTGATCGCCGCCTCGACCTGGACCGCCTCGGCCACCGTCGTCCGGTCCAGGTCGTGGCCGGCGAGCCCGCCGAGGACGACGGTGAGGCCGGCGACGTCGAGGGTGGACGACCACGGGTGGGCGTACCCGCCGGTGAGCAGGGCCGCCGCGAAGCGCCACAGCCCGCGGGCCAGCACCACGTCGCCGGGGAGCCGGTCGGCCGCCCGCCAGCTCGGGTCGAGTACCGCGAAGCGTTCCCCGTCGACCACCATGTTGTCGGCACTGGCCAGCGCGGCGGCGCCGACCAGCCGTCCGTCGGCGTCGGCCTGGTCGGCGAGCCAGCCCGCGTACCCGTGCAGCAGCGCGCGCACCGTGGTCAGGTCGCGGCGCAGCGCGGCGTCGAGCAGCAGGGTGTGCAGCAGCCGCCCGGACGGCACCGGTCCGGTCAGCGCGTCGGGGTCCCGGTACGCGGCCTCGCGGCTGGCGAACGGCGCGCTCGGCGCGCGCGTGTCGGCGGTGGCGACGTGCCCCCACCGCCAGCCGGACGGGCCGTCGCGCACCTCCAGCACACCGATCCCGGGCTGGCCGGACGAGCCGGTCTGCACCAGCGCCACCGGCAGCTCCGCGTCGCCGGGGGAGTCCGTGGGCCCGCCGGGCCGGTGGGCCAGCAGCAGCCAGGCCGGCGCGAGGTCCGCGGCCCGCCCGGCGTGCAGGGCGTCCACCGCCAGCCGGGCCGGGTCCTGGAGCACCGTGGCGGGAGCGAAGGCACCGGCGCAGGCGCCGTGCAGCACCGCGTCGAACAGCCCGCGGCCCGCGCCGTGGTCGAGCTGGTCGGCGTCGAGCAGGGCCGTCGCCGTCGCGCCATCGGGGTACGCGGCCCAGCAGGCGCTCGGGCGGAGCCCGCTGTCGGTGATCCGCTGCCGGAGCTGGCCCCGGTTGGCGGGGTGGGCCGGGTCGAGCACGCCGCCGATGACCCAGGCGGAGTCGTCGCGGGCGGCGTACCAGGGGGTGGTGGCGACCAGCCGGTGCAGCCCGAGCGGGTTGTCCAGGCGCAGCAGCAGCGCGCCACCGGGGCGTACCGCCGCGACCAGCCGGGCCAGCACGCCGTCCCAGCCGAGCCGGGTGCCCTCCACCGACTCGATCGGGTCCAGGCCGGCGGCGGCGATCACCACGTCGTACGTCTCGTCGTCGGGCAGGCCGGCGGGGCCGCCCACGATGACGCGGGTGGCCCGCCGGGCGAGCACCACCGCGTCCGGGTGACTGCGCAGCAGGCAGGTCACCTCGGCGTGGGCGAGCCGGTCGAGCAGCGCCGGGTCGTGCGGGCCGGCCAGCAGGACCCGCGCGCCGGACGGCACGACGCGGGCGGCCAGCGCGGCGAGCGGCCCGCCGTCGGCCAACCGCCCCTTCGGCAGGTCGGACCAGGCCAGCATCTCGCCGCCGGGCAGGCTGATCCGGCCGGCGGGTGCGGTCTCAGTCGTCACTGTCGTCCTCTTCTTCCCCAAGGTTCGCCCAACCCAGCAGCTCACGTAGCTCGGCCGGGGTGCAGCGGTGGTCGACGCCCAGCTCCGCGCGGGCGATCGAGACGGCGGTGGGCAGGTCGACCCTGGTGCCGTGCAGCTCCGGCCACTGCCGACGGATGCGGGCGGTGCCGCCGAAGGTCGGGTCCTCGTTGGACAGGATCATCGGGTCGCCGTAGACCGCCGGTTCGCAGCCGGCCGCGATGCCGTAGAAGATCGCGCTGGTCAGCCGGTTGGATGCTACCCGGCGGTGCCGGCGCAGCTCGGTCAGTTGCTTGTCGAGGAACTCCGGGTCGGTGTCCTTCCACCAGTGTCCCCGGTAGCCGTGGCAGATCACCCGGAACCCGGCGCGCTCGTAGAGCCGCCGGACGTGGCGCATGCCGTACTCGTGCCAGTACAGGCAGACCGTCACCGGGCCGGGCTCGGTGTCGCGGATGCGGGCGATCAGCTCCCGGTGGTCGCCCTTGACGTGCTGGCCCTCCCAGCCGTGGAACGGGTACCAGATGGTGCCCTCCCGCTCCTGCTCCGGCGGGTTGTCCGGCCGCATCGCCAGCAGGTAGGTGAACGGGGCGCCGATCACGACGACGTTGCGCCGCCCCACCGACCAGGCCCGGCGGCGGGTCTGCTCGGACCAGAGCAGGCTGGGCGTGCGGTCGGCGTACGGGTGACCCGGCGCCAGGCCGTCGCCGATGTTCCAGCCGTGCTGCACGTACCCGTTGATCCGTGGCGGATGCCGGTCGCCGAGAGCGGCGTAACGGGCCAGCACGTGGGCGTGGCCGTAGAAGTGGTTCGCGTGGTGCATCAGCTTCCCATCAGGCGGCGGAACGCACCGCGCTGCCCCGCAGGATCGCGGTCAGCGCGTCGATGACGCGGTCCTGGTCGGCGTCGCTGAGTCCCGGGTACAGCGGCAGCGACAGCTGCTGGGCGTAGAACGACTCGGCCACCGGGCACGACCCGCGCCGGTAACCCAGGTCGGCGAAGGCCGGGTGCCAGTGCACCGGGATGTAGTTGACCTGTACGCCGATGCCGGCCGCGCGCATCCGGTCGTAGACCTCGCGGCGACGGCCGTCGAGCACCCGGATCGGGTAGAGGTGCCAGGCCGGCTCGGCCCACGGCTGCTGGACGGGCAGGCGTACCCCGTCCAGGTCGGCGAGCGCCTCGTTGTAGCGGGCGACGAGCGCGGCCCGGCGGGCCACGAACTCGCCGAGGCGGCGCAGTTGGCTGCGGCCCAGGGCACAGAGCACGTCCGGCAGGCGGTAGTTCAGCCCGAACTCGGGGACCTCGTAGAACCAGCCGCCCTCGTCGGGGCGGCGCAGGTCGTCGCGCTCGCGGACCATGCCCACGCCACGGAAGCGGCGGGCCCGCTCCAGGATCTTCGGATCCAGCGCGGCGACCCCGCCGCCCTCGGCGGTGGTGAGGTTCTTCGTCGGGAAGAACGAGAACGTGGTCAGGTCGGCGAGTGATCCGACCGGCCGAGCGTGGTACGTCCCGCCGATGGAGTGCGCCGCGTCGGCGAGCAGCAGGGCGTCGGTGCCCGCGACGGCCTTGCGCAGCGCGTCGTAGTCGGCCGGGTGGCCGGCGTAGTCGACGGCGGAAACCACCTTGGTACGCGAGGTGACCGCCGCCGCCGCGGCAGCCGGGTCGAGGCAGAAGGTCTCCTCGTCGACGTCCGCGAACACGATCTTCGCGCCGAGGGCGACAGCGCTGCTGGCGGTCGCCACGAACGTCATGGGCGGCACCACCACCTCGTCGCCCGGTCCGACACCGGCCGCCGCGTACGCCACGTGCAGCGCGGCGGTGCCGTTGGAGACGGCGGCGACACCTGCCGCGCCGGTCACCCGAGCCAGGTCGGCCTCGAACGCGTCGACCTGCGGCCCGGTGGTGAGCCAGTCGCCGCGCAGCACGCCGGCGACGGCCGCGACGTCGTCCTCGGAGATCGACTGCCGGCCGTACGGGAGCATCCCTGTCATGCGGTCAGGCCGAGCATCTCGCGTAGCTGCTCGACGGTGAGCCACTCGTCGTTCGTGTCCGACTGGTAGGCGAAGCCGTCCGGCACGGGCTCGCAGTCGACCGGCGGCTGGTAGCCCCAACCGGCGATGGTCGGCTGGACGATGTAGCGGTCCTTGGCGCGCAGCGTCCGCCGGCTGTCGTCCGGGGCGATCATCTCCTCGTGCAGCTTCTCGCCGGGCCGGATGCCGATCTCGTGGGTGGTGGCGTCCGGGGCGACGGCCTCGACCAGGTCGAGGATGCGCATGCTGGGGATCCGGGGCACGAACAGCTCGCCACCCTGCATCTGGTCGAACGAGTCCATGACGAACTGCACGGCCTGCTCGAGGGTGATCCAGAAGCGGGTCATCCGCTTGTCGGTGATCGGCAGGCTCTTGCCCTCGGCGGCCAGCCGGTGGAACAGCGGGACGACCGAACCACGGCTGCCGACCACGTTGCCGTAGCGCACGACCGAGAACCGGGTCGGGTGGTGCGCGGCGTAGTGGTTGGCCGAGACGAACAGCTTGTCGCCGACCAGCTTGGTGGCGCCGTAAAGGTTGATCGGGCTGGACGCCTTGTCGGTCGAGAGCGCGATGACCTTCTTGACGCCCGCCTCGATCGCCGCGTCGACCACGTGCTGCGAGCCGGTGATGTTGGTGGCGATGAACTCCGACGGGTTGTACTCGGCGGTGTCCACCTGCTTCAGGGCGGCGGCGTGCACCACGTGGTCCACGCCGTGCATCGCCCGCGTGAGGCGGTGCCGGTCCCGGATGTCGCCGATGAACCAGCGCAGGCGCGGGTCGTCGCCGAGTTGCTGGCGCAACTCGTACTGCTTGAGCTCGTCGCGGGAGAAGACCACCACCCGGGCGGGGTCGGCCTCGGTGAGGATGTGCCGGAGGAAGGTCCTGCCGAAGGAACCCGTTCCCCCGGTGATCAGAATGGACGATCCATTCAACTCACTCAATTTGGTGCTCCCGTGATCGTGGATGAACCGGCGGCCCTCGGCCGGCCGACCGGGGTGAGACGCTAACGGCGGCGGGTTAACGCACCGGCGCTCGCGGGTTAACCGCTTCCCCTGCCGTCGTGAATGGCGGGCACCGTGCAGGCGAACATTTCCGACCGGCCGGGAAGCGGGCTGACCAGGGGAGATCCGGCCGCTACAGTGGCCGCGCGAGCGACCCGGCAGCCTTGAGCGCGTCGTGGTTGCCGCGTTCACCCGACATCCGCACCGCCTCGGTGCGAGCGGATCATCCCCGAGCGTCACCAGCCTGTCCGGCGTGCCCAGCGGCCGGTCCGGCCGACGGTTCAGGAGGCGTTGATGGCAATCGGCAGCGACGTGATCGAACGGCCGGCGGTCCCGGCCGGGACACCGCCCGCGACACCCGCACGCCGATGGCTGGTGCCGCTGCTGCTGTTCGTCGGTTGGGTGCTGAGCGTCGCCTGGCGCCTGTGGCTGTCGCGGCACATCGCGCTGCCCATCGCCCACACCGACGAGGACAGCTATCTGAACACCGCCCGCGCCCTCGCCGGCGGTCCGGGCGGGTTCAGCAGCGAGAACGACCTGCTGCGCCGGGTCGGATACCCCATGCTCATCTCGCCCGCGTTCCTCGGTCACCACGACTTCGCCGACAGTTACCGTCTCGTCCAACTGATCAACGCGATGGTCAACTCGACGCTGCTGCCGCTGGCGTACCTCCTGGGCCGCCGGGTGCTCCGGCTGCCCCGCGCGTCGGCGCTGCTCGCGGCGGTGGTGGCGGCCACGCTGCCGGCCACCGCCTTCTACGCCGGCGTCGCGATGATCGACACGGTGATGGCGCCGCTCGTGGTCGCCTGGCTGCTCGCCGTGCACCGCTGGATCGAACGCCCCGGGCCGCTCGCCGCGGCCACCGTGGGCCTGCTGGTGGGGTCGTTCCACCTGCTGCACTCGCGCGGTCTGGTGATCGTGGCCGTGCACGCCGGCCTGGTCCTGCTGCTGTTCGTGCGCCGCCGGATCACCCCCGTCGCGGTGCTCGCGGCGCTGCTGCCGGTGCTGGCCCTGGCGCTGGTCAACGAGGCCGGCATCCGCCTCCTCGGGGACAAGGTCTACCTGCTGGGCAGCACCCCCGGGGGCGGCACGGTCGCCGCCGTCGCCTCCGCCCAGGGGGTGGTCCGCGTCGGGGCGGCCGTCACCACCCAGCTCTGGTACCTCGTGGTGATCACGTTCGGACTGGCCGGGATCGCCTGGGCCGCCGCCGTCAAGGAGCTGTGGCGTCCGCGCCACGGTGACGCCACCCGCTGGACGATGGGGGTGGCGCTGGTCGTGAGCGTCGGAGTCGCCAGCGGCGCGTCGGTGCTCCTGGCCGGCATCACCGGCAAGCCGTTGGACGCGATCTACGGCCGCTACGTGCAGATGCTCGCCCCGTTCTGGCTGCTGGTCGGGCTCGGGGTGCTGCTCACCGAGGAGCGCCGGGTGGCGCTGCGCCGGGCGGCGGTCGCGGTGGGCCTGCTGGTCGCCGGCGGCGCGCTGGTCGCCGGTCGCCTCGCGTACGTGGCCAGCCGAGGGCACTCGCTGCGCTACGGCGGCTTCGGCGCGCCGGACCTGATGGCGTTGACCAACGGTTGGCGCGAGATGCGTCCGGTGCTCGGGTCGCTGATCGGCATCGGCGCGTGCGTGCTGCTGGTGGCCGCGGTCCGGGTGCCCCGGCTGCGGCTGCCCGTGCTCGGCGTCCTGGTCGTGGTCAACCTGCTCACCATGCAGGTGATCGACCAACGGCTGGTGCGGCCGATGGCCGCGAGCACCGCGCCGACCCCCCGGGTCGCCGACGTCGGCGTACGCCCCGGCGAGCGGGTCTGGGCCTCCACCGGTGTGCACTACATCCTGCGGTTCAACCTCAGTCACCAGGTCACCTGGACCGACGTGCGGTGGTTCCGCGAACAGCCGCCCGCCGCCGCGCAGGTGGTGTTCGCCCGCTGGGCGCCCGGCCAGCCGGACGACTGGGACGGCGCGAGGTACGGCTTCGTCCGGCTCGGCGGCAACGAACGGCAGCACTGGGCCGCCTGGCGGCGCGCCTGATTCCGACGCCCATTACCGCCCGGTGGTCACCGCGTTCCGGTGAACGGTGGATGTCCACCGGGCGTACGGGTGCCTAACGCTTTACCGCCATTGCGGAAATGCCGGCGGCAATCACCGTTGGCGACGATCCTCACGCGCCAGGGAAATCGGAATGACGGTGATTTCCCGCCCGTCGGACAGTTCCTGCCGTGGCGTGCCCTCGACGAATCGAAAACGTCGGTTCATCTGCCGCACGACGGTGTTGTGCGCCAGCACCTCGCCGTCGAGCCGAGTCAGGTGCAACCCGTCGAAGGCGTACTCCACGGCCTCCCGCATCACCCCCAGCCAGGCCGGCAGCGTCTCGCCCCGCCCGGCCAGCCCGTCGGCGTCCAGGTAGAAGCCCCACGCCCCGGTTCGCGGGGCGTCCAGCCGCAGGTCGAAGAAGGTGACGACACCGCAGGGTCGGTCGTCGTGGACGTACGTCAGGACGCGCCGCGTCGGGTCGTCGCGCACCGCCGACCACCACCGGGCGTGCTCCTCGGCGGTGATCTCGTGGCTGGTCTTGCTGACCTGACGGTTGGTTTCCTGATTACGCCAGGACAACATCAGATGAACGTCGTCCGCCGTCGCTTCGCGTAGCACGTGCTCCCGCTTTCCTGTCTGAACACATCCGGTCGGAGCACCTTACCCGGGCCTACCGGGAAAGCAGTTATCCATTCGCTGGGTTGTAGACTCCGGCGCATGAACGAATTGAGTCGCGCGCAGATCCGCGACCTCATGGCGCAGGTGCTCAAGAACCAGGACAAGGAGCTGCCCGCCGACGACGCGGCGCAGCTGCGGGACATCGGTTTCCGCTCGCTGGACTTCTCCGAGCTGGCCCTGCGCGTGGAGGACGAGACGGGGGAGGAGCTGAACTTCGACGCTCCCGGCCTGCGCCGCATCGCCACCGTCGGCGACGTCCTCGACTTCCTCGTCGAGCTTTCGCAGCAGTGACCGTCGCGACCCCCCACCCGGCCACCGCGGGTCGGGAACCGGCCGGCGTCGACAACCGGCTCGTCGTGGGCGGCGCCGCGCTGACCTGGCGGACGTTGCCGACGCCGCAGCTGCCCGACCCCGCCGCGGTGCTGGCGCACTCCGCCCGGCACGCGCTCGCCGCCGCGCGACAGCACGCCGTGCACGGCACCGAGCTGCTGCTCAGCACCGCGAGTCGGGTGGACGCGACGATGCGCGCGGAGCTGGACGACGCCGGCTTCACCGTGACCCTCCTCGACGACGACGGCGCGCACCCCAGCGCGCCCGCCCGATCGCGCGTCGCCGAACCCGGCCGGCTGTGGCTGCTGACGTCCGGGTCGACGGGCCGTCCCAAGCGGGTCGGGCACACCCTCGACACGTTGACCACCGTGCGGGCCGACCAGCCGGACCGGACCTGGCTGTGCCCCTACGCCCCCGGCACGTACGCCTGGTGGCAGGTCGTGACCCTGTCGCTGACCCAGCCCGGTCAGCACCTGGTGGTCATCGAGCCGGACGAACTGGACGACTGGCCGGCGGTCGCCGCCGCGCACGGGGTCGACGCCGCGTCCGGCACGCCCACCTTCTGGCGGCGCACCCTCTACCGGGACGCCGCCGCGCTGGCCCGGGTGCCGCTGCGTCAGATCACCCTCGGCGGCGAGCCGGTGGACCAGGCGATCCTGGACCAGCTGCGCGAGGTCTTCCCCGCCGCGCGGATCTCCTGGATCTACGCGTCCTCGGAGGTCGGCGCGTCCATCGTGGTGCACGACGGGCGGGCCGGGTTCCCCGCCGAGTGGCTGGACCGGGAAACCGAGGGCCGACCCACCCTGTCGGTACGCGACGACGAACTGGTCGTCACCTCCCCGTACCACGGGGTCGGGCTCTCCGGCCCGGTCCGCACCGGGGATCGGGTGCAGGTGGTCGACGGGCGGGTGCTGATCACAGGTCGCTTGGACACCGACGAGATCAACGTGGGTGGGAGCAAGGTCTCCGCCGGTGTGGTCCGTGGCGTGCTGACCCAGCATCCCGGTGTGGCCTGGGCCCGCGTCACCGGCCGCCGCGCCCCGGTGCTCGGTCGGATGGTCGTCGCCGAGGTGGTCCTCGCACCCGCCGAGCACGCGGACGCCCCGCTGCCCGACGAGGCCGCGCTGGTCCGCTGGTGCGCCGACCGGCTGCCCGAGCACGCCGTGCCCCGCCGGATCCGTGTGCTGACCGAGATTCCCGTCAAGGAGACCCTGAAGAGCGATGTCTGACCCCGCCGACACCAAGCTCGTTCCCCCCAGCTCCGTGGTCCTCGTCTCCGGCGGTTCCCGGGGGCTGGGCCTGGCCATCGTCACCGACCTGCTCGACGCGGGCGTACGGGTGGCCGCGTTCGCCCGTACCGTCACCCCCGAGCTGGAGAAGCTCGCCGCCGAGCACCCCGACCGGGTGCACGTCGGTTCGGTCGACGTCACCGATCTGCGCGCCGCGCAGGGCTTCGTCCGCGAGGTGGAGCAGCGCCTCGGCCCGATCGACGGCATCGTCAACAACGCCGCCGTCGGGCAGGACTCCCTGCACGTGCACACCGCGACCGACGACATCGCCCGGATCATCGAGACCAACCTGACCGCGCCGCTGCAACTGACCCGGCTGGTGATCCGTCGGATGCTCGGCAAGGGGCTGCGGGGCCGCGTCGTCAACATCACCTCGATCTGCGCGCAGCGTGGCTTCCCGGGCCTGGTCGCGTACTCGGCCACCAAGGGCGGCATGGACGCCGCCACCCGCTCGCTCGCCCGGGAACTCGGCGGCCGGATGCTGGTCAACGCGGTCGCGCCCGGCTTCTTCGCCTCGGAGATGTCCGCCGTGCTCGGCCCGACCCAGCTCGACCAGATCGTGCGCCGTACCCCGACCGGCCACCTGACCGAGCCGGAGGAGGTCGTACCGGTGGTGCGGATGCTGCTGCGCGAGCACACCAACATCAACGGCCAGGTCATCGTGGTGGACGGTGCCGCCTCCATCTGACCTGCGCCCGGTGCCGGGACTGCTCGCCGCCGCCGAACGGCACCTACGCATCGGTACGCCCGCCGACCTGGCCTCGGCGACGACCCGCAGTCACCTCGACGACGGGCGCTGCGTCGGCTGGTACGGCCCGCCGGTGCCGGGTTGGCGGGTGGCCGTCGACGCGGAGCGCGCGAACGCCCCGGTTCCCCCGGCACTGGCCCGCCACTTCGGCGTCGCTGACTTCTGGGCCCGGTGGACCCGGGCCGAGTGCTGCTGCAAGTTGGTCGACGTGCCGATCGCGACCTGGTGGCGTCGGCACGGGCTGGGCACTCCGGTGAACGTCGCCATCCTCTGGAGCACCCTGCGGGTCGCCGACCTGGTGGTCACCGTCGGCTTCGCCCCCGAGCAGGGCGCGGGGCTGAGCGGCCGCGACTGACGGCGGGGTGCCGCTGTTGTCGGGTGCCTCCTGTCGAGCTGCCCCATCGGTGGGGCGGGATGGCACCCACGGCACGCGCCCCATTTTCGGGGCAGCTCGACAGGAGGCGCACAGGGCGCTGCCGGCCGCAGAGCCGGGCACCCCGCGGCGCCGCTACCGGCGCGGCGGGGCACCCGGCCGCACAGCGGTCAGATCAGGTCCCAGCTCAGCGGGGTGCCGCGCGGGACGTCGGTGGTGAAGGTGCGGCCCAACACCCTGTCGATCTCGATCGGGGCCAGGCCGCCGGCCGGGCGGATCGACCGGACGTTCTGTGCCGTCACCGGGTCGCCGGCCCGGACGTCCTCGACCACGAACAGCGAACGGCGGAACCGTAGCCCTTCCCGCTCGGCCGGCGTTGGGCCGATCGCGGTGCCGCCCAGCGCCGCGTAGGCGCGGCCCGACTCCTCGACGAGCGCGGTCAACTCCGCCGGGTTCAGCGAGAAGTCCGAGTCCACGCCGCCATCGGCCCGGTCCAGGGTCACGTGCTTCTCGATGAAGCAGGCGCCCAGCGCCACCGAGGCGACCGCCACGCCGATACCGGGCGTGTGGTCGGAGAGCCCGACCGGCACGTCGAACGCGCCGGCCAGCACCGGCAGGCGGCGCAGGTTGCTGTCGGCGGGGGGTGCCGGGTAGGACGCGGTGCAGGCCAGCAGGACGATGCCCGCCGCGCCGCCGTCGCGCGCGGTCCGTACGGCGGCGTCGATCTCGGCGACCGTCGCCATCCCGGTCGAGATCACCATCGGCTTGCCGGTGCTGGCCACCAAGCGGATCAGCGGCAGGTCCACCAGCTCCGAGGACGCGATCTTGTACGCCGGGGCGTCCAACGACTCCAACAGCTCCACGGCGGTCGCGTCGAACGGTGACGAGAAGACCGTCAGCCCGCGCGCGCGGGCCCGCGCGAAGATCGGGGCGTGCCACTCGTACGGGGTGTGCGCCCGCTCGTAGAGGCGGTACAGGTTCTCCCCGCCCCACAGCTCGTGCCCGCCGGAGATGCGGAAGGCCGGGGTGTCGACGTCGATCGTGATCGTGTCCGGCCGGTACGTCTGCAGCTTGAGCGCGTGCGCGCCGCTCTCGGCGACCGCGTCCACGATGGCCAGCGCCCGGTCCAGGTCGCCGTTGTGGTTACCGGACATCTCGGCGACCACGAAGGGCCGCTCTCCGGCACCGACCGCGTGCGGTCCGATCTTGATTGTCGCCGTCATTCCGACCTCTGTTCCCTTACGCCCGCACCGACGTGCGGTGGTGCTGTCGTCGTCCCCCCGAACGGGTGGACGACCTGAAAAACCCGGGCACCCGCCGAACGGGTCACGGCAGGCGGCCACCGGCCAGCGCGTCCGACCGTCCCGGCCTGCCGGCGGCGTGCCCGCCGTCCGGCCTGCTCGTCGACCGTGCCGCTCGGGAGGGGTCGTCGGTCGACGACGAGTCGGCGCTGGCGGTCGGGCCGGACCGTCGCCACCGTCCGGTGACCCGGTGCGCCTGCCGCAGCGCCGAGTACGCCAACCAGTCACCCCGCCCCACCAGGCGGTGCTTGAGCCCGCTGACCCCCGGCGGCATCGGATAGCCGCCGGGGGGCAGGTATCGGCGGTAGTGCTCGGCGACCCGGTGGAAGAAGGCGCGCCGCAGGTGTGGGTGCAGCCGGTCGTCGTTGCCGACCACCACCAGGTAGTGGCTGATCATCAGCTCGAACAGCTCGGCCCGCAGGCCCTCGTCCGGGTGCCGGCGGGCAACCCAGTCCATCAGCCGCTCGTACTGGCCGAACGCGTCGAAGTGCCGGCCACTGCGGGTGGAGGTGATGGCGCCCTGGCGGCCCTGCCGGTACAGGTAGCAGACCCGGTCCAGCACCGAGATCTTCTCCGCGCCGATCAGCAGCGGGTGGCTGAACGGGATGTCCTCGTACCAGCCGGGGAAGAAGCGCAGCTCCAACTCGTCGAGAAAGGCCCGGCGTACCACCTTGTTCCACGCCGTGTGCTGCACCCGCAGCAGGTGCGGCTGGTCGGCCAGGCGGGCCACGCCCGGCACCCCGCGCAGCAGGTGGCTGCTCGCGTCGACCTCCCGCCGACCGTCCTCGTGCACCCGCAGGTGGTCCAGCATGAGGACGTCGGGCTGGTGTTCACGCAGCCGGTCCAGCACCGCCGCGATCGTGCCCGGTGGCAGCCAGTCGTCGCTGTCGACGAACCACACGTACCGGCCGGTGGCCACGTCGAGGCCCGCGTTGCGGGCCAGGCCCAGACCCACGTTCTCTTCCAGGTGTACGACGCGGACGTTGTCGCGCCCGGTGGCGTAGGACCGCAGCATCGCGCCGCAGCCGTCCGGCGAGGCGTCGTTCACGGCGATCAGCTCGACCGCCTCCGACTCGCCCGCCGGGATGTCCGCCCGGACCGACTCGAGGCACTGGTACAGGTAAGCCTCGACGCCGTAGACGGGCACGACGATGCTCAGCAGCGGCGCGTGCGTCGGCTCATTGACCACGTCGCCACCTTCGACGACGTGGATGGCCAGCCCCGGAACCACACGTGGCCGCCGATGGTGAAATCCCTGAACACCCGCGAAGCGGAAGGTAAACAACGGCCGCCCGGTTCACCCGGGAGTGACCCGGTAGGGTGCCTCGGCATGACGAGCACCACCGACGCGCCGGCCGCGCCGGCCGCCCCCGCCCGGCTGCCGTCGCTGACCGGGCTGCGGTGGATCGCCGCGCTGCTGGTCTTCGGGTTCCACGCCGGGACGATGCGGATCATCGCCGAGCCGGAGTACAAGGCCGTCGTCGACGCCCTCTTCACCCTCGGCCTGTCCGGCGTGCAGTTCTTCTTCATTCTCAGCGGCTTCGTGTTGGTCTGGTCGGCCCGCCCGGGCGACTCGCGGCTGACCTTCTGGCGTCGACGGGTCGCGAAGATCTACCCGAACCACGTGGTGCTGTGGGCCGCCGCGCTGCTGGTCGCCGGGTGGTTCGCCGATCCCGTCCTGCCGGCCGTCGCCGTGGAGAACCTGCTGCTGTTGCAGGCGTGGGACCCCCGGCTGGGCTGGTTCTACAGCGTCAACACGGTGAGCTGGTCGCTGTCCTGCGAGTTCTTCTTCTACCTCTGTCTGCCGCTGGCGCTGCCCCTGTTGCGCCGGGCGCGACCCGCGGTGCTCTGGGCGCTCGTGGTCGCGCTGCCGCTGCTGATCCTCGCGCTCTGGCCGGCCCAGCATCTGGTGCCGGAGGTAAGCCGCTGGTGGTTCACCCAGATCTTCCCGCCGGTGCGGTCCCTGGAGTTCTGGTTGGGCGCGGTGGCGGCCGAGCTGATGCTCCGGGGCCGGTGGCGCGGGCCGGGCCTGACCGCCGCCACCGCGATCTTCGTGGGCACCTGGGTGGCCGCCGCGCAGTGGATCCGCGCCGAGTTGTGGACCACGCTGCTCGCCGTCGCGTACCTGTTGGTGATCACCGCGGCCGCCGACGCCGACGTGCGCGGCCGGCGCTCGCCGTGGCGCTCGCGTCCGCTGGTCTGGCTCGGCGAGGTCTCGTTCGCCTTCTACCTGGTGCACGTCCTGGTGATGACGAGCGTGCTCCGGCTCAGCGGCGACTGGGGGACCGGTTTCCGGGGTTGGCGGGGTCCGGCGGTGGTGCTCGGATTCCTGCTCGCGAACCTGGTCCTCGCCGGGTTGCTGCACCGCTGGGTGGAGACCCCGATGATGCGCCGGCTCGCGCCACGTCGCCCGGGTCGCCCGCCGCTCGTTCCCCATCAGCGCACCACCTCGTCGGCCGGGAGCGGTGACGCCGGCGTGCCGCCCGTGCCCGCCCGTCCAGACGCGCAAGATCGCGCTCGATCCTGGTTGTAGTGGTCTCGTCAGCCGAGTGAGGCCACTACATCAACGATCGAGCGCGATCTTGACCGGCGCGGTGGCACCCACCAGCGCCGGCTGACGCCACCTGGTCCACGCTGGTCGGACGGGGTCGGCGCGGCGCTGGCCGACACGCCCGTCGCCGATGCGTCCGGGCGGTCCCGACGGTAGCGTGAGGACGTGCTCCCGGTCGCGCTCACCTGTCCCCTGTGGTGGGTGGCGCGCTGGGCGGCACGGGTGCTGACCAGCCTCGCCGTGCTGTCGCTCGCCCTGGGCGCGGCCCCGGCGCTGCTGCCGGCATCGACCGCCGCGGCCCCGCCGCCCATCATCGGGTCGCTCGCCCTCGCGGAGCCGCTCGGACCGTCGACCGCGGCCCTCTCCACCGTCCTCACCGACCGCGCCGCCACCGGCTCGGCCGCCACCGACCGCGCCGCCACCGACCGCGCCGGCACCGACCGCGCCGGCACCGACCGCGCCGTCACCGACCGCGCCGTCACCCGCAGGGTCGGCGGGGTACGAGCCGCAGAGCTTGGCGCTGACGCCTCCGCGCGGTCGGTCGACCCGCAGCCCGCCCGGCACGGTGGTTCGGACGCGTTGCCCCGCCCATTGGCGGGCGTGACCTCGACGCGCACGGGCTCGCAGCGGCCCCTCCGCGCCGCCGGCTCGGCCAGCCGGGCCCCCCGCGCCCCGCCGGCCTAGCGGGGTCAGTCACCGGGGCGGCACGCCGTCCCGCGAGCGCCGGAGTGTGGCGCGCCGAGATCTCCACCACCGGCGACGCCGCCAGACCGAACGCCAGTCACCACACCTGACGACACACCGCCCGCACCCGCCCGTGCGGCATCCCATCGCTTACGTGCTCATGCCGAGGTGTCGATCATGGAAACCGTCGTCTTCTACCAGTTCCTGACCGAGGTGCCCCAGGCCGCCGCCATCTGGTCGGCCCTGTTCCTGCTGGCGCTGACGGTCCTCGCCGTTCTGGTGGCCCGTCCGGAGCGGGACTCGCCCGCGGCCGACCCCACGCCGCCGACACCCACCGCCCGCGAGATGGCCGTCGCCGAGATGGCCGACCTGCGCCGGTACGCCGAGGAGGTGGCCGTGGCCGCCGCCCGGGCCGCGCGGACCGCCCGACGGCGGCGCGCTGACTGGCTGGTCGCTCAGGACGAGGCGCAGCGGGCCTGGACGGCGTACGACGAGGCGGACACGGCCGCCCGTCGGGTCGCCGGTGCCGGGGCGTTGCCGACACCGCGTACCCCGCACACCCCCGCCGAGTACGCGGCCCGGGAGCGCTATCTGCACCGTGCCGCCATGGCGGCGCACTGGCGGGGGGAGTTGACCATGGCTCAGCTCGGCGACGTGTTCGGGCACCGGCGCGGCTGGGACCCCCGCCGGCACCCGGTCGAGCAGGAGACGCTGCTCATCCGGGCGATCCGTGACGCGAGGCTGGCCGAGCACCGGACGGCCGCCGAGCGGGAGCGGTCGTCCTGGCGGGACGCCGAGGTGGCCGCCGAGTCGGCGCGCGTCCTCGCCGAGGAGGCGTACGTGGCGGCGGTCCGGTCGCGGCCGAGCCCGGCGTTCTCCCGGCGCACCGCGACGCGGCCGTCGCGTACGGCCCTCGTGGCACGCTGGCGTCCGGCCCGGGCCGGTTGAGCCCGATCCGTTATGTGAGGCGGGTCACCGGCGGCGGAAATCGGGCGGCGGGCATCATCGGCGGCCATTGCGCCCGCGATTGTGGCCGCGTTGTCGGCCACCTGTCCGGTTGTCGCCCACAGGTGCCGGCGGAACCCGTTGTCCCATCGAGTCACGTCAGCGGCAGAACGCGCAGAAATTGCTGGGCCAATCGATGTTTACGCAGGTGGGCGCGGCTTGGCAGAGTGCGTACCGGCCAGTACTGTCGTCCCGTCCGGTGCGGTTACCGATCGCAGGAGGCGACGCCGCGCCGACCCGCTCAATCGTGATCAACGAACCGGGGACCCACAGTAAGTCCGGGGTGAATCCGCGAGCCACGGCCCGCGGTAGGGCGATCTTCCCGCCCGAATCCGTCAGCTAACCCGGTAGGCGGTGACGGAAGGAGTTCCATCCTCGTGCAGCACCCCTCGACCCCCTTGTTGTTCCGCCGCCTCCACGGCGACGCGGTGTCCCCGCTCATCCGCCTCGTGACGGTGAGCTGACCCCCCGGGTCACCGCACTTCCCGCCCGGCCGCGCCGGGCGTTCCCCTGAGCGGCTCATCATCCGCGGGCCACCGCCCGCGCGCTGACGCCTGCCCGGATGCCGGTCGAGCCCCGGTGTGCCGCTCTCCCTGTGAACCGTGGAGGACCTCGTGAAGCACACCCTGAAGCGCCAGCTCCGTCGCCTCGCGACCGAGCGCCCGTACCAGATCGTCGCCGCCTCCGCCGCGGCCCTCGCGATCGCCACCACCGCCGGCGCTCTGGTCGCCGGCACCGACGACGCCCCGGCCGGCTCGCGCACCCCGACCACGGTCGCCGAGATGCGCAGTGACACCGTCGCCTCCCGTGGCGAACTCCGGTCCGCAGCTCCGTCGGCGAGCGTCGCGCCGAGCACCGCCGCCCCGGCCACCAGCGCCGCGTCCCCCGCCGCGAAGGCCACGAGCAACCCGGACGTCACCCGGAAGCCGACGCCGCCGAAGCCGCCCGCGACGAAGGTGCTCGACTACGACTACGAGGCGCAGAACACCTACTACAACTGTGGCCCGGCGGCCACCCGCAACGCGCTCAGCGCCAGCGGCATCGACCGCACCCAGGAGGAGCTCGGCGCCGAACTGGGCACCACCGAGATGGGCACCAACTCGGCCGAGGACACCACCCGGGTGCTCAACGCCGAGGTGAAGGGCTCCCCGTACCGCACCCGCATGTTCGCGGGCACGCCCAGCCCGGCCCAGATGGACCGCCTTCAGGCCGACGTCGTCAAGGCCATCACCGATGGCCGCGGCGTGGTGGCCAACGTCGCCGGCGACGCCGTCGACACCGAGGGCGGCTACCACTCCTACGGCGGTGGGCACTACATCGCCGTCGTCGGCTACAAGGACAACGGCCGTACGGTGCGGATTGCCGACTCGGCGAACGCCGCCGACCCGGCCTACTGGATCACCACGATCGACCTGGCGAACTGGATCGCCACCCGGGGTTACTCCGCCTGACCAACGCGCGACACCCCACGACGCCGCGGGCGCCGTCTCCCACGAGGGGCCGGCGCCCGCGGCGTTCCCAGGTCGGGGCCCGACGCGGGTGAACGGCTCTCGTACCGGGCCACGAACCGTGGGAGACTGCGGCCGTGGTGGATGAATCGGGCGGCCAAGCCGGCCGTGAGCCGATCCTGTTGCTGCTGCACGGCATGGGGGCGACGGGTGACGTGTGGCTGCCCTGGGCGCCACTTCTGGAGCAGCACTGGCCCGGCCGGTGGCTGGCGCCCGATCTCGCCGGTCACGGTTGGTCGGCGCCGCTGTCGTCGTACTCCTTCGAGGGTTTCGCCCAGCGGGTCGCGCAGGGCCTGGCCTCCGACGACCGCATCGTCGTGCTCGGGCACTCGCTCGGTGGCGTGGTCGGCCTGGCGCTGGCGGCCCGCGCCGCCGGTCTGCCGGTGGACGCGGTGGTGGGCTTGGGCATCAAGGCCGTCTGGGCGCCGGCCGAGCTGGCCCGCGCCGCGGACCTCGCCGCCCGCCCGGTGGGCTGGTTCACCAGCCGCACCGAGGCCGCCCGCCGCTATCTGCGGGTCGCCGGCCTCACCGGTCTGGTCCTCCCGGACCACCCGATGGTCGACGCCGGTCTGCGTCAGGTCGACGGCCGGTGGCGGCTCGCGATGGACAACGCCGCGTTCGCCGTCGGCGCGCCCGATCTGGCCGCGCTGCTCGCGGCGACCGACGTGCCGGTGGTGCTGGCCCGCGGGGAGCACGACCCGATGGTCACGGACGCGCAGCTCAAGGAGTACGGCGTACCGGTCGCCACGCTGTCCGGTCTCGGGCACAACGCGCACCTGGAGGATCCGGCGGCCGTGCTGGCGTTGCTGGAGCCGTACCGCTGACCGGTCAGGCGGCTGCGGGCGCGGGTAGTTCCCGGGCCGAGGTCAGCTCGCGGCGGGCGGCGGTCAGGAAACCCTCGGCGTACGACTCGGCCGGGAAGTCGCCCAGGTAGCGGCGGCGGGTGACCCAGCGGGCATCGGCCAGCGGGTCGGTGTCCAGCAGGGCCGTGAGCACGGCGTCCACGTTGGACATGTCGCGCCGCAGCACGTAGCCCGAGCCGGCCAGTGGAAAGCGCTCGGTGAACCGGTCGCCCTCGTCACCCATGTCGGTGACGGCGTACGGCTTGCCGGAGTAGAGGTAGTCGGAGATCACCCCGGAGACGTCGGAGACCAGCGCGTCCGAGCGGTTGACGCACTCGGTCAGGCTCAGCTCCCGGGCGGCCGCGCCGAACACGTGCTGCCGGCCGGTGCGGGCGCGGTCGACGGCCAGCAGTTCGGTGAGCCGGCCCAACTGGCGTGCCGACGCCGGGTTCTGCGTCGTGTACGGATGCGCCCGCAGGATCACCGTCGCGCCGCGCCCCAGCAGCCGCCGCAGCAGCTCCTCGGCCACCGGCAGCGAGCAGTAGTCGGCGTCGGCGTGGTGCCCGGTCCAGGTCGGGGTGTAGAGCACCGTCGGGTGCGCGAGGCCCCGCGTCGGCTCCTGGCGCACCTCGATCGACTCGACCTGGGGACGGCCCACCACGACGAACTTCTCGGCCGGGATCTGCACCCCGGCGCGGGCGTACCGGTCGATCGCCGCCGGCCCGGCCACGAAGATCCGGTCGAAGATGCCCGAGACCGGGTTGGCGCTGGGCGCCTTGTCGCTGTCGCCGTGGTGCAGTTGGACGTGGGTGAGCTGGGTGAACCGGATGCAGTGGCTGTTCTTCGCCCCGTGGTTGACGTAGAAGGCCACCCGCAGGCTCGGCACCAGCGCCTCGTCCATCGCGCGCAGCGTGGGGCAGTAGACCACCGGCGCGTCGGTGGCCGCGGCGATCGGCGCGACGAACTCCGGCTCACGGACCAGCACCAGGAAGGGCCGGCCGATCCGTTCGAGGTACGGCAGCCACATGGTGACCTGGTACTCGGAGCCGGGCGGTGCGGAGAAGTAGAGCAGGAACTCCGGCTCGTGCCGGCGTAGCGCGCGGGCGACCTGCCCACCGCCGGCGGTCGGGCGGAACCGTCGTCGGGCCAGGTCCAGCGCGACCGCCCCGGCGGCGGCGGCCACCAGCAGGCTGGCGGCGAGCGCCACGACGGCCGGCAGGGTCGACGCGGCGGCGATGGCCACCACCGCGAGCAGCCCCAGCAGGGTGACGCCGAGTCGGTCAGCGATCAGCGGGGTCCAGGCGCGTACCGGCAGGTTGGCCGCCCGGAGCTCCAGGTTGCCGGCGGTACGCAACGGCCCCACCAGCAGCACCAGCCCCAGCAGGACCAGCGCCGTCGCGGCCAGCGCGGGGTCGAAGCCGTCGTCGAGCCGTCGGGAGTAGCCGATCAGGACCGCCGCGGCGATCAGGGCGTTCTCGGCCACCAGGTCGGCGGCCGGTCGGATCCGCTGCTCAGCGGCCGCCGCCACCAGCGCGGCGACGGCCAGCGCGAGGCCCCACCCGGTGCTGCCGGTGAGGGCCAGCACGACGAAGGCCAGCACGGCGAGCCCGGTGCTCAGGCACCGGGCGACCACCTTGCGAACCAGGTCACCACGCATGTCGCTCCGATCGCCGCCCTCGGTGTCGCGGGGGTGCCGTCGACGTCAGTTCGTCGACGCCGCGGCCGGCGTCTCGGACCGGTCGGGGCCGGCCTGCGCCGGCACGGACGGGCCGTCGCCAGGCGCCCGGCGTACGTCGATGACCTGGCCGGTCAGGTCGGAGATCAACACGTCGAGCGAGGACTGGGCGACGGCCTCCGCGGCCAGCAGGGTGTTCTCCGGCTCCTCGCCGAAGGCCCGCGTACGCATGGGGGTGGCCGTCCGCTCCGGGTTGATGCAGTTGACCCGTACGCCGACGTCGGCCCACTCGTCGGCGAGCGCCTGGGTCAGGTTGACCAGGGCGGCCTTGGTGGACGAGTAGAGGGCGTAGCGGGCCCGACCCCGGGTGTACGAGCTGGAGGTGTAGAGCAGCAGCTGACCCTTGGTCTGCTGCAGGTACGGAAGGGCCTGCCGGGCGATGGTCACCGGGCCGACGAAGTTGACCTGCAACACCCGGTCCATCGTCTCCTCGTCCATCTCGGCCAGGGCGCCCCGCTCCAGGATCCCGGCGGTGACCACCACGTGGTCGATCCGGCCGGTCGCCTCGAAGGCGGTCGTCAGCGCGGCCTCGACGTCCTCGGCGCGCTCGACGTGGGTGCCCGTGGTGGAGCGGCTGAACGGGAAGACCTGCGCGCCGTAGCGCCGCGCCAGCTCGGTCAGCTCGTGGCCGATCCCGTAGCTGCCGCCGAACACCACGATCGTGCGGCCCGTCAGCTCCTCGGTGTAGCTGCGGTGATCGGTCAGCCGGGGCGCCTGCGCGGCCGCGAGCTGGAAGAGCTTGTCCGCCAGGTGCACGTCGACCGGGTGGGTGACCTTGATGTTCTCGTCCGAGCCGTCGATCACCTTGATCGGCGTGCCCGGCAGGTACCGCAGCACCACGCCGCAGTCGTCGGTGGCGGCGAAGTCGGGGTCGTTCTCGGCGATCCGGTACGCCTCACGGATCGTGGGGGAGCGGAACGCCTGCGGGGTCTGTCCCCGGCGGAGCCGGGAGCGCACCGGAATGTCGGTGATGCAGTCGTTCTCGTCCACCTGGATGATCGTGTCGGCGGAGGGGATGGCGACGTCGACGGCGGCGTAGGTCCACAGCGCGTTGACGCACTCGCGCACGATCCGGCCGCTGAGCAGCGGGCGGACGGCGTCGTGGAAGAGGATGTTGCAGTCGGTCGGGCCGACCGCGTCCAGCGCGATCCGGGTGGTCGCGTTGCGGGTGTCGCCGCCCTCGATGACCTGGGTGACCTTGCGCAGGCCGGCCTTCTCGACGATCTGCCGGGCGTCGTCGACGTGACCGGTCGCCATCAGCACGATGATCTCGTCGATCTCCGGAGCGGCCTCGAAGACCGCCAGGGTGTGCTCGATGATCGGCTTACCGGCGATCTTGAGCAGTTGCTTGGGGATGCCGAGGCCCAGCCGGGTCCCGGTGCCGCCGGCCAGCACCACGGCCACTGTCCGCGAGGGCCGCCACGGTGCGGGGGTCTCCGTTGCGGCGTCCGGGCCAGTGGTCTGGTCCTGCGTCATTGCCGGATCCTCACTCTCAGGGTTGCGTTAACGGAAAGTTCCGCCCGAGCGGCGACGGAATGAACCTTAACGCGCGGACCGCGCCGCCCCAACGCGGGCGACGCGGTCCTGGTTGCCGTGTCGATGCCGGTGGTTGGCCGGCACTCTACTTGCTGTTAGCGAACGCCTCGTACGCGCGGATGACCTCGTCGGTCGGGCCGTCCATCCGGATAAGGCCCGATTCCAGCCAGATCGTCCGTTCGCAGGTGTCGCGCACGGAGGAGAGCTGGTGGCTGACCAGGAACACCGTGCCGGCGCCCTCGCGCAGCTCGCGGACGCGCTGCTCGCTGCGCTTGCGGAAACCCTTGTCGCCGGTGGCGAGCGCCTCGTCGATGAGCAGCACGTCGTGCCTCTTGGCGGCGGCGATGGAGAACCGCAGCCGGGCCGCCATGCCCGACGAGTACGTGCGCATCGGCAGGCTGGCGAAGTCACCCCGCTCGTTGATCCCGGAGAAGTCGATGATCCCCGCGGCCTGCTTGGCGACCTCGTCGGGGTGCATGCCCATCGCCAGGCACCCCAGCACGACGTTTCGCTCGCCGGACAGGTCGTTGAGCAGCGCCGCGTTCACCCCGAGCAGCGACGGCTGCCCCTGGGTGTGGATCGCGCCCCGGTTGACCGGCAGCAGGCCGGCGATGGCCCGCAGGATGGTGGACTTGCCCGAGCCGTTGCTGCCGATCAACCCGATCGCCTCGCCCCGGTACGCGGTGAACGACACGCCCTTGACGGCGTGCACCTCCCGCACGTTCGGCGCGTTGGTGCGCTTGACCAGCCGGCGCAGCGCCGCCACCGGAGTGGTGCCACCGGTGGCGCCCTGGTGGACCCGGTAGATGATGTGCGCGTCGTCCACCACCACGGTGGGGATCCGCTCGGGCGTCAGCGTCGGCAGGGAGACGGTCGCCTCGTCGGCGGCCGGCAGGGAATCAACCACGGCCGTACTCCTGTTCGCCGCGCCAGAAGTAGATGTAGCCGCCGATTCCGGCCACCACGGCCCAACCGGCGGCGACCAGCCAGAGCTGGGTCAGCGACTCGTTGAGCAGTGGCGCCTGCTCGAGCAGCGCGTACCGGGCCAGCTCGATGTAGACCAGCAGCGGGTTGAACTGGACCAGCGTCGTCGCCCAGCCGGGCAGCCGCTCGAAGAGGCTGACGCTGTAGAGCACGCCGGAGCCGTACATCCAGGTGCGCATGACGAACGGCATGACCTGCTTGAGGTCGCTGGCCTTGGAGCCCAGCCGGGCGACCAGCAGCACCACGCCCGCGTTGAAGACCGCCTGCAACAGCAGCGCCGGCACCAGCATCAGCCAGTCCCAGGTGATCGGCTCGCCGGTGACCAGCACGATGCCGACCAGCACCACCATCGAGGCCAGCAGTTGCTGGAACTGGGTCATGGTGGTGGACAGCGGCAGGCTGGCCCGGGGGAAGTGCAACGCCCGGATCAGCCCGAGGTTGCTGCTGATCGACTGGGTGCCGGCCAGGACCGCGCTCTGGGTGAAGTTGAAGATGAACAACCCGGTGGTCAGGTACGCGATGAAGTTCGGGATGCTGTTCTGTGCCAGCACCACCCCGAAGATCAGGTAGTAGACCGCGGCGTTGGTCAGCGGGGTGAGCACCTGCCAGAGCTGGCCCAGCTTGGCGTTGCTGTAGGACGCGACCAGCTTGGCGTTGGCGTACGCGGCGATGAAGTGCCGGTAGGCCCAGAGTCGGCGGCTGTACTCGACGAGGGTGGGTCGCTCACCGGCGACCCGTAGCCCGTGCCGAGCGGCCAGCTGCGCCTGGGTCAGGCCCGTGTCAGGGTCGACCAGCGCGGTGGTGGCCATGGAAATGGCACTCCGATCTTTCGTGCAGACGGGTTGCTCGCGACGATGGAATCCTAGTGGGAGTTGTGCGCGGGACGCCGCCTCGTCGCTGCGTGGACAGTAGTCCGAAACACGTCGGGACGCAACCGTACCGTCGTTGCGCTACTCTAGCGGGCGTGACCTGCGAGAAGAGTCCTCGGTGACGACCGAGAAGAGGCGCGTACCGGCCGGCGCGGCGGTGCTGCGCGACGAGATCACCACGGCCATCCGGCGCGCGCTCATGCAGGAGCTGGCCGCGGTCGGCTACGGCCGGCTCTCCATCGAGGCGGTGGCCCGAAGGGCCGGCGTCAGCAAGACGGCGGTCTACCGCCGGTGGAGTTCGAAGCTCGACCTGGTGGTGGAGATCGTCGCCGCCGCCGCACACGGCAAGCTGCCGGTGCTGGACACCGGCACCCTGCGCGGCGACCTCGCGCTGCTGTTCCAGGCCGTGGCGCACGCGCTGCGTCACCCCCTGGCGTCGCAGATCATCCCCGACCTGCTGGCCGAGGCGGCCCGCAACCCGGCCATCGACGAGACTCTGCGTCAGGTGCTGCGCGCCCGCCAGCAGGAGATCGGCGGTCGCCTGGTCATCCGCGCCGTGCAGCGCGGCGAGCTGCCCGCCGACACCGATCCGGACGCCGCCGTCGACCTGATCGTCGGCCCGCTCTACTGGCGGCTCGCCATCGCCCGGTTGCCGCTCACCGACAGCTACCTGGACAACCTGGTCGAATCCGTGGCCGTCGGGCTCGGCGCGACCGGCGTCGTACCCCGGCCGAGGGCGACGCCGGTATCCGGCTGACCCGGCCCGCGACACCACCCACGACGGGGACCTGGCGGGCCACCCGGCTCCGCTAGGCTGCCCCCTTGACACCCGGCCGTCACCGAGCCGACATCGACCTTTCGCCCCCAGATCCGCCTGACGAGAAGGACGCCCGTGGCCAACGTCGACAGCATCGCCGTCGCGCCCACTGACCCGGACCCGACGCCGCGCTCCGAGCCGGTGTCCCGGTCGGGTCAGGGCCCCGACCGTAGCCCCGCCGCCCGCGTCCACGCGTTGGTGGCCGCCGCCCCGACGCTGCTCACCGACGGGGCCGTGGTCGCGTTCGCGCTCTTCACCGTCATCTACCACGCGGCCTTCCTGGCGGATCTGCGTCCGTCGGTGACCTTCCGGATCTGGGTGGTCGCCTGCGTCCTGCTCGCCGTGGTGGCGATGCTGCGTGCCCGACGCCGCTCCGCCGCCCTCCGCGAGGAGAGCGGACCGGCCGAGCCGGTCGAGCCGACCGGGACGCGGCCCGCCGTCGACCGGCGGCTGCTGATCGGCGTGCTCGCCGCCGCCGCGGTAGCCTCGGTCAGCGCCGGAGTCATCGGCACCGGCGCCGCCGTCTCCTGGTGGATCCCGGCGGTGGCGGGCCTGCTCGCGGCGACCGGCGGGATCCTGCTGCTGCGTCGGGTCTGGCTGGACGGCCCGACGCCCACCTCGATCGCGCCAAGGCCCACGGCGGGGCAGTCGGCGTACGCGCTGGTCATCTCCGTACTGGTCGGGATCTCCTCGTTCTTCCTCGCCCGCAACACCCCGGACGACGTCTACTACGTCGGGAAGTCGGTCTGGATCGCCGAGCGGGACCTCGTTCCGCTCAACGACTTCCTCTTCTCCGAGAACGTCCTTCCGGCGATGGGTTCGCAACCCCCCATCCCCTCGATCGAGGTGTTCGACGGCGCGCTCGCCAACGTGCTCGGGATCCACGGCGCCTCGGCCACCTGGTACGTGATGCTGCCGATCATGGCGGTGCTGGCGGTGCTCGCGCTCTGGCGGCTGACCCAGCGCTGGGCACCCCGGCGGCCGGTGCTCGCCTTCACGGTCGCCGTCGCGTACCTGTACCTGGTCGCCGGTGGGGACGCCGCGCTGGGCACCTTCCACCTGCCCCGGCTCTACGAGGGCAAGGGCATGTTCGTCTCGGCCGTCATCCCGCTGATGTGGCTCTACCTGACCGAGTGGTTCGACCGGCGTACCCGGCGCAGCCTGCTGCTCATCGTGGCGCTCTCGATCACCGCCATCGGACTCACCAACACCGCCGCGATCATCCTGCCGATGCTGGTCGGGGCCGCCGGTTTCGCCATGGTGCTGGTCGGGCGCTGGAAGCTCGCCGTGGTGGCGGCGGTGGCCGCCCTCACGTACCCGATCGGGTCCCTGGTGGTGTCCCGGATCCTGCTCGGCGGCCTGAGCGCCGACGGCGCGGACGACGCCTTCTTCGACGCGGCGTACACCTACAAGCGGACCCTGCTGTTCGGCGTGGTCGGCGTGATCTCCGGCCTGGCGCTCTGGTGCGGCCCACTGCTGGCCCGTCGGCGCACGCCCGCGCTGCTCACCGCCGGCGCGACCCTGGCGCTGAGCGTGCTGTTCGTCCCCGGTGTGCTGGAGACGTTGAGCGCGCTCAGCGGCATCTCGGTCGTGCTGTGGCGGGTGCCGTGGCTGCTCGCCCTGCCGACCCTGATCGGGCTGCTCTGCACGGTTCGCGTGCCGGCCCCCACGCCGGTGCTGCGTCGTGCGGCGTCCGGTGGGATCGCGGTGCTGCTGGTCGCCTCGTTCGCGCTCTTCGCCACCCCGATGTGGTCCGCCAAGAGCTGGGTCGACGTGCACGAGCGGCCCACCTGGAAGCTGCCGCAGCAGCGCCAGTCGATCGCTTTCTGGATCAAGGGGTTGGACCGGCCCGCGGGCCTGCTGCTGGCGCCGAAGACCATCATGCGGACCTCGCTCGTCGTCACCAGCCAGGTTCGGGTCGTCCTACCGCGTGACTTCTACCTCGTCGAGTACGACCTCAACTCCCAGTTCGCCAAGGACCGGCTGCTGCTCGCCAGCTTCGCCGACGGCGCCACCACCGCGACGCCGGCGGAGTTGGCACCGGCGCTCGATCGGTTGGATGTGGGCACCATCTGCGTCTACAACGGCAACCAGTACGCCCGTGACCTGGTGCCGCAGCTCGGCTACCAGGAGTTCGCGAAGCGTGGCAAGCCCGGAGCGATGACGTGTTTCCGGCGGGTCGGCTGAGCATTCCGCCCCTGGGTCTGCCGGTGCCGCGACAATGCGGCACCGGCAGTTTCGGTGCGGTGACCGAAATGTGCGCCCGATACCCGAGCGACACCGCTGGGTGTCTTCGCGTTAAGGTCGCAGTCATCACTACCGCCCGCCGTACGGGGTGTGGATCACCACATCCGTGGCCCGCCGCTCCGGCCGCGCGGTAGGTCATGCGCGACGGGGAGTGTCATCGACGCACCACGGGCATGCGTCCACCTCGAAAATCGTAGGGAGCGAACTCGTTGTTCGGCACGTTGACAGGACGCATCGGAGTGGCCGCCCGCAGCGCGCTGCTGGTGCTGGCCTACCTGGTCATGCTCGTCGCAGGAGTCTTCGGTTGGGTCGGCCTGTTCGCCGTCGCCGGGCTGGCGGCGGTGGTCGGGGAGTTCGCCGCCGCCCGCTGGTCCCCGCCGTCGCAGCTGCTGCTGGAGAAGGTCGGCCTGAACTTCTCCTACCGGCAGCTGACCCGTGACCTGTCGGCCGTGCTGCTGGTCGCCGCCCAGGTCGAGCTCGACGGCGTCGAGTTGAGCTTCCTGCTGATCCTGCCGGCGGCGGTGTGGGTCGTCTCGGTCTTCGCGGGCGCGCTCTCCACCATGATCGACCGTCGTAACCCGCAGTCTGCCCTGGTCCGCAACATCGAGCTGGGCCCCCTGCGCTCGGCCCCTCGCCCGCCGGCCTGGGCGGCAGCCGTCGCGGGGGACCGGATGCCTCTGCTGAACCTCCTGCTGGTCCCGGCCGCGGTGGTCGCCGCCGTGCGGCACGAGCCGACGCCGTACTTCGTCGCCGCCGCTCTGACGGTGGCGGCGACCGGGGTGGTGGGCGCGATCATCGCCGTGACGTGGCTGCGCGGTCGAGGCTCCGGCCAGGGACCGCTGATGCCGGCCGTGCAGCGCTGGCTCGACACCCACCGGCCCGAGGTGGCGCTCTACTTCGCCGGCCCGGCCAAGGACGTCTACCAGGCCAACATGTGGCTCGCCCCGACCGAGGCGCTGAACCAGCGCGCGGTGGTGCTGATGCGCAGCCGGGAGGCGTTCTTCGAGCTGGCCGACACCCGGCTGCCGGTGCTCTGCGTACCGGCCGGGGTGGACTTCATGAACCTCGAACTCGGCAGCGTCCGCGCCGCCCTCTACGCCGCGAACGTCGGCGCGAACATTCACATGCTGCGCGAGCCCGGCATGAAGCACGTCTTCGTGGGGCACGGCGACAGCGACAAGCAGGCCAGCGTCAACCCCTACAGCAAGGTGTACGACGAGGTGTGGGTGGCGGGCCTGGCCGGTCGGGAGCGGTACGCCCGTGCCGGGGTGGGCGTGCTCGACTCGGACATCGTGGAGATCGGCCGGCCGCAGTTGGCCGGCGTGCACACCTTCGGGGCCGAGTCGGTGGACCGTCCGTTCACCGTGCTCTACGCGCCCACCTGGGAGGGCTGGCTCGACGACGACCCGTACCACACCTCGCTGGTGTTGATGGGTGAGCGGATCGTCAAGGGCCTGCTGGCGAGCAACCCCGGGGTGCGTCTGGTCTACAAGCCGCACCCGCTCACCGGGTCCCGGTCCAAGGCGGCCAAGGCGGTGCACGACCGGATCGTCGAGGCGATCCGCTCCGCCGGTGGAAACCCCAACGCGGCCTCCCTGGACGGCACCGCGCACGTCGTGGTGACCGGCCGTACCCCCGGGCTGTTCGACTGCTTCAACCAGACCGACCTGCTGATCAGCGACGTGTCCAGTGTGGTCTCGGACTTCGTGCAGAGTCAGCGGCCGTACGTGGTGGCCAACCCGGCCGGCCTGCCGGAGGACGAGTTCCGTCGGGAGTACCCGACCGCGCGGGCCGCGTACCTGCTCTCCGCCGACTGCGGTGAGCTGGAGAAGATCGTGGCGGTGACCCGGGCCGGCGACGACCCGATGACGGAGGCACGCCGCGACCTGAAGACCTACCTGTTGGGGCCGGCGGAGGCCAACCCGATGGACCGGTTCGCCGAGGAGATCACCCGGCTCTGCCGCTGACCGCGCACCACGTCCCGCGCCCGGCCCGACACCTGTCGGACCGGGCGCGGTCGTGTCGGCGGCGAAGGGGTGTGACTCAGTCGAGCAGGGCGGCGACCGCGTCGGCGACCGGAGTGTCCGCCGGCAACGCCCGTGCCGTCACCACCGCGCTCAGCGGCAGCGGCCCGTACAGGTGGGGGAAGAGCTGCCCGCCGCGCGACGGCTCCCAGCGCAGGGCGTCGGCCAGCCGACCCTCGTCCACGCCCAGCAGGGTGAGGCCGGTGACGCCGGTGAAGTGCCGGCGGGCCGTCTCCACCACCTGGTCGGCGGCGGAGAGGTGGATGAAACCGTCCTGGTGGTCCAGGGCCGAGCCGGCGACGGCGCCGGCGACCCGGGCGTCGTCCCACTCGACGGTCGGCAACAGCTTGTAGATCACCTCCGCAGACTACGTCGCCCACGTTTCGGCCGTACCGCCGCCGACGTCGGCCGCCGCCCGTCATGCTCAGGTTGACCCGCCGGAAGGGGATGGACGATGGCGAGCTACGACGACGACTGGACCGACACCCAGCGCGGGCTGTACGACGAGTGCTACCGGGCCGGCGGCGAGTGGGCCGAGGACCCGGACACCCCGTCGGACGACGTGCAGCACGTGATCAACCTGGCCGAGGCGGACGACGACGCCTTCGACGATGCCGAGATCGACTTTCCGCCCCTGGTCGACGCCGTCACCCAGGCCAGCGGCGTCAACGTCACCAGCGTGCCCGCCCGGCACGACGACCCCGGTTTCCGCGGCTTCACCGACGGCGTGCGGGACGCGGTCGCCGACGACACGTTCGGTCTGTAGGGCCTGACCGGAGCCGGCCCTCCCGCTCGCGGCGGCCTTCTGCCACCATTCGCAGGACGGCTGCGACGGATGGGGGCACGGTGCGGATCCTGCTGGTGGAGGACGACCGCCGGGTGGCCGCCGCGCTCTCCTCCGCCCTGACCCGTCGTGGCTACCAGGTCGAGCACGCCGCCACCGTCGCCGCGGCGCTCTCCGCCGCCCCCTGCGACCTGGTGCTGCTGGATCTGACCCTGCCCGACGGCGACGGCACCGAGGTGTGTCGGGAGCTGCGCCGGCGCAGCAGCCAGCTCGGCATCATCGCGGTGACCGCGCGGGGTGAGGAGCGCGACCGGGTCCTCGGGCTGCGCCTGGGCGCGGACGACTACGTGGTCAAACCGTTCTCGATGGTCGAGTTGCAAGCCCGGATCGAGGCGGTGCTGCGCCGGGCCGCCAATGCCGCCCCCGAGCGGCACCTGATCGAGGCGGGGGCGGTGCGCATCGACGTGGCCGCCCGCACGGTGACGGTGGCGGGGCGCGCGGTAACGCTGACCCGCAAGGAGTTCGACGTGCTGCTGTCGCTCGCCCGCCAGCCGGGGGTGGCGGTGCCCCGCGACCGCATCCTGCTCGACGCCTGGGGCACCACCTGGGGCGATCCGCACACCGTCGAGGTGCACGTCGGGTCGTTGCGCGGCAAGCTGGGCGACGCGCGGCTGGTGGAGACCGTCCGTGGGGTCGGCTACCGGTTGCGCGATGCGTGAGGGGACCCCGTGCGCCGTCGACTGGTGATCAGTTACCTGCTGCTGATGGTGCTCGTCCTCGTCGCGCTGGAGAGCCCGCTCGCGGTGACCCTGGCCAGCCGGGAGACCGAGCGGGTACGCGCCGACCGGCTCGCCGACGCCACCCGGTTCGCCTCGCTGGCCGGTCCGGCGCTGCGCGGCGGGGAGCCCGGCCCGATCGGGGCGGAGCTGCGCAGCTACGACGAGCTGTACGGGATCGGCGCGGCGGTCGTCGACCGGGACCGGGGCATCGTCGTGGACTCGGCGAGCTGGCGGTCCACCGGCACCGCCACGGTCCTGGACGTGGCGCTGTCCGGGCAGCAGTCCAGCGCGCCCGAGTCGATCTGGCCCTGGTCCGCCGGCCCGGTGGTGGTGGCGGTGCCCATCAACGACGGCGGTGAGGTCCTCGGCGCGGTGGTGATCGTGACACCCGCCGGCGAGATCCGTCGGGCCGTGACCACCTGGTGGCTGCTGCTCACCGTGGCCGGCCTGCTCGTCGTGCTGGCCTGCGTGCTCACCGCGTTCGGCCTGGCCGGCTGGGTGCTGCGGCCGGTCACCGAGCTGGACGCCGTCACCCACGAGATCGCCGAGGGCGACCGGGGCGCCCGCGTGCAGCACCGACTCGGCCCGCCGGAGCTGCGCCGGCTCGCGACCAGCTTCAACCACATGGCCGACGTGGTCTCCGACGTGATGGACCGGCAGCGTGCCTTCGTCGCGCACGCCAGCCACCAGCTGCGCAATCCGCTCACGGCGTTGCGGCTGCGGGTGGAGGAGCTGGGTCCCAGCCTCACCGACGCGGACGGGCGCTCCGAGCACCGGCTGGCGTTGGAGGAGACCGACCGGCTTGCGCTGGTGCTCGACGCGCTGCTCACCCTGGCCCGAGCCGAACGCGAGGAGAACGAGCGGGTCAGCGTGGACGCCGCCGCCGTCGCGGCCTCCCGGGTGGCCGCGTGGGCGCCGTTGGCCCGGCACCGGTCGGTCGCGCTGCGCCTGGCCACGAGCGACGCTCCCGCGTACGCGCGGACCGTGCCGACCGCCGTCGACCAGGCGCTGGACGCCCTGATCGACAACGCGGTGAAGTTCAGCGGGGCCGGCGGGGCGGTGACGGTGACGGTGGCCCGCCGCGACGACGGGGTCCTGTTGGAGGTGCGCGACACCGGCCCGGGAATGACCGAGAGCCAACTTCGCCAGGCCACCGAGCGGTTCTGGCGGGCCCCGGACGCGCAGAACGTCGACGGCGCCGGGCTCGGCCTGACCATCGCCGCCGTGCTGGTGGACGCCTCCGACGGGCGGCTCACCATGCGAGCGGGCACCCCGCGCGGGCTGGTCGCCGGCCTGTGGTTCCCGGCCGCCGAGCCGGCGGAAGAGCCGCTGGACGGGGACGGGGACCCGGCCGCCGACCGGTGGCCCACCCCGGCGCGCTAGCGGACCGGCGACTCAGGCCGCGTGCCCGCTGCGGCGACCCGGCAGCTCAGGGCTTGGCGGCCCGGTACCAGGCGGCGGCGCCCGGGTGCAGCGGCAGCGGCGCGGTGGCGATCGCCGAGCGGGGGCTCATCCGTCCCGCCGCCGGATGCGCCGCGCCCAGTTCGGCCCGGCGCTCCATCAGCAGTCGGGTCACGTCCCGGACCAGCGGCTCCGGCAGGTCGGCCCGCACGATCAGATAGTTCGGGTCGGCGACCGTGGTCACCGGGTTCATCCCGTACACCGAGCGGGGGATGTCCCGGGAGACGTAGACCTGCCCGTAGCGGGCACGCAACGGCTCCGTCCACTCGCCCAGGTCGACGATCCGGGTTGCGCTGCGCCCGGCCAACTCCTCGATGCCCCGCACCGGCAGACCACCGGAGAAGAAGAACGCGTCGATGCGTCCCGAGCGCAGGGCGGTCACCGAGTCGTCCAGGCCGAGCCGTTCCCGGCGTACCGCGTCGCCGCCGAGCCGGGCCACCTCCAGCAGCCGGCTGGCGGTGATCTCGGTGCCGGAGCCGGCCGCGCCCACCGAGACCCGCCGACCCCGCAGGTCGCCGACCGTACGGACCGGCCCGCCGTCGGTCGTGACCAGGTGCAGTTGGTCGTCGTACACCCGGGCCACCGCGTCCACCGAGGGGCTCTGCGTCGGGCTGGTGGGCAGCACGTCGGCCTGGGTGAAACCCAGCTCGGCGGCCCCCGAGCCGACCAGGCGGACGTTCTCCGCCGAGGCCGCGGTGATCACCACGCTGGCCCGTACCCCGGGCAGTTCGCGGTTGAGGATGGTCGCGAGGGACTGCCCGAACGCGTAGTAGACGGCGGTGGGGCTGCCGGTGGCGATCCGGATCTCCACCGGCTCGGCCGGGTCGTCCCGGCAGCCGGCGACGGTCAGGGCCACGACCAGCGCCAGCGCCGCCGCTCCCGGGCGGCGTCGACCGGCCCGAGGAGACGAGGTACGACCCACGCGGTGCACTGTGCGCGCTCCGACGGGCAGGCGCAAGCCCGCACCCGTCAGTACCGCCGGTACGGGCCTGCGCTCAGCAGACCGGGCGGCGGCCCGGCGTCGACACCGCGGCGCGCGCCGGCTCCAACGACGCGCTGTGCAGGATGCGCTCCCGGTCCGGCCCGTCGGCCACGCTCACCAGGAAACAACCGGTGCCCGGGCGGAGTACGGCCGGCACGTCGAGCACGGCCGCGCCGCGGATCAGCACGGCGGCCAACTCCCGGTCGGTGAGCCGCACACCGAGGATGTGCCGGCGCACGTGCCGCCCGCCGGCCAGCAGCGCCGACCGCCAGGCCGCCGCCGCGAGGCGGGACACCCACCGGCGGCGGGCCGGCGAGGCGCCCGGCAGGGGACCGCCCAACAGCTCCCGACGTCCCTGCCACCAGCCGGCATCCATCAGCCGGCCGTACGTGCCCCGGTGCTCCGGCGGCACCCACAGCCGGTGCACCTCGTAGCGGCGGCGGAGTCCGCCGACCGTCACCTCCTGGGTGACCGGAATGTCGAGGCGGGCGAGTAGCTGGCGCATCCGCTGCGCGGCGTCCTCCCGGTTGAACTCGACCCCCGGCGCGAGCGCCGGTGGCGGGGCGCTCGACCGGGCGCCCGTCGGAGGCGCGGTGCAGCGCAGCAGGCAGGACGCCTCGAACGCGTCGCCCAGGGTCAGCCAGTCCAGCGGGGGTGGCGTCGCCGGTGGGCGGGGCCGGTCGAGCAGGGCGGGATCGCGGGCCAACGGGGGCTCCCTCGTCGGAGTCTGGGTTCCCCTACCGTGGCCCCTGCGCGGCCGTTACGGAATGTGTCCCGCCCAGCCTTGAGCAAATCTTGCGGCTCCCGCTGCGCTACAGCTCGGTGACCACCAGATCCACCTGCCGGACCCGCCCGGCGGCGGCCGGTTCCTCCACCACGGTGTGCTTCAGCTCGCGCAGGGCGCCGACCAACTCCCGGGCGGTGCGCGGCTTCGCGCCGGTGAGGAGCAGATCCCGCACCAGCCGCCCCTTGGTCGCCTTGTTGAAGTGGCTCACGACCGAGCGGACGGGCACACCGTCGACCTCCCGCTCGTGCAGCACCCGCACGGTGACCGTCCGTTCGGCCAGCTCACCGCGCGGCGTCCAGGTGGCCGCGTACGCGCCGGAGCGCAGGTCCAGCACCGGGCCCCGACCGGCCGCGCCGGCCAGGACCGGCGTCAACTCCCTGCGCCAGTACGCCGACAGCGCCCCGACCTCCGGCAGGCGGACGCCGATCGGGCAGCGGTACGGCGGAATCCGGTCGGCGAGGCGTACCGCGCCCCACAGGCCGGAGCTGATGAGGATCGACCGGCGGGCCGCCCGCAGCGCCGCCGGTGGCAGCGTGGCCAGCTCCAGCGCCTCGTACAGCACCCCGGTGTAGAGCCGCTCGGCCGGGGCGGTCGCCACCTCCCGCAGCCGGGCGTTGCGGCGCAGCTCGCCGCGCTGACCGTCGCTGAGCCCGAGCGCGGCCAACGCCGCCTCCTCGTCCGGCCCGGCGCTGAGCGCCACGAGCGCGTCGAGCACCCGCTCGCGGGCCGGGTTCAGCTCCGGCAGTGACAGCTTGTCCGGCGTCCACCGCCGTCCGGTGCCGGCGTCGGCCTTGCCCTCCGAGGGCGGCAGCAGGATGAGCATCGGGTCTCCTCGGACGGCGTACGGCGGCGGCCCGGCCAGCGTACGACCCGTGCTCAGCGCCAGGGCCGCACCGGGGTGTCGGGGTGGTACACGCGATAGCCACCCACCTCGCGGACCGGTGCGGCGTCGGGTCGGTCGGCGAGCAGCCGGCGCAGCCGCCGGTCCATCGGCGAGTCGACCTCCACCACGTAGCCGGGCCGCGCGGCCCGCCCGACCTGCCGCCAGTACGGCCGGTAGCGGTTCTGCCCCGGGGACAGGTCGCCGTCGAGCACCCCGCAGACCACCGCCTCGTCGGTGTTGAAGATCAGCCGGTTGCAGGTCCAGTAATCCCCGTACACCTCGTGGGGTCCGTCGGCGCGCAGCGCGGCGGCCAACTCCCGGGCCTGGCGCTCCTCGGTCCGCGACGCGGCGGCGCCGCTGACCGCGAAGAGCACGGTGACCACCAGCGTCGTCGCGGTCAGCGCCGCCAGCACGGCGGCGGCCAGCGCGCCGATCAGCCGGCCGAGCACGCCCACCGTGCCCCGCCAGCCGGCCACGGCCGCCGCCCAGAGCGGCCAGAGCACCGCCGGCAGCGACAGTTGCAGCACCGACAGGTAGCGGGCGTTGTCCAGCGGACTGGTCGCGGCGAGCGGACTACGCACGTACGACAGCAGGGTCAACGCCGCCCCGACGACCAGCGCGAGCTGCACCACCGGCCCGACCCGCGCGGCCCGTGGCGTGCCCTCGGCCCGGCCGCCGCGCAGGGTGCCGGCGGCGGGCTCGCCGGGTGTCGTGCCCACGGCCCGGCGGTACGCGACGAGCGCGAGCGCCGCGGCGGCCACCAGCAGCGCCGGGTAGAGCAGTCCGAACCACTGCTGCCAGCGACCGCAGCCGTCGACCGGGCAGAGCCCATGCGCCAGCGGCACTCCCTCCAACAGGCCGCCCCGGATCCGGTCCGACCACGGTGGCAGCGGGCCGGCCTTGGTGCTGACCTCCCGGAACACCGTCAGCGAGTCCTCACCCGGCCCGGCACGCAGGTTGTCGACGATCATCGGCGCGATCCCGACCACGAAACCCGCCACCAGCAGCAGCCCGGCCCAGCCGAGCAGTTCCCGCCGCACCGCCCAGAGCAGGGCCAGCACGGCCACCGCCAGGTACGGCAGGATCAGCCAGTCCGACCAGGCGGCCAGCCCGGCCAGCAGCCCGAACAGCGCGACGGCCAGCCGACGGTGGCGCACCGACCCGGCGGCCAGCCCCACGACGATCAGCAGCATCAGCAGCACCGCCGGTTTGACCTCCGGCCGACCGCCGACCACGGTGAGCTGGTCACGCACCACCCGCTCGGGTCCCAGCGCCAGCAGTCCGACGACGAGGACGGCGAACCACGGCGGGTAGAGCCGGCGGGTGAGCGCGTACACCAGGTAGAGGAAGACCGCGTACAGGGCCAGCATCGGCAGCCGCAGCACCGGCCAGCTCGGCCCGAAGACCGCGAGCAGGGGCGCCGCCAGGTACGACTCCAGCATCCCCATGTAGTGCTGGCCGTAGAGGAAGACGGGGTGTTCCCGGCGCTGCCCGATGTGCAGGGCGGCCAGCCCGAAGGTCGCCTCGTCGCTGTTCGACACCGGGACGGTGTACAGCGTCAGGACCAGCCGGTACCCGACGCCGACCAGCCCGAACAGCAGCGCGACGAGCGCCGGCCGGTCAAGTCGCGGACGCCACCGCCCGCGGTGCTGCTCTGGATGCGACACGACCACGCCCCCGTCGTCGTCCCGACCGGAGTGTTTCACGGACCGACGGTCGGTCGGGCCGCTTCGGCGCAGTACGACCTGGCTGGCGGGCTGCGGTTCGGACCCGCTCGCGTGGCCGTCGCCGACGACGTGTGGCAGGGTTGGCGCGTGCCACCCACACCCGCCGGCGAACTTGCCGTGCCGAATCTGCACCGGGCCGCGCGGATCGAAGACGCCGTGCACCAGCTCGTGGAGCGTCGGCTGCGCCGCACCGGCTGGCGGATGAACATCGTCGCCTACACCGGCTACGGCCGGCCGGGCTGGGTACGTGTGATGTGCCGGGTGCTGCTGGGCCGTCCGGACAACCGCCAGCGGGGTCGGCTGGACAAGGTGCGTGGCTGGCGCAGCTTCACCACCCTGCCCGCCAAGCACGTAACGGTGCAGATCGAGGCCGGCGGGGTACGGCACGAGGCCCAGGCCGACCGCAGCGGTTTCGTCGACACGCTCGTCGAGGCCGACCTGCCACCCGGCTGGGGCACCGTACGCCTCAGCGTCCCCGACGCCGAGCCCGTCGACGCCCCCGTGCGCATCCTCGACCCGGAGGTCAAGTTCGGCATCCTCTCCGACATCGACGACACGGTGATGGTGACGGCGCTGCCCCGACCCCTGCTCGCCGCGTGGAACACCTTCGTTCTCGACGAGCACGCCCGCGCCGCCGTACCCGGCATGGCGGTGCTCTACGAGCGACTGGTCACCGCGCACCCCGGCGCCCCGGTCTTCTACCTCTCCACCGGCGCGTGGAACGTCGCGCCGACGTTGACGCGGTTCCTGTCCCGGCACCTCTACCCGGCCGGTCCGCTGCTGCTCACCGACTGGGGTCCGACCGCCGACCGCTGGTTCCGCAGCGGCATGGAGCACAAGCGTTCCACCCTCGCGCGGCTCGCCAAGGAGTTTCCCGACGTGCGCTGGCTCCTGGTCGGCGACGACGGCCAGCACGACCAGGAGATCTACCGCGAGTTCGCCGCCGCCCACCCGGAGAACGTCGCCGGGGTGGCGATCCGTCGGCTGTCCCCGACCCAGTCGGTGCTGGCCGGTAGCCTGCCCGCCCCGGCCGGACGGCCGTCCTCGGGGCCGGTGGGGCAGAAGTGGCTGTCCGCGCCCGACGGCGCCGGCCTGTGGCAGCTCCTCCGCGACGCCGGCCTGGTCTGACCTCTACTCCCTCCGGCTCAGCCCGCATAGGCGAACCCCCCGGGTACCGCAGTTCGCGGTGCCCGGGGGGTTCCGGCCATTCGGGTTACATCGTGTTCGGTTCTACATCAGCGTGGGCGAGGCCCAGGTGACGGTGCCGGGGGCGCCGTTGCCCGGGTAGAGGGCCAGGGTGCCGTTGCTCCTGCGACGGACCATGAGATCCATCTTCCCGTCGTTGGTGACGTCGCCGAGGCTACTCATATCGAAGTCCTTGCACTTGCCGCAGACCAGGACACGGGGACCCCAGGCCGGCGTTCCGCTGGCGGCCGTGTTGGGGTAGACCCACATGTCGCCGGTGCTGGCATTGCGCATGATCAAGTCAATCTTGCCGTCGTTGTTGGCGTCCTCGACGCTCGCCTGATCGTACCCGCCGCACAATTCGCAGAGCATGATCCGGGTACTCCAGGTGACTTCGCCGCCTGGAGTACCGCTGCCCAGGTATGCGTACATGTTCCCGGTGCTGTTTTCTTTGACGAACAGGTCGGTCTTGCCGTCCCGGTTCACATCGCCCAGGTCGGACAGGCCGAAGTTGAGGCATTTGCCACAGACCAACTGGCGGCCACCCCAGACCGGGTCGCCGCTGGCGACCGTGTTCGTATAGACGTACATGTCACCGGTGCTGATCTGCCGCATGAAGAAGTCCAACTTGCCGTCATTGTTGGCGTCGGCCATGTTGAACGAGTCGTAACCGCCGCACTTGCCGCACACCACCACGCCGGCATCGAACGTGAGCGTGCCGTCCAGGTTCGTTCCGCGGCGCAGCAGCACGTCGCCGTTGCCCTGCCTGACCAGCATGTCGCCCCGGCCGTCGCCGGTGATGTCGCGGACGTTTGGTGCGATGAGCATCTGGGCGTAGTTGCCCGGCGCGGTGGCCTCGGCCGGGTTCAGAGCCCGGTCCCAGTGCTGCACGTTGCTGACCTGACCCGAGTAGTACGAACTCGGCGCGCCCCTGTAGCGGTAGTGACCGATCACGAAACGACCGGTGCTGGGCCAGGACACGGCTGCGGCGTGCTGTGCCGTGCCAGCGAGGTTGTTGTTGACGTACAGGGCCATCGTGCTCGTGGTCGCGTTGTAGGTGGCTACCAGGTGTGTCCAGACTCCGAGCTGGGCGTTGGGCGCGCTGATGGCCTGGTCGTACGCCCAGGCGTCGCTGTCGGATCGGGCCATCCCGAACCGCCAGGTGTTGTCGCTCTGCTCCTGCCAGAGGATGAACCGGGCCGAGCGCGATCCCTCCTCGGAAAGGATGATCTTTCCGGCGGTGGTGGGCTTCACCCAGGCGGCGACGCTGAACGACCTGGTGGTGTCGACCAGCACCGGACTGGCGGCGCTGACCAGGCTGCCGGTGCCGTTGGCGTCCACGCCCGTGCCGGTGGCATCGCTGTTGAGCCGCAGGTCCGGGCTGAAGAGGTCACCCTCGTGCCAGTACGCGTTGCCGGTGCCGGTGAGAGTGCTGCCACCGGTGATGTCGCCGGCGGTGGCCGCGGACGCTCCGGCCGTGCCGTCGTCGAGCGGCCAGGTGTGCTTGGCGGTGACCAGGCCCTGCGCCTGCTGGGTGGCGATGGTGGGCGTGGTGCCCAGGCCGCTCACCAGGTACGCCGTGGTCAGGCCGTTGCCGCCGACGCTCCACAGGTCGGGAGTGCCGTCGGAGTTGGCGTCGGCGGCCCGCAGGGCCAGCGACGCGCCCCGGTTCCAGTTGGTCGAGAGCGTGTACGGCGTGTAGGTGAGCTGGTTGGTGTCCTGGTTGTACGCCAGGTTCGTCCACAGGTGCAGGGCGCCGGTGCTGCTGTTCCAGAGGAACATGGCGGTGCCGCCGCTGACCTGGGCGGTGGCGATCGTCCAGTTGTTCCAGTCCACGCCACCGGCCGGGGTGAGCGTCGTGGTGCTGCCCGCGTAGTAGTAGAGGCCGGCCGCGAAGGCCATCGGGTAGTAGTTGAGGAAGTACCCGTTCGTCGCGTCGCCGCTGGTGCCGATCAGGTCCGGGATGGTGCTTCCGGTCGCTCGGGAGTCGCCGGCGTTTGCCAACTGCAGCGGAGCGTTGCCGTTGCTGTCGACAAGCAGTTCGCCGGAGACGCTCACCTGGTTGTTGTACGGCTGGATGACCGAGCCGTCGCCGCTGCCCCGCAGGACGATGCCGTTGCCCGCGTTGACGCCCCCGGTGTAGTAGACGAGGACGTCCTGCAGACCGGAGCCGAAGAAGTGGCCGGAGATGGCCTGGCCGTTGTTGAAGTCGGACGGGTCCTCGTTGCCGGTGACTCCGTTGCCCCGGGCGCCGAGGTCGTTGACCGTGGTGCGTACCGCGCCGCTGTTCATGCCCGTGCCCAGCCAGAGGCCGGCGGGCAGCCCGTTGCGGGCGCCGATGGTCAGCAGGTCGGCGACACCGTCACCGGTGAGGTCCGCGTCAGCCGCCGTGTCGGCGGGATCCGCGTTGAAGGTGATGGTGGCGGTCTCGCCGAAGTTCCCACCGGTCGAGAGGCTGGTCACGGCGAGGGTGTTGGTGAACCGGGTCGGCGTCACGACCACCGAGGCGGTGCCGGCGGAGGCGGAGATGCTGACCGGGGGCAGGCCGTTGAGCTGGTAGCTGTAGCTGGCCGGCTGGGTACCGGTGCTCGGCGGCGTGATGGCGAAGCTGACCTCTTCGCCGATCTTCGACTGCCCCTGCGGCTGGCTGATGTCGGGAGCGCCGGTCCGGGTGGGGTCGTAGGTGAAGCTGCAGGTCGTCGACCAGTCGCTGGACGCCCCGAAGTCGGTCGCCTGGACCTTCCAGGAGAAGCTGGTGATGGCGCCGCCCGCGGCGGAGCGCAGCGTGGCGACCGGCACGATCAGCACGCCTGTGCTGCCGGACGAGTACGTGAGCAGGTTCGGGTTGGAGGACGCCAGGGCGGTCTGCGCGGAGTCGGAGGTCTTCCAGAGCTTGAAGCTCACGCCGAGGGTGCCCCCGTCGGGGTCGGAAACCGGGGCGTACAGGTAGACCGGGTTGTCGCCGACCATCGACCCACCGCCGCAGGCGGTGCGCGGTGAGGTGGTCATACCGGTCGGCTTGTTGGGCTTGTGGTTGAAGCGGATTTCCAGCGTGGGGCTGGTCTCCAGGAATTCCTTCCAGCTCTCATCGTCGCTGGCCTCGTTGCCGCCGATCATCCACAGGGTCCGGGTGGCCTTCTTGTTGGCGACGTCGGTCTTGATCTGGTCGGTGATGTCGAAGGACACGCCCTGGGCGCTACAGCCGCTGTAGCCGTAGGCGAAGCTCCCGGACGCGGCGAGCGGGCCCTTGCTCTGGTCCTCCCAGTAGTCCCAGCTGGCGTTCGACTTCGACAACGTCGTCGCGGGGGCGTAGACGTTTACCGTCTTCTTGGTGCAGCTCCACGACCAGGTATTAGTGATCTTGAACGTAGCGTCGTTGATCGTCGCGCCCGTGAGGGTGCTGTACGGCACCGGGAAGTTGATGAGCGTGTTCGAGCGCTGCTCGCCGGAGTTCCCCACCTGCATCCGACCCTGCGGGTCGGGCGTGTTGTTCCAGTAGTTCGTCGACTGGTGCTGGTACGAGATGCTGGACCAGCCGGACATCCGCGGTCCGGTGACGCTCCAGTTGAAGCTGGGATCGATGTAGACCGGGTAGACGGTCGCGGCATCGGTGAGCAGCTTGCGGTCGGGCTTGAGAGCGAGCTTGCCGGGGGAGACGGAGACCCCGATGGCGGCGGTGCGAGCCGCCCGGCCCGGGGCCGCGGTCGTCGACGCGGCGCCACTGCGCCCGGTCGGGGCGGTGGTGGCAGCTGCCGAGGAGTCCCACATGGTCGGGGCCGGCGCGGTGATGACCGCCTCGCCGGTGCGGTCCCGACCGCTGATGTTGCCGACCGCGTCGGCGTCGAGGGTGAACCCCTTGGCGGTGGTGGCCAGTTCGAGCGTGGCCAGCTTCGGGTTCTTCGCCGCTGTCGCGTCCTTGACCACGAAGACGTGGGAGAACCCGCCTTGGGCGTTGACCGTCACGGTCAGGTCCACACCGGGAAGGACGTTGGGGTACGTCGCCGTCGGCCCGGCGAGCGTGGGGGTCGGCAGCGCGACGGGGGCGGTCAGGGTGAGTGACCGGTCCCCGCTGACCAGGTGTGCCATCGGCCCGCTGCCACCGCCCGACAGGCTGATGTCGTGTGTGGTGGTGGTCGCGGTGACGGCGCCGTCGGCCCGCCGGTACAGGGTGGGGTCCAGTTGCTTCCATTCGGCGCCCACGCGCTTGCGGTTCGGCACCGCGCTCTGGCTGAGCAGGATCTGGCCGTTCGGAAGGGCGGTCAGCTTCTCCGTCGAGGTGCCGGCGGCGGTGGCCTCGACCTGCTTACCGGTCCGCTTGGCCTGCGCCAGGGCCGCGTCGACGCCGAGTGCCTTCTTCGGATCGACGGCGGGCTTCGGCGCTGCCGGTGCGGCGGCGGCTGGTATGGCGAGCGGCACCGTGGCCGTGGCGATGGCGACGGCGGCCACCGCGCCCGATGCGACGGCGCGTAGGCGCAGTCGTCTCCTGATCATGTCAAGTACTCCCCGTGAGTGACGTGAGCGCGTGGGTGCGCCCGATCGAGCGGCCACAGTGAAGCAGGCGTGGCCGGCTGCGGGAAACGCCCGAGGGTCCTCGACGCCGTCCCTTTGACGTTCAGTGGAGCGCATTTGAGGGCTTTGGCGGCTGATCATCGTTACCGTGTCGTGACCTTGTGGACGGTCGGACATGAAACATTGTTCGCGCCACGGGGGTGCGCGACCCATCACCCTGCGTGGTTTCCATTTCATCGAGCAGAGGTGAGGTCTGCATGACCGTCTACGGGGGATTACGCCTGCTCACACGTCCTAGACGTCTGGCCGCAACTGTCGTGGCCATGTCTGTGGCGGCGGGCTTGTTGTCGGGTGCGCCGGCGGTGGCGAAGCCGAAGGGGCCGGAGGTGGCGAAGGCCCCGGCGACGTCGCCGGGGCAGTCGGTCAAGGGTGTGAAGCCGTTGCCGACGAGGTTCGTCACGCCGCCTGATGACGCGAAGTCGACGTACCGGCCGACGCGTACGGCGTGGCCGAAGGCCGTTTCCGCGAAGGTCGACCTGCCGGCCGCACCGCTTGTTGGGGCGCGGGGCGCGGCTGCGGCGAAGGCACGTGTGGCGGATGCGCCGGTGTGGGTTCAGCCAGCGGGGGAGAAGACGGGCCCGCGCACCCTGGCGGTGAAGGTCGCTGACCGCAAGGCCGCCGAGGCTGCCGGGGTAGACGGTGTGCTGCTGTCGGTGACTCCGGACGTAGCCTCGGGGGCGGTTCGGGTCGGCGTGGACTACGCGGGGTTCGCCGAGGCGTTCGGCGGTAACTACGGGTCGCGGTTGCGCCTGGTGCGTCTGCCCGCGTGTGTGCTGACGACGCCGGCGGCGAGCGAGTGTCGGGTGCCGTCGCCGTTGGTGTCGACGAATGACCCCGGGGCGAGGTCGGTGTCGGCGGAGGTGCCGATGACGACGGACGCGGGTTCCCGGGCGGCGGGCGGCCTGACCGTGTTGGCGGCCGTCGCGGCTGCCGGCGAGGAGGGCGGTAAGGGTGGCACGTATGCGGCCACGGATCTGAAGCCGTCGGGTTCGTGGAGCGGTGGTGGAAGTACGGGGTCGTTCACGTACTCGTATCCGATCAGTGTGCCGCCGGCGGCCTCGGATCTGGTGCCGCCGGTGGCGTTGTCGTACGACTCGGGCAGTGTGGACGGGCAAACGGCGTCGACGAACGCGCAGGCCTCGTGGGTGGGTGACGGTTGGTCCACGCCGCGTTCGTTCGTGGAGCAGACGTTCGCGTCGTGCATGGACGACCCGGGTGGCAGCGCGTCTCCGGTGAAGACGCCGGACCGTTGCTACGACGGTCCGATGCTGACGCTGTCGTTGAATGGCTCGTCGACGGCGCTGGTGTGGGACGCGGCGAAGGAGGTGTGGAAGCCGGAGTCGGACAACGGCGAGGTGATCACCCACGTCGAGAACGCCAACAACGGTTCGGGGACGTACAACACCGACTACTGGCGGGTGACGCTGCGCGACGGCACGAGCTACGAGTTCGGCCGTAACCGGCTGCCAGGGTGGGCCTCGGATAAGGCGGAGACGAAGTCGGTGGACCACACGCCGGTGTACTCGCCGCACTCCGGCGACCCGTGTTACAAAGCGGCGGGGTTCACCTCGTCGGTGTGCACGATGGCGTACCGATGGAACCTGGACTACGTCACCGACACCCACGGCAACGCGATGGCCTACTACTACGACCAGGCCACCAACTTCTACGGCCGTAACAAGGGCGCCTCGGACGAGTCCTACATCCGGGACAGCAACCTGGCGCGCATCGACTACGGCTTCACCGACGGCGGCGCGTACGGCACGGTGGCGAACCGGGTGGTCTTCAACACCGGTGACCGCTGCCTGTCGGGGACGTGTCAGCCGTTGAACTCGACGAACAAGGCGAACTGGCCGGACGTGCCGTTCGACCTGATCTGCGCCTCGGGAACCGACTGTGACGACTGGAGCCCGTCGTTCTTCTCCACGGTGCGCCTGACCTCGATCGAGGCCCAGCAGTACAACACGGCCACCAAGCAGTACGAGAAGGTCGACTCGTACGCCCTGTCGCACAGCATGCCGGCCACCGGTGACGGCACCTCGCCGACGTTGTGGCTCACCGATATCGCGCGTACCGGTCACGACACCAGCGCGGGTGGGTCCACCGAGGCGATCACGTTGCCGTCGGTGTCGTTCACCGGCATCAAGCTGCCCAACCGGGTCGACATCACCGGCGGCCTGCCGTCGTTCTACCGCCAGCGCATCGCCACGATCACCACCGAGACCGGTTCGGTGATCTCGCCGTCCTACGAGTTGCCGGTGCCGTGCACCGCCCCGGTCAGCACCGACCCGGCGGTCAACACGAAGTCCTGCTACCCGGTCTACTGGACCCCGGACGGCTACGTGAACCCGTTCAAGGACTGGTTCAACAAGTACGCCGTCACCCGCGTCACCTCGACGGACCCGACCGGTGGCGCCGCGGCCCTGTCGACCAGCTACAAGTACCTCGGCGGCGCGGCCTGGCACTACGACGAGAACGAGGTCGTCAAGTCCAAGTACCGCAGCTACGGCCAGTTCCGCGGCTACGCCAAGGTGCAGACGTTCACCGGCGACGGTGTCAACGACCGTCGGACCCAGTCCGAGACCGCCTACTACCGCGGCATGTCGAAGAACAACAACAGCATCGTGCTGAACCTGACCGACTCCGTCGGCGGCAACCACGAGGACGTCGACGAACTCGCCGGCAAGGAGTTGGAGACCACCAAGTACCTCGGCGAGAACGGCCGCGTCGACTCCTCCACGATCACCTCGTACTGGGTGTCCGGCGCCACCGCCACCCGCAGCAGGACCGGACTGTCGGCGTTGACGGCGCAGTGGGTCGCGCCGGTCAAGACGTACACCCGCCAGGCCGTCACCAGCAGCGGATCGGTGACCTGGCGTACCACCGCCAGCGACAACAGCTACGACGCGAACACCACCAGCGCCACGTTCGGCGAGCTGAAGAACACCTACACCTACACCGTGCCGGTCGACACGGCGTACAACCAGTGCACCACCTACACCTACGCTCCGGCGAACACCAGCAATAACCTCGCCGGCCTGGTCAGCCAGACCGAAACCGTGGCGGTGGCCTGCGGCGGGTTCACCCAGGGCAGCCCCGCCTCCGAGCCCGGCAGCCTCAACACCCTGACCGCCCCCGGCAGCGTCGGCCGGCCCGCCCAGGTCGTCAAGGCCGAACGCACCTTCTACGACGGCCAGACCTTCTCCACCACGTTCCCGCAGACGAACGCCCCGTCCAAGGGCGACGTCACCCTCACCCAGACCGCCAAGGATTACACCTCCGGCGCGTACGTCTGGCAGACCACCGAGCGGTCGACCTACGACAACTACGGCCGGGTCACCGACTCGTACGACGCCAAGGGCAACAAGACCAGCAGCGGCTACACCATGAACGCCGTCAAACTGGTCACGGCCACCTCCAGCACCAACGCCGCAGGGCACGCCGGTTCCGTCACCCTCGACACGAAGCGCGGCATTCCGCTGGTCAGCACCGACCCCAACGGCGTCGTCACCACCCAGCGGTACGACGCGCTCGGCCGCGGGACGTCGGTGTGGCTGAACTCTCGTGCCACGAGCGTCGGAGCAGACTACAAGTTCGGCTACACCGTCTCGAAGACGGGGGTGTCCGCCACCACGACGGAGAAACTGACCGAATCCGGCGGCTACCAGAAGTCGGTCACCATCTACGACGCGCTGCTGCGCAGCCGTCAGACCCAGTCGGTCACCCCTGCGGGTGGTCGGATGATCACGGACACGTTCTACGACACTCGCGGGTGGACCCGCGCGTCGTACAACGGTTGGTGGGACGACGGTTCGTCGCCGGCGGTCAGCACGCCGGTGTCGGCGGCTGACTTGGGTAAGCAGGTGCCGAACCAGACGTTCACCACCTACGACGGCCTGGGCCGCGCGGTGATCGTGGCGGCGGCCAAGAACGGTGTGACCGTGTCGACGACGACTACGGTGCACGGCGGTGACCGCACCACGGTCGTTCCGCCTGCCGGCGGTGTGGTGTCCGCCACGCTCACCGACGCGCTGGGTCGGAAGAAGGAGTTGCAGGAGTACAGCGTCCGTCCCACGGTGACGACGCCGTCGGACACGTTCACCGGCACGTTCGCCGTCTCAGGCGGGACGGCGACGGTCAGCAAGTACGGCTACGACGGGCACGGCAACCAGTCGACGCTCACCGATGCCAGCAACAACGTGTGGACTTCGACGTACAACCTGCTCGGTCAGGTCGTGGCGAAGTCTGACCCGGATGCCGGTGGCAGCAGCATGAGCTACGACGCCAACGGCAACCTGCAGGAGTCCACCGACGGGCGCGGCAAGACCCTGTCGTTCACCTACGACTCCCTGAACCGCAAGACCGGGGAGTACGCCTCGACGGTGGCGAACCAGGCGTCGGCGAACCAGCGGGCGGCGTGGGTGTACGACAACAGCAACGGCGTCTCGGGGGTCACCAATGCGCTCGGGAAGCTGACCACCACCATCGCCTACCGCGGTGGGCAGGCGTACACCACGCAGCAGAAGGCGTTCAACGTCTTCGGTAGCTCGCTGGGCACGACGGTCACCATCCCCAGCGCCGAGGGCGCCCTCGGCGGCTCGTACGCGTTCGGGCACACCTATACCTCGACGCTGGGTTTGCTCCTGACCGACACCTACCCCGCCAAGGGTGGGCTGCCCGCGGAAGTCGTGATACACGGCTACTCGCCGGATATGGATCTGCCCTGGACGCTCGGTGGACTGCACGGCTATGCCAACGGGGTCAGCTACGACGCCTACGGCCGGGTCAACCAGCAGACCCTCGGCATGAACACGAACCTGGCGTATGTCACCAACACCTACGACCCGCACACCAGCCGGCTGACCAACCAGCTCGTCACCCGCTCGACGGCTACCCCGTCGAATGTCGACGAGCAGGAGTACAAGTACGACCTGGTCGGCAACATCACCCGCAAGACCAGCAAGAGGTTGGGTGCCACCACTCCGGCGGAGACCCAGTGCTACGGCTACGACGGCCTGGCCCGACTCGCCGAAGGCTGGACCGGCACCGACGCCTGCGCCGCCACGCCCACGGACGCCAACAAGTCCATGGTCGGCAACACCATCGGCGGAGGTAGCGCCTACTGGACCAGCTGGCAGATCGACCTGATCGGCAACCGCACCCAGCAGACCGAGCACAACCTCACCGGCGGCACCGACACCAAGACCGTCTACGCCTACAACGGCAACGGTCAGAACAAGCCCCACACCCTGACCTCCACCACCACAACCGGCGGGGCAACCGGCACCACGTCGTACACCTACGACAACGCCGGCAACACCACCGGCCGCAACGCCGCCCAGGGCAACCAGACCCTCACCTGGGACGACGCCGGCAAACTCGCCACCGTGACCGGAGGCGCCAGCGGCGACAACAGCTTCATCTACGACGCCGACGGCAACCTGCTGCTGCAAAAGGAGCCCGGCAAGAACACCCTCTACCTGCCGGGGCAACAACACACCCTCAACACCAGTTCCACGGTGGTGACCGGTAGCCGGTACTACGCCCTCCCCGGCGGCGGCAGCTGCATCCGCACCGGGAGCGGCACGGCGTACACCTTCGCCATCGCCGACCACCAGGGCACCCCGTCGCTCTACCTCGACAACACCGCACAAAATCCGACCTGGCGGCAGTACACGCCGTACGGTGGCGCTCGGGGTGCTGCCGTCGCCGCACCCGACAACCATGGCTTCCTCGACAAGCCGATGAGCCCGACCGGACTCACCACCGTCGGCGCCCGCTCCTACGACCCCATCCTCGGTCGATTCATCTCCATCGATCCTGTGCAGGACGCAGCCCAGCCGCAACAGTGGAACGGCTACTCCTACGCCAACAACACACCCGTCACCTCGAGCGACCCCACCGGGCTGATCCCCACCGACTGCCTCACCCAGGCCAGTTGTCCCGATTACCGCCTCGGTGACGAAAAAGGCAACCGTAAAAACAAGGCCAAGAACTCCGATTGTTGGCCCCGTTGCTTGGGATCTCGGGATCTGACGAAGCCGCGACACTTGACACGGCCGAAACCCAATAAGCTTCGCTGTATGAACTGCAATACTGGGCCAGGTACTCCCGGAGCAGTCGAGTTTATGGAGCCCTGGCCGGGTTTGGCCCACTCAAGTGGGCAATGCCTCTCTCCGGCGGCGCCCCCCTCCTGTTTCCGCACCGGAGGCTGGCTCCGAAACGATTGCGGAGTGCTGGTGAGTGACTACAACTCGGCATACGCACCGTGTCAAGTGGCCGCTCCGCGAAGGAAGCCTGTAAAGGAGGAGCCTAAGCCTTGGGGGACGTTGAATATATGCGGTGGACTGGGAGCTCAAATGGGTGCGTCCATAGCGGGGGAGCTGTGCATTGAGGTGGACCGGCATGGGCCGGGATTCGGTGGTGGATTCAAAGTTGGTACCGGCCCTAGTGCCGGCGCTGATGCAACGGTAGGCTTCAACTACTCTAACCAAGATATCGACGACAAAGGCGGGTGTAATCCTTACGGGCAGGTGACCGGAGGCGAAGGCGTTGTGGGCGGCATCAGTGGTGAGGGTGATGGCAATGGTAACTATCAAGGCGGCTTCTCTATTGGAGGGGGAGCTTCTTTCACTCCTGCTCCACCCTTCGCTTGGTCCGGTTCGAGTGGAATCAGTTGCGCAGAAGCTTTCCACCCTTTCAGTCAGTAGTGCCTGCTATCGGAAGTTAGAATATTGGAAGAGTTGAAAGCTATTGTTCGAACATTGAGGTGGCGATTGGCGGTGTGGAGCTTGCGAACTTTACTTGCGATATTGCCATCAATGGTCATTCTGGTTTTAATGGCGGGGATTGATGGTCTCAAGCAGCTAGCTGAGCCGTTGGTGTTGATCCTGTTCTTCATAGCCGCGATCGTATTAGTCATCGGATGGGTGGCGGCGATATTGCTTGCGCGTGACACCACAAGATTAGCTGTAGGGCAGTCAGGGCTTATCGATCCAGGTCGAAGCATGATTATATTGCAGCACCTTTTAAGAGACACCTGCAGCTTCCGTAACCGATAGGACAGGTACATTCCTCAACCATCGGTCTTGGGCGGCGCGGAGGCTTTCGGCCCTGTGGTCGTAGCCCCTGTAGCTAGCTCCTGGTGAGCTACTGATCGTCCCCGGCTGGGGGCTCCCCGAGTGGGGAGTCCCCCAGCCACCCGGTCAAAGCCTGAAGCCGAAAAGAAGGAGTGCTCCGCTTGGTCTCGGGCGCGAGGCCGGCAAGGCGCCCAATAGGACGTACCGTAGTGTCAGGAGTGGGATAAACTCGGCAATTGTGCTGCGGGCACCAAACGAGATGCTAACCGGCGCTGCCGTCCTGGCAGATGGTGTCTGTGTCGCGGCTTCGCAGGCGCCTGCCCTGGTCACTCGCGAGAGATGGAAAAGGGTTCAGGCCGGGCGAAGGACGCTCGGTCGCTCTATGGCGACGCTCGGCATCCCAGAAGGGCATGACACATCGGGGATGTCGAGCGTCCGTCTTGCCTATGAGCCAGCCGCTTCAGCAAGCTATTTCTTAAGCAACCAGATGACGCCCAGCGGGGGGACCTGGAGGGCCGCCGAGGCCACCAGGCCGTGCCAGGGCACGTCCTCGGCGTGCACCTCGCCCAGGTTGCCCACCCCCGAGCCGCCGTAGTGGTGGGCGTCGGTGTTGAGCACCTCGGTCCAGGTGCCGCCGGCCGGTAGGCCGATCCGGTAGTCGTGCAGCGGTAGCGCGGAGAAGTTCGCCACGCACACCAGCGTTGAGCCGTCCGGGGCGATCCGGACGAAGGAGACGGTGTTGTTGGCGACGTCGTCGCCGGCGATCCAGCGGAACCCGGCTGGTTCGGTGTCCTGCGCCCAGAGCGCCGGGGTGTCCCGGTAGACGCGGTTGAGGTCGCCGACGAGCCGCTGCACGCCGGCGCGGGCCGGGTCGTGCAGCAGGTACCAGTCGAGGCCGCGCTCCTCGCTCCACTCCCGGTCGTCGGCCAGCTCGGAGCCCATGAAGAGCAGTTGCTTGCCGGGGTGCGCCCACATGTAGGCCAGGAGCGCCCGGACGTTGGCGAGGCGCTGCCAGGTGTCGCCGGGCATCTTGCCGGCCAGCGATCCCTTGCCGTGCACGACCTCGTCGTGGCTGATCGGCAGCACGTAGTTCTCGCTCCAGGCGTACGCCAGGGAGAACGTGAGCTGGTGGTGGTGGTGCTGGCGGTAGATCGGGTCCTTCGACGTGTAGAGCAGGGTGTCGTGCATCCAGCCCATGTTCCACTTGAAGCCGAAGCCCAGCCCGCCGCCGGCGGTGGACTGGGTGACCCCCGGCCACGCGGTGGACTCCTCGGCGATCATCACGACGCCGGCGTGGTGTTTGTAGACCGTCGCGTTCACCTCCTGCATGAGCGCGATGGCCTCCAGGTTCTCCCGACCGCCGTACTGGTTGGGGGCCCACTGGCCCGCCTCGCGGGAGTAGTCCAGGTAGAGCATCGAGGCGACCGCGTCGACGCGCAGCCCGTCGACGTGGAACTCCTCGCACCAGTAGAGCGCGTTGGCGACCAGGAAGTTACGCACCTCGCGGCGGCCGAAGTCGAAGACGTACGTGCCCCAGTCCGGGTGCTCGCCGCGACGGGGGTCGGGGTGCTCGTACAGCGGGGTGCCGTCGAACCGGGCGAGGGCCCACTCGTCCTTCGGGAAGTGCGCGGGCACCCAGTCGAGGATGACGCCGACGCCGGCGGCGTGCAGGGCGTCGACGAGGTGGCGGAACTCGTCCGGGTCGCCGAAGCGGGACGTCGGCGCGTAGTAGCCGGTCACCTGGTAGCCCCAGGAGCCGCCGAACGGGTGCTCCATCACGGGCAGGAACTCCACGTGCGTGAAGCCCAGCTCGGTGACGTACGCGGTGAGCTGGTCGGCCAGCTCGCGGTAACCCAGGCCGGGCCGCCACGAGCCGAGGTGCACCTCGTACACGCTCATCGGCTCCTGGTGCGGCCGCCGTTCGGCCCGCCGGGCGAGCCAGTCGGCGTCGTTCCACCGGTACGTCGAGTGGTGCACCACCGACGCGGTGGCCGGCGGCACCTCCGCGTACGCCGCCAGGGGGTCGGCCTTGTCCCGCCACTTCCCGTCGGCGCCGAGCACCCGGTACTTGTAGCGGGCGCCGACCCGCGCGTTGGGGACGAACAGCTCCCACACCCCGCTGGAGCCGAGCGAGCGCATCGGCCAGCCGTCGTCCGCGCCCCAGCCGGTGAAGTCACCGATCACGCGGACGCCCTGGGCGTTGGGCGCCCAGACGCTGAACGCCACGCCCTCGTCGAAGACCCGCGCGCCGAGCGCTTCCCACAGCCGCTCGTGGCGGCCCTCGCCGATGAGGTGCAGGTCCAGCTCGCCGAGGGTGGGCGGGTAGCGGTACGGGTCGTCGTGCGTGGTGCCGTCGACCTCCACCCGGTAGTCGAGCACGTTGCCCTCGACCTGCGCCTCGAAGATGCCCAGGTCGTGCACCCGCTTCATCGGGTGCCGGTCGTCGCCGACGAGCAGCGCCACGTCACCCGCGCCCCGGCGCATCGTGCGGATCGTGGTCGACCCCTCGGCGGGGTGCGCGCCGAGCAGCGCGTGCGGGTCGTGCGTCACACCGGTGATCAGCTGGTCCATCGGTCGTCCTTCGAGGCGGGAGCGGTCGGCGCGGGGCGGGACGGGCGGGTGGCAGCCGGGTGGGGCGCGGACGGGCGGCCGTCCGAGGACTGGGCGGCAGCCGCACGGGCCGCGGCGCGGGACGCCAGGGTGGCCGGCGTCGCCGCACTGCGGGCCGGGGTCGCAGACGAGGCGGCCGGGGCAGATGGCGCTTCGGCCGGGGGAGATGGCGCGGCAGCCGGGGGAGATGGCTCGGCGGCTGAGGCAGAGGGCGCGGCGGCCGGGGGAGATGGCTCGACGACCGGGGCAGATGGTTTGACGGCCGGGGCAGAGGGCGCGGTAGCCGGGGGTGGCGTCGTGGTGGCTGGGGCCAGCGGCGCGGTGGCCGGGGGCGCGGTGGGCGGAGGCGCGGTCGCCGGCGGCGCGGTGGGCGGGGACGACGGCTGGGTAGCCGAGGGCTCTGCGACGCTCGCCGGAGGCGGTGGCTCGGTGGCCGGAGGCGGTGGCTCGGTGGCCGGGGTCGTCGGCGCGGTGCCGCCGGACAGCTCGTCCGGTACGTCGGCGACGGTGAGATCCGCCGGTTCGACGCCGGCCGGCTCGGGCACGGCGGGCGGCGTCGGGCGGCGGATGGTCAGCACGTGCGCCGGTTGCAGGTACGGGTCGAGCCGTACCGCGTTGCGCTGCCCCCAGTCGTAGCTGGTGCCGGTCAGCTCGTCGTACACGGTGAAGCGCTCGTGCCAGTCGAACCCGAGCGCGGGCATGTCGAGCGTGGTGTTGCCCCACTGCACCTCGCGGGAGTCGAACGAGCAGACCACGATGACCGTGTTGCCGGTCTCCGGGTCGTGCTTCGACCAGCACAGCAGCGCCGGGTTGTCGATCTCGTGGAACCGCAGGTTGCGGAGCTGGTGCAGCGCCGGGTTGTCGCGGCGTACCCGGTTGAGGGTGGTCAGGAACGGCGCGAGCGAGCGGCCCTGCGCCTCGGCGGCGGCCCAGTCGCGGGGACGCAGCTCGTACTTCTCGTTGTCCAGGTACTCCTCCGCGCCGGGGCGGGCCACGTGTTCGAACAGCTCGTAGCCCGCGTACAGGCCCCAGGAGGGGGAGAGCAGCGCGGCCAGCACCGCCCGGATCTTGAACATCGGCGGGCCGCCGTGCTGCAACGATTCGTGCAGGATGTCCGGCGTGTTCGGCCAGAAGTTGGGCCGCATGTGGTCGGCCGACTCGACCAGCTCCTCGCAGTACTCCCGCATCTGCGCGGCCGTCGTGCGCCAGGTGAAGTAGGTGTACGACTGCGTGAAGCCGATCTTGCCGAGCCCGTGCATGATGGCCGGCCGGGTGAACGCCTCGGCCAGGAACAGCACGTCCTTGTCGACCTTCTTGACCTCGGCGATCAGCCAGTGCCAGAAGTCGAACGGCTTGGTGTGCGGGTTGTCCACCCGGAAGATCCGGATACCCTCGCCCACCCAGTGCAGCACGACCCGCAGCACCTCGGCCCGGATGCCCTCCGGGTCGTTGTCGAAGTTGACCGGGTAGATGTCCTGGTACTTCTTCGGCGGGTTCTCCGCGTACGCGATGCTGCCGTCGGCCCGGGTGGTGAACCACTCCGGGTGCTCGGTCACCCAGGGGTGGTCCGGCGCGCACTGCAACGCCAGGTCCATCGCCACTTCCAGGCCCTGCGCCGCAGCGGCCTCAATGAACGCCCGGAAGTCCGCCGGCGTACCCAGGTCGGGGTGGATCGTGTCGTGGCCGCCCTCGGCGGCGCCGATGGCCCAGGGCGAGCCGACGTCGGTCGGTCCGGCGGTGAGCGCGTTGTTGCGGCCCTTGCGGTTGACCCGGCCGATCGGGTGGATCGGCGGCAGGTAGAGCACGTCGAAGCCCATCGCGGCCACGCCCGGCAGCCGCCCGGTCGCGGTGGCGAAGGTGCCGGAGCGCCCACCCGCTGCTCCTTCGGAGCGCGGGAAGAACTCGTACCAGGCCGAGAAGAGGGCCCGCTTGCGGTCAACCCAGAGGGAGTACGCGTCACCGACCGTCACCAACTCGCGCACCGGGTGCTCCCAGAGCAGGTCGGCGAGGGCCAACGCCGGCCCGACGCGCTGCGGTAACGGCAGATCGGTGGCGGCGAGGGCGGTGAGCGCGTCGGCGACGCTCGCGCGGTCGGCGGCCGGCACCAGGTCCCGGGCGGCGGCCAGCACCCGCGCGCCCTCGGCCAGGTCGTTGGCGAGATCCTCCGGGCCCTGCCCGGCGGCGATCTTCTTGGTCACCGCGTTCTGCCACGTCAGGTACGGGTCTCCGAACGCCTCGACGGTGAAGGTCCACGCGCCGACGGCGTCCGGGCGGATCGTGGCGTGCCAACGGTCCTGGCCGGGCTCGCCGGGGCGCATCCGGGTGAACGGCCGTTTCTCGCCGTCCGGGCCGGCCCACACCACGTTGCAGCCCAGCGCGTCGTGCCCCTCCCGGTAGGCGCGCGCCGACACCGGAACCGGCTCGTCGACGACCGCCTTGGCCGGGTACCGCCCGCACGAGACGACGGGGGAGACGTCTTCGATCGGGAACCGTCCTGTCACCCCGCCAACCTACTGTGCGAGATCGGCTCGCGCGCGGCCAAGCACCCGCCCGGTGGGCACCCGACCCAAGATCCGCTCACTTTCGGGGAAACTGCTGCATCGCAGCGCGTTGAGACAGCAGTTTCCCCGAAGTTGCGCGGATCTCCGCGGCTCGGTGGGTAGAGGCGTCCATCTGACCGGCCGCTCCCGCCTTGATCCACTCGCGTTACAGGAAACCGCGGTGTCAGTGCGCGTTCGATGCCGCGATTTCCCGGAAGGCGAGTGGATCAAGACCGTGTGGCACACACGAACGGGCCAGGTGGGGGGTTCTGGAGCGCGGCCCGTGGTGGCATTCGGGCGGCGATGATCGTTGGCGCCTCGGCAGCAATGCGCTCGGCGTGTCGTACCGCTCAGCCGCCAACGATCGAGGGAGCGACGTTGTGCTCGGGCTCAGGCGGGCGGGTTCGGTGCGACGAACGAGCCCTTGCCCTGGCGAGTGACGATCCAGCCTCGCTCCTCGAGAATCCGAAGGGCGTAACGCACAGGCCACGCGCTCGACTGGTACTGCTCACGCATCTCGGCGATGGACGGCAGTTTGTCGCCCGGTTTGAGGGTGCCGCTGCGGATTGAAGCAGCGACGTCATCGATGATCTGCTCGTACAGCGGTGCTTGCGGCATGGTGGCGCCACCTCTCGTCAGCGCACCGATCTTCGCACTCTGGGTAACTCGCCGTGCATGCTCTGTTGACTGTGACGGCAGTGCCTTCTAAGTTGGGATGGGTAGGGGTTCTCTCGTCAGCAACGGAGTGCCTCCAGCCGGGGCGGGAGTGCCCGCAGGTCGCTTCCGCCCCGGGTCGATCGTCCGGTCAGCCGCCGTTCCCCAATGTTCGCCATCTCGATCGCGCTGGTCAGGAGGCACGATGTATGAACGTTCGCCGGATGGGCCGTTGCCACCGGCCAATCCCGTTGCCGGTGCGCGTCCTCGGCTGCCGGACGGGGATCAGGTGCCCTGTCCGCCGCTCCCGGCGCGGGCGTCGCTCACCCGGCGGCAGTACCTCTACGGACTCGTGATCGCTGTGGTCGTACTCCTGTTGTTTGTTCTTGGGGTCGTGCGGTGAGCGCGACGGGCCGGCGGTGAACGAGCTGCCGGTGGGTCGCCGGGTCGCCCAGTGGCGGGTGCGGCGCAACATGACGCAGCAGCAGTTCGCGGACCGGCTCGGCAAGTCGAAGAGTTGGGTGGACAAGGTCGAGCGTGGGGTACGCCGGTTGGAGCGGGTATCGAACCTCCGGGAGGTCGCCGAGACGTTGCGCATCGACGTGGAGGTCCTGTTGGCGGCACGGCCAGTGCGGCCGACTCCGGTCGTGGCCGGGGTGGACGGGGTACGGGCGGCGCTGGCCCGGTACCACCTACCGGGCGCGGACCGACTGCCGCTGGCGGAGGAGTTGCGGGCCCGGCTGGAGCATGCCGAGCAGAGCTATCGCCACGCTCGGTACCCAGCGTTGCTGGCACTGTTGCCCGGCCTGCTCGACGCGGCCCGGGAAGCACACGCGGCTCGCCCCGGCGCGACGGACGCGCTGCTGGTGTCGGTGTACGCGCTCATCGCCCTGGCGCTGGTCAAGGTCGACCAGGGGGACCTGGCCTGGTTGGCCGCCGACCGGGAAATGGCAGTCGCCTTGGCGACCCACGACCCGCAGTTGGTCGGCCTCGCCACCGTGTCACTGAGTCAGGCCCTGCGATCTCGTGGTCGACGACGATCCGCCCTGGACGCCGCGCTCGTCGCCGCCGAACACATCGATGTGTCTCGGGCCGGTGACGACTCTCCGGCTGGCGCGCTTCGAGGCGTGCTACTGATCCAGGCTGCGCTCGCCGCCGCGGGTGGCAAGGACCAGGCCCGCGCACTCCGCGCGCTCGACCAGGCCACGGGGATCGCCGGCTGGGCGGTGGTCGAGGCCGCCCGAGTGGTGGCCGAGGCGTCCCTTGGCGACGTCACCACGGCCTCGGCTCGGCACGAGCGGCTGGTAACCGGCGAGGAGTGGCGGTGGCTGCCGCCCGAGCACCGTGCCGCGTACCTCCTCGATGTGGCCCGCGCCTACGCGCTGACCGGCGACATGCTTCGGGCTGGCCGGGCGCTGCTCGACGCGGAACGCACCGCACCCGGCGAGGTGCACGACCGCCCGGCGGTACGAAAGCTGGTCACGGTCATGTGGCGGTCCGCCGACGCGCCAGCCGGCATCGTTCAGCTCGCCACCACTCTCGGTGTCGCCTGACCGCCGTCACATCGTCTTCCCGTCGTCGCCGAGTACGGAGCCGACAAGTGCGTCCAGTCCCGCGTGCCACCGAGCTTCGGGCCAGTCGCGCAGGTGCTCGACCAGGTCGCTGCGGACGGCGGCGAGCAGCGCGTGGGCCAGGTAGTCCGCCGACTGCGGGCCGCGTGCCTCGGTGACGAGGCCGGCGAGCAGGGCGTGCCAGTGGTCGTACGCCTCGTTGCGGTACGGGCTGCCGCCTCCGGCGCTCTCCAGCGCCAGCGTGAGCACCCGGTTGTCGAGCTTGAAGCGCAGCATGGCCCGCAGCAGGTCGACGGCCTGTTCCGCGGCCGGCCGGGTGGGTGACACCGCGAGCGCGTCCCGCAACCGCAGTCCCCGTTGCTCGTAGAGCGCGCGGATGAGCCCGATGCGGTCGCCGAAGCGCCGGAACAGGGTGCCCTTGCCGACGCCGGCCGCGGTGGCGATGTCGTCCATCGACACCTGGTCGGGGTCGGTTGCGGCGTCGAAGAGACGCCCGGCAGCGGCCAGCACCGACTCCCTGTTGCGCAGCGCATCGGCCCGCATCGGACACCCCTCTCGCCAAACGGACTGCCGGTCCGTATAGTCGAAGCGGACCGGCGGTCCGAATCTTATCGTGGCCGTGCCGGACGACGAAAGGACGAGATCATGTCGGACCACCCCACCGCGGTGTTCCATCGCGCCATGGAGCTGCTGCTCGCCAAGGACATGGCCGGGTTCATCGCGCTGTTCGCCGAGGACGCGGTGCTGGAGCTGCCGTTCGCGCCGCCCGGCCAGCCGCGCCGCGTAGCCGGCCGCGCCGAGCTGCACGACTACCTGATCAACTACCCGGCCCTGCTCGACGTCCGCGAGATCCACGATCGAACCGTGCACGAGACCACGGATCCAGAGGTCGTCGTCGTCGAGTTCGCCGCCTCCGGTGTCGTCGTCGCCACGGGTCGGCCGTACGAGGTGCGCTACATCGCCGTGCTGACCATTCGCGACGGGCGGCTCGTGCGCTATCGCGACTACTGGGATCCGATCGCCGCCCAGGAACTGCTCGGCGGCGGCCTGGTGCGCTCATGATCCTGGTCATCGGTGGCACCGGAACCACCGGCCGCATCGTCGCCGCCACGCTCGCCGAGCGTGGTCACCCCACCCGGATCGCCAGCCGACACCCCTCGACCGGAGGGTTCCGCTTCGACTGGTACGACCCGACCACCCACCCGGACGCGCTGGACGGCGTACGCGCGATCTACGCCATCCCCCCGGTCGGCGAGGTCGATCCGGTGCCGGTCATGCTGCCCTTCCTCGAACGGGCGCGCAGCGCCGGTGTCCGCCGGGTGGTTCTGCTCAGCTCCTCGGCCATTCCGCCGGCCGGACACGGGCTGGGTCTGGTGCACGTGCGGCTGGGTGAGCTGTTCGCGCAATGGGCGGTACTGCGGCCGTCCTGGTTCATGGAGAACTTCGTCGGTGAGCAGCCGCACGCCGTCAGCGCTCGCGAGCAGGGCGAGATCGTCAGCGCCACCGGCACCGCCCGGGTCGGCTTCGTCGATCCCGCCGACATCGCCGAGGTGGCGGTGCGGGCTCTCACCGACCCGACGCCGCACAACACCGACCACCTCATCACCGGACCGGAGGCGCTGAGCTACGGCGAGATCGCCGCCGTCCTCACCGAGGTCGGTGGCCGGCCGGTCGAGCACCGTGCGATCGACACGGCGGAACTGGCCGCCCGCCACACCGCGAACGGCATACCGCCGGACTTCGCCCGCTTCCTCGCGAGCCTGGACACGGCGATAGCGGCAGGGGCGGAGGACCGGACGACGTCGACCGTCGCGGACGTGACAGGTCGCCCGCCCCGATCCTTCCGGGACTTCTGCCGGGACCGGCTGCGCGGCGACCGTCCCGGCTGACGCTCGGTAGACGTCTACTCATCACAAATGGCGTAGCCTCCGCTCATGATCGAACGGGTCAGGGTCGCGGTTGTCGGTGTCGGCAACAACACGTCGGCGCTGGTGCAGGGGCTGGCTCTCTACCGCCAGAGCGGCAGCCTGGTCGGGATCCGCCGGCCGGTGATCGACGGGCTCGGGGTGGGGGACATCGACGTCGTGGCGGCCTTCGCCACCTCCCCGGAGAAGATCGGTCGGGACCTGACCGAGGCGATCTTCCTGCCGCCCAACAACTTCCCCCGACTGAACTGCGACCTACCCCGAGCAGGTGTGCCCGTCACGAAGGGCCTCGTCGACGCGACCGGGGTGGGGCGGGTGGCGGCGGCGCTTGCCGAGGCGGAGGTGCTGCTCTACTCGGCGCCGAGCGGCCGGCCGGAAACCGCTCAGGCGTACGCCGAGGCAGCTCAGACGGCCGGTGTCGCCTTCATCAACACCACCTCGGACCCGGTCGCACGCGATCCAGGTTGGATCGACAGGTTCGAGGCGGCCGGGCTGCCGCTGCTCGGCGACGACCTGGCCAGTCAGTTCGGCACCTCGGTACTGCACGACGCGCTGCTGCGGCTGCTCCAGGAGCGGGGCCTCACCCTGGACAGCTCCTACCAGGTCAATTTGGGCGGCACCGAGGACTTCCGCAACCTGGTCGAGAACCCCAACACCAAGAAGCAGTCCAAGCTCAATGCCCTGTCGGGCGCGAACGGCGTCGAGGTCGCCCCGCTCGGCTACCTCCCGCATCTCGCGTCGCAGAAGGTGGCCCACCTCAACCTCGAGGCGCGGGGTTGGGGTGAGACGGCGGTGAGCCTCGACGTGAAGCTGAAGGTGCACGATCCGAGTGGCGCTGCGGGTGTCAACATCGACCTGATCCGCATCGCGGCCAGCGCGCTTAGAGGCGGACGTGGTGGTTACCGCGCCGAGGCGACGTCGTTGCTCAAGTCCCCTCCCGGGACGGCGGTTTGAGCCCGGCGGTGAGCAGGCGTTCGATCCGGGCGTACTCGGCGGCCATCTCCGGGGTGGCGAGGACGTCGTCGAGGTCGGCCGAGGCCTGGAAGTCGACCTCCTCCACCGAGCGGATGGCCAGCTCGTAGATCTCCCCGCGCGCGTTCTCCTCCAGGTAGGTGGTCCAGTGCTCCAGCGCGGTGAAGGCCGTCAGGAGACCCTGATCGAGGTCACTCTCGGCGAGAATGCCCTCGTCGATCCGTACCAGCAGCGCGCGCAGCTCCGTCGCGTCGGCCGTCGGCACGTTCTTGCGGGCGCTGGTGAGCGCCGCCCACCCGTCCTCGGTCATCTCGTCGTCGACGGCGGTGTCGAGCAGATCGTCCCGGGTCAGCCGGGTGACCGTGTCGAGGCCGAACGCGCGCAGGTCGTCGTCGCCCGCCGCGACCACGAGTGCGAGGATCGCGGCTTCGAGTTCGTCGTACCGCATGTCGTCAGCGCCCGCCGACGGAGCGGTACACGTCCAGGGTCTGCCGCGCGACGGCATCCCAGGAGAAGTGCTCGACCGCCCGCCGTCGACCGGCCAGGCCGAACCGCTCGGTACGCGCCGGGTCGGCGAGCAGCGCGTTGATCGCCGCCGCCAGGTCGGCCACGAACGTCTCCGGCTTCAGCGGCGTCCCCGACCCGTCGGTGGCCTGCTCGATCGGCACCAGCAGCCCGGTGTCGCCGTCGGCCACCACCTCGGGGATGCCGCCGGTGGCGGTCGCCACCACGGCCGTCTCGCAGGCCATCGCCTCCAGGTTCACGATGCCCATCGGCTCGTACACCGACGGGCAGACGAAGACCGTCGCGTGCGTGAGCACCTGGATCACCTCGGGCTTGGGCAGCATCTCGGCCACCCAGACGACGCCGGAGCGGTTGGCCCGCAGCTCGGCCACCAGCTCCTCGACCTCGGCGGCGATCTCCGCCGTGTCCGGCGCGCCGGCCAGCAGCACGAGCTGGGTGTCCGCCGGCAGCTCCCGGGCGGCCCGCAGCAGGTAGGGCAGGCCCTTCTGCCGGGTGATCCGGCCCACGTAGACGACGCTGGGCAGCGCCGGGTCGATGCCGAGCCGGTCGAGCACGTCGGTGCCGGAGTCCGGGGCGTACTGCACGGTGTCGATGCCGTTGTAGACCACCTGGACCTTCGCCGGGTCGATCTGCGGGTACGCGGTCAGCACGTCGCCGCGCATCCCACCACTGACCGCGATGATCGCGTCGGCCGACTCGTACGCCGTGCGCTCGATCCACGAGGAGAGCGCGTAGCCGCCGCCGAGCTGCTCGGCCTTCCACGGCCGCAGCGGCTCCAGGCTGTGCGCGGTCACCACGTGCGGCACCCCGTGCAGCAGCTTCGCGGTGTGCCCGGCCAGGTTCGCGTACCAGGTGTGGCTGTGCACCACGTCGGTGCCGGCGGCGCCGGCGGCCATCTCCAGGTCCACGCCCATGGTCCGCAACGCGGCGTTCGCGCCGGTCAGGCCGGGCGGATCGGCGTACGCGGTGACGCCCGGCTCGGTGCGCGGCAGGCCGAAGCAGTGCACCCGGACGTCGGCGAGGCGACGCAGCTCCCGGGCCAGGTACTCGACGTGCACGCCCGCGCCGCCGTAGACCTCCGGCGGGTACTCGCGGGTGAGCAGGTCGACGCGCAGCGGGGTGGGTTCCGTCATGACCCCGCACCCTAGTGCAGAAGACTCCCCGTACGAGTGGTGAAGTGGCACGCGGGTGGATAGCGTCGGGGCATGGCTGCCAAGGTTCTCGCGATCGTCCTGGCGGGTGGTGAGGGCAAGCGCCTGATGCCACTCACCACGGATCGGGCCAAGCCGGCCGTCCCGTTCGGCGGGATGTACCGCATGGTCGATTTCGTCCTCTCCAACCTGGCAAACGCCGGCTATCTCAAGATCGTCGTGCTGACCCAGTACAAGTCCCACTCCCTCGACCGACACATCACCAAGACCTGGCGGATGTCCACGCTGCTCGGCAACTACGTCACCCCGGTGCCGGCGCAGCAGCGTCGCGGCCCGTGGTGGTTCGCCGGCTCGGCCGACGCCATCTACCAGAGCTTCAACCTCATCAACGACGAGCAGCCCGACTACGTGATCGTCTTCGGCGCCGACCACATCTACCGGATGGACCCCCGGCAGATGGTGGAGGACCACATCGCCTCCGGCGCCGCGGTGACCGTCGCCGGCATCCGCCAGCCGCTGTCGATGGCCGACCAGTTCGGTGTCATCGAGGTCGGCGAGGACGGCCGGAAGATCCGCGCGTTCCGCGAGAAGCCCACCGACGCGGTCGGCCTGCCGGACGCGCCGGACGAGATCTACGCCTCGATGGGCAACTACGTCTTCACCACCCGGGCCCTGTGCGAGGCCGTGGAGCGCGACGCCGCCGACAAGAGCAGCAAGCACGACATGGGCGGCAGCATCATCCCGATGCTCGTCGAGCGGGGCGAGGCCAACGTCTACGACTTCCGTGACAACGAGGTGCCGGGCAGCACCGACCGGGACCGGGGCTACTGGCGGGACGTGGGGACGCTCGACTCGTTCTACGACGCGCACATGGATCTGATCAACGTGCACCCCGTCTTCAACCTCTACAACTTCGACTGGCCGATCTACACCGAGCAGCCGCCGTGGCCGCCGGCGAAGTTCGTCCACCAGTGGGGTGAGCGGGTCGGCCGGGCGGTCGGCTCGATGGTCTCGCCCGGGGTGGTGATCTCCGGCTCGCTGGTGGAGAACTCGATCGTGTCGCCGAAGGTGCGGGTGCACTCGTGGGCGCACGTGGAGGGCTCGGTGCTGATGGAGGGCGTCGAGATCGGCCGACACGCGGTGGTCCGACGGGCGATCCTGGACAAGAACGTGTTCGTCCCCGAGGGCGTCGAGATCGGCGTCGACCTGGAGAAGGACCGCCAGCGCTACACCGTCTCCGACAACGGCATCGTGGTCATCGGCAAGGGCCAGAAGGTCGAGCCGTGACCGACCCGCACACACCGAGGAGGATCCCGCAGTGACCCACCCCCGTGCCGGCCAGCCCGCCGAGCCCGCCGACCTGGTCGACGTGCCGCGCCTGGTGACCGCCTACTACGCCGAGCATCCGGACCCCGCGGACCCGGCGCAGCAGGTCTCCTTCGGCACCTCCGGTCACCGCGGCTCCAGCCTGCGCAACGCGTTCAACTCCGACCACATCGTCGCGGTCACCCAGGCGCTCTGCGACTACCGGCGGGAGCAGGGCCTCGACGGCCCGCTGTTCCTCGCCCGGGACACCCACGCGCTCTCCGCGCCGGCCGCCGTGGACGCCCTCGAGGTCCTCGCCGCCAACGGCGTCACCGTGCTGGTGGACAGCCGCGACGGCTACACCCCCACGCCGGCGCTGTCGCACGCGATCCTCACTCACAACCGGGGTCGTACCAGCGGCCTCGCCGACGGCATCGTCATCACCCCGTCGCACAACCCGCCGGACGACGGCGGCTTCAAGTACAACCCGACCAACGGCGGGCCCGCCGACACCGACGTCACCCGGTGGATCCAGGACCGCGCCAACAGCATCCTCGCCGCCGGGCTCAAGGAGGTCCGCCGGATCACCTACGCGCGGGCCCGGGCCGCCGACACCACCGGGGAGTACGACTTCCTCGCGCACTACGTCGACGACCTGCCGGCCGCGATCGACATCGACGCCATCCGTGACGCCGGCATCCGCATCGGCGCGGATCCGCTGGGCGGTGCCAGCGTGGCGTACTGGGGTGAGATCGCCGAGCGGCACCGGCTGGACCTGACGGTGGTCAACCCGACGGTCGACCCGACCTGGCGGTTCATGACCCTGGACGGCGACGGCAAGATCCGGATGGACTGCTCCTCGCCGAACGCTATGGCGTCGCTGATCGCCGCCCGCGCCGACTACCAGATCTCCACCGGCAACGACGCGGACGCCGACCGGCACGGCATCGTCACCCCCGACGGCGGCCTGATGAACCCCAACCACTTCCTGGCGGTCGCGATCGGGCACCTGTTCCGCACCCGCGCCCACTGGGGGCCGGCCGCCGCCGTCGGCAAGACCCTGGTCTCGTCCTCGATGATCGACCGGGTGGCCGCCGATCTGGGTCGGCCGCTGTTGGAGGTGCCGGTCGGGTTCAAGTGGTTCGTGCCCGGCCTGCTCGACGGGGCGGTCGGCTTCGGTGGCGAGGAGAGCGCCGGGGCGTCGTTCCTGCGCCGTGACGGCTCCACCTGGACCACCGACAAGGACGGCATCCTGCTCTGCCTGCTGGCCTCCGAGATCCTGGCCACCACCGGGCGCAGCCCGAGCGAGCACTGGGCGGAGCTGGCCGAGCGGTTCGGCGCCCCCGCGTACGCCCGGATCGACGCCCCGGCCACCCGCGAGCAGAAGGCCGTGCTCGCCAAGCTCAACCCGGATCAGGTCACCGCCACGGAGTTGGCCGGCGAGCCGATCACCGCGACCCTCACCACCGCCCCCGGCAACAACGCCCCGATCGGTGGCCTGAAGGTCAGCACGAAGTCCGGCTGGTTCGCCGCCCGTCCCTCGGGCACGGAAGACGTCTACAAGATCTACGCCGAGTCCTTCCAGGGCCCCGACCACCTGAAGAAGATCCAAAAAGAAGCCAAAACCCTGGTAGACCAGGCCCTGACCCAGGCCTGACCCCTCCGGCCGCGTTGATCAAGAGGTTTCCGTCACGCCGCCCGGCGTGTCGTGACGCAAACCTCTTGATCACGCGGCAGGTGCGGTGGGGGTGGGGGGCGCGGCAGGGGTGGTGGGCGTGGGGGGTCAGCAGGGTGGGGGGTCGGCGGGTGGGGGGAGTTCCTGGCTGCGGCGGCGGAGTTCTTCGGGGAGTAGTTCGCGGAGTTGCTCGGGGAGGAACGGCAGGTCGAGCAGGGTCATCTTCAACTGGTTGCGCTCCTGGTAGCGCAGCGGGTCGAAGCGGACCACCAGGCCGGCGTCGCGGCGGTACGAGATGTCCACCGCCCCCTCCGTCGCCGCGTCGCGGAAGACCAGACCGTCCATCTCCACGACGACCGGCGACGAGTTGGGCTGTAGCTCCAACCGGATCTTCTCGTCCGGGGAGAGCACCACGGCACGGGAGATACCGGCCATCGGCGCGGCCGGCGTGATCACCACCGAGTCCGCCGCCGGGGAGATCAGTGGACCGCCGGCCGCGTAGCTGTACGCCGTCGAACCGATCGGGGTGCTGACCACCACGGCGTCGCTGCGGTAGTAGCCGTACTGCTGGCCGTCGATGGCGAGCGTGACGCTGACGAAACCGGCGCCCGGCTGGCGGACCAGCGCGATGTCGTTGAATGCGACGACGTCGTCACCGCACACGTCGCAGGCGAGACACGCGTGCGACTCGACGGTGAAGTCCTTCGACAGCAGCCGGCTCAGCGCGTCGGGCAGTCCCGGCGGTTCGATCTCGACCAGAAACCCCAGACGACCCAGGTGTACGCCGAGCACCGGCTTCGGGTCGCGGACGGCGGAGCGCAGCGCACCCAGCATCGTGCCGTCACCGCCGATGCTGATCAACGCGTCGGCGCGGGATGCCACCTGGTCCGCCGGCACCGGTTCGACAGAGGACGGGACGCGGTGCTGGTCCTCCTCGGACACGTACAGCGTCTTGCGGTGACGCGTCGCCCACCGTTCGATGATTTCGACCACCTCGGTGACATCCCGGGTGGGGTGCAGCACAAGTCCCAGCCCCGACACCCGTCCAGCTCATCACATCGGTGCGGGGCGCACCCGGCGTACGCCGAAGGTGCGCCGACGGTCCGTGGACCGCCGGCGCACCTCGCCGCCGTCAGGGGCGGCGTTGACCGGTGAGGTGGGTCAACGAGCGGGCGACCAGGTCATCGCGGGTCGCTGGGGAGAGGCCCTCCAACCCGAAGCCCAGGTACACCGTGTCCCCGGTGACCACCACGGAGCCCTCCTCGAACGCCTGCTGGCTGCGCGACCAGTCGTTGGCGTTGCCGCCGGAGCCGGCCGGCGGCCCGGCCACCGTCCAGCCGCCCAGGTCGGCGGACTCGAACGAGGTCTCCGCCACGGTCGCGGAGTCGACAATTACCCGGGCGTCGTCCAGGAAGACCCCGAGCCCCTGGGCCCCCCAGTCCGAGGCGTACGTGATTGACACCTCGACCTGCTTGCCGGCGTACGCGGTCAGGTCGACCACGAACTCCTTCCACCCACTCGACGTCCCGGTCGCCGCGTTCCAGCTTCCGGTGCTCCCCGAGGGGGAGCAGCCCGCGCCCTGGTAGTGGGCGAGGAAGGGGTGCAGTTGGCCCCAACCCGAGGCGCAGCTCTCCCCGGTGACCGTGCTGGTCTTGCCGTTGACGTCCGGCAGTGTCGTCCAGTTGTCGCTGCCCACCTCGTGGGCCTCGACGAAGAGGAAGTCCCAGTTCTGCTCGATCTCGTACGAGGTGAAGAAGCGCAGCTCTGAGCTGGTCGCCCCGCTGAGGTCCACCGTGCGGGTGAGCCGTTTGTACGACTCGTTGGCCTGCCCGCTGTACAGGTACCACTCACCCGTACGCGGGTCGAACGGCGCGCCGCCCGGTCGGGTCCAGCCCACCGGCGCGGAGCTGGCGAACTGCGGGAACTCGTCCGGCGGCAGGAAACTCGACGTGGTCAGGAACGACGCGGTGTGCCCCTGGTTCTCCGCCGAACCGGCCGCGTTGAGCTGCCCGTTGAAGCCGGTGAACGTGCCGTCGCGGCCGGCGACCGGGAACGGCTCTCCCTCCGGCGCGGTACCGCCGTCGCTGACGTAGGTGTGCGCTCCCAACCAGTACTGCTGGAAGTCGTTCAGCAGCGGCAGGCAGGCCGGATCGTCGGCGTTGGTGCACTCCGGCGGCGCGTCCGGGTGGTAGACGTACGAACCGTTGGCGCCCTGGGCGTACAGCGCGTACTGGCCGCTGACCAGGAGCTTGCCACCCTCGTTGAGGTAGTCCCGCACGGCCAGTTCGGTGTCCAGCGCCGCCTTGGCCGCGGTGCCGGCAACCTGGCCGGGGGAGCGCATGATCACGTCGTCGCCGGTCTCCCACACCACCGCCTTGTAGTGCGACAGCACGCCCAGCGGATGGGGCGCCTTGCGGCCCATCGCGTCGAAGTCGTACACGTCGCTGCTGCGGCCGGCGGCGCTCAACGATGCCGCGACCTCGTCGGCGTACTTGGCGGTGGTGCCGGTCTGTGTCGGGCTGAGGCCGGTGACGTCCTCCATCGCGAGGACCAGCACGTCGCCGCCGATGTCGGTGTGCACCTGGTAGGTGAAGTGTTCGCTGGCGACCACCCCGGACCGGGGTTTGTTGCCGGTGAACCAGACCTCCACCCGGTCACCCGGTTTCGTGCCGCCGACCGTGCCGCGGAGCTCCGCGTAGTAGTCGTCGTGAGTGTCGCCGTACCGTTCGCCTCCGCGCCACTCGCGGACCGCGACGTTCTTCGGTCGCCCGCCGTTGACCGTGTAGTGCATCTTCACGTTCTTCAGCGCCCGCCGGGTGATGGCGGCGACCTGCTGGGTGCGCCCGTACGAGGTGTCGAAGGCGTCCACCACGAAGTCCGGGGTGCTCCGGCCGACCACCGACACCGGCTCGTCCGGGTGCGCCGCCGACTTGGCCACGGCGAGCGCGAACGGCAGGTTCTTGCTCACCTCACCAGCGATCAACGTCTCGTCGTCGGGGAAGATGAAGCCGCTGACGCAGTCCTCCGGGCGCCACTCGTCGTCCGGGTCGACCGCCGAGGCGGCCTCACACGTGGACATCTCGGGGGTGAAGCCCAGCGCGCCGTACCGGACGGTGGCGTGGCTGTCGGTGTCACCGTTGGTCGTGTACAGCTCGGCGGAGATGTCGGGGTCGTAACCGGGCACCGCCGGGTGCGCGTCGTCCCCGGCCATCGCCTTGTAGATCTCGTCGTCCGGGCTGGGGGTGCTCACCTGCCAGCCGATCCCGTAGAGCAGCAGCTCGGCCGCCGAGTGGTAGTTGACGAAGAACTCGAACCCGACCCGCTTGAAGAGCTGGTCCAGGGCCTTGGTCTCCGGCTCCGAGTTGGGGCCCGGACCCCGGTAGGTCTCACTGTTCGGCTCCGGTGACGAGCCCTCGTTGTCGTACCCCCATTTGTAGGCGAAGTTGCGGTTGAGGTCCACGCCGTCGCCGGAGGTGATCTGCCCGTCGCCGTTGTTGTCCCGCAGGTTCTTGCGCCACAGCCGGTTGCCGGTGGTGAAGGTGAAGTCGTAGCCGTCCGGGTTGGCCACCGGCAGGAACCACAGCTCGGTCGTGTCCAGAAGTTTCGTGATCTCCCGGTCGGTGCCGTAGCTGTCGAGCACGTGGTGCATCAGTCGACGGGTCATCTCCGGCGTGATCCACTCACGGGCGTGCTGCGCGCCGGCGTAGAGCACGGCTGGCCGCTTCCCGTCCGCGACGGTCCGCGCGTTCTTGGTGACCTTCACGGCGACGATCGGCTGGCCCTGCTGGGTACGGCCGATCGTCTCCACCTTGGTCAGCTTGGGATAGCGGGCCGCCGTGGCGTTCAACTCGTCGCGCAGACCGCCCGGCTCCCCGTAGGGCCGGAACGCCGTCCAGCCCGCCGCCGCCTGCTCCCGCAGCGCCTGGGACGCGTCCTTGCCGCGCACCTTCTTCACCGACAACGGGACGCCCTGGTCGGTCAGCCGCTTCGCCTGCCGGCGACTGAGCACCGTCTCGACGGTCGTCCTGCCGGTCGAGTCGGTCTTCGCGTCGTGGCCGAGGTCGACCCCCGCCGCGCGTAGCTGGTCCCGCTGTTTCGCGTCGACCGTGCCGACGTAGACCTCCAGGCCGTCGCGGGCGCCCGGTTCGGACGGTGGCTTCGCGCTTGCCGGCGGGGTTAATGCGAGTGCGCCGAGCAGGGTGACCACGCTGGCGATCGCCAGTCGTCTCGGTCTCATCGCGCCTCCTTGGGTGAAGGACCTGTAGGCGCGAGCTTTCGGTGTGGCGTGATTGATGTCAATCGGTCGATGGGCGGGTCGTTGCTGTCCGCGTCGATGCTGGAGCCAACTGTGACGGGTGGCGGGTCGGGTGGGAAGGCTCCGTCAGCTCGCGCCGGGGCCGACGCGGGGTGTGCGCCGGCCCCGGTTGCGACGGCGTCAGCGGGCCAGCGGAATCCCGGTGCGGCGGTCGGAGAACGGACCGGGCAGGATGCCGCAGAGCCGGGCTAGCTGGTCGGTGACCTTGTCGGGTTCGTCGAACGGGTCCAGTCCACTCACCTCGAAGGGGTCCAGGACCGGTACCGTCACGTGCGAGATCAGCGGGTGCAGCGGCCGGCGGTCCGCCTCCCCCTTGCCGAACAGGTCCTCGTGCAGCTTCTCCCCGGGTCGTAGCCCGGTGTAGACGATCGGGACCGGGCTGGCCGCCTGCTCCACCATGCGCCGGGCGAGATCGTCGATCCGTACCGGTTCGCCCATGTCGAGGACCAGGGCCTCCCCGCCGCGCCCGATGGCCGCCGCTTGGAGAACCAGGTGTACCGCCTCCTGCACCGTCATCAGGTACCGGGTCACGTGCGGGTCGGTGACGGTCAGGGGCTGTCGCGCCTCGATCTGCCGCTGGAAGGCGGTCACCACGGATCCCCGGCTGCTTAGGACGTTGCCGAACCGGACGCTCAGGAAGGTGCCCGGGTACGTGGCGGCGGCGTGCGCGGTCAGCATCTCGGTGATGCGCTTCGAGTAGCCGAGCACGCTTATCGGGTTGGCGGCCTTGTCGGTGGAGATGTTGACGAAGCGGGTGACATCCCGGCAGGCGTCCAGGACGGTGAGCGTCCCCCAGACGTTGGTCTTGACCGCCTCACCCGGGTGGCGTTCCAGCAGGGTCAGATGCTTCAACGCGGCCGCGTGGAAGACGATCTCGGGGCGGCGTTCCCGCATGATGCGGCGTACACCTTCGTCGTCCCGTAGGTCGGCGAGAATGAGTTCGGGGCCGTCCAACAGCGCGCGCCCGGTGAGCGACATCTGGAGGCTGTGCAGGGCCGACTCGTCCCGGTCCAGCATCATCAGCTCACCGGGGTTGGCGCGCATGATCTGTCGGCACAGCTCCGATCCGATCGAACCCCCGGCACCGGTGACCAGAACACGTCGGCCGGTCAGCCCGTTATCGTCCAGGGTCAGGTCGCCGACCACCTGCCGGCGGCCCAGCAGGTCGCTGATCTGGACGTCCCGTACGTCGCTGACGGTGATCCGGTGATCCACCAACTCCCGGACCGGCGGCAGCACCTTGAACGCCGCCCCCGTGCGTAGGGTCGCCTCCCGCACCTCCCGGATCAGCATGGCGTCGGCGTTCGCCACGGCGAAGATGACAGTGGTGGCGCCGGTGCGCTCGATCACCTCGACGAGGTGCTGCCGGCCGCCGAGCACCGGGACACCTGCGATGCGCAGGTCGTGTTTGCCCGGATCGTCGTCGAGCGCGCCGACGGGAAGGTAGCGGCCCTTCGGGTCGCTGAGCATCGCGCGTACCAGCCCCTGCCCGGCCTCGCCGAAACCGAAGAGGAGCACCGGGGTGGCCGAGCGGGCATCGGGTCGCATCGCGCGGTCGCGCCGGTGGCGGTGCAGAAGACGGCAGCTGAGCATCAGCAGCAGCGCCAGTGCGGCACCGATCACGGGGGTGCTGGCCGGCACTGGGCGTTCGCCCATCGAGAGGAGGGCGACGAGGACGATCGCGGCCGTGGTGGCGGTGGTGCCGGCGAGTCCACGGACTTCCTCGACGGTGCCGAGAGGCTGACGACCGGAACGAATACGACGCAGTGCGCTGACTCCGACATGCAGCACGGCGGCACCGCCACCGAGCAGTACCGCATTGACCGCTTGGTCGACGGTGAGGGCCATCTCGTACCTGGCCCAGCCCGCGACCGTGAACCCGCCGACCCAGCCGAGGGCGTCGGCGGCGAGGAAGATGGCAGTCCGACGGCGGCTCACCCTGGCCCGGCCGGTGGCTGTTGACGCCGTTGGCTCAACCCGTTGCATCTCCGGGGGCATCTACGACTCCCTGTCCTGTCCGTGGCCGAAGATGACCCAGGGCAGGTCAGGGGGCCACGGCCATCCGCTACCTGCTTAGCGGAATATGCGGCGCCGAATCCGGTTTTCACATTTCTATGACCGGTTGTCTGATTTATGGTCGGGAAGTCCGACGGGTCTACGCGCGAGGCTCGCGTCCGCAAGGGCGTTTCGCCCGGTCGGTTGGCTCGTTGGGTCAGGAGCGACCATCCGTATCTCGAAGGGGGCCCGCGCGCAATGACCTGGCCCGGGGCTGCCCTCTTCCCCGGCGGGGCGACCGGTGCGACCGAGGCGCGGACGGACCACCCACCTGGGAACAGGGCGTCGGGCGCCCACCGGGACCTCGTCGGTCGGTTGCTCCGCTGCTATCCGGTGACCGTCGTCGTGCTCGCCCCGTACGCGCTGCTGATCCTGCCGATGGCGGTCTACTACCGGAATCCGGAGACCGGTTTCATCGTCTATCTGGTCGGGCTCGCGTTGCTGGGCAGTGTCGCCGTGGAGACGATGGCCAGCCTGTTCGGCCGTCCCGACCCGCGCTGGCGCGACGGCTTCCGGCGCGCCCACGCCCGCTATCCGTGGCTGTACCCGATCGCCATCGTGGTCACGCTCACCAGCGTCGCCGCGAACTTGCTCGCGGCGTACCTCGGTCGGGGCAGCATCGTCAACCAGATCTCCGGCGATCTGTCCGACGGACCGCTCGCCATGGTGAGCACGCTCTTCTCCGGCTGGACGGCTCTGGGCTTCGCGTTGCTGGTGGCCAGCCATCTGAGCGGTCGGCTGTCGCGGACGAAGCTGTACGGCTGGTTGGCCGTCCTCGTCGGCGCGGAAATCTACGTCGCGGTACTGACGGCCCTCACCGCTCCGCTTGTCGCGCTGGTGTTCTTCATGGCGGCCACCGGGGCGCTCTGCGGCGTCTTCCGGCTGCGTTACCTGGTGCTCTGCGCGGTCGTGGTCTTCCTCGCGTGGCCGGCGGTGTTCGAGCAGCGCAACAGCATCCGGGAGGATCGCGGCGTCGCGGTGGACACCAAGGTCACCGCCACGGACCGGCTGCGGCTGGACAGCCAGCTCAGTGTGGTGGCGGGCTTCGACGTCCCGGTCGACCTGGGCCAGCCCGTGGCCACCGACTACCTGCGGTACGGGCTGGTGCCCCGGGTGCTCGATCCGGACCGTCCGGCGATCTCCACCGGGCAGCGGATCAACCAGTACATCGGCGGTGGCCCGACGTCGGCCTACACATTCCTGCTGCTGGGCAACATCTGGTTCTTCGACGGTCCGGCCGGCGTGGTCGCCGTGCACGCGTTCTGGGCCGCGGTGGCGGCGGTGCTGCTGCGCTGGCGGGGCGCACCCGGCCCGATCCGGCTGAGCCTCTTCTGCCTGGTGCTCTTCGACCCGCTGCTCTGGTCCAACACCTACCCGGACTCCACGATCAGCTTCCTGCAACACGTGGTGGCGGCGATCCCGGTCTTCGTCCTCCTGGCGCTCAGCCGCCGCTCGCTGCACGGGGCCCGCAGGCGCCCGGAGCCCGGTCGAACACCCGCGATCCCGGCCGCGCGCCGGTGACCGTACGGGTGGGCCGGCACGCGGTCGGTCGCGCCGACGCCCGAGAGGGTCCACGGACCGGACGTCGGGCGCTGCTCGCGCTCGTCGTCGGCGGGCTCTCCAGCGGCGGCAACCTGCTGCTGGCGATCACCGTGACCCGACTGGAGTCGGTCGGTGGGCTGGGCCAGTTCGCCCTGGCGTTCTCGTTCTACATCGTCGGCTCCGGGCTGGTCCGGAGCACCGTGACCGACACCGTGCTGGCCACCGGCGTCGGGGTCGCGTCGGCCTCCCGGCGGGCGATCCTGCTCGGCCTCGTCGGTGGCACCCTCGTCTGCGCGGCCGGCGTGGCGTACGGCTCGCCCTACCTGCTGTTCGCGGGCCTCGCCCTGCCCGGTCTGGCCCTCTACGACTACACCAAGGCGGTCGCCGTCGGCATCGGCGCTCCCTCGGCGGCGATGGCCCAGGAGATCACGTGGGCCGCGCTCACCGGGTGTGCCGTGCTGGCCGGCCTGTTCCGGGTGATCGACCCGCCATCTGTCTTCGCCCTGTGGGGCGGCGGCGGCGCGCTGATCGGCCTGGTCGTCGCGGCTCGGCGCGGGTACGCGCTGGTGCCCGGCTGGCGCGTCGGCCGAGCGGAGACCCGCGTCGCGGTGGGATTCGGTACGCAGTTCCTGCTGACCAACGGGTCCGCGCAGCTGGCGCTGACCGCGGTGGCGCTGGTCGCCGGCACGGCGGTGGTCGGTGCGTTGAGCGCCGGGCGCACGCTGCTGGGGCCGGTCAACCTGGTGCTGTCCACGGCGGCCACGCTGGTCCTGCCGCAGTTGGCCCGCACCCGGGCCGAGTCCCGCACGGTGCGGACCCGGGCGGCTGTCCGGCTGGCACTGCTGGTGGCCGCCGCCATCGGGCCGTTGACAGTCGCGGTCGCCCTGCTGCCGGACGCGGTCGGCAGGGAGCTGCTCGGCTCCAACTGGAGCGTCGCCCGGAGCCTGCTGGTCTTGCTCGCGCTGGAGAGCCTGCTCGCCGTGCCGGCCACCATCGGCTTCGCCGGGCTGCGGATCGAACGGGCGAGCCGGCGGGCGATCGTACTCGGCCTCCTGCTCGGCGGGCTGCGCGTGCCGGCGGTCGTCGCCGGGGCGGTTCTGTTCGGCGCGCCCGGTGCGGCCGGCGCGCTGGTCCTGTTGGCCCTGGCCAGCGCGGTCGCCTGGGGCGGCAGCTATCTCCTGCTGCTGGCCGACCGTGCGGCCGACCGTCCACCGGCGGTCCAACCGGTCTGACCGCCGGACCGGCGCCGACCCGGTCGGGCGCCGGTCCGGCGGCGGGTCAGGCGATGGTCGCCAGGGCGGCGCGGACGCGCTCCACCACGGCCTTGACCGCCGGCTCGCTCAGATCGGCGTACGTGGGCAGATTGAGGCCGCGCCGACTCAGGTCCTCGGTGACCGGACAGTCCGCGCCCGGATCGTGATGCGCCGGCAGGTCCGGGATCGGCACGAAGAACGGGCGGGTCTCCACGCCGAGCCGGGTGAGCGCACGGGCCAGCGCATCCCGGGACGTGGCGTCCCCCTCGGCCCCGACGAGGAAGGCCGCCATCCAGGGCGCGCGGCGGACCCCGGCGGCCACCGGCTGCGCCGACAGCGTCGGCTCGTCGGCCAACTGCTCCTCGTAACCGGCGATGACCCGGTCCCGAAGGGCGATGATCTCGTCCGCGCGCTCCAGTTGGGCGCAGAGCACCGCGGCGCACAGGTTCGTCATCCGGTAGTTGTAACCGAGCACCGGGAAGTAGTACCGACGGTGCGGATCCATGCCCTGGTTACGGAGGAGACGCATCCGCTCGGCGAGGGCCGCGTCGGAGGTGGTCACGCAGCCGCCCTCGCCGGACGTGAGCACCTTGTTGCCGAAGAACGAGAAGGTCGTGACGTCGGCGAGTGAGCCGGTGGGCCGCCCGTCGAGGGTGGCGCCGAACGACTCTGCCGCATCGGCGACCAGGAGCAGATTGTGCTGGTCACAGAGTTGCCGCAGGGCGGAGTAGTCGGCCGGATGTCCATACAGGTCGACGGCGATGACCGCCCGGGTACGCGGGCCGATCGCGGCACGTACCGCCGCCGGGTCGACGCACCAGCTCCCCGGCAGGACGTCCACACAGACGGCACGCGCACCGCAGTACGCCACGGCGTTGGCCGTCGCCACGTACGTCAGCGCGGGGACGACCACTTCGTCCCCCGGCCCGATGCCCGCCGCCGCCAGGACCAGGTGCAGCGCGACCGTGCCGTTGCTCGTCGTCAGCGCGGTGCCGGCGGCGCAGCGACTGGCGAACCGTTCCTCGAAGTCCCGCAGGTACGGACCCTGCGAGGAGATCCACCCGCTCCGCAGGGCGTCCACGACGTACCGCTCCTCCAACGCGGAGAGGCTCGGTCGGGCCACCGGATAGGTGTCGTCCGCGATGCTCATGGCCCGTCACCTCCGCTGGGCACGGCGTCGTTCGCCGTCGTGACGAAGGGGGAGCGGGGCACCGGACCCGATCCGCCCCGCGCCGCCCAGGCGAGGACGTCCAGGTAGTCGCGGCCGGTGGCCGCCCACGTGCGAGCGGCCAGCCGGTCGTTCGCCCGCCGGGAGGCCGCGGCATAGCGCTCCCGGTCGTCGAGGAGGTGCCGGACCGCGTCGGCCAGGGACCGTGGATCCCGCGCCCGGAAGACCGCCGCCTCGGCGTGGTTGAACTCCAACTGGTCGAGCAGCGGCTCGACGTCGGCGCAGGCGACCGGGAGACCCCAGGTGAACGCCTCCAGCATCGCGCCGCTGGCCGCCTCCCAGAGCGAGGGTACGACCACCGCGTCCGCCCTCGCGTAGATGGCGTTCAGCTCGTCGAGGCTGACGAAGCCGGGAAACGACACCCGGCCGCGCAGGTCGGCCTGCGCGGCGCGGGCGAGCAGTCGGCTCGCCTCGGGCTCGACCAGCGGGCCCGGGCAGATCAGGCGGCAGTCGGGCAGCAGCGCCATCGCCTCCAGCAGCGTGGCGTGGTTCTTGTGCTCCGCGGTGGACGACGGGTAGACCAGCAGCCCCGGTTCGGGCCGCGCGTGCGCGCGTTCCGGCGCCGGCTGGAACGCCGGGGTCGGGATGAGCACGGTCCGCTCCGCGGCCTCCGGGAAGAGACGCAGGGTTTCCCGGTACGGATGGGGCCAGGTGACCACGATCGCCGCCGCGCGGGCCACGTTCTCCCGGACGACCGCCGCGAAGCCGGGGGCGTGAAACTCGGTCCGCAGGTGGCGTGTGTCGTGCAGGACGACGACCGAGGGGCCCGACCCGATCGGGGCAGAGTGGAACGGGAACAGGGTGACGTCGGTGTCGGCATGCCGTACGACCGAGCGTTGCCGGACCGCGTTGACCGCCGTGCGGACCGTACGGGAGTTGCGCACCACCGTCGGTGTCCACCTGCGCAGCAATTGGCCGGTGGGGTTGTCGGAGCGCAGCGGCTGGGTCACCTCGGTCCAGCCGATGCGCGCGACGGGCACCTGTTCCCGCCACTGGTCCAGCGTGCCCCGCAGGACGTTCACCCGCAGCTCGCAGGAGTCGTCGGCGGCCATGCCGGTCAACAGTCCGTAGGTGAAGGCTTCCAGCCCTGCGGCGTGACCGGGACGGATGGGTGCGGCGTCGACCGCGACCCTCACCGGTCCACCCGGATCAGTCGCCCCATCCGCTCGTCCTCGAGCAGTTGCCGGTCGGCGTCGACCATGATCCGGACCAGGTCGCTGAAGAGCGTCTTCGGGGCCCACCCCAGGGCGCGCCGGGCCTTCGAGTAGTCGCCGACGAGGGCATCGACCTCCGCCGGGCGGAAGTAGGCGGGGTCCAACTCCACGTACCGCTGCCAGTCCAACCCGACCCGGTCGAACGCGGCCTCCACGAATTCGCGCACCGTGTGGCCCTCACCGGTGGCGACCACGTAGTCGTCCGGGGTGTCCCGCTGGAGGGCGAGCCACATCGCCTCGACGTACTCCGGTGCGTAGCCCCAGTCCCGAACGGCGTCCAGGTTGCCCAGGTAGAGCTTGTCCTGGATGCCGGCCTCGATCCTGGCCACCGCCCGGGTGACCTTGCGGGTCACGAAGTTCTCACCCCGGCGCGGGCTCTCGTGGTTGAACAAGATGCCGTTGGCGCAGAACATGTTCCAGGACTCGCGGTAGTTCACCGCCGACCAGTAGGCGTACACCTTGGCGCAGGCGTACGGGCTGCGCGGGTGGAACGGGGTCTCCTCGCGTTGCGGGGGTGGGGTCGAGCCGAATATCTCCGACGAGGACGCCTGGTAGAACCGGCAGCCGATGTCGGCGGAGCGGGCCGCCTCCATCATGCGCAGCGCCCCGAGGCCGGTGACGTCCGCCGTGTACGTGGGGATGTCGAAGGACACCCGGACGTGGCTCTGGGCGCCCAGGTTGTAGATCTCGTGAGGGCGGATGTCCCGGATCAGCGCCGTCAGCGAGGCCGGGTCGGAGAGGTCGCTGTAGTGGAGGAAGAGGCGGGCGTCGCCGCTGCGCGGATGAACGTCCACGTGGTCGATCCGCTCGGTGTTGAAAGAGGACGATCGCCGTTTGATGCCGTGCACCGTGTATCCCTTGTCGAGCAGGAACTCCGACAGGTAACTGCCGTCCTGCCCGGTGATACCGGATATGAGCGCCGTTCGTGACATGAAGTCCCTCTCCTGCTGGGCCAATTTCCCCCGCGCTTCCTTATATCGCTCTCGACGTCGGCGTAACTCGGGTTTCAGGTAACTGGCGGAATTTATTCTTCCCGTCCAACCTCCCAGCTCAGTGGAGAGAAGGATCAGTCACGTATCGAGCTTTCGATCGTTGGGTGAATTGATCCTGTGGCACGAGCGAGGAGTGCGGATGGTTGGCGACCCCACCCCCGCGGCGGACGCCCAGGAACGCTTGGCATCGGCTAACGCAAACAAATTCCGCGTCCTTGTCACCGCCGGCTATTTCGCTCCGGGATGGCGGGCCGGAGGGCCGGTCCGGTCCATTGGCGAAGTGCTCGCTCTGGCCAGCGACGACATCGAGACGTCGATGTTGACCCGCGACCGCGACCTCGGATGCCGCGACCCCTATCCGGGGCTCTCCGGGCGTTGGGTCCGGGTCGGCCGGACGAACGTCTTCTATCTCGGTGTGCGTCGGCCGGAGCAGTGGCGGTCGCTCTGGCGCTCGCTGCGCGCCGACCGCTTCGACCTGCTGTACGTCAACAGCGTCTGGTCGACCTTCTCCATCCTGCCCATGGCCGCGGCCCGGCTCGGGTTGCTGCGGGCGGGCCGCATCCTGGTCGCCCCCCGAGGTGAGTTCGGCGCGGCCGCGCTTCGGGTGCACCGATTGCGTAAGCGGATCTTCCTGGCCGCCTGGCGGTGGATGCTGCTCGACCGTCGGGTGCTGTGGCACGCCACCACGCCGGTCGAGGCCAACGACATCAAGCGGGTGCTGCCCCGGGCGCGGATCGGTGTCGTAGCGGTCAGTCGTGGCCCTGAGCCGCAGACGGAGCCGGTCGAGATGCTCTCGACCCACCACGCGCGGCTGGTCTTCATCGGGCGGATCTCGCCCATGAAGAACCTCGACCTGGTGCTTGCCGCGCTCGCCTTCGTGCCGGTGCCGGTGCGGCTGGACATCTACGGCCCGGTGGAGGACCCGGCGTACTGGCGACGGTGCCGGGAGCGCCTGGCCGAGCTGCCCGACTCGGTCGCCGTCGGCTACCGGGGTGAGCTGCCGCCCGAGCAGGTCTGTCCGACCTTCTCCCGCTACGACGCCTTCGTCATGCCGACCCGCGGGGAGAACTACGGCAACGCCATCGCCGAGAGCCTCTCCGCAAGCTGCCCGGTGGTCTGCTCCGACCGGACACCGTGGACGGGAGTGCTGCGCGACGGCGGCGGACTGGTCCTGACCGAGCTGACCGCGGCCGCGCTGGGCGCCCTCGTCACGCAGGTGGCGACCGCCACCCCGGAGCAGCGACACGCGGCCCGGATCGAGGCGGGCGCCGCCTATCGCCGGTGGCGGGCGAGCAGGGCGCCGATAAGCGTCCTCGATCAGGCCCGGCGGGTGATCCACGACCCGGCGCATCGGGAGCCCTGTCCACTGCCCGCCCAGCGGGCCGAATCCGTCCAACTGCCACCAGGAGGCGTCAAGTGACCCGCGTGATGACCGTCGTCGGGACCAGGCCGGAGATCATCCGGCTGGCCCGGGTGATCGACGCGCTCGACCGGACCGTGGACCACACCCTGGTGCACACCGGGCAGAATTGGGATCCCTCGCTCTCCGACGTCTTCTTCAGCGAACTGGGGGTCCGCGCGCCGGACGTCTTCCTGCGGGCCGACACCCAGTCTCTCGGCAGCCTCCTGGGTGCCGTCCTGGTCGGTACGGAGAAGGCGATCACCGAGCTACGCCCGGACGCCCTGCTGGTGCTCGGCGACACCAACAGTGCGATCTCGGCGCTGATGGCCCGGCGGATGAACGTGCCGGTGTACCACATGGAGGCTGGCAACCGCTGCTTCGACCTGAACGTGCCGGAGGAGACCAACCGGTGCATGGTCGACCACATCGCCGACTTCAATCTGGTCTACTCGGAGCACGCCCGGCGCAACCTGCTCGCCGAAGGGCTGCACCCGCGTCGCATCCTGCACACCGGCTCACCCATGCGGGAGGTGCTCGACCACTACCGGCGGCAGATCGAGGGGTCCACCGTGCTGGCCCAACTCGAACTCGAACCAGGCGGCTACTTCGTCGTCAGCGCGCACCGGCAGGAGAACGTCGACCACCCGGACCGACTCCGTCGACTGCTGGAATGCCTGCGGGCGGTCCGCGACCAGTGGCGGCTGCCGCTGTTGGTCTCCACGCATCCGCGTACGCGCAAGCGGCTGGAGGCGCTCGCCGGTGACGGCCTGCACCTCGACGGTGTGGCGTTCCACGAGCCGTTCGGCTTCTTCGACTACGTGACCCTGCAACGCAACGCCCGATGCGCCCTCTCGGACAGTGGCACCGTCAGCGAGGAGGCCGCGATTCTCGGATTCCCGGCGGTGACCCTTCGCGAGTCCATCGAACGGCCGGAGGCGCTGGACAGCGGGGCGATCGTGATGACCGGCCTCGATCCGGACGGGGTCGTCGAGGCCATCCGGGTGGTGGTGGCGCAGGTGGCCGAGGGCTCGGTCGCCTGCCCGCTCGACTACCAGGTCCCCGATACGTCACGCCGGGTCGTCGACTTCATCCTGTCGACCGTGCGCCGCCATCACGACTGGGCGGGCATCCGCCGCTGACCGCTCCACCGGTCGGGCCGGCACACCCGTCACGACGACGCCCGGCGGTACGTCGCGGGTCACGCAGGCGCCGGCGCCCACGGTGGCGTCCCGGCCGACGGTCAGCTTCGGCAGGATCGCGGCAGTGGTACCCACCAGCACGCCGTCCTCCAGCCGGCAGTACCCGGAAACCGCGGCGAGCGGATTGACCGAGACGTAGTCGCCGAGCACCGTGTCGTGCCCGACCGTGCAGTTCTGGTTGAGGTGCACGTGCCGCCCCACCAGCACGTTCGTGGTGACCCGGGCGCCACCGGCGGCGAACAGTCCCTGCTGGTGGACGCAGTCGGGGGCGATCTCCGCGGCCGGATGCACCACCGTGGCCGCCGGCAGGCCGTACCGGGAGATGGTCTGGTCGGTCTCGCGGCGCAGCCGGGGGTGCCCGACGCCGAGCACCACGTGGGTGCTGGCCGGTTGGGCGGCCAGCCAACGGGTCGGACCGAGAAAGGCGACGCCGAGGCGGTGTACCGACTCGACGTTTCTCTCGGTGGGGTAGTCGTCGACGAAGCCCAGCACCCGCCAGGATGCCCTAGCGCCCGAAACGGTATTCAAAAGGCGAATTACCCCATATACCTCTCGGCCCATCCCGCCGGTGCCTACGATCACTACGTCGGTCGTCAACCGCGGCTCTCCCTCGGCTACGGAGAACGCTGGCCGCTCTCCGTCATCTGAACCGGTTACCGGTGCCGATGGTGACGGGGTGAGCGGCGGCGCCCTGGCCGATCCTCGCGCGTTCCAGGTGCGCAGACGTGCCCGCACCGACGCCGGAACAGGATTTCGGAAGGTGAGCCCAAGGTGAACGAGCTGGCAATGACGCGTGCGCCCGACAGCACCGGAACGCCGAGGAACACGGCGCGATCCACGACCACGACGGGGTACCGGGTGCTCGCCACCGCCCGCGTGTTCGAGCCGGGCTTTCGTGGCGGCGGGCCGATCCGCTCGCTGCGGTTCATCCTCGACACCCTGCCGGACGACCTCGACGTCACCCTGGTCACCGCGGACCGGGACCTCTGCTCGTCCACACCGTACCCGGGCCTGTCCGGCCGGTTGGTGCGCCGCGACGACCGCTGCGCCATTTTCTATCTCGGCGCGTTCGCGCTGCGGCACTGGGTGCGACTGGCGCGGCACGTCCGGTCCCGCCCACTCGACCTGGTCTACGTCAACAGCCTCTGGTCGCTCTTCTCGGTGCTGCCGATCCTGGCGGTGGCGCTGCGGCTGGTGCGGGTCCGCTCGATCATGCTGGCCCCGCGCGGCGAGCTCTCGCCCGGCGCGCTCGCCATCAAGGCCCGCAAGAAGCGGCTCTTCCTCGCGGTCTGGGCCCCGTTGCTGCGCCGGCTCGACGTGCGGTGGCAGGCCTGCAGTCGGCTGGAGGAGGACCAGATCCGCGCGAACATGCCATGGGCGCAGATCATGGTTAACGGCAACGAGTGCCCCATCCCGGAACAGCCGGCACCCCGAGCCGTCGCGCACGACGGGCCGTTGCGGCTGGTGTTCGTCGGCCGGATCTCCCCGATGAAGAACCTGACCAGGGCGTTGGAGGCGGTCGCTGGCGCCACCCGCCCGCTGGAGTTCGACATCTACGGTCCGCGGGAGGACGAGCAGTACTGGGCGTGCTGCCGGCGACTCATCGACGCGATGCCCGATCATGTGCGGGTCCGCTACCTCGGGGAACTGGCGGCGGACGAGGTGATGGCGACCTTCAGCCGGTACGACGCGTTCCTCTTTCCGACACTTGGCGAGAATTACGGGCACGTCATCCTGGAGAGCCTCGCATCCGGCTGCCCGGTGGTCTGCTCCGACGCGACGCCGTTCAGCGACCTGATCGCGGCCGGTGGGGGAGCGGTGGTCCGGCCGGCGTCGGCGGCGGGCCTGAGCGAGACCCTCGACCGGCTCGCTGACCGGTCCGCCGGGGAGCGCGCCGAGGCGAAGGAGATCGCGGGCCGGCGATACCGACTCTGGCGACAGCAGCTCCGCGAACCCAACGTGCTGGACCACGCCCGACAGTTCTGCGGCTGATCCGGCGGGCCGCGCCCCTGCGGCTGGCCGGGACCGCGTCACCCCGGCCGGAGCTGGTTCGTTGCAGTGGCGGGTCCGCGTGGGCGGGTCCGTCGTCCGCCACCCCGGCCGGCTCCGATGAGCGAGGACAGCAGGTGCCCAGTCGCGTTCGCACGATGGTCCGACGAGTCGCGGACCACCTGGCCGCCACCCGGAATCCCGAGGCCTTCGCGCGGTCCCTGGGGGTGAAGCTGAACGGACGGGTCCGGTTCTACGGGATCAGCCGGGCGATGTTCGGCTCGGAGCCGTGGCTGATCACCATCGGAGACAACGTCTACATCACCTCTGAGGTGCAGTTCGTCACCCACGACGGCGGCACGCTGATCCTGCGCAAGGACCACCCCGACCTGGACTGGACCGCGCCGATCACGATCGGCGACGACGTGTACATCGGTATGCGGTCGATGATCCTGGCCGGTGTCACCATCGGAAACCGGTGCGTCATCGGGGCAGGTTCGATCGTGACGCGCGACATCCCCGACAACACGGTGGCGGCCGGTGTCCCGGCACGCCCGCTGCGGACCACCGACGAGTACCTCGAACGGTTGCAGGCCAAGTCGCTGGGCATCGGGCACCTTCCCGTCCCGGAGAAGCACGAGGCGATGAAGAAGATCTACGGGGTGACGACGGTCTGAGTCCCGCCGGCCCGCTCAGGCACGCCGGTAGGCGACCCGCGGTGGCGGCAGTTGGTGCACTCCGGCGAGGGTGATGGCCCCCAGGGCACCGGTCGTCCCGGTCACCTCGTAACCGAACCGGTCGCCGGTCATCGCCGCCGAACTCGTGCCGAGATTGAGGCCGGTGGCCGCGCCGGTGCTGCTGGCCCGCAACGTGGGCGGGGTGACACCGCTGGTCTGCCACACATGCCCGTACCAGTGCCAGCCGGCGGGCAGCAGCACGGGGACACTCAGCACCGACTCCCGGACCCCGACGGAGGTGACGGCGACGCTGCCGAAGTCGGCGATCGGGCCGAGCAGGGCGGGACGACCGGTGGTCGGATCGTGGGCGTACACGCCGTGCCGCAGCACCCCCGATCCCGCGACGGTCACCTCGACGCACACCCGGTCGACCGGGGTGGGCTCCGCCAGGTACACCGGGTGCAGCAGGAGCGACTGGTAGGCGCCGGTGTAGGTCACGTTCTGGGTCGGGCCGGCGAGGGCCAGGAAGTAACTGCCGCGCGGGCAGGTCGTCCCGGGCAGTGGCCCCACCTGCGCCGGGCCGGGCTCCGCACGCCACATGCCGTACCCGGTGGGCACCGCCATGGCGTACGAGATGCCGGCCACCGCGACCCGGTCCGGCACGGTGAGATTCGTCGGCCCCGCCGGGACCAGCAACCGGTGGAACAGTTGCGGCGCCGCCATCTGGGTCTGGGCGACCGCCTCGACCCGTTCGATCATCACGAAGTCGTTGGCGGAGTCCGACACGACGATCTCGGTGGCCGCCGAGGGCGGCGCGAGGTAGCGCCGGTAGGCGGTGCCGGTCACTGATTCGCCGGCGTCGAGGGTGCGACCCCACACCAGCTGCGGGTAGTTCTTCTTCAGGCTGGAGGTGATGAACCAGCCCTTGGCCGTGGTGTGCCGGGACCGGATCTCCGGCACGCCGTCGGCGACCGGCAGCAGACCGACGGCGATGCCCCACTGCTGGACCTGGCCGCTGTTGACCACCCACTGGGTCATGCTGCTCGCCGGCATCAGCCGGTTCGTGAGGGTCGCCGGAGTGAAGTCGGTGAGGGCCGCGAGCGTGTCGATGTTGGCCCACACCGACCAGTTCAGACCGCCGGCCGTGCCCACGTTCGGCATGAACTGCCGGCGGGTGCCGCCGGCCACCGGGGTCAACGGACCGCACTGGGTCACCCCGGCGTTCAGCGCGAAGCGTTCCAACGCGGCCACCGTCTGCCGGACCAGCAGACCCCCCTGCGACCAGCGGTAGACGTTCGAGATGCGGCACAGGGACGGGATCCGCGACATGATCGTGGCGATGGGCGTGCCGACGTTCGCCCGAGCGGTGTCGATCATCCCCTGGTAGGACGGGATAACGTAGGACTCCCGGATGGTCAGCTCCTGCCCCGTGAACCGGCCGTCCGGCACCGGCCGTCCGTCGAGCTCGACGGTCACCGTGTGGGAGTGGGTGGCCGGACGGATCTGCACGTCGGGCGTCAGACCCGTGATCGGCACGGTCGCCGTGTGGGTCGCCCCCGAGAGGTGGGTGAGCGGCGCGGCCGGCTTGACCCGGGCGCCCTGCGCGATGCCGTCGACGATCGTGTACGGGTTGCCGAAGAGCAGGCTGTCCGCGTTGGTGATGGCCAGCAGGGTGAAGGTGCGCGTCCCGTCGGTCCACTGCGAGCCCACGTCGACTGTCGTCTTGCCGTGATTGGCGACGGCGATCTGGTTGCCGACGTTGTAGCCGTGGTTGCCGCCGACGTACGACCAGCCGGTGTTGATCGGGCAGTTGTCGTCGGCGGTGTCGTGGATCTTCGTTCCGACGGCGGACATCACCGGCCACACCTGGGCGTCGGTCGCGGTCGAGGGCACCAGGGTGACCTGGGGTAGACCCGAGTGCCACATGCCGACCATCGCCTCGGCGTACGCCAGGTTGGCCGGCATCACCAGGTCCCGCGTGCCGTCGAAGCGAGACCTGACGGACATCAGGGCGTTGGATCGGTAGACGATCAACTCGGACATGGTCGGCACCTCCGCCGCGAACGCATGACGATGAACTTCACTGTGCGCCGCCGCGGCGAGGCTGGCCGTTTTCGGTCAGCACCCGGACAGGGTGAATTTCCCGCTGTCGCCGTCACGTGTCCCGTGTTCACTCGATGAACAGGTGATCGGTGTAAACGGGGGTTTTCATGCGCATTCTGATCACCGGCGGAGCCGGTTTCATCGGGTCCAATCTGGCCCGCGCCGCGATGGTCGAGCCCACCATCGGCGGGGTGACCGTCCTCGACGACCTCTCGGTCGGACTGCGGACCAACCTCGACGGTCTGCACGTCGAGCTGATCGAGGGCTCGATCCTGGACCCGGCCGCCCTGGACGCCGCGATGACGGGCCGCGACGCGGTGGTCCACCTGGCCGCGTTGCCCAGCGTTCCCCGGTCGCTGAGTGACCCGCTGGCCTCCCACCACGCGAACGCCACCGGCACCCTCATGGTGTTGGAGGCGGCGCGACGACACCGGGTCGCGCACGTCATCGTCGCCTCCTCCTCGTCGGTGTACGGCATGAACCCGGCCCTGCCCAAGACCGAGCTGACCTGGACCCGCCCGATGAGCCCGTACGCGGCCAGCAAGCTCGCCACCGAGGCGTACGCCCTGGCCCACCAGGCGTCGTTCGGGCTGCCGACAGTGGCTTTCCGCTTCTTCAACGTGTTCGGCCCCGGGCAGCGACACGACCACGCGTACGCGGCCGTCATCCCCCGCTTCGTGCACGCCGCGCTGCGCGACGAACCCGCGGTGGTGCACGGCGACGGGACGCAGTCGCGTGACTTCACCTACGTCGGTACGGTCTGCGACGTCATCCTGGACGCCGTCCGCCGCCGGGTACACCACCCGCACCCGGTGAACCTCGCCTTTGGCGCGCGGGCCAGCCTGTTGCAGGTCCTCGACGAGCTTGAGTGGTTGTGCGGCCGGCCGATCGTCCGCGAGTACGCGCCGCCACGCACCGGCGATGTCGCGCACTCCCTCGCCGACAACGCCGCGCTGCGTCAGCTCTTTCCGAACGTCGCACCTGTCGCCCGTGCCCAGGGCCTGCGGGCGACGGTCGAGTGGATGGCCGGTCGGTTGGACGCCGAGCGTGCCGTAGCCGCCGCGCCTCGGTGACCCGGGCAGCGAGTCGGGCCGTACCGGAGCCGCTGGCCCGGGTGCCGGCCGCCGCGCCACCGACCGGCAGCACGCTCGCGCCCGGCGAGCGGCCCTCGGCGGCGTCGAAGGATCGGGATCGCTCCGTCACGGTGGGCATCGCCGCCGCGATGGTGGCCAAGGGCATCGGCCTGGGCGCCCCGCTGGTCATCACCCCGGCCTGCTTCCGATTCCTCGGCGACCAACGGTACGGCCTCTGGATAGCGGTCACCGCCCTCACCGGGATGGCCTGGTTCGCCGATCTGGGACTGGGCAACGGGCTGCTCACCCGGCTCAGTCACCTGGCCGACGACCCCCGGCAACAGGCCCGGGAGGTCTCCAGCGCGTTCGCCACCCTCGGTGTGGTCGCGCTGGCGCTGCTCGCGGGCCTCGTGCTTGTCGTACCCGTGGTGTCCTGGGCCGCGCTGTTCAACGTCACCGACCCGGGCGTCGCCGCGGAGGCGCCCGCGCTGGTCCTGCTCTGCTTCGGCGCCTTCGCGGTCAACATTCCGCTCTCGCTGGTCCAGCGGGTGCAATACGCCCGTGGCCAGGTGGTGCAGAGCAACATCTGGCAGTCGGCCGGCGCGCTGTTGGGCATGGCGGCCGTGCTCGGCGCCATCGCCGCCGGGTGGCGACCACTGGCGGTCATCGCCTGCGCGGTGCTGGCCGTGCCGGTGACCAACCTGCTCAACTGCGTGACGTACTTCTGGTCGCAGGATCGCGGACGGCGGCCGGGCCCGAAGCACGTGCATCGGGCCACCGCGGTCGGCCTGCTCCGGCTGGGTCTGCGGTTCTTCGCGCTCACCACGATGTCGGCGATCGCGCTGAACGTGGACAGCCCGCTCGTCGCGAACGTCCTCGGGGCCACCACGGCGGCGCACTACGCGGTGGTGGGGAAGCTGTTCGGCGTCCTCTCGATCTTCGTCGGCCTGGTCGGTATGACGGTCTGGCCGGTCAACGGCGCGGCTCTGGCGCGGGGCGAGGTTGCCTGGGTGCGTCGCAACACGCGCCGCATGGTGCTGCTCTACGGGGGAATCGTGGGGGCGGTCGGGGTCGTGCTGGTCGGCTACGGCCACCGGCTGATCGACCTGTGGGTGGGCGGCATCGACCGCACCGAGATCCCCGTCGCGGTCCTGGTCGGGCTGGCGAGCTGGTCCCTCCTGATCGCGGTCACCTCACCGCTGATCCTGGTACAGAACAGCATCGGGTTGCTCCGGCCGCAGTTCGTCGGCTGGGCCGCGTTCCTGCTGTTGGCGACCGCGCTCAAGGTCTGGGCGCTGCGACGGTTCGGGCTCGCCGGCCTGCCGGTGGCCGCCTGTGTCGCGTACGTGCTCACCATGTGGCCGGCCGTGTTCGTGGGGTACCGGCGGGCGGTCACCAGGGGAGCGTCGACGTGACCGGGGAGTGCCGGGTGCTGCGGGTCGTCGGCGAGCTGAACTTCGGCGGCACCGAGATGCGTACCGCCGAACTGCTGCCCCGGCTCTGGGCCGCCGGCGTCCAGGTGCACCTCGCGACGCTCAGCGACCACATCGGGCCCGGCCCGCTGGCCGGTGTGGTCCGCCGGCACGGCGGCACGGTCACCCCGATCCCGCTCGATTTCCGCTTCGCCGCCCGCTTCCTCGGACTGCTGCGGCGGCTACGCCCCGATGTGGTGCACGTCGACTGCGCCAACTTCTCCGGGGTGCTGCTCGCGCTCGCCGCCCTCCGGGGTGTGCCCGTCCGCGTCGCCCACTTCCGCGGCGACGACAACCAGCATCGCGATCTACGCCGACGTGTCTACCGCCGGGCCTTCAGACGGTTGCTGCGGGTCTTCGCCACCGACATCCTGGGCGTCTCGCCCAGCTCGCTCGCCGTCGCCTACGACCCGCGCTGGTACGACGATCCCCGCTGCCGGGTGGTGCTCAACGGACTTGACCTGGACCGGCTGCGTCGCCCCAGTCGGGACGACCTACGCGAGTTGATCGGCGCGCGCCCGGCCGATCTGGTCTGCGTCAGCGTCGGCCGGGCCTCGCCGGAGAAGCGGCGCTGGCTCCTGCCGCCGATCCTCGCCGAGTTGCGGGCCCGGGGAGTGCGGGCCCACGCGGTCCTCGTCGGGCCGGGCGACGACGTCGACGACGAGCGCGTCCGGGCGGCGGCGGTCGCCGCCGGTCTGGCCGAGCGGGTGCACCTGTTGGGCCCGCGCGACGACGTGGGCGGCCTGTTGAGCCAGGCCGACGTGGTCGTCCACCCGTCCTGCCTGGAGGGCCTGCCCGGGGGCGTGCTGGAGCCGGTCGCCCTCGGCATCGGCACGGTGGCCGCCGACCTGCCGGGGGTGCGCTTCATCAACGAGCATCTGCCCGGCGTGACCATCGTCGACACCGAGGCGGCACCGGGGCAGTGGGCGCACGCGGTGTGCGTGGCGGCGACGTACACCGAGCAGACCTCGGCCTCGACGGCGGCGGAACGGTTCGCGCGCAGCGTCTTCGCCATCGACACGGCGGTCACCACCCACCTGGCGATCTACCGCCGGTGGGTGTCGCGCCGCCCGGCGCGGCCCCAGCCGCCCGCCTTCTCGACACGGGGAGAGAGATGAACGATCAGACAACGGTGCTCGGCCGGCAGCCGCGACCGGCGGCGGGGTCGACCGCCCGCACCGCCCGGCCGCGTCCACTGCTGGTGGGCGCGTACGCGTTCCCGTACGGGGACGCCACCTCGAACCGGCTGCTGCAACTCGCCCGTTGCGCCGCGCCCGAGGGTGCGCGCACGCTCGTCGTCAACGACTGGCCGTGCGAGGTGGCCTTCCCGGCCGGGCAGCTCGGCGCGGCCGGGATCGACCTGGTCACTCTGCGGATCCGAGGTCGACACCACCTCACCCGCGCGTCGGCCCGGCTCGCCCGGCCGCTGCGGGTCCTGCGGGCCGTCCGCCGGGCGCGGGTGGGTCGCGGGGACGTGAGCGTCGTGCTGTTGCCGATGGCCCTGCTGACCCTCGGCAACTGGGCGACCCTGCGCCTCGTGCTGCGCTGCCCGGTGGTGGTGGACGCCAGCGAGCGCCACGACCGACGGCAGTTCCGCCGCGGCTGGCTCACCCCGTACTTCGTCCGGCACCGCTGGTCGACGTTCCTGGCGACCCGGCTCGTGGATCGGGCCACGGCGGTCTCCACCACGCTGGCCGACTACCTGACGGGCCACGGCCTGGACGTGCTGGTGGTGCCGCCGCAGGTGGACTGCGACGAGTTCCGGGCGCCGCAACCACCCCCGATCAGCGCGGGCCTGCGCCTGCTCTACGCCGGCACGCCCGGGCGTAAGGACATGCTCGACGTGATCCTGCGGGGGCTCAGCCGGCTCACTCCGGAGCAGCAGCGGCGGGTCAGCCTTACGATCGCCGGGGTGAGCGCGCGGGACGCCGCCGCCCACTCCGACCTGGACCTGACGGTGCTGGACGCCGTCTCGGCCGACGTGCGGTTCCTCGGCCGCGTTCCGCGCGAGACCGTGCTGACCCTCCTGTCGGAGTCGCACTTCTCGATGCTGGTCCGCCCCACCGGCGGGTACGCGGCCAACGGGTTTCCGTCCAAGGTGCCGGAGAGCCTCGCCGCCGGGTGCCCGGTGCTGCTCAACCACACGAGTGACCTGGCCGCCTACGTCCACGACGGGATCGAGGGTCTGGTGCTCGACGGCAACGGCCCGGACGACGTCCGGGTGGCCATCGAGCGGGCGTTGCGGCTGCGCGACGAGGAGTGGACGGCGATGAGCGGAGCTGCCCGTTCGCGGGCCCGGGAGTCGTTCGACCACCGTTCCTGGCGGGACCGGGTCAGCGCCTTCGTGACGGCGGGCCGGGGCGACTGAGGCGACGCCCGCCCGCCGAAGGCACGCGCCAGGGCATCCCGGGGCGGCCGTCGGCGCTGCCGGCGGGCACTCAGCGCAGCAGGACGATGGGTCGGCGCGGTGTGGCGTCGTCGAACATGCCGGCCCGTTGCCGGCGCGCCTCCGCGTGGGGCGGGTTGGCCTGAGCGGCGTCCCGGCCGGCGGGGGCCCGATCCTTCGGCAGGTGCAGCAGCGCGGCGGCGACCACGGTCCAGAACACGTACGGATAGGTCTGGCCCGTGCCGAACATGGCCGACTCGGTGACCTGGATCAGCAGGCCGGTGACGACGAGCCAGACCAGCCCCGCGTCGGCCCGCCGCACCGGGGCCCGCACCGCGACCCGCCCGGCGGCCACCAGCAACACCACCAGCGGTGGCACCGCGACGAGCCCCAACTCCAGCAGCAGCTGGAGGTAGCTGTTGTGCACCACGCTGACGCCGGCGGTCCCGAAGAACTCGTCGGCGCTGGCCAGCTCGAACAGGTGATTCCGCGATGCGTACCCGAAGCCCAGCGTGGGCCGGTTCTGCCACCACAGGTCGATGGTCGTCTGCCACATCTGGGTTCGCCCGTTGGACAGGTCGCCGCCGGTGGGGTCGGTGAAGCGCATGACGAACTGGCGCATCCAGGGTGCGGCGAAGATGGTGGGCAGCAGGTTGAGCAGGTATGCCACCAGCAGCAGGGCGGTCGCCCCGGCGGCCAGCCGGACCACCCGGCCGAGACCGTGGCGCACCACGAGCCAGAGCGCGCCGACGAGCACGGCGATCAGCGCGGTACGCGACTGGGACAACAGGAGGCTGACGGCGGCCGGCGCCAGGCCGAGGAGCGTGACGGGCCGCCGGGACTGCCGGTGGACGGCCCAGCCCAGCGGGATCGTCAGGGCGCAGACGATGCCGAGCATGTTCGGGTTGTTGTAGAGGCCCTGGAACCGGGCGACGCTGGAGGTCGCCGCGACGAGCGTGCCGTCGACGAACCCGATGCCGAGGCTGACCACGATGGACGCGGTGAGGACCAGGTAGACCACGCGCAGGTCGGCCATCATGACCGCACGATCGGGCCATCGACGCCGGACGAGTACGTGCACCAGGGCGGCCAGGAGCAGCAGCGCGACGCCCCGCTGGAGGGTCTCCATCGGAACCACCGACCAGGCGAAGCTCACCGTGGCGAGACCGGCCATCGCCCAGAGCGCGCCGACGAACACGCTGGTCCAGGCATCGCTGCGGGCCGGCGTCCGGACCGGGAGGCAGAGGCCCCAGAGGACCAGGCCGCTGACCGCCGCGTACCGAGGGTAGAAGCTGGCGTCGACGAGCGCCGGCACGTTGGACGAGGCGCATACCAGTAGCCCCATGGTCAGGGTCACCATCCACCGCCAGCCGTCGACCCGCCGGCTGAAGGCGAGCAGCAGCACCAGCGCGACCAACCCGGTCGCGACAAGCGGGGCGGTGATGGCGGCGACGGTGGTGACCACCACCAGACACGTCGCGACGACGAGCAGGCCCAGTTGGCCCATCCGGTTTCCCACGTGATGTCCTTTGAAGTCCGGCCGCCGGCGTTGCCCGCGGTCGTTGGGTGGACCGCCCTCAGCGAGGCAGGTCCTGTAGGCCCGGTTGGGCCGTTTCGGCAGCCCAGCGGGCCCTGGCGGCGTGCATCGCCCGGATCATGTCCGGCCAGTGCGGCGGTCGGTACCCGGTGGCCTTGGCGAGGGCGTCCGCGTTCATCGACCGGTCGCAGGTGAACTCGTCGTCCGGGACGATGTCACCGGGCCACCCGTAGACCTCGGCGACCAGGCGGAGCAGGTCGTACTTGGAGATCGGCTCGGCGGCGACGTGGTAGAGCCCGGCCAGCTCCGTCCGGGGCAGGATCACCGTCCGGAGCAGTCGGGCGAACTCGACGGTCGTCACGCCGCTGTAGATGGCCCTCGTGAAACCGCGTACCTGGCCTCGCTGGGAGAGGAACCAGTCCACGAGGGAGCGGTTCGTGTCCAGCTCGTGCCCGATGATCGAGGTGCGGAGCGTGAGCGCGGAGACCCCGCGCGCCTCACCCAGCAGCTTCGACCGCCCGTACAGGTCCGGCGGGTCCGGCAGGTCGTCCTCGACGTAGCCACCCCGCCGGCCGGAGAAGACACAGTCGGTGCTGACGTGGATCAGGCGACTGCCGAGGGGCCCGCAGGCCTCGGCGAGCAGATGGGGGAAGAGCGCGTTGAGGGTGACCGTCTGCACCGCGTCCTGCACGTCCGGCCGTTGCTTGATCACACCCACGCAGTTCACGACGACGTCCGGCCGCAGGTCGTCGACGATCTGCCGGACCTCGTCGAAGCGGGTCGCGTCGACGGCCGGGGTGATCCGGTCGAGCAGACGCGGCGGGTACCACCCCGCGCGGTCCTCGATGCTCCGGGCGACGCCGTGGACGTCGAGGTCCGCGTCGTCGCTCAGCTCCCGCAGGACAGCGTGGCCGAGCATGCCGGTGACGCCGACGACGAGGACCCGTCGCGTCGGGCGCGGCTCGTCCGCGCCGGGGCCGCTGCGTCGGCGGGGGACGAACTCCGGTCGCCGGCCACCGGTGCCGGTGCTCATGCCGTTACGACCGCCGCCGCCGCGGCCTCGACCTGCGCCCGTACCTCGGGCAGCGTCAGCAGCAGCGCCTCGATCTCCGGTACGGACAACCGCCGGGCGTTGTGCGAGTGGAAGTCGGCCATGTTGCCGCTCTCGACGTCGCCCTCCTCGAAGTAGAGGGAGTAGTTGAGGTCACGACTGTCCACCGGCACCCGAAGGAACTCGCCGAGATCCTCGACGTGGGCGAGTTCCTCGCGGCTGGCCAGCGTCTCGTACAGCTTCTCCCCGTGCCGGATGCCGAGCACGTTGAACTTCGCCGGGACGCGGAACAGGTTGCACAGCGCGGTGGCCAGGTCGCCGATGGTGCAGGCGTCGGCCTTGCGGATGAAGACGTCGCCTGGCTGGCCGTACCGGAAGGCGTGCTCCACCAGGTCGACCGACTGCGGCAGGGACATCAGGAACCGGGTCATCGACGGCTCGGTGACCGTCGGTAGGCCGCCGCGCAGGATCTGGTCGATGAACAGCGGGATCACCGATCCGCGCGAGTACATGACGTTGCCGTAGCGCACGCAGCAGACCCGGGTACGCGCTTCCGGATTGTTGCGGGAGTGCGCCTGCGCGACCTTCTCCATCAGCGCTTTGGTCATGCCCATCGCGTTTACCGGATAGACGGCCTTGTCGGTGCTCAACAGCACCAGCGCCTCGACGCCGACGCGTTCGCAGGCGTCCACCACGTTCGCGCTGCCGAGCACATTGGTGCGCACGGCCTCCAGTGGGAAGAACTCGCACGAGGGGACCTGCTTCAGAGCCGCGGCGTGAAAGACGAACTCCATTCCCCGCGCGGCCTTGAGCACACTGTCGTAGTCGCGGACGTCGCCGACGTAGTAGCGGACCCGGTCGTCGCCGAGGCGGTGCCGCATCGCGTCCTGCTTCGACTCGTCCCGGCTGAGTACGCGCACCTCGGCGGCCCCGGCGTCGAGCAGTCGGGAGACCATCGTCTGGCCGAAGGATCCCGTGCCACCGGTGATCAGGAATCGCCGGTCCGAAAGCGAGGAAACCACATCTTCTCCTGCCTGTTTCCCGAAGGTCATCCTCGGGATTCGGATTCTCGTCGAACGCGACCCTACGCTGGCCTTGGAGGTGTCGTGACCGCTTCCGCCAAAAGCAATTCGAGTCGCGTTCACCTCTAATGGAGCGGACAAATACGCGAGCAGGGCTCGGCGCGCCGAAGTGGTCGCCGCGCTCCATTGTCGACGCGCCGGAGCGCCCTATCGTGAAAGTCGGAAGTGGTGCTCGAAATGGTGGTATGCGTTGTCCATGGCAAAAGTTGCTCTCCATGCGGCACATACGCGCGCCGGCACCTCCGGCCCGACGACCGGTCGGGAGACACCTCGGGACGGCACCACGACGCGCCGACCGTACGATCGCTGGAAGCGGCTTCTCGACGTCATCGGCGCTCTCCTCCTCCTGTCGCTCGGCGCCCCCGTACTGGCCGTGGTGGCCCTGGTGGTGCTGGTGGCGCACGGGCGGCCGGTGCTGTTCCGGCACACCCGCCCGGGGTTGCACGGCGAACTGTTCGAGGTGGTCAAGTTCCGGACCATGCGCCACCCCGATCCGGATCGAGGGCTGGTGAGCGACGCGGATCGGCTGACCCGGGTGGGCCGCTGGCTGCGGGCCAGCAGCCTCGACGAGCTGCCGGAGTTCTGGAACGTGCTGCGGGGCGAGATGAGCGTGGTCGGTCCCCGCCCGCACCTCGTGCGCTACCTCAGCCTCTACAACCCGGAACAGGCCCGACGACACGACGTGCGACCGGGCATCACCGGGCTGGCCCAGGTGCGTGGCCGCAACGCGCTGGACTGGGACGCGAAGTTCACCTACGACGTCGAGTACGTCGACCGCCGCTCCTTCCTGCTGGATCTGCGGATCGTCCTGGCCACGATCTGGGTGGTGCTCAGTCGCCAGGGCATCTCCGCGCCGGGCGCGGCCACCTGGCACGAGTTCACCGGTAACCCACCCGCGCAGGCGACCGTCGACCACGACTCCGCCCACCGGCGATGAACCGGGTCCTGCTCCTGGGGGCCGGTGGATTCCTCGGCCGGCACATCCGGACGGCGCTGGCCGCCCACGCCACCGTCCGGTCGATCACCCGCGCCGAGTGTGACCTGGTCCGGGTCGAGCTGCGCGACCTGACCGCGCTCATCGCCCGGGAGCGACCGGACACGGTGGTGACGGCGGCCGGACGGATCGTCGGCTCCGGCCACGACTTCGTGCAGGCGCACGTGGTGGCGACCGCGAAGCTGATCGAAGCGGTGGCCGCCGCCGCCCCCGGGGCCCGCCTGATCCGGATCGGCTCGGCCGCCGAGTACGGCACCGTGCCGCACGGCCTCGCCGTCACTGAGGAGTACCAGGGCACGCCCGTCAGCGAGTACGGGCTCAGCCACCTGGCCGCCACGCGGTTGGCGGAGCTGGCCGGCGGGGCGGGTCGACTCGACACGATGGTGTTGCGCATCTTCAACCCGGTCGGGCCCGGGATGCCGGCGGGCAACGTGCTCACTCGGGTGACCGCGATGGTGAGGTCGGCGGTCGCTACCGGATCGGAGGACATCGCCGTGGGCCTGCACGACACGTACCGGGACTTCGTCGACGTCCGGGACGTCGCCTCGGCGGTCCTCGCCGCGGCGAGCTGCCGCCCGGGGCCCGCCCGGGTCTTCAACGTGGGCAGCGGTAGGGCGGTGGCGACGCGCGACGTCGTCCGGTTGTTGGCGGAGGTGTCGGGCTTCACCGGTGACATCCGGGACGGCAGCTTCGCGCCGGACGCCGATCGCTCAGCCGCCGTGCCGTGGATGTGCGCCGACATCGAGCGCGCGAACCGGGTGCTCGGGTGGACGCCCGCACACGACCTCGGTGATTCGCTGGCAACACTGTGGCAGGCCGACGGCGAGCAGCCCGCCCGTCCGGTCGCCGGCTCGGCAGCGCGGTGAAGCCCATGCGGATCGGCATGCTCAGCCAGTGGTTCGACCCGGAGCCGGGCGCGGCGGCGCTCCCCGGGATGCTCGCTCGGGCTCTCGTCCGCCGAGGACACGAGGTCCAGGTCCTCACCGGGTTCCCCAATTACCCGACCGGCGAGTTGGCGCCCGGCTTTCGGGTGACCCGTCGGCTCGACGAGGTCGACGGGACGACCCGGATCCGCCGGGTGGCCCTCTATCCCAGCCATGACCGCTCCGCGCTGCGCCGGCTGGCGAACTACGGCTCCTTCGCCGCCTCGGCGCTGGTGTCCGGCACGTCGGCGCTGCGCGGCGTGGACGCCCTCTGGGTCGGCAACTCGCCGATCAGCGTCGCCCTGCCGATGTGGTTCACCCGGTACGTCCAGCGGGTGCCGGTGCTGCTGCACGTGCTGGACCTGTGGCCCGACAGCGCGGTGGCCAGCGGCTTCATCGGCACCGATCGGGTGTCCCGGATGATCGAGCGGGGGATGAGCGGCTGGTGCGGTGGGATGTACCGCAGCGCCGGCCGGGTCGCGTACGTCTCGCCCAGCGCCGCCGACCTGCTCGCCAGCCGAGGCGTACCCCGGGAGAAGCTCGTCCACATTCCGGTGTGGGCCGACGAGACGCCGAGGACGGGCGTCGCGGACCTGCGCGCCGAGTTCGGGCTCCGCGAGGACCAGGTGGTGCTGGTGTACGCCGGCACGCTCGGTGAGGCGCAGGGGCTCGACTCGCTCATCGACGCCTGCGCCCGGATCAACGACCCGCGACTGGTCTGCCTGATCGCCGGCTCCGGCACCACCGAGGAGCGGCTGCGCCGTCGGGCCGAAGAGCTGAACGCGACACACGTGCGGTTCCTGGGGCGGCTGCCCCGGGAGCGGATGCCCGCGTTGATGGCCACCGGTGACGCACACTACGTGAGCCTGCGACCCGGCGGCATGTCGGCGTACACGATGCCCAGCAAGGTGCAGGCCACCCTCGCTGCCGGGCGGGCCCTGCTGGTCGCCGCGCAGGGGGACGCCGCAGCCGTCGCGCACGACAGCGGCGCGGGTATCACCGCCCGACCCGGTGACCCCGACTCGATCGCCGACGCGCTACGGGAACTCTGCGACCTGGGCCGGGAGAAGCTCGAGCTGCTCGGTCAGGCCGGCCGGGCGCACTACGACCGGGTCTTCTCCGTCGCCGCCGGCGCCGAGCGGGTCGAGCAGGCGCTGGGTGAGGCGGTGGAGAGCCACCGACGGCGCTGACCCGCTGCAGCACGTTTCAAAGTGGGCGGCTCGTCCAGACTGGTGGCGCGCGCGGCCACCGTCCGAGCGGGGTGAGTCGATCGCGGTCTCCGACCAGGCCGAGGCTCCCGTTGTGGCCTCGGCCTTGTGCAGCTCCCGGCCTCGACGGGGCGAGCTGTAGAGTCGCGACGGCCGGTCGGGCGAGGGAAGCACCGACCGGACCGGCGAGGGGATGGCGCGTGCTGCACCTGAGGGTGATCACCCCGGAGAGCAGGACGACGGATGTCGTCGACCTGCTCTCCGCAGAGGCAGGAGTGACTCACCTCGCCGTGCTGCCGGGTGCCGCCCGGCAACCGCGTGGTGATCTCATCCTCTGCGACGTGGTGCGGGAGAGCGCGGACCGTGTGCTGCGGGAGTTGCGGCGACTCGGCGTGGACACCAGCGGCGGCATCGCGGCCGAGGACATCGAGCTGACCATCTCCGCGGCGGCCGACCGGGCGGCGGACCGGGCGCCGGGCAGTGGCGCGGACGCGGTGGTCTGGGACGAGATTGCCGCGAAGACCGGTGAGCAGACGGAACTGTCCGGCACGTACCTCGTACTGATCGTGGTGGCCACCATGATCGCCGGCATCGGGGTGCTGCTGGACCAGCCGATTCTCATCGTCGGGGCGATGGTCGTCGGTCCGGAGTTCGGCCCCCTCGCCGCGCTGTGCGTGGCGTTGCTGCGCCGCCGGCTCGGGGTGATCGGCCGCTCGGTGCAGGCTCTCGTGGTCGGCTTCGTGGCGGCTATGGTGGCGACCGTGCTGAGCACCTGGGCGCTGACCGCCGCCGGCCTGGTCAGTCGGGAGATGCTGCTCGCCGAACGCCCACTCACCGATTTCATCTGGCGGCCGGACGCGCTGTCCTGGGTGGTCGGTCTCCTCGCCGGCGTGGCCGGGATGCTCTCGTTGACGTCGAAGAAGTCAGGCAGCCTGGTCGGGGTGCTGATCTCGGTGACGACGGTCCCGGCAGCGGCGAACGTGGCGGTGGCTGCCGCCTACGGAGTATGGGACGAAGCGGGCGGCTCGGCACTCCAACTGGTCATCAACCTGAGTGCGATCGTCCTGGCCGGCCTGCTCACCCTCGTGGTGCAGCAGGCCTGGTGGTGGGGTCTGGCTCGCCGGTCCCGTCGTCCAGCAACCGGGTGAGCAGCGTCCGCAACGGGATCGACTCGCCGTCTCGTCCACCGGACCCGACCACCAACGGTGCCGGGCTGGGTTCCGGGTCGGCGCCGAACAGCCGGGCCCGCAGACCTCCGGGCACGGTCAGCAGGTGGAACCGGCCGGCCACATCCACCGCCCGGGTCTCGGCCCGGTCGACGTACCAGCCGGTCAGCCTGGTCCGGTAGCGCCCGCGCCCGTCGTAACCCCGGGCGACCAGCCGGGTGGTGCGCAGCCCCCGCCGGGTCGCCTCGGCCACGAACCAGGCCACCAGCTTCGCCGCCTCGGCCTGCTCGGCGGCCCGCCGCCGCGCGTCCGCGTCGGCATGCGCGCGCACCGCCTGCCGCTGCTGCTCCCGCCACGTCCGGCCGTCCGGCTCATTCACGACGCCGACGGTACGCACGGGGCTCAGTCGAGCGGCCCGCAGGGTGCCCCGGGCGATCGCGGCCATCACCACGTTGGTCTAGACGTAGTACGGCAGCGCGTTGATCGCCTGCTGTAGCCCCGCGCTCGCCCCGCCTCGCCCCGCCCCGCCCTCGCCCCGCCTCCGCCTGCGTCGATCTTGCAGTTTCGGTCGTCGGAATAGGCGGAATGCCGGCTATGCCGGCGCAGAAAGTGCAAGATCGCGGCCAGGCCCGGTCGATCATGGAGTTGTGGTGCCTGGCTTGGCGTTATGCGGGCGGTTTGTCACCCACCACAACTCCATGATCGACGGGGCCGCGCGGGGTCGAGGTGGTGAACGGGTTAGGCCAGGCCGGCGCGGCGTAGGGCTTCGGCCATCGCGTCGTTGGCCGGCGCCGGTGCGCCCTGCCGCTGCTGCCCGCCGCGACCACCCTGCCCGCCACCACGACTGCCCTGGCCTTCGCGACCACCCTGCCCGCCGCCGCGACTGTCCTGCCCGCCGCGACTGTCCTGCCCGCCACGACTGCCCTGCCCGCCGCGACTGTCCTGCCCGCCGCGACCCTGCTGTCCGGCACCGCGACCGCCCTGGCCGTCGCGACCGCCCTGCGGTCCGCGCTGCGCCGGGCCGCCACGCCCCTCCTGACTCGTCCGACCACCGGCGGCCGGCTCATCCTCCAGCCGCAGGGTCAGCGAGATGCGCTTTCGGGGTACGTCCACGTCGAGCACCCTGACCTTGACCACGTCGCCGGACTTCACCACCTCACGGGGGTCCTTCACGAACGTCCGGGACATCGCCGAGACGTGCACCAGGCCGTCCTGGTGCACCCCGACGTCCACGAACGCGCCGAAGGCGGCCACGTTGGTGACCACGCCCTCCAGCACCATGCCCGGCGTCAGGTCGCCGATCTTCTCCACGCCCTCGACGAAGGTGGCGGTGCGGAACTCCGGCCGGGGGTCACGGCCCGGCTTCTCCAGCTCGGCGAGGATGTCGGTGACGGTGGGCAGGCCGAACCGGTCGTCGACGAAGTCGGTGGCCCGCAGCCCGCGCAGGATCGCGCTTCGGCCGATCACGGCGCGCAGGTCCTGCCCGGTGCTGGCGAGGATCCGCCGCACCACCGGGTACGCCTCGGGGTGCACGCTCGACGAGTCCAGCGGGTCGTCCCCGCCGGGGATCCGCAGGAAGCCGGCGCACTGCTCGAACGCCTTCGGCCCGAGCCGGGCGACCTTCTTCAGCTCGGTCCGCGACCGGAACGGCCCGTTGGCGTCCCGGTGCAGCACGATGTTCTCGGCCAGCCCGGCCCCGATCCCGGAGACCCGGGTCAGCAGGGGCGCGGACGCGGTGTTGACGTCCACCCCGACCGCGTTCACGCAGTCCTCCACGACGGCGTCCAGCGACCGGGAGAGCTTCACCTCGGACAGGTCGTGCTGATACTGGCCGACCCCGATCGAGCGAGGGTCGATCTTGACCAGCTCGGCGAGCGGGTCCTGGAGACGACGGGCGATGGAGACCGCGCCGCGCAGCGACACGTCCATTCCGGGCAGCTCCTGCGCGGCGTACGCGGAGGCGGAGTAGACCGACGCGCCGGCCTCGGAAACCATGACCTTGGTCAGGTTGAGCTGCGGGTGGCGCTTGATCAGGTCACCGGCCAGCTTGTCGGTCTCGCGCGAGGCGGTGCCGTTGCCGATCGCGATCAGCTCCACGTCGTGCGCGCCGGCCAGCCGGGCCAGGGTCTCGATCGACGCGTCCCACTGCCGGCGTGGCTCGTGCGGATAGATCGTGTCGGTGGCGAGGACCTTGCCGGTGGCGTCGACCACGGCCACCTTCACGCCGGTTCGCAGGCCCGGATCCAGGCCCATCGTCGGCCGGGTGCCGGCCGGCGCGGCGAGCAGCAGGTCACGCAGGTTGGTGGCGAAGACCCGTACGGCCTCCTCCTCGGCGGCCTGCCACAGCCGCATCCGCAGGTCGGCCCCGAGGTGGATGAGGATGCGCGTACGCCAGGCCCAGCGGACCGTGTCGGTCAACCACCGGTCCGCGGGGCGCCCGGCGTCGGACACTCCGAACCGGCCGGCGATCATCGCCTCGTACCGGGTCGGACCGGTCGGTACGGCGTCGGCCTCGCCGGCCTCCTCCGACTCCATGGTCAGGTCGAGCACGCCCTCCTTCTCGCCCCGGAACATGGCCAGGATGCGGTGCGACGGCAGCTTCGGGTACGGCTCGGAGAAGTCGAAGTAGTCGGCGAACTTCGCGCCGGCCGTCTCCTGACCGTCGCGTACCCGGGAGGCCAGGCGGCCCCGCGACCACATCTGCTCGCGCAGCGTGCCGATCAGGTCGGCGTCCTCGGCGAAGGTCTCGATGAGGATCGCCCGAGCGCCCTCCAGCGCGGCGGCGGCGTCGGCGACGCCCTTCTCGGCGTCGACGAACCCGGCGGCGGTGGCCTTCGGATCCTGGGTCGGGTCGGCCAGCAGCGTCTCCGCCAGCGGCGCGAGGCCGGCCTCGCGGGCGATCTGCGCCCGGGTCCGCCGCTTCGGCTTGTACGGCAGGTAGATGTCCTCCAGCCGCGACTTCGAGTCGGCGGCCATGATCTGTGCTTCCAGCGCCTCGTCCAGCTTGCCCTGGCCGCGGATCGACTCCAGCACGGCGGCCCGCCGCTCGTCCAGCTCCCGCAGGTAGCGCAGCCGCTCCTCCAGGGTGCGTAGCTGGGTGTCGTCGAGCAGGCCGGTGGCCTCCTTGCGGTAGCGGGCGATGAACGGCACGGTGGCGCCGCCGTCGAGCAGCTCCACGGCCGCCCGCACCTGACGCTCGGCCACGCCGAGCTCGTCGGCGATCCGCTGATGAACAGACTGGGTCACGATCTCGATCCGCCTTCGACTCGATCCGCCCTCAAAGAGCGGGTACCGCCTGCATTCTGCCGGTCGGCCCCGACCACTGTCGCCGCGCCCGGCCGGTCGCGCCCCCGCGCCGTCGCGAGCGGAAGAGCACACGTCAGAAATACAG